>JAQZBN010000007.1 GCA_029238935.1 Herbinix sp.
TCCGGCTTTAAAGTTGAATTTTCTTTCATTTGGAAGATTCTCAACAATCATGTCGGTATCGTTCCAAAGATCAATTACCATTCTCTTAGAATCCAGATGGGTATAGATTAGTTCTGCTAATTTAAAGATATTATGTGTACCAAAGATGATGTCCACAAATCGATAACTTTGTTTAATTTTTTCAACGGCAGAAGCTTCCTGCATCATACAACCGCAAATTGCGATCATCATGCCGGGACGGCTTTTCTTTAATTTTCCTACATACCCTAATCTACCATAAACCCTGTTATTGGCATTTTCTCTAACGGTACAGGTATTGTAAAGAACAAAATCAGCATCCTCAGAATCAGTCTCAACATATCCAATCTGAGCTAGTATGCCGCATGATAAGTTTTTCGTTTCCCTGTTTTTTCAAATTCTTGATCAAACCTTACCTTCAGATCATTGATAAAGGTCAATTGCTTTGCAGCTTCTAGTTCGTTTTTTGAGGTGATATTTTTCTCCATTGTAACTCCTATCTATATTCTATATTACCATGCTTCCAAACTCAAAGATAACTAATTTGATTTCTTCAAATACCAAGAAACGCAATTCGTCTTTTAGTGGAAACGTCTCATCTTCATTTACAGTTTCTATAGTAATCGCAGGCTTGCGAAAACGTTCGGAATAATAATGAACTGTATTTCCACCGGAATCATTGGCATTTATCTCTTCTTCCGGCATATACAATCCATACCCTGTTACTTTTTTAAGTCTTCTCGCAATTTGTAATTGAAGGACATTATAATCCTCCGACATAACGTTACGGTAGTAATAAATGGATTTTCCTCTGGAATGAAAGTCAAGAAAGCCTTGGGATGTAAACTTATGAAAAACATTGATTAAAGCTTTTGTTTCATTTTCACTAGCAGGAAAATCATTTGTATCATTTGCTTTCCATAATAAACTTGGAAAGTTACGGTTAATATCAATACCTCTTGCATTGAATTTCCATTCTTCAGAGGGTATTTGTAAACTCTGGCATTTACTGCGCAAGAAGTCATCTTTAATGATATCAAAACCATGAAGGGCCATCATATATCCGTCAGGATTGAGTAGCGGAATAAATAAAATGGTAAAAGTATTTAATAATTCATAAACACATTCTGAAAATATCATATGTTCGTAATCCGATTTCATATCTCTTCCGGCATTATTTAAATGTTTTGTTAAATACTCTTTGACAAGCGGATAATTACGATATAGCTTCGCATAGTATTCGATCAGGTACATCAGCACGATAGGATTGGTGGATTCCCTTCCGTGTACCCCTGCAGTACAGATGATATGCTTTTTCCCATAACCTAATTTCACCATGTGAATATCTCGGTTATCATGGGAATGTCCTATGATTTCTGTTGTTATGAGTCCATTATATTGTGCAGTCAAACTTCTTGCATCTGCGGCTAATTTTACATCGGAATAATTCAATTCCCCTAGATTAACAATCATATCAATTTCTCCCCTGATATCTGCTTATCACACTTTATGTTGATACCAGGGGATGATATTCCTAATTAATCGATTTGATAAAAGATTTGTGCAATTGGCGAATCTGCTGATAATATTAAGGTCTTGTCATCTCCAGTTAAAGAAGCTCTGGAAGCTTCTAAGGAACGAACAAAGGTATAGAACTCACTGCGGGCAGAATCATCATAAGCATCGGAGAGGACTCTCATGTATTCTGCTTCACCTTCTGCTATGATCTTAGCAGCCTTTGTCTGTGCATCGGAAATGCTGATTGCGATTTCTTTGTCTGTTGTATTTTGAATAATCTGAGCTTCGGACTGACCTTCCGCGGTAAATGTAGCCGCTATTTTATCACGCTCGGAAATCATACGTTCAAATACTGCTGTCTTATTATTACTAGGAAGATCGAGATGTTTGGTATCAACGGAAATCAACTCGATACCATATTGGCTCATGGAGTCACCGATATTTTCCATGATAGAAGCACTCAATTCACCATCTCTTCCGCTGATTACTTCAGCCTGAGTGTTGCTACTAATAACATTCTTCATTGCATTATATACGGTTGTGTCAATACGATTCTCAGCTAGAGTAACCGAAAGACTTAAAGTCTGTGCAAATTTTGTTGGATTCGTTATCTTCCATAATACATAGCTGTCAGCAACCATCGTCTTTTTATCCATAGTAATTACATCGGATTCCGGCATATCGTAGAATAGGATTTGCTTTGGTATTGTGTCCGTAGTCTCAATAAAAGGGGTTTTAAAAGATAGTCCGGCATCCTTTTTTACTCGGTCTATTTTACCAAATTGTTTAATAATCGTGTATTCATTTTCATTGGTAATTACCATGGAGGTAAATAAAATGATAACACCAGACAATATGATAACTGCAAATAAAACTTTAAATATCGTCTTTTTAATATTTGTAGTCATTAGTCTTCTCCTCCTTGCGGTGTAGTTGCCGTATCAGTACTATTATTGATTTCTACTAGGGAATCTAAGGGCATTAACTTTTGCACACCGGAATCACCGCTATCAATGATTACTTTTAAGGAAGGAAGAACATCTTCCATCGTCTCATAAAACATTCTTTGTTTGGTGATCAGCGGATATTTGCTGTATTCTTCATACATTTCATTAAATCTTGCTACTTCCGCTTCTGCCTCATTGATTCTCTGTGCTTTGGTAGACTCAGCTTCCTGCAAAATTTTATCCACTTGAGCCGCTGCACTAGGTAGCTTTTCATTGCGGTATTTATTTGCATTATTTAAGGCAGTTTCTTTTCCTTGTTTGGCTGTTTCTACTGCCTTAAAGGCTTCCATAACTTCTTCTGTCGGCGGCTCAGAATCTTGAATAGAAATGTTCACCAGTTGGATACCGATATCCTGCGCAGCTAATTTTGTTAGGATCGATTCTTTTATCGCAGATTGAATCTCGTTTTTACCAGTGGTTATTACACTATCTACATCATAGCTGCCTACGGTAGAACGAATACTGCTCATTGCAATACTTTTAAGGATGGTAACCGGTTCCTCTGAGGAATATAATGCTTTTACCGGATCCGAAACCTTATATTCCACGAAAAAGTCAACGTTAACAAAGTTAAAATCGGAGGTAATCATCATGGATTCCTCTTCGATCTTCTCTTGAGTTTCACTATCGTATCCGATCGAAAATCCTTTGATTGTAGTATCCACTTTCCTTACTTGTTGAATAAACGGAATTTTTAGATGTAACCCTGCATCACTGACTCTTTTTGGAATACCAAATGTAATAACAACTGCCTGTTCCTGCTCTTTAATCGTAAAAAATGATCCAAATGCTAATGCAATGACTAGGATAACACCTGCTACAAGGATAAAAATTTTCTTGAAATTAGAAATATATTTCTTATAATCATTGCCGGATGGAGCATCATAAAATTGCTCTGCCATTTTTTTCCCCTCTTTCTTTTGATTTTGCTTTAGTAAAGTTATTTTCTAATCTGACCGTTACCAAAGATAATATATTTAGTTGTAGTCAGAGCCTTAAGACCCATAGGTCCTCTGGCATGAAGCTTCTGCGTACTGATACCAATCTCAGCACCAAAACCGAACTCATTCCCATCGGTAAATCTGGTGGAGGCATTGACATATACGCAAGCTGCATCAATTTCATTTAAGAATTTCATTGCATGATCATAATCTTTCGTTATGATTGCTTCGGAATGCTTTGTGTTATAAATATTGATATGATCAATTGCATCTTCAATGGAATCCACTATTTTTAATGATACGATACGGTCTAGGTATTCCGTACCGTAATCTTCTTCCGTAGCCGGCACAAATCCACCACAGATCGCTAAGCCTCGTTCATCGGAACGAATTTCAACATCTTTTGCATGAAGTCGTTCGTATAACATTGGGATGAACTCTTTACTTATTTTTTCATGTATGACTAAGGACTCACAGGCATTACATACACCCAGACGTTGCGTTTTTGCATTATCGATAATATCTAAGGCCATCGTAAAATCAGCAAATTCATCTACGTAAACATGGCAATTCCCGGTGCCGGTTTCTATGACAGGAATGGTACTATTTTCTACTACAGTTCTAATTAATCCTGCGCCTCCTCTTGGAATTAATACATCTATGTAGCGATTTAACTTCATTAATTCCTTTACAACTTCCCTTGAGGTATCCTCGATTAATATGACTGCATCCTCGGTACATGCTACACTATTTAATCCAGCACGGAGGGCTTTGATAATTGCTTTATTGGAATATATCGCATCACTACCACCTCTTAGAATAACAGCATTCCCTGTTTTAAAACACAAACCAAAGGCATCCGCAGTTACGTTGGGACGGGATTCATAGATAATACCGATGACACCAAGAGGTACTCTTTTTTCACCAATGGTAAGACCATTGGGACGTACTTGCATTGATATCACTTCCCCAATCGGATCAGGTAAAGCACATATCTCCAATAAACCGTCAGCCATTGCTTTGATACGCTCCGGGGTCAGACGAAGTCGATCAATCATTGCACTATGGATCTGATTCTTCTTAGCGTTTTCAACGTCCTTTTCGTTTTCAGATAATATTTCTGCTTCTTGTGTAATCAATGACTTAGCGCAAGCTTTCAGAGCCTGGTTCTTCTCATCCTGCTTAAGCAGATGTAAAGCGGTTGCCGCTTTTCTGGCTTTCTTCCCGATCTCTTCTAAATACGTCATCCTGCTCCTCCTTAATTTGTAGTGTGATTACATTGATAAACTCTTGTAGGTGTTAGTATGATATCAGCTCTTACGTCATGATCCATTACTTCTATCTTTTCTACTATTTGAAAATCATAAGCAATGGCTATTTTGATAAAGTGATCACTCTTTTTCTCATTTAAATAACGGTCATAATAACCGGCGCCGTACCCTATACGGTTACCTAAAGGGTCAAACGCTAACCCCGGAAGAATCATTAATGATTTCTCCGTTATTTGATAACTGCTTAAGTCCCTCGTAATATCTGGTTCCAGAATGCCGAATCTGCTCTCCGTTAGAAAATCAAAACCATAGATCCGATAAAATTCTATTCTTTTATCAGTCACTTTAGGAACATAAACTTTTTTCCCTTCCTTAAGCATGTCTATTATCATCTGTTTGGTATCAACTTCTGATTGAAAAGAGATAAAGATTAGAACACTTTCACAATCCTGATATTCCTCTCTGAGATAAAGTTTTTCGCGAATTGAACTGTCCTGTCTCCGTTTTTCTTCATAAGAAAGCTGTTTTCGTATTTCCTTCATATAATCTCGAATTTCTGATTTCGTAATATCTGGCCTCCTTATGGAGTATTTCAATAATAGGTCTTGGAAAATACGACAGTTATTCCAGATCGCTCTTCTTTTTTAAATCAGTAGCTTTGGTGACGGAACCATCTGGGTTTACAAAAGAGACCTGATCTAAGGTGCCTCTTAGGTTTCTTCGTATGGCGGCTACGTATTCCTGACGAAGTCTCACCTGTTCCTTCGCTTCCTCTTCGGTTAAACCTATTTCTTTCGACTTATGGTATAATTCATTGATACGATCAATGTTTAAATCACTCATTGTATAATTCTCCTATTACTTCTGGTATTGTTTTGATGTTACATAATCTAAAAGGCTAAAATTATCTGCCTTATGTGCTAAAAACAAGGTGCCGACTTCTTTTCCCTCCAGAACGTCGATAATGTTATGTACATTATCTCCATTGGTAATTACCATATCAGCACCGGAAGCGGTAGCAATTTTTGCTGCGGATACCTTAGTAGTCATCCCACCGGTTCCAACAGAACTGGAAGACTCTTTTGCCATTCCGGATAGCTCCGAATTGATCTCATCCACGGAGCTGATTAGTTTCGCATCCTTATTTTTATTCGGATCATCGGTATAAAGACCATCAATATCAGATAAAAGAATCAAGACATCCCCATGAACCAATGCAGTAACAATAGCTGAGAGAGTATCGTTATCACCGAAATCCAATTCATCCAACTCATCCGTGGATACAGTATCGTTCTCATTAACAATAGGAATCACACCCATTCTTAGTAATTCATCGAAGGTATTTCTGGCATTGGTTCTACTAATGTCATTAATCATCGTATATTTGGTCATCAAGATTTGAGCGGTGATTTGATTGTATTCTGCAAATATTTTCTGATAAACCATCATAAGTCTTGCTTGACCTACAGCAGCACATGCCTGTTTGATGGATCTTTCCTTCGGACGTTCCTGTAATCCTAATGCTTTTCTTCCGGCAGCAATCGCTCCGGAAGTGACTAGGATAACATCCTTCCCTTGATTTCTTAGATCCGTTAAAATTCGAATCAACTTTTCCATCTTATCTAAGTTAAAACTCCCCGTTTCCTGATGTGTTAAAGAGGAGGAACCGATTTTTATTACAATTCTTTTCTTATCTTTCAAACAGTCTCTTTTGTTCATATATATATCTCCTTATTTCAGTCTTATCTAATAATATTGAGGAACGTATCGTGCAGCAACTGCTTCAAATACTTTAATACCATCGATTGCTGCAGAAGTAATTCCTCCTGCATAACCAGCACCTTCCCCACAGGGATAGATCCCTTTAATATTACTTTCCAGCGCTTCATCTCTGTGAATTCGAACAGGTGATGAGGTTCTGGATTCAACACCGGATAAAACTGCTTCTTCATCAGCAAATCCTTTAATTTTTCGATCAAAAGCCTGAATTCCTTCAATCAGTGACTCTTTTACATCAAGTGGAATACAATCAGATAAATTCGATAGATGGTATTCTCCCTTAATATTTGGCTTTATCCCACCAATTGTAACACTCTCTTTATTCCTTAACAAGTCACCAAATAATTGAACCGGTACATAACCTTTCCCTATTTCATAAGCCTTACGCTCCCATTGCCGTTGAAACTCTACTCCACTTAAGGCATCGGTACCGCCATAATCCTCCGGTTGAACAGTTACGACGATAGCACTGTTGGCATTTTCTTCATCTCTTCGATAATTACTCATACCGTTTACTACCAGATGACCTTGCTCTGAGGAAGCATTCACCACATATCCTCCAGGACACATACAAAAGGAATAAACCCCTCTACCAGAAGTCGTCTGGTGGGTTAATTTATAGTCAGCTGGGGGCAGCATAGAATAGCAGTCTCCATACTGTGCTTTACTGATTAGACTTTGCTTATGCTCAATCCGAAGTCCAATAGCAAAAGCCTTCGGTGATAATATTAAACCTCGATTTTTAAATAAAGAAAAGGTGTCCCTGGCGCTATGGCCAATGGCGGGAATAATAACTTCACATGGAATTCGTTCCTTATGATTTAGTTCTATCCCTACGATTTTTCCTTCTTCCACATACAGATCAGTCATTTGAGTCTGAAACCGAACTTCTCCTCCTAAGGCGATGATGTCGTTTCTCATGTTCTTTACCACCGATCGCAATTGATCGGTCCCGATATGGGGTTTATTCAGATATAAGATATCACTAGGGGCACCAAAGGAAACAAAGGTCTCCATAACCAAACGATAACGGTCATTGGCATCCTTTACCATGGTATTTAGTTTTCCATCAGAAAAGGTTCCCGCACCACCTTCGCCAAACTGTACATTGCTGTTCGCATTTAGCTCATTACTTATCCAAAAATGCTCAACTGCTTTGACCCTGTTATCTACGTCTTCGCCACGTTCAATTACTAAGGGTTGGTATCCATATTTTGCTAACAACCAAGCACAAAATAGTCCGGCAGGACCGGTTCCTATCACAATGGGACGTTGTTTTAAAAAATTTTCACCAGTTGCTTCATAATGGTACGAACTTTTCGTGCTTATTGAAACATTCACATTCTTTGAATGTTTTACGATATCTTCTTCTTTCTCTTTTTTATCAAAGTTTAAGGTAACCTCAACCTGATAAATATACTTTATGTCATCCTTTTTTCTTGCATCAATGGATTTTTTTGAAATCTCATAAGATTGTATTTTATTAGTTGGAATTTTTAGTGTTTTTGATATTCCAGAGAGAATATCTTCCGGTGTATGCTTTATATCAAGTTTTAACTGTGAAATCCTTATCATAGTATCGTACCTTTCCTGTAACGTCACTTAATGAACCAAGCTTTTTGCTGCAGCCTTTCCTGCCAGATATCCGGTGCTCCAAGCCCATTGAAGGTTATAACCCCCGCAGGTTCCATCCACATCCAAAAGCTCTCCTACGAGGTAAAGATACTTCCTCTTCTTAGATTCTAATGTTTTTGGGTCAACTTCTTTTGTGGAGACTCCTCCTGCACATACCTGAGCATGTTCAAAGGTATTGGTATCATTGATTACCATGGTAAATTCCTTTATTTTTTGAACCAAGGCATTTAAATCCTTATTGCTAAGCTTATTTGCAGGCAACAAAGGATCTATTTTCGCTTCTTTAATCATGATATAGGCTAATTTATTATGAAATAAACCAATATATAATTGTTCTGTTGTTTTATTACCACAATGTTTCTGCCTACTGGAAAGGAATTCAAATACATTTTCTTTAGTAAGACCCGACATAAAGTCAAGTATGACATGAACCGTTTGTTTTTTATCCAATGCTTTTGCAACAAAGCGGCTCATCTGCATGATTGGAATACCGGATATTCCGTAATCTGTAAAGATGATTTCTCCTTCTTCCTTATCTAATAGATTGGTTCCATGATAAGCTTGTACACATGCATTAATACGAACTCCGGAGATTGTCTTACAATACTTTTCAGTTGATTTCAAGGAAACCAAAGCCGGTAAAGGCTTTATGATGGTATGACCAAGGTTCTTAGCCAATTCATATCCACTGCCATCCGATCCAAGATTAGCAGAGGCACAGCCTCCGGTAGCTAGGATTAATTTCTTTGCTGTATAATTTCCGTGATCTGTTTTTATTGTATAAAAAGGTTGCTCTATTTTACTAACATGAACATTATATTCAATGTTCACGCCTAGTCGTTCACATTCCATTAATAATACCTGAAGTACACTTACTGCTGTCTCTGAATAAGGATAGAGATAGCCGGATCGTTCCTTGGGATAAATACCAAGATCTTCAAAGAATGAAATAGTTTTTTTAACATCAAAACAAGACAGCACGTTTGTTGCAAATGCGCTGTCATCGGATCGGTAGCATTTCGGGGTTTGAGTTGTGTTGGTATAATTACACTTCCCATTACCGGTAGCTAATATTTTCTTTCCTGCTTTTTCTTTATGTTCTAAAATAAGAACCTTGCTTCCTTCTCTAGCGGCTGCGATCGCAGCCACTAGACCGGAAGCTCCTGCTCCTATTATAATCAGATCGCTTTTCACTAAAGCTGCCTCCCAATTTTAACTTCTTGCATTTGTTACATTATATTTGACTGGGGGGATTATTTCAAGCTTTTCTTCTCTTTCTAAGAGTTTCTTTATGATTTTATAAACTGTTTTTAATCTAATCCTTTAACTGGAATAGCTTTCTAATAATCCGTAGAGTTCTTCTACACTATCGATATAGATACCTTGACTTAAATTAATACGGTCTTTCTCCGGTAAATTTTTTGCTTCGATACTGGTGTAACTGTAGATACTCTTTAAATCGCTGTTGTACACCACTACATACCCATTTTTCACGGCTACATAGAACATAAAAGAGATGTTATCTGCGTCATAACTCTTACGGATCTTGATTTCATCCGGTGAAAATGTTAATAGTTCGTAGGATATCAATCCCTTATTATGTTCTGATAAGGGTAAATCATTCATATAATCGGTCAGATATTCCACTACCTGTGCTCTGGTTAATCCTACCAGATACCCGGGAGGATTTAATTCCTGGGTCTCAGTAACTCCGGTCTTTAAATCATTTGTCTCTAAAATGTACTTTGTGGTGGGTAAAATAACATCGGAAGGCTGGACATTCGCAGATAAACTATCATTGGTATCATCAGTGTTTTCCTCTGACTCATTCTCCGGTGCCGGTGTCAGACTATTCTTAATGGAAGCCAGCAATTCTTCTTTTCGTTCAATCGCATCTTTATTAAACTGATTCAATGCATGCCTATAACTGAGATAATAACAGCATGTAAACATAACAGTGAGACTCAGAAAGCTTGCAAGGTAAATAAATATTTTTGAGATTTTCATGCCAAATCACTCCTTTGGCATAAGTATTCTCCAATTTTAACTTATTTATACAATTATAGTAAATGAAGCTTTCTTAATAAACGTATGATGAAATAACCCTTCGGTAGAAATTGCAGTTCATCCTCGTCAATCCCTTTCATAAAGACCATAAATATAAAATAAACAAGAATGGCAATTACGATCGATGCTAAAGTGGCTACTAAGTTACTATCACTAATAAATAAAATTCCCTGGTATCCGAAATAAGTAGCCAATCCCATAAATCCGGCACTTATGGTTGGAATTAAGAAGGTTCGAATGAGTTCCTGCTTATAATTTAAATACTTGGCTACGGAAAACCAGTTTAATAGCGATACTACCATAGCAAAGGTAACATTTCCGATCACCAGAGCGTAAGTACTTAAATTGGTAAAGTGAAGTAAGAAAAATAATAATATTACGTGAATTCCTAATGATATTGCGGAATTCATAACCGGAATCTTCAATTTGTTAATGCCCTGTAATACCGAGTTTGTTACGGTAGATAAAGCAAAAAACACAATAGCTACGGAGCCTAATCTTAGCAAATTAGCAGAAAGTAAGACATTGGTTCCGGGGAACAATAATTTGATGATCGGTGCGGCTAAAACTCCCATCCCTACTGCAGCCGGAATTGCAATTATCATATTAAATTTAACTGCCGAATGAACTTTATGGCGGATCACATCTTCCATATCGTTAATTTTAGCTGCAGCGATACTTGGTACAATTGCAGCTCCAAATGCTGATGCAATCGCCACCGGTAGATTTGTTAATAACCTATATTTGTTACTATAGATACCAAATAGGGTAGCTCTGATGTCCCTGGTATATAATTGTCCTTCTGTAACGTCTTTTACTATGGTCTGGTCAAAATGAGTCACTTGCTTTGTTGACATGATATGGGCAAATAAGGTGTTATCCAATAAACCACTAATCTGATAAACGATCTGGCTTAAAATTACCGGTACTATAGTTATGAACAGTGTTTTTAATAGAAAAGAATAGGTCTCGTGGTTATGGGTCTTATCCCTTTTTAATTGTTTCTTTATGGTTGGTTTATAAAGAATAAATACAAAAAACAAAAATAACATTCCAACGAAAGCACCGACAAAGGTCCCTAGAGTACCTCCGGCGGCACCATAAGCGGCAACCTTATCAGAGATACTGAAATTTATCATTAACAGATAAGCAGCGGATACACTGACGATTGCATTGACTATCTGCTCTAGAACCTGGGAAATGGAAGTGGGTATCATAGTACTTTTCCCTTGATAATACCCTCTTAATACACCCATGATAGAAAACACAAAAATAGTCGGAGCTAATACCTTTAAAGGTAGTGCGATATAGGGATCTTTATAAAATAATACAGCTAAAAAATCCGCACCAAAAAATATTATCAATGTAGCAAATAAGCCCACGACAATCGCAAAACACATGGAACAGAGAAATAATCGATAAGCGTTACGATGTTCCTTTTTTGTCGCCCTTGCAGCAACGAGCTTTGATACTGCCAGGGGTAAACTATAGGAAGATAAAATCAATGCAACATTATAGACTTCATAAGCACTTCCGTAAATTCCCATACCCTGATCCCCTAGAATCCGTGTCATCGGAATTCGATAAAGCAGACCAATTAATCGGACGATAATGGATGCAGCAGCTAAGATACTGCCCTGTACTAAAAAATGATTACTTTTTTTTGTTGAACCCTCCATGTTCGTCTCCTTTTGCTTTCTCTTACGTATTACCGTTATAAAACACCGGTATTTATTGCGTTATCTCAACATCCTCTGTTCGATCTTTCGGAAAAATCGAAATAAAGGTTTTTCCCGGGTTTATGGTTAGTTCTGCCCCTGATTCGTCGTAATAACGCATCCACCTGTTCTTTTCATTCTTTTTCCAGGTGATATTAATCAATTTACCATTGGTGATATAATAACCGTCACCGGTGGCGTCTTCAATATCCATGGTTTGATAATCATTTTTATCAATATCCCATTCCTTAACAAATTGTACAATAATATTTTTAAATGTCAACTGTTCCTTTGTATTTGAATCAATATGCTTCTCTCCATATTGGAAACGGTAGTATAATTTCTCATCTGAATTATATTCCAGATAGGGGGAATTGTAGTTGGAATAATCCAGGGTGATTTTATTTACCCCTATCGTACTGTTTAGATCAGTATCATTTTCATAAAAGCTGTAATGGGGCTTATAATCAGAAGCATATTCTGTTTCAAAGCCCATCTTCTTTATTCCAGCTTGAATTCCTTCAATACTGGTAAAGGCATTGTGAGGGGCTTTCATCGAATTATCACGATAAAACACTACGGTATCCAAGCTACCATTGCCGTCCATATGATCAATTCCCAATTCTTCCATCTTTGCAACTGCATATTTTGTCTTACCGTAATGGATGTAAATTGCATCATATTCATCAGCAAAACTAACATAATAATGTCTGGAGCTTCGAACAGAACCAATCCGGTCTCCAGTTAAGTTTTCAAATATGCCCAGTAACCTGGTGATCCCACCTTCTACAATTGCTTCATACAGAATATCTGCTTGTCCAATACCCCACTGGTTTGAAACAATTTTGATGTTATTAAATTGTATTGCATAAGGTCTCTTTGTACCTATCTCTATAGGCACCCACAATCCGGTCAAGTAGCTTCTCATCTCTCCATCATGGCTGGTGTTATTATCTGGTATAGATGATTGTGTAGGTTGTGGTGTATTTGTAACCGTAATTTGGGGATCGATTTCCTCAATTACATCACCATTATATCCTCCATCCTTCTTCTTGCAGCCGATACAAAATAAAACTGTAATGAATAAAAGTATATAAAAGATTCTTTTTTTCATAAGCTTTCTACCTCTCTGGTTTTTATTACATTAACGGTGTATTTGAAGTATATCCAAAACACGGTTCTGTTTTTCTTCCATTTGGATTCTTTCTTCCTCTTCCATATGATCATACCCAAATAAATGATACATGCTATGGGCTACTAAGAAGCCAATCTCTCTCTCCAAGGTATGTCCGTATTCCTCCGCTTGCATTTTTGCTCTGTGAACAGATATCACAATATCACCTAGTAACAGCTCCCCTGTCTCCGGATGGAAACAATCTTCCCGTTCCTCAAAAGTTGAAAAATCACCAGGGATGCTATATTCAATCATTGGAAAAGATAAAACGTCGGTAGGAGAATCGATTCCACGGTGTTCTCTGTTAATTTCATGAATTTCTTCGTCCCCGGTTAATAATACGCTAACTTCTGATTCATAGGGACACTCCTCAAGATCCATTGAGGCGTTGATTACTCGATGAATTAAATCTTCATAATTAAAATCTATGGTTTCTTCGGTTTCCTTTTCGATGTGTATTGTCATACTATCTGCCTCTCTATACTTTCTGATTTATTTAACTCCGGTGTTCAATTCTCGCAAGAAAAATTCTTTTAATGCTTTATAACCTTTAATGGATAAACCAGAATCATCCAATGTACCCTTTTCCATTCTCATTTGAAATATGTTTTCAATAATGGCTTCCGGAGTATATCTGCGATCACCGTTTTTTTCTATGTAATCAATGGTAGATATTACATTATCGGCCAGCATAACGATAACTGCTTCCACAGAGGTTGGCTTATCATATTTAATATTATGTTGCCGGAGGATATCCTTTAATTCTTTTGGAAACCCATATTGGTAAGCAATCAGCAATCCCTCTTCCATATAATTGCTTCCCTTTATTTTTCCAACCTCATGATAAAGGCCTCCCGCTTTCGCGAGAAGTTCGTTGGCACCGATTTCCTTGGCACCACGATATGCTATGTCCCCAATCAATAAGGCGTGTTCATAAAGATTGGTCGAAAAATCTTTCATCTTCATCATTAGCTCATTATTCTCTTCCAAAAGTAAGTCATAACTTGTTCCTGATCCATAGTCATAATAAACCGGTTCCGGAATATATTGGATAAACGGATTCTCTATATCATCTACGACGACCGCTTGTTCTTCAAATGCTTCAATATGAACCATCTCTTCCACTGGAAGATTATTCTTATCTAGATACCTTGAAACATTTTTCTCGTAAAGCTGGGAGATTAAAAACCCTAGAACCAGTATAAGCAAGATGCTGAACAGAGAGATGATATAATCGGAATTTGATGACGACTCAAAGATGAAATTATGAATTACAAAATTCAATGTAATATTTGTAGACAATATAATAACTGAAGCATAGATTATCGTAGATTTTTGCTTCAGATAATCAGATAGCATACAAATTAATACACCCATGATCAATAGGTATATAATAACCTCCGGCTTAAGAGCCATGGAGATACCTGCCATAAATGAAAGATTAAAATGAATTAATAGGCCAAGCTTGCTATCAATCAGCATAGCTGTTATCAGTCCACCAAGCATCCACAAATAGACCATATCCGTATCATAGGGGAGCATGAGTAATACAATGGATATTAAATATCCTAAAACAAGGATTGGCTTTGCATACTTCTTATCCATGATACTCTCTTTAAAAGAACGAATATAATAGATAACAACTGTGGATAAAACCAGAGTTAAAATACTAAGCCGGATCATTTCTACCAGCTCACTTTTTTTCACAAGTCCAAGGATGATTACTGTTAGAAGCGTAAGTATCGGTAGAAAGGTAATCAAATCAATCACTCGAAATAATTTGAATCTTTTACTTTCCTCCATCTTTATTTCCCCTAATTCTCTCAGATTTATATTGAATCTTTTTATTTCCTTTTACTCTGTGGTTATCATTTCCACGGTACGTCTGTTGTTTTGATTCATAATTGTCATATGCTTTAACGATCTTTTGTACCAATGGATGGCGTACTACGTCCTGACTTGTTAAGAAGGAAAAGCCGATATCTTCAATTTTGCCAAGTACCTTTAATGCAACATCCAAACCGGATTTCGTTCCGGTAGGAAGATCCTTCTGCGTTAAGTCACCGGTAATTACTACTTTAGATCCAAATCCAATTCTGGTTAAAAACATCTTCATCTGTGCAGGTGTTGTATTCTGTGCTTCATCTAGAATAATAAAAGCATTGTCCAGTGTTCTACCTCTCATATAAGCAAGCGGTGCAACTTCAATCAACCCTTTTTCTGTGTTCTTCGCAAAGCTATCGGGACCCATAATTTGATAAAGAGCATCATATAATGGCCGTAAGTAAGGGTCGACTTTACTTTGCAAGTCTCCTGGTAGAAATCCTAATTTTTCACCAGCCTCGATCGCAGGTCTGGTTAGTATAATTTTACTGACTTCGTCATTTTTAAATGCTGTAATACCCATAGCCATAGCAAGATAGGTCTTACCGGTACCGGCGGGACCCACACCAAAAACAATCATTTTCTTACGAATCATATCAACATAGGATTTCTGCCCAATGGTCTTTGGCTTGATGGGTTTTCCGTTGATTGTATGACAGATCAAGTCCTTATCAATCTCAACAATTGCACTCTCCTTATCTTCAAAACACAAGGATAAAGCATAATTAACATTCTGCTCTGTAATCGTATTCCCTCGTTTGGATAATTCTAAGAGCTGCACAAATACACTTTTTGCTTTGATTACATCCTCCGATGCACCAATTACTTTAATCTCTCCGTTTCGTGCAATGATTGTTACATTTAAGGTTTTCTCGATTATTTTAACATAAGCATCAAAATGTCCAAATACATTTCTCTCGTGTTCGGTAGGTATATCAATGATCGTCTCCATTATGCTCATCTGTTTGTTCAATCCTCCACTCACTTTCAAGTATTGTTTTGTATTCCCAAGCCGGTTCTTTTACAACAATTCTACCCTCAGCTTTACAGGAATTATTCTCAATTGTTATTTTAACATTATTTTCTTCTATTTGTACACCTTTTTCCAGTAATTGATCAAAATACCGTTTTAATCTATCTTTGGCAATGGTAGAAGCCTCTTCTTCTGAATAAGTTCTTTTTTCTTCCTCATAAGCCATTGCAGTCACCGTACCAATTTGCATTGGAAGGTAGAAACTGTCTGTTATATGCAGCTTATTTTCGTTAACAATTATATCATAATTATCATAGGAATATCTAGGATTATATAAAAATATTTTCCTTAAAAGAAGCGTGATGTAATAACCTTTTTTCTTTTCACCTGTATATATTTTTTCTATATACTTCATAGAAAATACATCATGATAGTCATAATAAGTTTTACATAATATACTAGCATCAGCTACAATTGGTTTTTTATCCAATACCACTTGAAAATCATCATACGTTGTGATGATTCCGGATACTAGAATATCACCTGGTTTTACTACATCACCCACTTTCACCATGGGAGTTCCGGCTCTGGTGATGATTTTATCGATAATACCTGGTTTGATTGCTACGATATGGCTTGGTTCAATTGCTTCTCCTGCTGGAGCCGGCATATTAGTTTCTGTGATTTTAATGATTAGTCTGGTTCCTTTTACTTCAGCAGATACCCATCCTATATCCTTATAAGCCAAACGAAGGGTTTCTTCGATTTCCTGGCAATCCACAGTTTTCTTTTTCATACCGGTAAAAACATCCTTTTCCGATAAAAACTTCATAACAGCTTCCGGAGTATGTTTTGAACCTCCTAAAATATTAATATCCCAAATAAAAAGCGACATTATGTACACCAAGATACAACAAATAAAAATTCCAGCGAAAAATACTTTTCGTTTCCGATATCTGTTTAAAAAAAAGGGAAGCCCTTTTTTTTCTGTAATATAAGGCCTCATCCTTGTCTTCTTTGCGATTGGTTTTAATTTTTTAAAATTCTTTACGGTAATGTTAAACTGATAATCTTCCTTGATACTCATTAGGTTCCAGATATAGATCTTCTTATTAAAGCACAAATTCAAGAACCGTTCCGGGGAGTTGCCTTTGATTCGTACACACAGATATCCACGAAGCCAGTTTAAAATCTTTATGAACATTTTGCTAACCTCCAATTATAAACTCTGACTATCATTGGTAGTAAATAGCTTGTATGTATCCTGTAATTCGCATCTCATCCTCAGTAAAATATAGAATGTTTAATTCTTTACCTTCAATACATATCTTGCAAACTTTTGTTTGTACCTTGATAATACTTCCATTGTATTCAATGATACCTTTGTAATTTTCCAAGCAAAGTTCATTTCTGCCGGTAGCTGTGATAATTGGAGCTCCAGCTAAAATATCAGCGGGTAGATGAAGTCGGTTCGATAATTCCTCCAAATAGGTAGCCTTTTTTTGCGGATTTATTTTATTTTTCTGATCCAGACCCTGATATAATGTTTTCCTTGCACTCTTTTTAAATGTTTCATGGGATGATTTAAGATTTTTCTTCATAACAGCCCCCTCAAATCCTTTGCAGATGCTGTTAATAATATATGATTTTTTCTTTACTTGTAGACTATTTCAAGAGATTTCTATAGAAATGACAAAAATAAAACTTCCAATGGTTCTTCATTGGAAGTTTTTTTTCAACAATTAATATTTGCGTTTTCTCGCTGCTTCAGACTTCTTCTTGCGTCTTACGCTTGGCTTCTCATAATGCTCCCTTTTACGGATCTCCTGTTGAATACCAGCCTTCGCGCAGTTTCTTTTAAATCTGCGAAGAGCACTGTCTAAAGTTTCATTATCTTTTACAATAACATTTGACATAGTCTCACACCTAACCTCCCTCCAGTTGTGTATTGTGCCTATACAACTGTTTGGGTATTTTTTTGAATAGCACTAAATAAATTATAGCATAATTTTCATTTTCGTCAACACATTTTTGTATGAATTCACTTAAGTTGTGTTTCCAGTACTTCCATTGATTTATCAATGACCGTTTGAATACCTTCTGCGGACTTGCCTCCGGCCTGTGCCATGTTCGGTCTACCACCGCCGCCGCCACCAACAAAAGCTGCTAATTCCTTAATTAAATTGCCTGCATGAGCACCTTTTTTCATAGCACCATCCGAAGCCATAGCAAGTAAGCTAACCTTGTCAGGAGCTAACGCAGATGCCAGGATAATGACGCAGTCACCTAATTTATCTTTTAATTGATCTCCCAGATTTCGAAGACCATTCATATCCAGTTCAGGCACTTGAGCTGCAAGAAGTTTTACACCCTTCACTTCAATTACTTGATTTAATACATCACCGAGGGCATCTTTTGCTAATTTGCTCTTTAACTTTTCATTTTCAGAACGAAGCTGTTTAATATCATCCAAATAACCTTCAATTCTTTGAATTAAAGCGGAAGGTTCTGCCTTAGCTATCTTTGCAGCTGCATGCAGTTCCTTTTCTAATTCCTTGTAATATGCAAATACGCCTTCGCCGGTAAGCGCTTCAATTCTTCTAACTCCGGCAGCGATACCTGTCTCAGAGAGAATTTTAAATACAGTAATTACACCGGTATTACCAACATGGGTTCCACCGCAAAGTTCTTTACTGTAATCGCCCATGGATACGACACGAACATCATCCGAATATTTTTCACCAAAGAGAGCTGTAGCACCGTCTTTTTTCGCTTCTTCAATATTCATAACCTTGGTATCAACGGTAAGGTTACATGCAATCTGTTCATTGACAAGGGCTTCTACTTTACTAATCTCTTCAGAAGATAAAGCCGAAAAATGCGTAAAGTCAAAACGAAGTCTATCCTCAGTTACTAAAGAACCGGCCTGTTCAACATGAGTTCCAAGTACTGTTCTTAAAGCCTTATGAAGGAGATGAGTTGCACTATGATTCTTAGAGATAGAGCCTCTCTTCTTAGGGTCAATCTGTAAGCTAACTTTATCATTTACTTTAAAGATACCCTTAGTCACAGTTCCAACATGTCCTACTTTACCACCTTGCAGCTTAATGGTATCTTCTACTTCAAAGGCTGCATCAGCGGTAGTAATAACGCCGGTATCTGCAATTTGGCCACCCATGGTTGCATAAAAAGGTGTTTCTTTTACTAAGATAGTGCCCTTCTGGCCAGCAACTAATTCTTCTACCAGATCAGTCTCAGTGGTTAATACTGTAATCTCAGAGCTGTGGGTAGGATTGTTATAGCCAACAAAGGAAGAAGTGATTGCAGGATCGATCTGCTGATATACTGTTACATCGGCACCCATATAATTGGTGGTACCTCTGGCATTACGGGCAGTCACCCTCTGTACCTCCATCGCATCCTTAAAGCCTTTTTCATCTACTTGAAAGCCCTTTTCCTCTAAGATTTCCTTAGTTAAATCAATCGGGAAGCCGTAAGTATCATACAGCTTAAAAGCATCCTCTCCGGAAAGTACTTTACTGCTTTTTTCCTCCAGAGCTTTTTCCATATCCCCTAAGATCATTAATCCTTGGTCAATGGTTTTATTAAATTTATCTTCTTCAATCGTAAGAAGCTTTAAGATATATTCTTTCTTATCTTCAAGTTCAGGATAACCGTCCCTCGATTCCGTGATCACTGTCTTTGATAATTCTGCTAAGAAGCTTCCTTCAATTCCAAGAAGTCTTCCATGTCTTGCTGCTCTACGAAGAAGTCTTCTAAGAACATAACCGCGGCCTTCGTTGGATGGAATAATACCATCGGAAGTCATAAAGGTAACCGAACGAATGTGATCCGTAATTAAGCGGATAGAAACATCTTTCTTTAGGTCGGAATGGTAAGTAACTTTCGCCATCTTGCATACTTTATCACGGATCGCTTTCATTGTATCTACATCAAAAATAGAGCCAACATCCTGTACTACAGTTGCAAGACGCTCAAGACCCATACCGGTATCGATATTCTTATTTTCCAGTTCTGTATAATTGCCGTTACCATCACCGTTAAACTGGGTAAATACATTATTCCATACTTCAATAAAACGATCACATTCACAACCTACGGTACAGCCTGGTTTACCACAGCCGTATTTTTCACCACGGTCATAATAAATCTCAGAGCAAGGTCCGCATGGGCCTGCACCATGTTCCCAGAAGTTATCTGCTTTACCAAAACGGAAGATTCTCTCCGGAGCTATTCCGATTTCTTGGTTCCAAATATGAAATGCTTCATCATCATCCTGATAAATGGATGGATAAAGACGATCTTTATCAAGTCCTACTACTTCTGTTAAGAATTCCCAAGACCAGGCAATTGCTTCATGCTTAAAATAATCACCGAAAGAGAAATTACCAAGCATCTCAAAAAAGGTACCATGTCTTGCTGTTTTACCTACATTCTCAATATCACCGGTACGAATACATTTCTGACAGGTTGTAACACGTTTTCTTGGGGGTATCTCCTGTCCTGTAAAATACGGTTTTAGCGGTGCCATACCGGAATTAATTAATAATAAGCTGTTATCATTCTGTGGAACTAAGGAAAAACTATTCATTTTTAGATGTCCTTTACTTTCAAAAAACTCTAAAAACATCTTTCTTAATTCATTTACACCATATTGCTGCACTTTCTTTTGCCTCCTAGTTATTTATCATTCATTTCATATACATGAAATTATTTTCTGTGAGAAAGCTCTGATACAATATCATCCCAATCCAAATCGCATTCTGCCATCAGAACCATCATATGATATAAAAAGTCCGAAATCTCATAACGCAACTCTTCCGCATTGCGGTTCTTTGCTGCGATAACGATCTCAGTTGCCTCTTCACCACATTTTTTTAAGATCTTATCCAGTCCCTTATCAAATAAATAATTGGTATAGGAACCTTCCTTCGGATTCTTTCTGCGGTCTAATATGACATCGAAGACACTTTGGAATACATGGAACGGATTGGTATCCGCATATTCTTTCTTCATGAGCGGTGTATAAAAGCAGGAACGGGATCCCGTATGGCATGCCGCACCAATCTGAAGCACTTTCGCGAGTATCGTATCCTTATCACAATCGATGGAAAGTTCTTTGACATATTGGTAATGCCCGGAGGTATCCCCTTTGATCCAAAGTTCGTTTCTGCTTCGGCTGAAATACGTCATCTTTCCAGTTTCAATAGTCCTATTATAAGCTTCTTCGTTCATATACGCAAGCATCAAAACTTCACCGGATTTATAATCCTGCGTAATTACCGGAATCAAGCCATCCTTATTTAATTTAAATTCAGAAAAAGGTAGCTTGCTATCGAAGGTATTTATGTCGATGCCTTGCACTTTTAAACCTAATTTTGCTTTCATAATATCTCTATTTTCAAAAAAATTAGTAGCAATCCCTTCCACATTTGCAATAGAAATCAGGCTTCCAATATCATTGCGAACAAGGCTATCCCTAACAATCACAGGGAACGGAGCATGGGTAATACGCTCCATTGTTTCTTTGGTCAAAGCGACATGTTTTAATAGTACTTTACCTATCACATACCCCTGTAATAGATGACAAAGTTCCTCGCCTTCTTGATCCATACATTCCAGCATATCCAGTTCTACAATTATTTTATCCGATCCAAAGCGCTTTGAAGCTTCTAATAATAGCTTTTTATCATCTAACAGAGCGTATTTGATTACGATAGAAGAAGCACCGGTATACAATGCTTTCTTAATATCTTCCAACCGGTGTACATAAATTCCAACCAGAAACGGTAAATCTACTTCCTTCGATAGTTCCTTTGCCAAAGTGAGAAATTCTTCTCTGGATTTTTCATCCTTGGAGTAATGAAAGAGAAATAACTCATCCGCTCCTCCATAGGAATAATTTTTAGCCATCAAAATCACGTTCTCCGGTACTTCATTTTCAGCATTGATATAGGGTATAATTTTTTTATTCGACATGATTAACCTTCTTCCTATGATTTTGTTCTATCGTTCAAAAGACTCTACGGCTGTCTTAAGATCAATTCTATTTTCATACAGTGCCTTTCCTATAATTGCACCATAGATACCTGCTTCATGAAGCAATTCCAAGTCTTTTAAGGAGGATACACCACCGGAAGCGATAATATTCATTCCTGTTATCTCTGACATCTCCTTAGTATAGGAAATATTAGGGCCTTGCAGCATACCATCCTTGGAGATATCTGTATATACAATGGTTTTAACACCAATTTTTTTCATTTCTAGAGCTAGGGATACCGCATGGTGAGTGCTTAATTTCTCCCACCCTTCAATGGCTACCATACCATCTTTTGCATCGATTCCAATTACAATTCGATCACGACCAAAAGCCTTGACTGCATCTTTTACAAATCCCGGATCTTTCACTGCCTTCGTTCCTATGATGACCCGACCAACACCTAGGTTTAACTTGTGTTCGATGTCATTCATCGTTCGGATGCCGCCACCGACTTGGATCGGAATCTTGACTTCGTTTACAATAGACTTTATCACTTCATCATTGACGGAATGTCCAACCAATGCACCATCCAAATCTACAATATGAATATAGGAAGCTTTATGTGCTTCCCATAACTTTGCTATTTTTAAAGGGGTATCAGAATAGATCAAAACATCTTCAAATTTCCCCTGACGTAGTCTTACGCACTGTCCGTTCTTGATGTCAATAGCCGGAAATAACTTCATATTACACCTGTACCTTTCTATCTATAAGGATATCATGTCGTTAGTCAATGGTTCCCTTGGTGGATAACACACCCTTAATACGATCATCAAAGCTGACGGCCTCATCCAATGCTTTTGCAAAGGCTTTAAAGACTGCCTCCATAATGTGATGATTGTTGGTACCATGAACTAACTTGATATGTAAATTCATCCCTGCGGAATAAGAAATTGCATAAAAAAATTCTTTGACCATCTCCGTGTCCATATAACCAACTTTATCTACCGTAAAATCCATGTCATATACAAGAAAGGGGCGGCCGGATAAATCGATGGCACAGAGCACTAGAGCGTCATCCATAGGAAGGAAAAATGATCCATAGCGCTTAATTCCCTGTTTATCTCCCAAAGCATTCTTAATGGCTTGACCCAGAACAATCCCAGTATCTTCTATGGTATGATGGGAATCAACATATAAATCTCCTGTTACCGAAAGCTTCATATCAAAGAAGCCATGTCTCGTGAAGCTATCGAGCATATGATTAAAAAATCCAATTCCGGTCTCTATCTGAGAATTTCCGCTACCATCTAAGTTAAGCTCCAAAGTGATATCTGTTTCCTTCGTCTTACGGGCAATTACAGCACTTCTAGTCTTCATTTTTTTACTTCCTTTCTATTTTTTAATTATACATTAAGTGGAATAAATGTCAAATATGATTTAAAATAAGACAGCATACCAAAGACATCCGATACGATATCTAGATGCATTCTTATACATGAATACAACATATCCTATGGATGATCTGACGGAATGCTGTTGTTTTTGCTTGTTGCTTATTTTAATGATATAAAAATACAATAGTGTACGTTATGTTATTCGATTTAATTACATTATTCAAATCGTACTGCTACCGAATTTGCATGAGCAGTCAACCCTTCTGCATTCGCAAACTTTACAACATCCTGGTATACTGACTGTAAAGCTTCTCTGGAGAAAGAGATAATACTGGATTTTTTAATAAAATCATCTACACTTAGGGGTGAAAAGAATTTCGCAGTTCCGTTGGTGGGCAATACATGATTCGGACCTGCCATATAATCGCCCAAGGGTTCACTGGCATATTCACCGATAAAGATTGCTCCTGCATTTTTTATCTTCGTCATTGTAAGGAAGGGATCTTTTGTCATGATTTCAAGATGTTCTGATGCAATTTCATTGACTGCTTCGATCGCTTCTTCCATCGTATTCGCTATCAACAAATATCCGTAATGATCCAAGGATTTTTCCATAATATCCTTTCTGGATAATTCCTTAAGAAATGCATCGATCTCTAATGATACCTTTTCTGCCAAGGTTCTACTGGTTGTAACTAGGATTGCGGAAGCTAACTCATCGTGTTCCGCTTGGGATAACAAATCTGCTGCCACATATCTTGGATTGGCTGTTTCATCTGCCAGAACTAGTATTTCGCTGGGACCGGCAATGGAATCAATACTTACATGACCATACACCGCTTTCTTTGCTAACGCAACATAGATATTACCGGGTCCGACTATCTTATCCACTTTGTTGATACTTTCGGTTCCGTAAGCCAGGGCAGCAATCGCCTGAGCACCACCTACTTTATAAATCTCCGTTACTCCCGCTTCCATAGCAGCCACTAAGGTTCCTGCATACACCTTACCATTCTGATCCGGCGGAGTTGTCATGGCGATACGAGTTACTCCCGCCACTTTTGCAGGGACTACATTCATTAATACGGAGGACGGATAAGCTGCCTTTCCACCGGGTACATAGACACCGACAGATTCAATTGGAGTAATCTTTTGACCCAGTATTGTTCCATTTTCTGTACTGTCAAACCAGCTATACTGCTTCTGTTTTCTATGATATTCTTCTATATTAACGATGGCTTTCTTAATAACTGTTACTACTTCGGGATCAATTAATGCATATGCTTCTGTTATCTCATCCTCAGTTACTCGCAGGTTAATCTCATTGATTACAGCTTTATCAAAACGTGCGGTATAGTCAAACACAGCGAGATCTTTTCGTTCTTTCACATCCTGTAATATAGTCGCTACTCTTTGTGCATATTCCTCGTATTGGTTTGGACTCCTTTGCAGGAGATCCTCCAATAGATTTTTTTTCGTTTCAGAAGTAAGTTCAACAATCCTCATGATACGTTCCTCCTTATTTATTCTCTTGTAATACTTCTTTCAGATCTTTAATGATCTTCGAGATACGTTCATGTTCCATTTTCATGCTTACTTCATTAACCACCATCCTGGCCGATAAATTACAGATCTCTTCTAAAACCTCAAGTCCGTTTTCTTTCAATGTCGAACCGGTTTCTACTATATCTACGATCACTTCAGCCAAACCTACAATCGGAGCAAGCTCTATGGAACCGTTTAACTTAATAATTTCTACTGTTTGATGTTTTTTATTATAAAAATAATCCTTAGCGATATTAGGATATTTGGTAGCTACTCGAATCAATGCGCCATGTTGAAGTAATTCTTTTGCATGAACCGGGCCGGCAACACACATTCTGCATTTTCCTAACCCCAAATCCACTACTTCATACATTCGTTTTCCTTCTTCTAATATCGTATCCTTCCCTACCACACCGATATCAGCTGCTCCATATTCGACGTAGGTTGGTACATCGTTTGCTTTTGCTAGAAAGAATTTAAGTTTGAGCTCTTCATTAACAAAGATTAATTTTCTAGTATTCTTATCCTTTATTTCTTCACAGGTGATCCCTATTTTTTCTAAGATCTCTAAGGTTTTTAATGCCAATCTGCCTTTCGCTAAAGCTACCGTAATATATCTCATCACAATTCTCCTATTCTACCGACGTTTATTAGATATTAATAAATAAAATATACATTACATCAGTGAAAACGAACATCTATTCCATCGATAAAAAATCATGCATCGGTGCGGTTTGCATAAATCCCGTAGCTGTTTCAATCACATTTATTTCATTGTCATTCTCTAAGGATAAGATACCTCCAACGCCAAAACGTTTCCCATAAGCAAGGTATTCTTCGACTGTAGTTACATGATTCGATAACTGTAGAATGGTATAATCACCTTCTTTTCGAAAGTGATTCGCTAACGCGATGGCTTGTTTCCGATATTCCATACGATACAGGATTAAGGTACTTAGTTCTTCTGGAGCCTGTAAAAGTTTTTGTCTCGTTAATGCTATGATTAATTGGTCGATTACTATGGCAAGGCCAATGGCTGGAGCTTCTTTTCCGAACTGACCAACCAGGTTATCGTATCGGCCTCCGGTAGCAACTGCTTCTCCGGTACTATAGGTATAAGCCTTAAATATAATTCCTGTATAATAATTGTATTTGCTCAACATACCAAGATCAAAAGAAACATAATTTTCAAAACCATAGTCCGTAAGAATACTATAAATTCGTTCTAAACGCTCAATCGCTTTGATCGCTCTTTGATTGGTAGTTAATGTTTTAGCATAGGATAAGGTATCCAGAGAACCAAATAGTTCAGGAAGCTTTAGAAAGATTTCCTTTAATTCCTTTGACATCTCTTTTTCTATCACTTTCTCTTCTACACCAAACATATTTTTATTCTCAATTAAGATTCGAAGCTGTGTAATCTCTTCTTCATCGTGAAAACCTGCTTCTTCTACCAAAGCACGAAAGAAATCTGCTTCTCCTAAGTCTAGTTGAAATTCTTTCAGCCCCGATTGTAATAAACATTCAATAGTAAGTGCTAACATTTCTGCATCCGCATCTGCACTGTTATCATTCATCAACTCAGCTCCAAGCTGAGTTACTTCTTTTAATTTTCCCTGATAACCAGAGTAATTGATAAAAGTATTACCTATATAGCATAAACGAATAGGTAATTTTTCATCTTTGTAGTATTTTGCCGCACAACGGGCAATTGAGGGGGTGATATCCGGACGAAGTACTAAAGTATTCCCTTCCCGATCAAAGAATTTATACATATCCTTGGATGCAACGGTCCCTCGTTCTTGATTAAAGATATCAAAAAATTCGAAGCTTGGGGTCTGAATATCCTGATATCCATAATGTTCTAGGACATGATGGAGCTTATTCTGCAGCATTAATTTTGTTGCACATTCAGAATTATAGATATCCCTGACTCCTTCCGGAGTATGTAATAGTTTCTCTTTCATAGGAAACACCAAGCCTTTCTTAAATTAATCTCAAATGGAGTAACACTTCATTGTGGTACAGTGATAATTCGCTACCATACTGATATGTTGATTTATTATAATTCAACCTAGTAGTGATGTCAACCATTATGTAAAATAAAAATCCATTAATTTATGCAGAATAATTCAAAAATAAGCTATGCTTAGAATAAAATATTATCTCTTCTCTCTTCTGTCCAGATCCTTCTGAAGCGCCTCAAGATAATGAATACAAGCTCCACTTTGTAGGGGTATTTGATACTCAGGATCCAGCTCATCAAAGCGGAAACTTTTTCTACCGCCGTTCACTGCTCGTTCCCAGAAGAAGTTTAAGTTCTCATAGGTCAGATAATAGTAAATATCCTTCTTTTTAAAATAAATTAATAAAAAGGCAATACCGGATTGCTCTTCAAATTCCTTCATAAATGAAATCTGATGTTCATGTACATTATTCATATTAAAAGTATCTACCGCACATTCCTTAGCATCGAAACACACTGGTATTCCCTGTACGACTCCGATATAATCCACGGTACTCTTTTGCTCAAAGTAAGCTAAGGTGATATGCCTGCATTCTTTATCTATGTTAATTGGTGTGATCGGAGTAGGAACTTTCTGAATTAACGCCAGCTTCTTCTCTCGATATCTCTGGTTAGTAAAATTAATCAATTCCTCGAGCATAGAGCCTCTTAACCCGCGGGAATTCCATGATGGCATACGAATATCCTCCTCTTATAGTATTAAAATAGATCTTTCTCGATTTGACGAAATAGCTCCGGAATTTCAGCAGTAAAATCTTTATTCGATAAATAGGATAACTCCCCGGTGATCAAAGGAAATTTCATATGATAGGAATGCAATAACTGATGTCTTAATTCATATTTATTTGTAAAATAGTGATTTGATTTTGAATCACCATATTTGTAATCACCGATCAGTGGATGACCGATGCTAGCTAAATGTGCTCTAATTTGGTGGGACCTTCCGGTAATCAGTTTCACTCTTAATAAAGTATAACTATCGTTACTATTTTGTGCATCTTTTGAAAAAATTTTTGAAAAACGAATTGGTTCATATTCTGTACAGATGAATTCGGTATCATCTCTTTGATTTTGATATATTTTTACCTGATTCTTCTCCTCGTCCTTACTAAGCCATCCTTCGATACGTTTTTTCTCCTGAATTCTTCCTTTTACAATACAAAGATAATATTTATCCATGGAACGGTCTTTTAATAATCGAGCCATCTCCTGTAATCCGAGCAGTGATTTTCCAGCGATTAAGATTCCGCTCGTATTGCGATCCAATCGATTACAGACTCCGGGTTTAAATCTGCTAAGCTCCTCTTTTGTCAGCTGCTTTGTATCAATGAGATAGGATATGATATGTTCAATGATAGAAATATCATCTTTCTCCGCCTTCTGAGATAACATACCGATTGGTTTATTCAGTAATAAGAGGTGTTTATCCTCATATAGAATAACAAGCCGATGTTCTACTTGTGTAGTTTCTATCGGCTCGCTAAATTGTTCTATGGTTTCATCAGACAGAAACAGCTTAATCTCATCCATGAGTATCAGTTTTTCTGATCCCTCTGCTTTTTTTCCATTTAATACGATATTCTTTTTACGAAGCATCTTATAGATAAAGCTTTTCGGTGCTTTATTCAGAATTTTACTTAAAAGCTTATCCAAACGTTGCCCGGCTTCATTGTGTTCCACAATAATCATTTTCATAATTAACCACCTATCTATTAATGCCTTCTGCTGAAATCTTTTCTGCACTTTCAGTATAACTATCTATATAAAAATCTATATAACTTATGTTTTATCACTATCTATAAATTTACTATTAACATAAACTTTATCATCGATAAGCAATAATCGATATGATTTCTTTATTCAAACGAATCAATAGGAATCGAAGTATTGGTAATAACATTTTCCATGGATTTTATTTGTCCATACGTGCCTTTTGCAAAATCATGGTTTTATTCTTACTAAAAAATAATCTAAAAAGGCATCAGATCTTTGATCGAATGAATATAATAATCCGCCATTCTTCTTTTTTGTTCCTGATCCTTATCAGAGAATTTATCGTAAACCGCACATACCTTCATATTGGCATTCTTTCCTGCCATAACTCCGTGCATTACATCCTCAAAAACAAGACATCTGGTAGGCTCCACTTCCAGGTCTTTAGCTACAAGTAAATAGATATCCGGCGCAGGCTTACCCTTGGCAACCTCACAGGAAGTACGAATAGAAGAAAAATAGTCATTTAACTTATGCTTTTGGATAATAAGTTCCACCAACTCTCTGGAGTTACTGGTTGCAATACCGGCAGGAATATCCTTGCATTTTAAGTATTCAAGTAATTCTTTGACTCCATCCTTTACGGGAACTTCATTTCTATATTTATCCCAGGCCATCTCATTCCAATCGTTCTTAATCTTAGTTATATCATCGGGTAACTGAAAGCGTTCTTTAAAATAACCGGCAGTTTCCGAAAAGCTCATTCCTTCGATCTTCTTTTGAAGATCCTCCGGTAGTTGAATACCATAACGACCAAGATATTCTATATCAATACTTTCCCACATCCACATAGAATCGACCAGGGTACCATCTAAGTCAAATATTACAGCTTCTATATCCTTAAAAATCATGTTATCTTAAGTCCTTTCCAGATGAATTCATATAAATCACAAAAAATTACATATGATCGAATAACAATTACCCTTACGAATTTACCGTTATACACGATTACTCCTACGCCGTTACATTTACAACAAGCAGTTCTTCTCATAATGTATGATAAATCTCCATAACAAATCTCTATACATCCTGTAGACCCTTCAGATAGAGTACCTCTTCTTCGGTCAGTCTGCGGTATTCACCAAGCTTAAGGTTAGGGTCTAGAGTTAAACCTCCCATGGATAATCGTTTTAGGTAAATAACCTCTTTTCCCACGGCTTCAAACATTCGTTTTACTTGATGAAATTTTCCTTCTTGAATGGTCAGTTCAATCTCAGAGATTTCATCGGACAGTAAGATCGTAAGTCTGGCTGGCAGAGTAATATCATCTTCTCCAATATTTACACCTTTTAAGAAAGCTTCTTTATCATCTTCAGTAACAATTCCATTTACCTTCGCATAATACATCTTATCCACGTGTTTTTTCGGGGACAATAATTGATGAGCCAATGCTCCGTCATTGGTTATAATTAAGAGTCCTTCCGTATCTTTATCCAGTCGCCCGACCGGAAAAAGCTCCTTCCCCTTTTTATCTTCAATGATATCAATTACTGTCTTACTGACGTTATCCATCGTTGCAGATACCACTCCGGCGGGCTTATGAAGCATATAATAAATATATTCTTCATATTCAATAGGATTATCATCAAAGGTGACTCTGTCTACACTCTTATTAAGTTTTGTTTCTGGTTGGTTGCATACGATGCCATTGAGTTTTACTCTTCCTTTACGAATGTAATTTTTTAATTCACTACGAGTCCCAACGCCCATATCAGCCAAATATTTATCTAATCGAATTAGATCCGACATAGTTAAACCTGCCTTTTCCCATTATACCCATCTCCAACCGGGTAAATATTTATTCTTAAAATTACCGTTGGTTATTTTAGCCCAACCTAAGGGATACCCATCCACACAAATTAAGTACCAACCATCTGGATAATCTTTTTGTAAATCGATGGTTTCACATTTTAAATATCGGATCACATTCGAATCCTCACTATTTAATCGGATGGTATCGTCATAATCTTCGATTTTTAATGCATTCGCTAATGCTTGAGAAGGTTCAAACCGCTGTTTTTTCATTTCCCCAAGTAATAACCCCTGTCTCATGATCCGTAAGCCCTTTAAGTCCGGTAATCCTTTCGGAAGCATATATACCCTATCTTCATGTACATGTAGTTGCTCTTTATCGATAGGAAACTTAAGCTTTTGTATAAATGCCAAAGCTTCTTCAGAGATTAATGATTTGTTCTTAGGAACAGAATAAGAAACTTCCTTAATTGTAAGAGCGTTCTCCTCCCTCTTATGCAATAATGTAATAAAATGACCTTCGCCTTTGATCTTGTGGGGCCACAAGCGAATACAGTGCTTTAATTCCTCCGGCCCATCCACCCATTCAGGTTTACCAAAATCAAAGCCTTCATAAGAAATACCAAGCACTTTTCTAGTTTCTTCCTCTGGCAGAGCATTTACTACAGAAAATTCGGGACACTCTTTCAGTAGATAAGCAATAGTACCTTCATTCTCTTCCGGCGAGAATGTACAGGTTGAATAAAGCATATAACCCCCGGGTTTTAACATTTTTGCAGCAAATAGAATAATCTCTTTCTGCAATTTACTATAATACTCAACACCGTATTGTTCCCAGTTTTTCATGATAGCAGGACTTTTCCGAAACATTCCTTCTCCTGAACAAGGCGCATCGATTAAAATCTTATCAAAATATTCAGGAAAATAACCTGCCAGCTTCACCGGTGCTTCACTTAAAACAACAGCATTACGGATACCAAATAATTCAATATTCTTAAGGAGTGCTTTTGCTCTGGAATTACTGATATCATTGGAAACCAGCAGACCTTCACCGAAGAGTCTTGCACCAAGCTCCGTACTTTTGCCACCCGGTGCTGCACAAATATCCAATACCTTATCACCCTTTTCAATCGGTAACAAACTAGCAGGTGTCATGGCACTAGGCTCTTGGATATAGTATAATCCTGCATAATAATAAGGATGTCTTGCTGGCTGTGTAGAGGTATCATAATAATATCCATTGCGGATCCACGGTACTCTTTCCGATGGAACAGGACAAATTTGTTCAAACTGTTCTGGGGTTATCTTCAAATGATTTGCTCGAAGTCCTCCATAATGAGGCTGATCGAAGCATTGAAGATAATCTTCATATTCTTCTCCCAAAAGCGTTTTCATTCTGTCCTCAAATAATTTAGGTAATGTCATTTTCTCACTCCGTTATTTTCTATTCGTATTATCGTAAACTTTGTGCGTGGTAACGCTCCGATATTATATCCAGTTGTTTACTGAACTGTTCTAGCTCTTCCTGATTTCCCATTTGATAGATACGGAAGAAATCATCCTGTATCTTGATTACCTCAGCCTTATTGGCAACTTTATATAGATTTTGAATATTGGTCAGAATATCGGCAACAATATTTGCTTTTACCTTGAAGGAATTCTGCGCGTCCATAATTTCATCTCTGACGAGAGACATCTCCTGATCCAACATTAAAATAGCATCTGCGGCAGCTGATAACCGTTCTCTGATATGCTCCGGCATGTTTTGCTTGTATTTATACTGTAAAGAATGCTCAATCGTAGCCCAAAAATTCATCGCTAAAGTTCTTATTTGGATTTCAACTTGAATTTCCTTGGTTCCTTTTAATGTTTCCACCCTATAATAAACAGTAACATGATAACTTCGGTAGCCGCTTCTTTTCATGTTATTAATATAATCTTTTTCTGTTTTAATTCTCATATCAGAGCGTCTCTTAATGATATCCACTACCTTGTAGATATCTTCTACAAACTGACAAATAATTCGAATACCTGCGATATCATCAATCTTCTCTTCAAAATTTTTTAGATCTATATTTTTCTTCTGTGCCTTCTCTAAAATACTTGATATGGTCTTTACCCTGCCGGTTACCTGTTCGATCGGTGAATAAACACCTACCTGTCGATATTCACTGATGATATGGTTGAACTTTACGACAAGTTCATCTACCGCTAAGGTATAGGGATCAAGAATCTCTCTCCATAATTGAATTTCCATCTTTCGCTTACCTCCTAAATAGTCTATACAGACTCTTACCGGATGCTTTTATCTATTCCTCTAATTCCAGCATTATCATGGATAATACTGCAAGGCCTGCTGTCTCTGTCCGTAATATTCTTCTCCCTAAAGTAATCGGTCTTATCCCCTGTTCCTTTGCATATTCCACTTCAGATTGCTCAAAGCCTCCCTCAGGCCCTATAAAAATACCCACAGAGGTATATTGTGCTATATTGTGGATGATTTGTTTGGTATCTTCAATTCCTTTTGCTTGCTCATAGGGAATAATTCCAATCGCTAATTCCTTTGCTTCCGATATTGCTTGAGAATAATTGCACACTGGTTTTACAACCGGTATGATTCCTCTTCCGGATTGCTTTGCGGCACTTTCTGCAATCAGCTGCCACCGTTCCAGTTTTCTTTGCTCTTTTTTCTTATCCTCAAGCTTAACGATGACACGCTTTGTCATCACCGGAACAATCTCATGAACTCCCAATTCTACCGCTTTTTGAATGATCAATTCCATCTTGTCCATCTTAGGTAAGCCTTGGTACAATATCAGCTTTGCTTTTAATTCTGTACCTGTACTATCCTCCGATAGGATCTTGGTACCAATCTCGGTTTCAGACACGCTTTCTATTATACAATAACAATCTTTTCCTTGTCCATTACAAATTATAAGCTCCTCACCTTGTTTCATACGAAGAACGTTTTTGATATGATTTACATCTACACCGGTAATGGTTATTCTATCTTCTTTTATTTGATCCATAGTTACATAAAATCGATGCATCCTTTATCCCCAATCTTTTTCCGTATTTACCTTTCACGATTAATACCATTATATAACACAAAGAACATATGTTCAATATTTTTATTCTGTTATACATTATTGTTTTACAAATAACTTAAAAAAATATACCTTTTAATTAATTTATACAAAATCTATGAATAACTTATCGTTAAAACGATAGTTCCATCTACAATAATAAATATGATATCCAGTAGGTCTCTTCTAACTCAAATTTTATTTTATATCAGTATTCTTACTAATAGTTTACTCTTTTATATTAATACAAAACTAAAACGATTAGAATCAAAATCTCCCAGAGTTATCAATTCACTCTGGGAGTATTTTAACTATACAGACTTTCGCCTGTAAAGGTATTTTTCATTATTTTTTCGCAACAAAGGATACCCAATCGCCCATTCTGGTTACTTCCATGATTTCGAAATGATTCTTTAGAAGTGCGGATTTTACTGCCTCTTCCTTTGTGTTAATAATTCCGGAACTGATGAAAATGCCGTCAGGTTTCATATTCTCAGCTATGACATCGGATAAGGGTATGATAACATCAGCTAAGATATTTGCAACCACCATATCATACTTTTCAATACCGAGTTGTTTACGAATGCCACCATCTTCAATCATATTGCCGGTGACAAAGGTAAGATTACTATCCGCAATTAGAAGATGGTTTACCTCAGCATTTTCAAGGGCTGAACCAGTGGCATTGGGATCTATATCAATACCAAGGACTTCCTTAGCCCCTAGCTTCTTGGCTAGTATGGATAAGATACCACTGCCGCTCCCTGCATCTAATACAATGGAGTCTGGTTTCATGTATTTCTTCATATTTAGGATGCAAAGCTTTGTAGTTTCATGGGCACCTGTCCCGAAAGAAGTACCCGGATCAATTTCTATGATTAGATCATTGTCATTAAAATCGGTCAATTCTTCCCAAGTAGGTTTTATCACTATGGTATCATCAATACGAAAGGGTTTAAAAAACTCCTTCCAGTTATTGATCCAGTCTTTATCTTCAGTCTCAGATACTGTAAATGTCCCACTACCAACCGAGACAAAATCGGATAATTCATTCAAACCTACCTTGATTTTATCTAAGGTTGCATCGATGGAATCCTCCGGATCCAGGTAAAAAGTAACTCTTGCAGTTCCATCATCTTCCTCTAACTCTGGCAAAAAATCAATAAAAAGCTGTTTCTTTTCTTCTTCCGTGATTTGTACGTTATCCGAAATCTCAATTCCTTCAATCCCAAGATCATTCAACATATCACTTACAAGATCGATCGCTTCTGTTGTAGTATCCAGGGTTATTTTCATCCATTTCATAGTTTTCTCCATCAAAGGGATATGGCTTATTTCCAGAACTTTTTCTTTCCCTTTTCTTTTTCACCTTCATTTTCAGTACTTATTTCTTTTTTTCCTGTCATAGCTTCATCGAATTTCATTAACAGATCTCTCTGTTCTGATGTTAAGCTCGTAGGAACTTGAACCACTAAGGTCACATAGTGGTCTCCTCTGACCTGTTTATTACGAAGGGTAGGAACACCCTTTTCTCTTAAACGAACCTTTGTATCTGTCTGAGTACCTGTTTTCACATTATAAAGTACTTCACCATCTACTGTACTGATTTTAATATCTCCGCCTAATGCTGCTTGCGCATAAGAAATCGGAACCGTTGAAAAGATATCATAATCTTGTCTCTGGAAGATTGGATGTCTGCTCACTGCAACCTCTACTAGGAGATCACCTCTCTCTCCTCCGTTGATTCCAGGTTCCCCTTTCCCACGAATTCTAACGCTCTGACCATTATCGATACCAGCAGGGATCGTTACCTTAATTTTTTTCTTACTGCTGATATAACCTGTTCCATAGCAATCCGGACATTTATCTTTTATAATCTTACCGGTTCCCTTACAATCTGGGCAGGTTTGAACATTACGAACCATACCGAATAAAGACTGTTGTGTATAAACAACCTGACCTTTACCACCACACTTCTGACAGGTATCAGCTGCAGTACCATGTTTCGCACCGGAGCCATGGCAAGAGTTACATTCGTCCTTTAAAGTAAGCTCCAGTTCTTTTTCTGTACCAAATACAGCTTCCTCAAAGGTAATTCTGACAGAAGTTCTGATATTGGCTCCTTGCATTGGTCCGTTGCTGCCTCGTCTGGAACGGCCTCCGCCAAAAAGATCCCCGAAGATATCTCCGAAGATATCACCCATATCCATACCACTGAAATCAAAGCCACCGGCGCCACCACCGCCGCCTTCAAAAGCATTATGGCCGAATTGATCATATTGCCTACGTTTATCGGCATCACTAAGTACAGCATATGCTTCCGATGCTTCCTTAAACTTTGCTTCTGCTGTTGTATCCCCCGGATTGGTATCAGGATGGTACTTCTTTGCCAGTTGTCTATATGCTTTCTTTAATTCATCATCGGATGCTGTCTTGCTGACTCCTAAGACCTCATAATAATCACGTTTATCTGCCATCTTTTCCTTCACCTTTCATAGCCACAAACTTTTTCCTTTTGCATTTGGAAATAGGCAGTCTCTTCTGACCGCCTATTTCTTCCTTAGTCTATAAAACCATCAAGTAACATCTTACTTAACAAACACTGATTCGTCAAGTACAGAAAGAATTTTAAAAATCAAATTCTTTCTGCCTTGATTAAGTTTATTTAAGTGAATGCAAAAGGATTGATTATACCTCTCTATAATCTCCATCAACTACATCATCTCCAGCGTAGGATGATCCTGCTCCTGCGTTACCTGACATATCCGGACCTGCACCAGCAGCGCCGCCTTGTGTTTGCTCATACATTTTTGCAAATAGTGCCTGTGCACTAGTCATTAATTTTTCTTTTGCTGATTTAAGATCCTCTACTTCGCCTTCTGACATAACCTCAGGATTAGATTTTTCTACTAATTCTTTCACACGGGTAAGATCTGCTTCTACCGTTGACTTGTCACCAGCAGGTAGCTTATCGCCAACTTCACCTAAGGCTTTTTCTGTCTGGAATACTAAGGAGTCAGCATCATTTCTTACATCAACGGCTTCTTTACGTCTCTTATCCTGTGCTTCGAATTCAGCAGCTTCTTTTACAGCCTTATCAATATCGGTATCGGAAAGGTTAGAACTTGCTGTAATTGTAATATGTTGTTCTCTACCGGTTCCAAGATCTTTTGCGGATACATTTACAATACCGTTGGCATCGATGTCAAAGGTTACTTCGATCTGAGGAACACCTCTTCTTGCTGGTGGAATTCCATCCAGTCTGAATTGGCCAAGACTCTTATTGTCCTTCGCAAACTGTCTTTCACCTTGAACTACATTGATATCAACTGCACTCTGATTATCTGCTGCAGTGGAGAAGATTTGGCTCTTCTTGGTAGGAATTGTAGTATTTCTTTCGATTAATCTGGTTGCAACACCACCTAAAGTTTCGATAGAAAGGGATAATGGTGTAACATCCAGAAGAAGGATATCTCCAGCACCAGCATCACCAGCTAATTTACCACCCTGAATAGAAGCACCAATTGCTACACATTCATCCGGATTTAATGCTTTGGAAGGCTCATGACCGGTTAATTGTTTTACTTTATCTTGAACAGCTGGAATACGGGTAGATCCACCAACTAATAATACTTTCTTTAATTCGCCGGAAGTGATACCTGCATCACGAAGAGCGTTTTGAACCGGTACCGTTGTTCTTTCTACTAAATCATGTGTTAACTCATCGAATTTAGCACGAGTTAAGTTCATATCAAAATGCTTTGGTCCTTCTGCAGTTGCTGTGATGAAAGGAAGGTTGATATTTGTAGTTGTAGCGGAGGACAACTCTTTCTTTGCCTTCTCTGCCGCTTCCTTTAATCTCTGTAAGGACATCTTATCTAAAGATAAATCTACACCATCGGATTTCTTGAATTCGTCGATCATATATCTTGTAATTCTTTCATCGAAGTCATCACCACCGAGTCTGTTATCACCGGAAGTAGCTAATACTTCGATAACACCGTCACCGATTTCAATGATGGATACGTCGAAGGTACCACCACCTAAGTCGTATACCATGATCTTCTGCTCGTGTTCATTGTCAAGACCATATGCAAGTGCAGCAGCAGTAGGCTCGTTGATAATTCTCTTAACTTCAAGACCAGCAATTTTACCTGCATCCTTTGTTGCCTGTCTCTGAGCATCATTAAAATAAGCCGGAACAGTAATAACTGCTTCTGTAACCTTTTCACCAAGATAGCTTTCCGCATCAGCCTTTAACTTCTGAAGAATCATTGCTGAAATTTCTTGTGGTGAGTATCTCTTATCATCTATTTTAACTCTGTAATCGGTACCCATATGTCTTTTAATCGATGATATTGTTTTTTCTGAATTGGTTACTGCCTGACGTTTTGCTGGTTCACCAACAAGTCTTTCTCCTGTTTTTGTAAATGCTACTACGGATGGAGTTGTTCTGGAGCCTTCTGTATTAGCAATAACAACCGGTTTACCACCTTCCATAACAGCTACACATGAATTTGTAGTACCTAAGTCAATTCCTATTATTTTTCCCATGATATTAACCTCCTGATTTATTGAGCTTCGTTAATTTAGTTGACAAAATCTTTATACACTAATTAGTTAACAACTTTTACCATGCTATGGCGAACTACACTATCACGGTACATGTATCCCTTCTGAAATTCATCGGATACAATATTTGCACCTAGATTATCATCTTCTCCGTGCATTACTGCATTATGAAGATTTGGATCAAATTCATTACCCACAGCTTCAATCGGCTTCACACCTGCTTCTTCTAAAGAAGTAGTAAGCTGCTTATAAACTTTCTCAATACCTTGAGCAAATGCATTTTCTTTATCACTGTCTGTGAGAGTACCAAGTCCTCGTTCAAAATTATCTACTACTGGTAATACCTTCTCAATAATGCTTTTTGCACCGATATCATACATTTGCGCTTTTTCTTTTTCAGAACGTTTTCTAAAGTTATCGAATTCGGCCATTGTTCTCATTAAGCGGTCTGTTAGTTCCTCTATCTTCTGATCCTTTGCAGCTAATTCTTTGTTTTTGCTGCTTTTAAAAATGGACTTTCCAGATTTACTATCTTTCTCGCCAGTTGCTTTCTCTTCCATACCTTCCTCCCCGGAGACATCTTCCATCTCTTCGGATGCGGTAGCCTCATCCATTATTTCATCATTTTCTGGTGCCAGTTCTTCATTCAAATCTATCTTTCCATCCATAGACTCTTTTGAATTTTCCTTCATTGCTCTCTCCTTTTCCATGGCTGCTTTCATAATCTTTATCGCATGATCCATTTCATCCACTAATGTTTAACCACCTTTCCGGTTAGGTTTTCTTTTTGAATATATCATCCAACTGCATCATTAATTTCTGCAGAGTACCGACTACTTTTTCGTAATCCATTCTCTTTGGACCGATGATACCAACCTTTCCATAAACACCTTCTTCAATCTCGTAAGTAGCAGTGACAACGGAACAATCCTTCATCGCCTGAACCGGGGTTTCATCTCCAATGTATACTTGAATCCCCCTCTTATCTTCATCCTCCATCTTATCCTGAATAAACTCTGTCAGAAGTTTCTTTTCTTCTAGGGTATAGAGTAATTCGGACACTTTATCTTTATCACTTAATTCGGGGTACTTTAGGATGTTCGTTGCTCCCGAAGTGTAAATCTCAATATCCTCTTCTTCTAATACTGCCTGCTCAATCGCATCTAAGATATCCGACACCAAGGCTCGATATTCACCGGCCTGTTCCTTCATTTTTGAGATCACCGGAAGATTGATTTCTCCAAGATCAAGACCTTGTAAAAAGGTATTTAATATAATATTTAATTTTAACATTGTCTCTTTGCTTAAAGAGTTTGTTATATGAATAATTTTATTCTTTACGATATTACGTTCAAATACAATGACTGCAAGAAGTTGGTTTTCCTCCATTTCAGTTAGTTGAATGAATTTTACCTTCTTCTTATACTGCGGTGTACTTACCATCGTAGTATAATTTGTGTTCACCGCAAGCAGCTTTGCCACCTGCTGAAGTAAGATCTCTAATTTATCTGCCTTTTGTAGCAATAGTTCCTTCATCTCTTCTACTTCATTCTCTTTATCCTCAAGCATCTTATCTACATACAACCGATAACCTTTATCGGAAGGAATGCGTCCTGAGGAAGTATGAGGTTGAACAATGTATCCAAGCTCTTCTAAGTCCGCCATCTCATTACGAATGGTTGCTGAACTAAGATTTAAATCGGTATACTTAGAGATGGTTCTGGAGCCGACAGGTTCACCGGTTTCAAGATAATTTCGGATGATAGCCTGTAAAATCTTCAATTTTCTTTCATCTAATTGCATCTATCCACCCCTATCAAATTGATATTACAACCACCTGAGTTTCTTTTGTTAGCACTCACCTTAATAGAGTGCTAATATACATATAAAATAGCACTATCAATATATTTTGTCAAGGATATTTTGAAATTTTTTTTTGCATCTTTTTATGATCAATTTTTAATTATTCGACATATCTTTCCATTGGTATTTTATTACTTCCTATATAAAGAAAAGAAGTGCCAGCTCATATGCAGCACTTCTTTTCTTTTATATTATGTGATAAATTTCTTTATTTTACTTCAAAGGTTTCACGTTTTTTAAGAAAGACTGCAACTTTTAACATAGCTGCTATTCCGACAAGATAGTATATGGCATTGGAGGTAGAACCAGTCATTGGCACATCCTTAGTAACCACTTCCATAACTGCAGTTACATCCATTGCTGTATTACCGGATACATTCGAACCAGGTCTTTGTGTAGTACTTACTAATGCTATGGCAGAACCATCTGCTGTTAAAAATCTTACATTATCAATATACATATCAGTCCCGTTGTTCGCGATATTCATAAATAAAAACATACCAGTAGTATCGTTTACAAAGCCCTGGCCAACCTCAAAGGTTCTTGTCATTTTGATAACCTCAGTTAATTTAGTCTCATCATCCTGAAAAGTCCAGTCGCATTGTGTCCATACAGAACCATCTGCACCGCCGTAAGAACCAATTGCTCCGCCATTCCAAGCTACCGACTCTCCGGAGGGCTGCTCAATATATAAATCGAATTCAATTGTTCTAACCGCATCTATTACAGAAGAACCAACTAATTTAGAAACCTCAAAGATAACCCTCGGAGTATCTTTTTCCTGAGTATCAATCTTTAACATCTTGGAGCCATTCAAATCAACAACAGTTAAAATAGCGGGATCACCCTCATTCTCTGCCATATGGATATAATCGAATTTTTCATCCTCAAAATCAATGATATCTGCTGCTGCACTTGCACCTCTTGGTAATGCTGCAATTACGAGGGTTAATACGGCTAATACTGCTAACACCTTTTTCAATAACTTCATAATATCTCTCCTCCTCTAAACACAATATATTATGTATCAAACGGGCAGAACCCGTCGGTAGTTACAGTATTTTTCAGATATCCCCTAATTGTAGGTTGTCATAACTCATCATTATCAGTTTATCCTTACTCTATTCCATTAAAATAATAATACTTTGATATGAATTCTTATTTCATCATTCCATCATAAACTCTGCAAAAACAGTATTGCTTATATCAACTCCATAATCTGTAAGTCGAATGTTATCCTCGTTGATTACAATTAATTTTTTTTCCTGAAGATCCGTTAGTACTTTACCATAGACATGATCAATATCAATAGAAAATGCCTTGTAAAAGGCTTTTTTGTGAATACCACAGCACATTCTAAGGCCTAAGAACATAAACTCTTCCATCCTGTCTTCTATGGCTAATCGTTCTATCTCTCTTCGTATTCCTAAAATATCTTCATCCATCGATGGTAGGTTGATGCCAGGTTGGTTTTTGCTCCCCTGTCCTTGGTTTTTGTATTCATTAAGGAAGCAAATATACTGCTCAATATCGTGCACATTCTTAAATCGTACTCCATTTAGTAAAGAGGAAGCACCCAAACCAAGACCCAAATAATTCTTACCAGTCCAATAGGAACTATTATGCTTGCACTCAAATCCTTTTTCAGCATAATTGGATATTTCATATCGTTCGTATCCGGCTTCCTTTAAAAAAGTTTTTGTTATAGAATACATTCTCCGGTCTTCCTCTTCCGATGGTAACTCTGTTTCATTAGTAGCACCTTCACCGTACTTACTATAAAAGGCTGTCCCTTCCTCTATAATTAAACTATAGGCTGAGATGTGTTCTGGAGATAGCATAATCACTTTCTTTAAGGTATCTTCCCAGGAATGTATCGTCTGACCTGGGAGTGCGGACATGAGATCGATATTAATATTTTCAAATCCCATCTCCCTTGCCATCGAATAATTTCGAGCAAATTCCTCATAGGTATGAATTCTGCCTAAAAGCTGTAATTCATGGTTGTCTGTCGATTGAAGTCCAAAACTGAGTCTGTTGATACCCGCTTTTTGATAAGCTAACAATTTCTCTCTAGTTATTGTTCCCGGATTTACTTCAATGGTTACTTCTATTTCCTTATGATTTACAGTAAAAACATTGTAGATTGTCTCCATAATAATCTCAATATAGGTGCCGTCCAATGCGGAAGGGGTTCCACCTCCGATAAATATGGTAGGGACTGTGTAATTCTTTGTTCTATCTTGATAGCTTAGAATTTCAGTCACTAGAGCATCGATATATTGCTTCTTCGTTGCATCATTTGCCGGAGCTGACAAGAAGTCACAATAAGAACATTTCCTGATGCAAAAAGGTATGTGAATATATAATCCTAATTCCTTTCTGTGAACGAGATCTTCTTGAAGTGTTTCATCTATTTCTATTTTTTTTATTCCTTTCAAACCTTAACCTCGCACTTTCTAAAAAAGCTGTTCCAGCTTTTTACGTGTCTCCAATAATCTCTTAAGATAGCACGGTTTGCTAAAACAGCTCTTATGTTTAGTCTTCGTCTAATTTCAGTACGCTCATGAATGCTTTCTGAGGTATTTCTACATTACCTACCTGACGCATTCTCTTCTTACCTTCCTTTTGCTTCTCTAACAATTTCTTCTTTCTTGTAATATCACCACCGTAGCATTTCGCAAGGACGTCCTTACGCATTGCTTTGACGGTTTCTCTGGAGATGACCTTGCTGCCGATGGCTGCCTGGATTGGAATTTCAAATAGCTGGCGGGGAATCTCTTCCTTCAGCTTTTCGCACATTCTTCTTCCTCGCTCATAAGCACTTTCTGCATGAACGATAAAGGAAAGAGCATCTACTTCCTCTTTGTTAATTAATATATCTAATTTCACTAATTCTGATTGAACATATCCTTTTAATTCATAATCAAAGGAAGCATATCCTTTGGATCTGGATTTTAACGCATCAAAGAAATCGTAAATAATTTCATTTAACGGTAATTCATATTTTAAGAGAGCTCTCGTTGTCTCCATATATTCCATACCAAGATAGGTTCCACGGCGTTCCTGGCACAAAGTCATAATGGAACCAACATAATCGGTTGTCACCATGATTTCAGCAGATACCATCGGCTCTTCCATATATTCAATTTCAGAAGGATTTGGCAGGTTGGTCGGATTGGTAATCTCAATGACTTGTCCATCGGTTCTATGAACTTTATAGATAACGCTGGGAGCAGTCGTTACCAGATCAAGATTATATTCACGTTCCAGTCTCTCCTGGATAATCTCAAGGTGCAATAAACCAAGAAAACCGCAGCGGAAACCAAATCCTAAGGCTACAGAAGTCTCCGGTTCAAATTGCAGGGAGGCATCATTGAGCTGAAGTTTATCTAATGCATCTCTTAAGTCTGGATATTTAGCGCCATCTGCAGGATACAAACCGCAGTAAACCATCGGATGAACTTTTTTGTAACCGGGAAGCGGTTCTGCGCAAGGATTCTTCGCATCCGTAACCGTATCACCCACACGGGTATCTTTTACATTCTTAAGGCTGGCCGTTACATATCCAACCATACCAGCTGATAATTCCTCCGTTGGAACAAATTGCCCGGGACCAAAGATACCTAACTCAACTACTTCTGCGGTTGCTCCGGTTGCCATCATTTTGATTTGAGTGCCCTTCTGTATCTTGCCTTCTTTTACACGGCAAAAGATAATAACACCTTTATAAGAATCATAAATAGAATCAAAGATTAATGCTTGCAAAGGAGCATTCGAATTTCCTTTTGGTGCGGGAATCTTTGCAATAATCTGTTCTAATACCTGATCGATATTTATTCCCTGCTTTGCTGATACGAGTGGTGCATCATGAGCTTCCAGACCAATGACATCTTCAATCTCAGCAATAACCCGTTCCGGTTCTGCACTTGGTAAATCGATCTTATTGATTACCGGTACAATATCAAGATTATGATCCAACGCCAAATATACATTAGCTAAAGTCTGCGCTTCAATCCCTTGAGCTGCGTCCACCACAAGGATTGCACCCTCACAGGCAGCCAAACTTCTGGATACTTCATAATTAAAATCAACATGTCCCGGAGTATCAATCAGATTAAAGACATATTCCTCCCCGTTCTTTGCTCTATATACCGTACGAACGGTCTGTGCTTTAATCGTAATACCTCTTTCTCTTTCCAAGTCCATATTATCAAGAACCTGTGCCTGCATCTCTCTGCTGGTTAATAATCCGGTCATCTCAATAATACGATCCGCTAACGTAGATTTTCCGTGATCTATATGTGCAATAATGCAAAAATTTCTAATTTTACTTTGGTCTATCGCCATTTTTTCACCCGTACCTTTCCTATAATTGACCTATACATGTAATTTAAGCCACAAGAAAGGCTGAAACCTTTAGGTTACAACCTTTTTCCTAATCTGTTGTATTATAGCATAGAGTTTCCATTGTTACAAGAATAATGAATAATCATGAAGCCACTTCTCATTTCCCCTGTAAAACTGCATTCAAAATTTCAGCAAAAGGCTTCATTGCATTCATGGCTGATTGTAATGTATTCTCATCCGTCCCCAATTCAATCAGAAGAGACTTCGGTCTGACATGCAAATTAAAACGGTAGTCCTTCAAATAATTTTTGAAAAATAGACCAGGGTATAATTCCAAGGATTTTAACTGTAATTGTAGACTGAACGCTAAATTATCCTGTAGATTTGGATTATTTAAAGCAGCAATCGGCCCATTTAAGTTTCTACTTAAGCCGTTGAACAACATGATCTGCGCTGTCTCTTCACCATGAATGGTTGTGGAACGTTTTGCAGTACCATCTCTATGTAAATCAATCACTACTTCAATCGAAGGATTTTCGTCTAATATCTTAGTTATACCTTCTAAAGCATAATTATAAGCTACATTCCGATCTTCAAAATCATAACAGGAGGTATCGTGTATTACATTATATCCATATTGCTCGGTTAATATCTTAGTTAAATAGCTGCCTACACCTACTACTGTATCTTCTTTTTTACCTGCTTTACTGTCGGTGTAAGCTTCTTGGGAGTGGGTATGATAAATCAAAATCTGTGGTTTATCATTGGCTTGCTTCATTGTCATATCCTTATCCAATAGTACTTCAGAATCAAATAGATCATCCGTTACCTGGGTTGAACCGTCAACAATATAAAAATTATTCACTAAAAAATTGATGTCCTTTAATTTATCTAAGGTAAACTTAATCCCACTGTTTGTTGTCATCGTTTCTGCTGTTTCTTCATCTGCTATATCATCCTCCTTGGTATATACATCTCCGTCAATGTATCCAATCGGTAGCTCATTTTGCGCCATCTGATCAAATGCAATTCCAGCCGGAAGATATTGTATCATATTATTAGAGTCATCAAAGTGAAAGAATTTACCATTCGATAGGAAATACTCTCTTGTAAGACCCAATGAGTTTTCTGTATAATAATCCGGTACCTTAAGCACGCGGTTTACAGAAGCTTCAATTTCGGTTTCCTGTTCTGCATTTTGGACTTGATACAAATCCGGTTGTTCTGATAACTCATCCTTTGCATAGGCATGGATGGAAAAGGAATCAAAAGCTCCTTTCATAAAAAAGAGTTTCTCACCGGCACCATCGGTAGAAAAACCAACCAGCGCTGATTTTGATTCCATCACCTGAATGCATAGCCTGCTCATGATAGTTTTACTAATTTTAGTAACAGCTTGGTCAAAATTATCGGATATCGTTATTGCAGCAAAGCGAAAAATCAAATAGATTGTTCCCAGTGCAATGATACCCCAAATAACCATGTATATTTGAGTTCCCGTTTGATATCGTCTTCTTTTCATAATTTCCTCCGGAATATACCAAATAGTTCATCCACTGTAAGTGACAAGTACTTCATGACTTCATAGATCATTCTATTCATTATATTCCGGAAGGTGAATTTTATGCTTAAGACAAGCACTAACTGGCAATCTGCTGAGAAAAACAGGAATTTAACGCCTCGGATATGGTAAAACTAATGCGTTTGATCGATTCATCTATATTTTTTGGTGTAACAAACATATTATTAATCTGCTGTTCGTTAATCTCAGATACAAATTGATAAATCTCCCGTTCATCAAAACCGCTTTTTTCCATATACTGTGTCAGAGAATCTGCAACAATGGTTGCTGCATCCACTACAGTTGGGACTCCAAGTGCTATTACATCGGTTCCTAGGCTCTCTTTATTTAAAGCTTTACGATTATTACCCACCCCTGATCCAGGACTTATACCGGTATCGGTAAGTTGTACTGTAGTATTAAGACGGTTAACGCTTCGAGAAGCCAATGCGTCAATCACTATTACTAATTTGGGTTGTGTTTCCTTTACAATACCTTTTATGATCTCAACTGTTTCCATACCTGTCTGCGCCATAACACCGGGGGAAATAGCACTCACACTACCGAGTCTATTCTTTTCCTTAAATTCATTCCCATATTCTCTGATTAAATGACGGGTTACGAATAAATTATCAACCACTTGGGGGCCAAGAGCATCCGGTGTTACATCTCGGTTCCCAAGCCCAACGACTAAAACTTCTTCTTTCTTTAGATTGCCGGCTAATTTACGCAAGTATTTTGCTATCTCATCGGATAACGGTTTGTGATAATCCTCATCTGATTTTGAGAGCTCTGGAGCTTCGATTGTGATATAGGTTCCCATGGGTTTTTGCATAGCTTCAGATCCTTTTTTATCCTTAATAATGACTGTGGATACGCGAATGTTTTCCTTCTCATTAAAATCTTCGGTAAGTTCAACCCCTCTTATTTCCACATCATCCTCAGGAAAACTTTCTCTCACTTCCAAAGCCAAGTCAGTTCTTACATTTTTATCCATCGTTATACCTCCTCGGTAATATCTTTACAAAACATTGGTTAATACTAAATATCAGATCGCAAATTAAGTCCCTGCTAGCATTGCCAGAAAACTGCTTGTATATATTTTAATCAAAGTTTATAAAATTATGTATTGACAGAATGTTTTGGATAGACTACTATATAATAGTATGTTTACATTATACGTCCGTGTCCGGAATTAATGCAAACACAGTATTCGAAACAACCAGTTCCCAAGTTTGGCATCCACTCTCAGGTTATTGTTGTCCTTGGTGCAATGGTTGGTCAATAAAACATATTTTGGAGGTGTACAAATTGGCTAACATTAAATCTGCTAAAAAAAGAATTTTAGTTAACGAGACTAAAGCTGCTAGAAATAAGGCTATCAAGTCCAAAGTTAAGACGATGATGAAAAAAGTAGATGCTGCTGTTGTTGCTGGCGATAAAGATGCTGCAAAAGCTAACTTAGTTGCTGCAATCGCAGAAATCGATAAAGCTTCTTCCAAGGGCGTTTATCACAAGAATACAGCTGCTAGAAAAGTATCTCGTTTAGCTAAGGCTGTTAATAAAATTGCATAATTGTAATTAGAGCGTAGTATAAGGCTGTCAATTTGACAGCCTTATTTTTTTGTATGAATTATTCGGATACCTGCTTTATAATTAAAAATGTTGGGAATGTGACGCTCACATTCCCAACATTCATGAAAGAACTATTTATTATTTAGTAATAAATACCGTTATTTTGAACTTTGATATACTGAAGGATAAAATGCACCGCTTCTGCTCTTGTTACATTGTTCTTTGGATTGAAATTGTTATTTTGATCTGCACCAATGAGTTCCATTCCTTTTGCAAGTGCTATTGCTCCGATGTAGGAAGGATCAATTTTATCTTGATCTGCGTAACCTGTTGAATAAATACCTTTGATGGAAGCTACTTTCTCAAATCCTAACTTTTTAATAAACATAGCAGCCATCTGCTCCTTGGTGATCAGAGATGAATTCTCATTCTGATTACTGCCGTCATAATAGCCGTAACCGATTTTCTCCAGAAGAGTTGTTATTTCGCCAACAGTGATCGCCTTATCCGGATAAAAATATTCTCCTTCAAACCCAATGTTCATATCAGAAAGAAGTAAGATTTCCTTGTTCGCTGCTGTATCGGCAACATCTTTATAAGCGTAAGGCTTTGACTCTTTATATACCTCTCCGTTGTAATTTAACTGTTCTCCGGTAAAGGGTGAGATATAGATCGGATTGATATCGGTACGATATACAAGTCTTATTTCTCTTTCAACGGAATATGCATCAGAAAAATCGGTGTATTTTTCATTATTCACTTTATCCGGATTGTAGGAATTCACTTCATTGATTTCATACACCAGATGAAAATCATCTTTTTGGATATAGTAATCAAACGCTTTTTCAGGAGTGATCGCACCTTTAGGAGATTCAAACTGGATTGTATCATCCCAAGTAGAACGATAACTATAAATCTTTCCGGTCACGCCATCTACAGAACCATAAATACCATTATAAGGATACATTACACCTTCATTGACACGATTGTATTGATAATTATATCCACCGTATACCGGTGTCTCGTTTTTGTAATAAGCAATATAATCATTCGTTTGTTCACTTAGTTTTGTATTTTGAAAACGATCGTAGAGCTGACGTTTTAAGAAACGCTCCAATATATCCTGTGCTTCTTTCTCATCGTATTTGATCTTCACGGTGTTCCATTTTTGATTTTTTTCATCATAGTAATTATTTACACTAGCATAAAAGCCAATTATCTTACCGGTTTTTGCATTCACCTGTGCAGAAGCATAGGCTCTGTAGTTATCAGTGTCTTTTTCGCTCACTTCTCTCGGGTCTCTTAATTCAATATTCCATACATAGAGATCATTCCCTTTACTATCCTGGGATTTATTTAGGTAAGCAGAATAAGAACTTATATTTTTATCAATGAATAATGCATCATTTTCTACAACAGCATCAATGGCTTTTTCTTTTGTGATTAATTGCTTTAATTCTGTTAACTTTGCAATCTCTTGCTCGGTTAATTGATAAGCGCCACCATCTGCTTTTGCACCGGAGGCATCTGCAGTTGCTGCTTCTTCCGTTGCTCCATTGCGATCCGTAGTTACCCATTCTGAACGATTTAGATATACCTCACCGGTCTTAGCATCAATTGCGATATAACTATTGCTTGGCTGGTAAGCCAAGAAGGCTTTTTTACCTGTTGTTTCTCCACGGAAGGAATCTGTATAGATATGATAATAATCTGTAAGATATACCAACTCCATCTTCACATTTTTACCGATCAGCTTTGCTGCTTCTTCTTCAGTAATGCTAGTTTTTCCATCCGGAACTTTCTCATCATATAACCAATTAATACTTGCTCCAACTACCTCAGCGGTTGCACTGTCAACGGATACAGAAACCGTATTATCCGGAAATGCTACACCGTTTTCCATGCGCTGATACTCATAGGTATAATATCCATTATAGACTCCTGCAAAAGTAGCGTCTACATAACTTAATTTGCTAAATACTAAGGGTTCAATCTTCTTAAGGAACTCATCAGCTTTGGCTTTTAATTCTTTCTTAAGGTACATCGGCATAGCAGAGACTTTAGCGTTATAATCATATTTCCGAAAGAAATTAATATGACCTTTCTCATCACTGTTGATCTGAATACCCGCATCCGTGGTTGGATTTCTCCATACCAACTGCCAGTTGGCATCTCCATAGGCACTATAAGAGGAATAATAATAATCAAAGGAAGAATATTCTTTTGGAATTTCAATCTTTGCTTTTACTGCTTTTATAACAGTTTCAAGTGCAGCTGTGGTGGGCTCCTGTCCTGCCTTGCTACTGGATGTAGTGGATGGATTTGGTTCGCCAACCGCTATGGATGCTGCAGTAATACCTTGACTCGGTACGGTTAATGTTAACATTGCACCGCATAATAATAATGATACGATTCGTTTCATAAAATTCTCCTTTCATATATTTGATATTTTATAACCTTTCAACCATTAGACGAACCATAAATTACTATGGTTTCATTTTTATTGTAAAAAAGGAAGAAAATTTTATAAATTTTTTTGGTAACTATTGGATGACTTCAACAACATACTATGGTAGGATATAAGTAACAAATACAAGGAGAAGAATTTAATGCAATCCTATCACAGAACGAAACGACGTATTACATTTTTCCTTTTTTTCATGATTTCCTTCCTTACAGAACCGTTATTGATTATCTATTTACGGAAGGTACAAACCGATGTTGATACCATACTTACTTTTATGCAGAGTTTACTCTTAAATTTTATAGTTTCCTACTTTATCACTGAGATGTCTCATCAATATTTTATTGTACATGTATTGGACGGAAAAATAATACAAGGAAAAAACACTAAAGCAATCAAGATAATATTCAGCACATTAATTTTAATATTTTTTATTTATTGGTTCGTATCGCTTGCTACTAACACTCCTAATATGCTTTCTTCCATGGCAATGCTACCAGTTATATTAATTCATGTTTATCGGCAAAATACATTTCTACTTTTTGGCAACTATCTTATCAGTGATTTGATAGTTGTTGATACAAATAACATCCTATTTTACACCACTCCAGATCCCAGGAAAAATACGACAATAAAACTGGTAACTAAAAACGGAAAAGTGTACTTTATAGGTGTGGACGAAAAGTCAACCAGTAAACTGAAAGAGTTCCTAAAAAACCAACAGGTGGAATGCACCGATACTCCATAAAACCATATGAATCAAACCAAGTTCTTATCAATTCGATAAAACATATCCTGATGCTCACGAAATTCCTGTAAGCCAATACAAATCATACCTATTTTTTCCAATGCTCTCATAGATGCCTTGTTTTTAGGATTTGCCATACCGTATATCGATCTGATATTACTAGAATGAAAAGCATGTTGAATCACTGCTTTTCCAATCTCAGTGGCATACCCTTTGCCCCAGAATTCTACCCCGAACTGCCACTCCAGTTCGGGCTGCTGCGGTAGGTATTCATTCAATCCGGTTAGTCCAATCAATTGATCCGTATCCTTCTTTATACAAGCACCATGAAAGACCTCCATGGTCAGAAAGTTTCTTTCCAGCATATAGTCAATATAATTTTGCGTACGCTCCCTTGACCATGTTGTATCCCCTGTAAAAGTATGTACTCTGTCATCTGACATGATGGAATAAAGAGGATCCAAATCCTGAGGTTTCCATTGTCTTATAATAAAATGTTCCGTTTCAAAATAGATTTGCGACATCTTTCTAGTTTCCTTCAAATTATTAGTATTTGACTTTAGATTACCATAAATTGTATCAAATGAAAATGGTTAAATAATATCAAAACGTTTTTAATTTTATCTAAATGATTGAACCAAGAAATGCCCCATAAACTTACAAAAAAAGAAGTCAATCTCTAGGTATTGACTTCTTTTAAAATGAACGGATGAGGTGGGATTCGAACCCACGAGCCCCTTTTGAGGACTACCGCATTTCGAGTGCGGGCCGTTGTGACCGCTTCGATACTCATCCTAATCTATAATCATCATAACTCTTCCTACTTTTCTTAAACTTGATATCCAATAGAAAGAACTATGAGATAAACTAATTCATTATTAATACATTACTTGCTAAAACTAACAATCAGCAGCTCTACACCAATCTTTTCTACGAGTCTACCTGTCTTAACTTGTTCTTCAATATCGGTTCCGTATTCCAGAGCTTCCTTCAGCCGTTTCGTCGTAAAGTTCTTACTCTGAGCAATGTACTTAGATACTGCAAATGGCGGCACTCCTACCTTTTCACTGATGCTATTCTGATTCCCAGATGATTTTTGCAATTCCTTCACCTGAAGAAGAATATTAAAATGCCGGATGATGAGATACAGAATAGACATCGGTTTTTCCCGTAGCGATAACAAATCGTAATAGAGGGAAAGAGCTTTATTCTGTTGTTTTTGTGCTATCGCATCTATCATTAAGAATATCTTACCGGTAATCTGCGCCGTTACGATCGTATCAATATCTGATATTGTTATTGTATCTCGGTCCCATGCATAACAGATTAATTTTTCTGCTTCTGTCCGGATATTTTCCATATCAGGTCCAGTTTTCTCAAGAAAATGATTTACCGTGGCTTCTGTGATCTTCTTACCTTCCTGTTCCAGAAGAGAAACCACAAAAAGTTTTAAGTTCTTTTCATCCAAACCGTTCATCTCTGAAACGGTTCCTCGATCTCGAACCAATTTAAACAGTCTGTTTCTTTTATCAATTTCTGTTTCAACAAATACAATTATTGTTGTATCAGGCATATCCGATAATAAATCCGTTAAGTCACTCTGTGATTTAAACAGACCGCTGTTCTCAATGATGATAAGCCGTCTATCTTGAAAAAAAGGTAAGGTCTGAGCGGTTTCGGAGACTTTTTTGACATCAATATCTTTTCCTTCGTAGTAACTGTAATTCATCTGATCCGAATTACCAAGTATAGCTGCTTTCAGTTTATCACGGTATAATCTCTTAAGATAATCTTCACTACCATACAAAAGATATAGCGGTTTATAAGTTCCTGATTTTATATGTTCTTTTATTACTTTCATATGAAATGGAACCTTATCCTTTCCGAACATTATCTATTCTACAAAATAAAAACGAAAAATGCAAGTACAATTATTAATTTATAAATCCTATTTTATTCAGCGGCCAGATACGAACGATGGCACGACCTCCGATATTTTCCTTTGACACAGTTCCAACATCAGGATATCTACTGTCTTTACTAATTTCTCTGTTATCACCCATAACAAAATACTCATCTTCACCAAGAACAATGGGCTCATAAGCGATACCGGCATATGTAATTGGATCTTTACCATAATGCTCTTCCAAAACTTCGCCATTGATTAATATATCACTGCCCACAATCTGTACCGTTTCTCCCGGAAGACCTATAATACGTTTCACATAATACTCTTCCATATCTCGTCCATAAGGATAAAATACAATAATGTCAAAACGATCTAACATATCTAAGCGGTAGGATATTTTCTCCACCATAAGATTCTCTCCGTTTAACAGGGTATTCTCCATGGAGGAACCGTCAACTATGGTCCGCTGCATCACGTAATTAGGTATGATATAGATACATACAAATATGATAATCGCATAAATTACTAAATCAAAAATGAAACTACCAGCTTTCGAAACCTTGCCTTTATTCTCTTCCTGCTCAAAGGTTTCATAGACCTCTTCCTCTTCCTGATCAAAATCATCTTGTTGATATTGATTTTCTAATTCGGCATCCGGTACTTCAACATCCTCTATCTCAAAGGTATCTATTTTTTCATTATCATCTTGCTTTAAGGTCATGATAAAACTTCCTTCCTTCGATGTCTACTCCAATTAATGGTATACGATAAAGCACCTTCATATGCAACATATGAAAGTGCTATTACTAAGCCAGTTTATTATTGTTGATCTTCGTTATTCTTATCTTCGTCTCCTACAATTTTAACCTTGGCTTTGTATAATTCCTCAACTGCAATGGATAACGGTTTTGGATAAGCAACATCAACCATTGGAGTTGCTCCGCTGATAATCTGTCTTGCTCTTTTTGCGGTTGCAATAACCATAGAATATCTGCTGTTTACCACCGGTTGTTCGCCCGGTTCTACCTCACTATTAACTACTTTTATTAGATCTGTATAAGATGGATGTAACATAATCATTTCTCCTTCCTTTGACTTACAATTTATATTGTCTCGATACTTTGATCGAATTATTACTCATTTGATGATGGCAAAGTATCCTGATTGGTTTGGTTTACCCTTCCTGCTATGGTTTCCGGAAGCAAAGAGGATAGAACCATATGTCCACTCTCAGTTACGATAACCGCTTTGGTTCTTCTACCACAGGTGGCATCAATTGCCATACCATTATCCTTCGCCGTCTGAACCATTCTTTTAATAGGTGCTGCCTCTGGGCTGATAATTCCTATGATTTTACTGGAATTAACCACATTACCAAATCCGACGTTTACTAACTTATTCAAAGTTATTCCTCATTTCATCAGTTACTATTCTATGTTTTGAATTTGTTCCCTGATTTTTTCGATTTCCGTCTTTAAGTCAATCGCTTTATTGGTTACAGAGAGATCATTTGCTTTAGACAGTATCGTATTTGCTTCTCTATTCATCTCCTGCGCGATAAAATCCAATTTTCTGCCCACATTGTCAGCTTCATTTAGGCAATCCATCATATTCATGATATGGCTGCGCAATCGCACCGTCTCTTCATCCACACAAATCTTATCCGCAAAAATTGTAATCTCCGTTGCCAGAATACTCTCATCAATTTTAGTATCCCCCAATAAATCGGCAACCTTAGTCATTAGTTTATTACGATACTCCGATACTATCTCCGGTGATCTCGTCTCAATATAATCAACTATGGCAATCATACCTTGCAGTTTTGCAATGATATCTTGCTTTAAGTTTTCGCCTTCCGCAATTCTAGTCTCCACAAATTTGCTTGAAGCTGTTTTAACTGCAGTTTCAACCAATTCCCAAAGCTCTTTTTCATCAATCGTCTGTTCTTCTAAGGTAAATACTTCAGGATATCTTGATAACGTTGAGACTCTAATATCATTTTCAATACCAAAGGTTTTACTCATACGCATTAAATTAGCCAGATATTCTCCGGCCAGTTCTTCGTTATATTTTACACAGACATTATTCTCAGTATAATCTTCATATGTAATGAAGACATCAATCTTACCTCTACCGATATACTGCTTTAGAACATTACGTATTCCTGCTTCAAAGAAGCTGAGCTTTTTTGGCATCTTAATAGATATCTCACAATATCTGTGATTAACCGCTTTCATCTCAACGGTGATTTTACGATCTACACTTGCAATCTCACTACGCCCAAAGCCTGTCATACTTTTCAACATAACAACACACTCTTTCTGCCATGATGACCGAAATTATTTATATTCAATTTATTATAAATGATTAAAAGAGACAAGTCAATATGCAGGCAGGGATTGTTTCTTATTTTCCATCGTATTTTCCATCCTCATTAAGGGATATAAAATAATCTATTAAATTAGAGATCATCATAACCAAAAATCTACTAAAATAGTAGATGCCTAGGGAGAGAGACTACCCCTCTCCCGATTAATTTACATATTATACTGCGACCACCAAAGTGTTATATCCACGCCTTCTTAAAGTTTTCTCTAATGCAGCTGCAGAATCAAGATTTGGAAAATCTCCAACATGAACAGCATACATATCACCTTGATTCACAATTTGAGCAGGATATCCCTCCTCCACAAGCTGGTATTGTAAATTTAATGCATTATTGTATATACGGAATAGTCCAACCTGTACACGGTAACGATAGGTCGCTGGAACTTCCGTATTCACATCCAGTGCTTCCATAATACCTCTACCGATAGCATTTACTACATCATCATAGCTTGTGTCCAAGAGAGTATTATCTTCATCTGAATTTATAAATCCAATTTCCAGTAGAACAGCCGGCATCTTGGTTCCTCGAAGGACAGCTAAATTCGTTCGGATATCAACACCAAGGTCATTAAATCCTACCTCTTCCAGATTTCGATTCATATAATCTGCTGCATCCTCCTTAACTCCTCCTTCGTTGTAGATTACTGATTCTACTCCTGAATAAGTATTGGGTGTCTCACTGGAATTACGATGTATCGAAACGAATAGGTCTCCCCGCTCAGTATTGGCGAAACGAACCTTTTCATTTGGTGAATGGTATACATCGGTAGTTCTTGTATACGCAACATCTAATCCATTATTTTCTAAGACCTCACCTACCGCTAAGGCTAAACGCAAAGTATCATTTTTTTCCTGTCTTTCACCGTAAACAGCTCCGGGATCATTACCTCCATGACCTGCATCTAAGATTACTTTTGCCATACTATACTCATTCTCCCTATTTTTTATAGACTACCCTCTGCAAGGCATCTATGTGTTCTTTCTATTATATGAGGAAAAGTAGGTAAAGTTTCTCAAATTAAATGACAGCAATCGTTATCAAGATACAAAGCTAACTATCCTTTCGTTCCAATTGCATAAAAATATCTCCAACCACAATATCATGGCCGGAGATATAAATTTTTTTGCTTTATCTATCTATTTGACTTGAAGCCGTTTCGGTTGCTATTACTCAACGCTATATGGATATCATTATTCGGCAAACATAGCAGTAGATAAATAACGTTCTCCTGTATCAGGAAGTACAACAACGATAGTTTTACCTGCATTCTCAGGTCTCTTAGCCACCTGGGTTGCCGCCCATAAAGCAGCTCCGGATGAAATACCAACCAGAACACCTTCTGTTTTTGCGATTATTCTGCCAGTTTCAAAAGCATCTTCGTTCTTTACTGTGATAATCTCATCATAAATACCGGTATTTAAAGTATTCGGAACAAATCCAGCTCCGATTCCTTGAATTTTATGAGGTCCTGCCGTTCCCTGGGATAAAACGGGAGAATCGTTTGGTTCAACAGCAATTACTTTAATCTCTGAGTTTTTTGATTTCAGATAAGCGCCAACACCGGAGATAGTACCACCAGTTCCTACACCAGCAACAAGAATATCTACCTTGCCATCCGTATCATTCCAGATTTCTACACCTGTTGTTTCTTCATGAACCTTTGGATTATTTGGATTCTCAAACTGGGATGGAATGAAACTATTCGGTGTGCTTATTTTTAATTCCTCCGCCTTTGCAATAGCACCTTTCATACCTTTAGCGCCTTCCGTTAATACTAATTCTGCACCATAAGCTTTCATTAAATTTCTACGTTCAATACTCATAGTTTCAGGCATTGCAATGATTAATTTCAAGCCGTAACTTGCGCAAACGCTGGCAAGACCGATTCCGGTATTACCACTAGTAGGCTCTATAATAACTGTGTCTTTATTAACTAAGCCCTCTTTCATTGCTTCTTCTATCATTTTTTTAGCTATTCGATCCTTTACGCTACCTGCCGGATTAAAATATTCTAATTTTGCAACGATAGTAGCACCAACTTCGTTATTATAATTATAGTTTGTAAGTTCTAATAAAGGTGTATTTCCAACCAATTCTGTAATTCTCTTTTTAATATTTGCCATGATAATTATCTCCTTTCGATTGCATCCAATGCTTGTGATAAGTCTTCTATTAAATCATCAATATGTTCCGTACCTACGGAAAGACGAATGGTATTAGGTTTAATTCCGGAAGCAATTAATTCTTCTTCATTCATTTGTGAATGGGTGGTACTGGCAGGATGGATCACCAGTGATTTTACATCCGCTACGTTTGCAAGTAGTGAGAATATCTCCAAATGATCGATAAACGTTTTTGCAGTATCCGCATCGCCTTTGATTTCGAAGGTAAAGATGGATCCGGCACCCTGCGGAAAATAGGATTCATATAAGCTATGGTATGGATTATCTTGTAAGGAAGGATGATTTACTTTTTCCACCAAAGAATGTTTACTCAAGTATTCCACTACCTTCAGAGCATTTGCTACATGTCGTTCCACACGTAAAGATAAAGTTTCTAATCCCTGCAAGAATAAGAAGGAATTAAAGGGACTAATCGTAGCTCCAGTATCTCTCATTAATGTAACACGAATTTTAGTAATATAAGCAGCTGCACCAACAGCTTCGGTAAATCTAACTCCATGATAACTTGGATCTGGTTCTGTCAGATAAGGGAATCTACCGGACGCAGCCCAGTCAAATTTACCGCTATCAACAATGACGCCTCCGATGGAAGTTCCATGTCCGCCGATAAACTTAGTTGCGGAATGAACTACTACATCCGCACCGTATTCAATCGGTCTTAAAAGATATGGAGTTGCAAATGTATTATCTACGATTAATGGAAGGCCATGTTTGTGAGCTACATCCGCTAACTTCTTGATATCAATGACACTGGAATTTGGATTTCCAAGACTTTCTATAAAAATTGCTTTCGTGTTTTCTCTGATTGCATTCTCGAAATTGGAAATATCGTCACCATCAACAAAGGTAGTTGAAATTCCAAAATCTGCGAAGGTATGTGCAAATAAATTATAGCTTCCGCCATATATCGTTTGTGCAGATATGATATGATCGCCGGCATGAGCTATGTTCTCTATCGCATAAGTGATAGCTGCTGCACCTGAAGCTGTTGCTAATGCTGCTATGCCGCCTTCTAAAGCAGCGATTCGCTGTTCAAAGACATCGGAAGTAGGATTCATTAATCTTGTGTAAATGTTACCTCCTTCACTTAAGTTAAATCTTCCGGCAGCCTGTGCTGCATTTTCAAATACATAAGAGGACGTCTGGTAGATAGGAACACAGCGAGCACCGGTAGCGCTATCCGCAGTTTCCTGCCCTACATGTAACTGTAGCGTTTCAAAATGTAATTTTTTATCTCTTCGCATATTCAATCCCTCACTTTTTACTTAGTATTTGCTTCCTGACTTTTCTCTATTCAGTTTTTCATTTCATACTATTCATACAAACTTAGTATGATTTATTGAGTTAATAATAAACCCACTATAACATTTTGTCAAGTGGGTTTTATAAATATTTCTAGATTTTCCATATTTATTTAATTCTAGTTTTCTTTATACCTATTTTATTAAATCATATAATCATAGGATACCATACCTTTTTGCTTATCGACTAAATCCTGAAGAGTAATATGGTCAACTACACCTAAGATAGCGTCATACAATTCCTTCCAAACTTCTACGGTAACACAGTTATTGCTGCGGTTACAACTATCCGTCCCATCCTCTAAACATGCTACCGGAGCTAAGCTACCCTCAGTGAGACGCAAAATCATGCCTACGGTATATTCCACGGGATCTTTCGCTAATTTATATCCTCCCTGGGCACCCCGTATACTTTTTACATATCCCGCTCGACTTAATAATGAAATAATCTGCTCCAGATATTTTTCCGAAATCTCTTGTCTACCGGCAATACTCTTGATTGTAATAAATTCACCTGTATTGTTAAGTGCCAGATCTAACATTAATCTTAATGCATATCTGCCTTTCGTTGAAATTTTCATATATTACCTCCTCATTGGAACTTTGTTTTATTTTCGACCGTGATGTCATAAAACACTCTATTTGTACTATAATACCATGGGAGTAATAGGAATTCAAGTTTAGTTTTTATCATGAATACGTTTTATTTTATATTTTTTTACAATTTCATACCATATGACCGATAAGAAGGATACGATTAGGGTCGTCAGGAATAAAGGAAGGGTTAATGGTGTAAACTTCAGAAATCGTGCCAATGGTGTATAAATCATAATACATAAGCCGATAAAGGTGCCTGCAATGACATACCAGATACCTCGGTCATACTTTATCTTAGTTATTGTCGTAATAATACTTTCTCTTTCAGAGCAATTTACTAATACCAGGAAAATATTAGACATTACCAATATAGCAAAACCTGCTGTTCTAGCCATTTCTGCTGAATACGAACTCAAAAGTAATCCATAATAAAGAGAAAATGCCGCGATAAATATCAGGATCCCCTGAATTATACTTTTTATGAATAATCCTGCAGGTAATAAAGCAGCATCGGGATTTCTTGGAGGCTCTAATAGAATATGATCATCCGGTGGCTGCCGTTCTAATGCAACGGAACAAGTAGGATCCATAACAAGTTCTAATAATACAATATGAAGAGGGAGAAGAAAAAAATCCTTAGGTGAAATTGATAAGATTGGTGCAAATAAAGAGATTAATGCAATAGGAATATGAATTGTTAAAACATATCCTACTGCTTTCCCTATGTTTTTATAAATTCTTCTTCCATCCTTAATCGAATTCAAAATTGTGGCAAAATTATCATCCAATAACACTACATCAGCAGCTTCTCTTGCTACCTCCGATCCATGTTTACCCATCGCGATACCGATATCCGCTATTTTCTGTGCCGGCGAATCATTGACACCGTCTCCGATCATTGCAACAACTTCTCTATTTTCCTGTAACGCTTCTACAATCTTCATCTTATGAAGCGGTAACACTCTGGCATAAATATTGCATTCCTTTACCTTTTGCAGAAGTTCTTCCTTTGATAATTTCTCAATATCATTTCCAGTCAGCACCATATCATGCTTCGTTATTCCAATTTTACCGGCAATGGAAACAGCTGTTGCAGCATGATCCCCGGTAATCATAACAATTCGAATTCCGGATTTTTGACAAGAGTGGATTTGATCGATCATATTCTCCCTGACCGGATCCATTAATCCAATAATTCCTCGCAAGGTAAGTTTTGCATCAGTCAATTTCTGTGGTAGGTTATGGGCTTTCACTTCCTCTTTCTTCATAATCTGATCAGCGATCGCTATTACCCGGAGACCTTTGCTAGACATTTGGAGTATCTTTTTCTGAGCGAGCTGTTCCATCTCATGATTTAGATCACACAAAGGAAGAATTGTCTCAGTACTACCCTTAGCGGCCAAAACAAAATCATTCTGAACAATCCAAATTTGGCCCATAGCCTTTAGTTCATTCGTAAATGAAAATTCTCTGATCAATTTTGGTTCCATATTAGTAATGGAACATATTTTCAACAATCCCGGCAGCTCCTTATCACATTGAGTAAACTCAGAGCAATAATCAAGCATAGCCCGTTCCATCGGATCGTAGGCTTCTGTCTTACAGGACAAGGCCATCGCCTTACATAACAGTTCCTCCTTCTGTAAAACCGCATAGCACTCTTCTACCTTCATATTATTTCTAGTAATTGTTCCGGTTTTATCGATACATAAAACCGATATTGCTCCTAAAGTCTCCACTGCAGGTAACTTACGAATCAGTGCATGATTTTTAACAAGACGTAACGCACCCATGGATAAAAACACAGATAAAATGACAGGAAATTCTCCCGGTATCATGGATAAAGCTAACACCACACCGGCCAAAATACTTTCAATAACACGGTCTATAGGAGAATGATCCGGAATATTAAGATAGGTAACAGTAAAAACCAATAGAAACAGAACGAAAGCAAAGACGGTACACTGACTTGCCAGCTTCTTCATTTGAAGCTGTAATTTCGTAGCTTTTTCCGGTACCTTTATCATATGATCTGCTAATTTACCATATTCTGTTGAAATCCCAATTTTATCTACGATCGCTACACCACTTCCAAGGATGACCAGAGTTCCTGCATAACAGTAATTCTTTCGATAGTGATAATGATCTTCCTCTCCAGTATTACATGTAACCTCATTATATTCCTCTTTCCATACTCCTTCGGCTTCACCTGTTAAAATACTTTCATCAATACACAAACCACTGGAATTAAGTATAATACCATCTGCCGGTATCTTAACTCCTTCTGCGATCAACATACAATCTCCCGGAACCAGATCTTCACTGCTGATTTGCTGCGGTATGCCATCTCTTATTACCGTTATTTTAGGTGCTGATAATTCTTTGAGTTTTTGAAGTGTCTTACCGGTTCGACTCTCCTGCATAAGATCAATCCCTATTACGAAAAAGACAAAGGCAATCATGATAGCACCTTCCAAAGCTTCTCCCAGTACAAAGTAAATCATCGAAGAACTTGTTAATAAAAGATAGATAGGCTCTTTTAAAATATAAATAATACGAGATATCCACTTACTCTTGCTTTGTTTGATCACATTTTTTCCGTATTTATCCTGTAACTCTTTTGCTTGCTTTGTCGTTAATCCATTCTGAGTTGTCATCGTCGTTACCTCCAAAAGGCAATGCACGGCGGTAGTGTTCCATCAGGGCATAAAAAATCTGTGGAACCTATAGAGTAAACTACTGTCCCACAGGCAAGAAGGTACCTGTTGCTGAAGCTCAGCCCGGCTGCACGATATCATTTCTCGTCGCCTGATCAGATTGTACTGTTGACTGGCGTTTGTACGCCTATGCAGTGCAAAGTGATTCCTATACTTTAGCATATGTGAGAGATAACATACGGTTACAATCGATCTGCTCTTTCTACCTCGAATCTTTGTTTTGGTTGACATGACAACCACGTACAGTTAACATAGAGAAAAAATCATGTTTCTAGTATAAATGATAATTTTTGCAATTGAGTTAATTAGCTTATGTATTTTACCGTAGATCCTATTTTCTTATTCAGACATAAAATTTTATTATGATATTGAAATTGCGTTGGCATACTACACATCATAGATAGTTATCATTATCCTAAGAGAAAGGGGAAAATTATGAGTTATGAATTATTATTTTTAGATGTAGATGGAACCTTAAAGCAGGAACCCGAAGGGATTTCTGATGTAAATAAAGAAGCTATCCTAAAAGCTTGTCGTGCAGGAAAAATTATTTCAGTTGCCTCCGGTAGAAACCGAGATTTGATTATGAATACGGTAAAGGAATTAAGATTAAATGAATTTGGTGATACCTATACAGTTGCCTTAAATGGAGCGCATATCATTGAGAATAAAACTGGACGTACGCTTCATACAGTCCCCATATCAATGGAGCTTGTCACCTTTTTATTTCAAAAAGCCTACGAACATAAGGTAAGCTGTCATGTATATACCGAAAATTATATTTATTTTAATTATCATGATATCCAATTCGAATGGTATAAAAAAAATGGGGGTTATTGCGAATTAGTAAATATGGGAAATCTTGATCTTGGTATTAAAGAGGTTCCTCTTAAGTTCTATTTCTACAGTAAGAATACCAAGCGGTTACTACGTATCTTTCAAGAATCAGCGGATATAGTAAATGGAAGCTTAAACGGAGAGTTCTCCAGTAAATACAGCCTAGAATATACCTCAATCCATGCCAGTAAAGGCTTAGGAATGGAATATGTTTGCAACCTGTTTCAAATGAATACCTCTAGAGCGATAGCTGCAGGGGATGGTGAAAACGATATTTCTATGATAAAGATGGCAGGTCTTGGGATTGCTATGAAAAATGCGCTTGATACCGTAAAAGCAGAAGCCGATACGGTTACCAAACGCACTTGTATGGAAAACGGTGTTGCTGAAATTATTCTTGAACATCTTCTAGTATAGTGACCACCGGATTTGCATTCTTCCTTAAGAAACTTAATTTCGTTTCCGATATTAGAATAGCGACAAAAATAAGAACAAAACCTACAAATAATCTGGGAGTAATGATTTCCCCATAAAAAACAACAGAGAACATAACCCCGAACACGGATTCCAGGCTTAAGATGATTGCTGCCGAGGAGGGGTTCGTATATTTTTGTCCGATATTTTGTAATAGTAATGCTACAGCAGTTGCCAAAACAGATAGATATAAAATACCGGTTAATGTAGGCACATCCCATCCGGTCGGAGCATTTTCAAATAACAAGGTGACAATCCAGGATATCATTGCTGTAACTCCAAATTGAAGTATGGTAAAAAGAACCGGATCTTTATCCTTGGTAAATTTAGCAACTGCTACTAAATGTGCAGCATAAGCAACACCACCTGCCAAGGTAAACGCATCACCCGTACCTACTCTAAAGTCTCCGTTGAGAGAAACCAGACCAATTCCTGTGATACATACAATCGCAGCTAGAAAATTGTAAACATCAGGTCTATGTTTATTTACAATCCAATAAAAAAAGGGAACAATTACGCAATATACTGCAGTTAGGAAAGCGTTTTTTCCTGGTGTAGTGTCCGTAATACCGATAGTCTGAAGACTATAACCTAAGAACAATAATACTCCAAGCAAAGCACCTTTTTTAAAATATTCTTTGTTCAAATTCTTTAATCTCTTACGAAAAACGATACTTAACAGCAGACAGCCGATGGTAAACCTTATCCCAAGCAAAAAGTGGGGCCCCATAAAATCCATGGAACTCTTAACCATGAGAAAGGAACTGCCCCAGATCAAAGTAGCTCCAAACAATGCTAATTTTGCACTGACATTTTTATTGATACCCTTCATTTTAAAACCTCATTTTTCGTAATATTATTTATGTCATCATTTCACGCACAACTGTCATTATAGTCAGTTAAATATTTGATGTCAAGAAAGAAAAATAGCTTGAACAACCCACAAAACTTTTGTTTTCGTGATTGTTCAAGCTATAACTTTCCATACCCTATCTTCTATTATTCATTCTAGGTCTTGGTTGATATGGTTGAAAAGGTGGTTCTTTGGGTTGTTCATAAACAGGTGGCGTGACACAATTGGATTGCTCAAAGCATAAGAACCAATCTAAGCAGTACATATTCTCATTTACCCGTTCCAGTCTTGTCTTTGCGGCTCCACAGGAACCCGGTGCCGGTAATATAACATCATCTCCAGGTACCCAGTTGGCCGGAGTTGCAACATGATCGCAATCCGCTTTTTGCAACGCAATTACCATACGTTTGATCTCTTCCATATTCCTTCCGGTGGTCAAAGGATAATACAGAATTGCACGGATCTTTCCATCCGGATCAATAATAAAAACTGCACGAACTGTTTGTGTATTGGAAGCATTCGGATGCACCATTCCGTATTTTTTCGCAATCTCCATCCGAATATCTTCAATTAATGGAAAGGTTATTTCCATATGCTTCATATCCTTCCAGGATAGTTCCTGAATTTTACGAAGCCATGCTATGTGGGAATAAATCGAATCAATGGACAATCCAATAAGTTCTGTATTCAGTACTTTAAAATCATTCATCATAGAGGCAAAGGTCATAAATTCCGTGGTACAAACCGGTGTAAAATCTGCCGGATGGGAAAATAAGATAACCCACTTGCCGCAATAGTCTTCCGGAAAATTAATCTCTCCTTGTGTAGTTACCGCATGAAACGATGGTGCTTTGTCTCCAATCAAGGGCATAGGATTTACACAGTTATCCATAATAATCCCCCTTTTACTCTTCTATAAAAGATATGATGATTCAGAGCACAATGCTACCGAATGCGGTATAAAATATATAAAGGTTTTACCAATTTAATATATTTAATAGATTAGTTATCCTCTAAGACTTCTCCATCGGTTCCAATTGTGATCACTCTCCATGGTATCATCTTGCCGCTTTGGGTGAGAGCTGTCTTCACAGCATGAACGATTCCTCCACAGCAAGGTACTTCCATTCGAATTACGGTAACACTTTTTATATTATTATGACTTAATATCTGTGTTAATTTAACAGAATAATCAACGTCATCTAATTTAGGACAACCAATCAATGTTATCTTATTTTTCATAAACTGATGGAAATCACCATAGGCATAAGCGGTACAATCAGCAGCAATTAATAAATTAGCATCTGTAAAATATGGTGCATTCGGTGGTACTAATTGAATTTGAACCGGCCATTGGTTTAACATGGAAGGTCTACCAGTAACAACGGGTTCCTCCATCTTCTTCTCTGACTTTTGCATACTTCTAGCCTGAGAACCTGGACAACCACCGGAAAAAGCCTGTTTCTTCATCGCTTCCTTTATCATCATATTGCGTTTTACTTCTTCTTCATTATATTCTAGGGCTTCTCTTTCTTCAAAAGTAATTGCATTGGTAGGACATACCGGTAGACAATTACCAAGACCATCACAATAATCATCCCTTAATAATTTTGCTTTTCCATCAATCAGACCGATTGCTGCTTCGTGGCATGCATTGACACATAAGCCACATCCATTACATAACTCTTCATTTATTTTGATTATTTTTCGTATCATAATCATACCTCCTCTTTTCTTGAGACTATCTTATCATAAACAGAAAAAGAAATATGTAGCCAAAGCTACATATTTCTTTTTGCTTACACTATTTCATATATAAAGCTTATTTATTCTATTACTGTTTTAAAACAACTTATTCTAGTTCATTTATCACTTTGTTCAGCTGCTTAAATGATACGATACTTTTATTTCTTCTGTTTCTCCATATAACATTGATAACACATTGCAGTATATCGATCATTTCCTCCAATCAGAATTTGATCTCCTTCCGTAATGATGTTTCCCTGTTCATCCATTCGGACATTAACAGTAGCTTTTCTTCCGCAGGAGCAAATAGTTTTTATTTCTGAGATAGATTCAGCAATCTCAAGTAATCTTTTACTGCCCGGAAAGACTCTGGTACGAAAATCCGTTCTGAGACCAAAACATAGAACCGGAATACTATAATCCATTACAATCTTAGCTAATTGATCTACCTGATGCTCTGATAGAAACTGACTCTCATCTACGATTATAACATCCATATGCTCCATGGTCTGATAAGTTTGATATACATCTTCCCCATGAGGAAGTACATACGCAGGAGAACAGAGTCCAATTCGTGACATGACAATGGCATCCCCATCTCTGGTATCAATCTGAGGTTTAATAAGCCATACTTTCATACCACGTTCTTCATAATTAAATTTTGTTATTAGAGCCTGGGCTGTTTTTGAACTCCCCATGACTCCATATTTAAAATATAATTTAGCCATTATCTCATTCCCTTGTCATATGGTATACCTGATGCTTTCGGAGCTTGGGATTTTTTAGAAGTAAATGCCAAAACTACCAAAGTAGCAATATAAGGTGTCATTTTGTATAACGTATTTGGAATCCCCAAATCGTTTAATAACGGGATACCGGAATAGGATGCTGCAATCGTCTTCATGAAACCAAAGAAAAGAGCTGCGTACAGAATTCTGGTTGGTTTCCATTGGCCAAAGATTAATACCGCTAAAGCAAGAAAACCATATCCTGCAACAGTAGCATTAAAATTCGTAGAGGTAGGAACAACAAATACCAGTCCGCCGATACCGCCTAAAATACCAGATATCATAACACCACTATAACGCACTCGATATACATTAATACCAAGAGAATCCGCTGCCTGTGGGTGTTCACCGCAGGATCTGAGTCTTAATCCGAATCGGGTTTTATATAATACAATCGATGATACAACCAGAATAAGAATACCCAGATACGTCGTAATATAAGTATTTTGGAATAGTAAATTACCGATAACCGGGATATCACCTAATAACGGAACCTTACGAATTAAGAAGGTATTCGTAAATCCAATCTGCTGAACACCGTTTAACATTCTGGCAATAAAGATAGCAAATGCTGGAGCAAACATATTGAGTGCAGTACCACTGATAACCTGATCAGCCTTCATATTAATGGATGCATACGCATGTAATAAGGAAAATAACATACCTGCAATACCTGCAATTAAGATCGCTATGATCAAAAGTCCTTGTCCACTCATGACATCCTGAAAGGTATTAATAAATAAGATGCTGGCAAACGCTCCAATGGTCATGATACCTTCCAATGCGATATTAACAACACCGCTTCGTTCGGAAAACATTCCACCCAATGCTACAATGAGAAGAGGGATCATAAAAAACATGGTCTGCTGAAAGATAAAATATACGGTTTGCATGATTATTTTCCTCCCTTCTTATTTTTTCGCTGATGAGCAAAAAACGACTGAATGATTAAAGCGAAGGCACTAAAATAAATAATTACTGAAATAATGATGTCAATAATCTCAGGAGCGAAATCGTAAAGTTGCAGATAGAAGCCACCTTCGGTAATATAAGCAATGAAGATACCCGCAAACAGGATCCCAATTGGATTGGACAATCCTAATAAAGCAACTGAAATACCAGTAAATCCTTCTCCAGCAAGTACATCGATTACTTCAATGTGCTTACCGGTACCAGCAAGGTAAAGAAGACCTCCACCTAGTCCGGATAACGCACCGGCAATTAACATGGATAATATAATGCTTCTCTTTTCATTGATTCCTGCATATCTACTGGCATCCCTGTTAAACCCAACCGCTTTTAATTCAAAGCCAAAGGCTGTCTTATTTAGTATTACATAAATGATTACTACAGCTAAAATTGCTATGATAATTCCGCCATTTACCGTAGAACCATTAAAAATCTTATTAAGTCCCATCTTTGGTAGCTGAGCATCATTTAATACTGAGAATGATTGATTCTTATTCTGATCAAATAACACCGGATTAGTTGCAACCAGATTATTTACCAGATACATTCCTATATAATTCATCATAATTGATGATATAACTTCATTTACATTTGCAAAAGCTTTTAAAATTCCTGGAACTAAAGCCCAGAGAGCTCCTGCAATAACAGATGCCAATAGGGCGAAGATCCAGTGAAAGTTCCCCATGTTCTGGAATGTTAATCCTACATAAATGGAAGCATAAGCTCCCAAGATAAACTGACCAGATGATCCAATATTAAATAATCCTGTTTTAAAAGCGAAACCTACAGATAAACCGGTTAAAATTATGGGGGTTGCAAAATATAATACCTGTCCGATCCCTTTAAGACCACGGGATAAAGCACCGGTAATAATGGTAGAGAATCCGGCTGCAGCTTGGGAAGGATTACTGATTAATAATACAATAAATCCAAAGATTAAGCCTACAACAATCGCAAATACAGAGGATAATACTCCGACATTTTTGAATGGGTTTAAGTTTTTCACTACGCTTTTAATGATGGATCCCTCCTTTTCGAACCGGACATGTATAGACCCAGATCTCTCATTGTTACATCCTTTGCATTCAAGTCTGCTACAATCTCTCCTTCATAAATAACCAGGATACGATCACTGAGATTCATAACTTCCTCCAGTTCCAACGAAACAAGTAAAACGGCATTTCCCTTATCTCGCTCCTTCACCAGTTGCTTATGAATCATTTCAATCGCACCAACATCAAGTCCACGAGTCGGTTGAACTGCGATTAATACGTCCGGAGTTCTTGAAACCTCTCTTGCAATGATTGCTTTTTGCTGATTTCCACCGGACATACTCCGGGTCCTAGTAAGAGCACCCTGGCTGCTGCGGATATCATATTCCTTAATTAATTTATCTGCATAAGTATTAACTTCATTCTTTTTTAAGAAACCAGCCTTCTGGAAGGTTTTTGTGGAATATTCCTGTAGTATTAAATTCTCACTTAAGGAATAATCCAACACAAGTCCATATCTGTGACGATCCTCCGGAATATGAGAAAGACCGTGTAAATTACGATAACGTATGGAGCGTTTGGTGATATCCTCTCCATTCATATGAACACTACCGGACTCTAATTGTAATAAACCAGTGATCGCTTGTACTAATTCGGATTGACCATTGCCATCAATACCAGCAATACATACGATCTCTCCTCGTCTAACTTCAAAACTGACATTGTCAATGACATTTTTTTGATTTCCTTGTCGTTTTGATTTTACGATCAGGTTTTTTACATGAAGAACTGTATCTTTTGGTTTTGCTTCTGCTTTTTCTATTGATAAATTTACCTTACGCCCAACCATCATCTCCGACATCGTCTCTACATCCGTAGGTGCCACATCTACCACCCCGATTAATTTACCACGACGCAGAACGGTACAGCGATCGGCAACTGCTTTTATCTCATTTAACTTATGAGTAATAAATACAATTGATTTACCCTCTTTGACTAATCCACGCATAACATTCATCAAATCATCGATTTCCTGAGGGGTAAGTACAGCGGTAGGTTCGTCCAAAATAAGAATTTCATTATTGCGATATAACATTTTTAGTATTTCTACTCTCTGCTGCATTCCGACAGAAATATCTGAAATAAATGCATCAGGATCTACTTTCAGATTATAACGATCACTTAGTTCAATTACTTTTTTTCTTGCTTCATCCATCTTCAGGAAGCCATTTTTAACAGTCTCGACTCCTAGGATGATATTCTGAAGAACTGTAAAATTATGCACCAATTTGAAGTGCTGATGCACCATACCAATTCCATAAGCATTGGCATCCAGAGGACTCTTAATATTTGCCTGCTGTCCTTTTATTTTAATAATACCTTTTTCCGGTTGATACAAACCAAATAGAACACTCATCAGAGTGGACTTTCCAGCACCGTTTTCACCAAGCAACGCGTGGATTTCACCCTTTTTTACTTGAAGCGTAACATCATCATTGGCAATGATACCGGGAAACTCTTTCGTTATTCCGAGCATTTCAATAATATAGTCCACAATCGTCCTCCTTACTATATTGATTTCATTTGATAGTACTAGCTTTTCCATCTTTTGTATCATTATGACTTAACATAACAAAAAGGTGCCGGAGCACCTTTTTGTTTAAATCGGGTTAAATATTATCCTACTATATTTACCGTTGCAATTTCAACAGGTACTTTGCTTGCATCCTCTGCATCTTTATCAGTTACAGGAATAACATCACCATTTAAAAGCTTATCATAGATTGCTTCATAATCAGCTTGAGTAAATTTAGAGAATTTGGAAGTATCCATCGGAAGACCTACACCATCCTGGTTTACATTCAAAGTAACAACTTGGCCACCTTTGAACTCATTGCCATAGTATGCTTTGATACCATCATAAACAGAATTGGAAAGCATCTTCATAGCGGATGTAATTACAGTATCTGATTCAGATGACTGATCTACGTCTACACCGATTACTTTAGTTCCAGCTGCTTCTGCTGCTGCCATAACGGAGTTACCAACCGCACCACCGCAACCAAAGATTACTTCAGTACCTTCCTGATACCAGGAAGCTGCCATTGCCTGTGCTTCAGGAGTAGCATCAAATCCACCGGTATAGTAGTATTTAATATCAAGGGATGTTAAGCCTAATTCTTTAGCTGCATAGTCAGCACCTTGAACATATCCGTAACCGAAACGGATAACTGCAGGAACTGCCATACCACCCATGAAACCAAGCTTTGTATATCCTTCTTTAACTGCAGCATAACCAGCTAAGAAGCCTGCTTCCTGCTCTGCATAAAAGATGGAGTATACATTATCATTGATTTTAAAATCTTTATAATCTTTATTAGGTTGTCCATCCAATAAGATGAATTTAACATCAGGATATTGATCCTGTGCCTGATATACAGCACCCTCAAATAAGTAACCAGGACAAACAACTAATTTAGCTCCGCCTTCGATTGCTAAACCAATCGTTGTTAAGTAAGAATCTGTAGTTTTTTCTGTTGGCTGATAGTACTTATACGTAACATCATTCTCTTTTGCGTATTTCTCTAAGCCTTCCCATGCACCTTGGTTAAAGGACTTGTCATCAATCGTACCGATATCGGTAATTAATGCAAGTTCATACTCCTTCTTGGAGCAGCCGGCTAAAGCGAAAATAACTGATAATAGCAATAAAACAGGTATTATCTTTTTCATGAAATATCCTCCCTTAGTTTGTAATATAAAATTTACTACCTATAGGATGATACCATATTTGTACAAATTATTCAATAGCTACCTAGGGGGATCTATAACAATTCTTTTTGCAATTAATGCTCCGAGAATTCCGATTAAGGTACCTGTAACTGTTCCGGATATTAACAATATCGGTAGATAAAATGCCAAGTTAAGGTTTTCAAAAACAAAAATTGCTACGATAATTTGTCCAACATTATGGGATACGCCTCCTATAATACTAACTCCTACCACACTAAACTTTTTGCTTTTTTTAAATAAGATCATTAAAATGCAACTAAGTAATCCGCCTGCTAAACTATATAGCAAACTAAACAGATTACCAAATGTAAAACCAACTAGGATAATGCGAATGATAGATAAGGAAAATGCTTCCTTACTTCCCATACTATAGAGTGCTGTTACTACGACTAAGTTTGCCAGACCCAGTTTCATGCCTGGTGCAAATTGAAACAGAAACAGACTTTCGATATAACTGAAGATAAATGCTAATGCAATTAATAATCCATAGGTTGCTATTTTTTTTGTTTTCATTGTAATTATGATACCTTTCTTTACAACCGCAAACTTTGACACTAACACAAAGCTGCAAAGAGAATAGTTTTATGATACACTTTATATAACATCTTAATTTTTCACACTATCTCCTTATTAATTGGTAATAGCATCTATTTCATTTTCTTCATCACTTTGGATTTCTAGTATGACTTTATTGGGAAGGCATACGATGGTTTCGCCATTATAATGAATACTTCTGTGGTTGACACAAATCTTATCCGGACAACTGGCATCCGTCATATCAACGATCCCATCATTTATTTCAAAGGTATTCGTTTGGCCGCTCTCATCTTCTATCGTATAAGTGATATCTTTATTAAGTGGAAAGGTTTCAATTACTTCTCCATCCCTCGTGATAACCAATTGATCACCGTCTGTTCTTGTAAAATATAGGACGAGAAGGCACAATAGACCAACAACTGTTATAATTAGTAATAACTTAATATCATTTTTCTTCATTTTCAATTTTTCCTCTTATCTTATTTTGTAAAATAAACTGTTTTTATCAATAGATCCTGCTTATTAAATACTTCAACATGATAATACGTACTACCAAAAAAGTCAAGGTCAGCAAAGGATTTGAGACTATGTATAATTCCTGGTGGAGTTAATCGCTTGACCATTGGTATAATATGCTATAATATGTAAATAATTTTTGTAATGAAATTTTTGAAATACAATGAAACGAATAAATTTACTCTCATCTTATATAGGAGAATTCATATGAAAATAAAGTTGTTCTTCTTCCTTCCTATCATGTTTGCTATCCTCTTTACAGGGTGTAATACCAAACCAGCAACAGATGCAAAAAATGAAGGAGATGATTACCTATCAAAATCATCTTTTTTATTAAATACTATTGTAACCATTACACTTTACGATAAACAAGATGAATCCTTAATAAATTCTGTTTTTGATCTGATTACTGAGTATGAAAATATATATAGCAGAACCTTAGAACATAGTGAACTGTATGCCTTAAACAACAATACTGCTCCCCACACAGGAAAAATCTATGAGATTTCTGACGAAATGGCTTCTATCCTTACTTATGGACTGCATTATAGCGAGTTATCGAAAGGGGCTTTTGATATTACCATTGGTTCAGTTTCCTCGTTGTGGGATTTTAAATCCGTAAATCCATTTGTTCCTGCAGCTGAGGATATCACAGAAGCATTGGCTTACGTTGATTATAAGAATGTAAAATTACAGGGTAATCAACTCACCTATGAAAAAGAAGGTATTAAGCTAGATTTTGGTGCGATAGCAAAAGGCTATATTGCTGACCGTGTGAAAGAATTCTTAATTAGTCAGGGAGTAAAGAGTGCTATGATAAATTTGGGTGGTAACGTACTTTGTGTTGGAAATAAACCGGATGGGACCCCATTTAAAGTTGGAATACAGAAGCCCTTTGCTGATCGTAATGAGACCATCGCCATGATTAAGATCTCGGACTATTCCGTTGTTTCTTCCGGAGTCTACGAGCGTTATATCACCGTAAACGGAAAAAACTATCATCATATTCTTAATCCCAAAACGGGGTATTCCTATGATAATGATTTAGTCTCTGTAACGATTATTTCAAAAAGGTCTGTCGATGGGGATGGACTTAGTACCTCTTGCTTCGCCCTGGGGTTAGAGGATGGTTTAGCACTTATTAACAGCCTTCCCGACACCTATGCCGTATTTATCACAAAAGATTATGAGGTATATTATTCGGAAGGATTAACAGAAAATTTTGAAATAATTCAATAGAGAAACTGAACATTGGACGGAACTAACCTTGGTTTTATATTTTCACTATAAAAGTAGCAACTTTAAAAATTAGCATGATAAAAATAGAAGGGAAGAACTAAATATTATAAACAAAATATAAGTTTTTATTAAACAGCCAGTGTAATGACATGGCTGTTTTTTTATGTCATGAAATCTTATTTTGCAATACCTTATTATTTCTTGAACAACAGGAAACGACCACGAATATGATGGTATATAGCATTGAGAAAGGAGAAGATTTTATGTTACTGCATCTAATCAGCAAGTTGTTTCCTGTTAATTTTATGACCCCCATTTTGCTGGAAATGTTCTCTCCTCCGGCATTGATTATTATATTAGGATGTATCGCACTAGTTATATTAGCTGTGGCTATCTTTTTTGGTTTTAAACTAAAAAAGAAAAAGCAAGAAGTAGTTGAACCAATCACAGGAATCATAGGTGATGACCCAGAACGCTTAGAAGAGTTGAATAAGGACCTAGAGCCTTTTGGTTTTGCTTATGATCCGAATGAAGACGTATTTTATTCTATTATGAACGGATGGCAAAGAGAATTTGGTTATTGCAGATTATATGATGAAGCTTCAGCTCCCTTGAGTATGATAATAGATTGTGAACCAATACGTTTTGAATACGAAGGCAAAAAGTGGCTCATTGAATTTTGGAAGGGACAATATGGAATGACGACCGGAGGAGAAGTTGGGCTTTATTATACAACTGGTCCCGAGATTAATATCCCAGGTGTCTTCAACGGTACCTTTTATTACTGTGTTAAAGATGAAGATCGGATCAATATGTCCTATGCTTTCCGCAAAAATGGTAATTTACTATTTACCAGGAGCGGATTACATTGGTGGATCACAGGATTTAAGTTGGGTGAATTCTCACAACCCTCGGAACTCACAATGGATATTATATTAAAGCTTCCAACCAAACAGATGATGACCGCTTTTGTTCAGGCCTTAAGAAAAGTTGGCTACAGAGAACCGGAATATAGTGTGAAAGGACGCTCAATCTCGATCCATTTTGCGAAACCTCACTCCCGTCAACCATTTTCCAGAACTCCGTTAACTACATTTATCATGCAAAAAAATAATGAGTCCTTCTGTAAGTCTTATCAATACCTTACCAGAGAATATCCTGATACCCTCGATAAACTAGAAATAGTACGAAGGGAATCCCCTGGAATGTATCGTCAGATTCTGCATATGGGTAAGATTCCTCAGGTTTTCGATGGATATTATAATATGAAATCCTTCCTAAAGAAGGAAGAGGAAAGGGAGTGAGCCAATGTCAACAGCGTCTCGTTTAACACAGGTACGCGCAAATTCAAAGGTGATTCCCTTTGACAGTTCCTCTCGAATCGTTATCATGAGTGATTGTCACCGGGGAGACGGCAGTTGGGGAGATAATTTCTCCAATAATCAAAACTTATTCTTTGCTGCCCTATCTTACTATTATGATAATGGTTACACCTACATTGAGCTCGGGGATGGAGATGAACTTTGGGAAAATCGTAAAGTTGAAAATGTGATTCATAACCACAGTCATGCGTTCTGGCTGATGTCAAAGTTCTATAAGGAAAACCGATTTTATATGTTATTTGGAAATCATGATGTTGTTAAAAAGAGCCCGAAGTATGTAAAAGCTAATTTCAATTCTTATTACAACGACAGCACCGATAGCTATAAATCCTTATTTCCAGGCATTGAGATAACGGAAGGCTTACTTTTGAATGACATGGATTCCGGTCACAAAATATTACTTGCTCATGGACATCAGGGTGATACCTTAAACGATTCTCTTTGGCGGCTCGCTCGTTTTCTGGTACGCTATGTGTGGCGTCCAATGGAATTAATGGGTTTCCATGATCCTACCAGTGCTGCAAAAAATAATGGAAAGAAAAATAAGATTGAGAAGAAACTGACCGCTTGGGCGAAAAAGGAACGGCAAATGCTCATAGCCGGTCACACCCATCGTCCGGTATTTCCTCGTACGAATGAACCTCCTTACTTTAATGATGGCAGTTGTGTGCATCCTCGTTGTATTACTGCCATAGAAATTGTAAACGGAACCATTGCTCTGGTGAAATGGGCAACGATGACCCGCGCCGATCGAACTCTCTATGTAGGTAGAGAAGTTTTGGAACCACCGGTTCGTCTGGTCGATTATTTTAATAAGGGTAAATTGAAATAAAAAAGGGCTGCAGCTTATCATAGCTGCAGCCAATATTTTACTTCTACCTCATACTCTACTTTTTCTTACGAACCGAATAGCCAAACTTACCCATAAGTTCTCCGAGTCCAAAATAATTGCCATGGGAATAAACAATGAGACCGGATTGATTTAATTGAAATCGTCCTGTCTCGTCCATATATTTTTTGTCCACCGCTACAGAGACTACCTCTGCCAGAAACATATCATGGGAACCTAGTTCTATGACATCTTTCACCATGCATTCTATGCAAACGGGACTTTCTCCAATCATTGGTGCTAAGGATAGATTACCCTTTAAAGGTGTCAGATTCATCTCCTTAAATTTATCAATATCTCTGCCCGATCTAACTCCACAATAATCAGCAGCTCTCACCAGATCTTTAGTAACAAGATTTATAACAAACTCACCGCTGTTCTTGATAATATCGTAGGAATATCTCTCTTTTCTAATTGATATAGATACCATAGCAGGACTACTGCACACTGTACCTGCCCAGGCAATCGTAATAATATTTTGTGTATGATGTTCATCCCCACAGCTTACCATTACGGCTGGTAATGGGTAAAGCATATTACCGGGCTTCCAAAATTCTTTTTCCATGGGTCTTCTCTCCTTTACTAATGTAAGATTTTATTGTATCATAAATGTTATTTCTGTCAACAAATGTATATTTTCTTTCATTGTTATTCATAATAATGTTACATGTTTATCACATTATGAATCCGAATTATTACAAAGAAGGATCTCAGTGGTAAATAATCTTAGAAAGGAGAATGAATAAATGAAAGCATCTGTGGATCAAGACGGCTGCATCAGCTGCGGTTTATGCGTTGATGTATGTCCTGAAGTGTTCAGTTATAATGAAAATGATGTATCTCAAGCAATTGAGGGTGATATCCCGGAAAATTGTTTAGAACGCGCTGAAGAAGCAAGAGATGGTTGTCCGGTATCAGTAATCGATCTGTCAGAATAATCTTATTTCATGGGGCTGCGATTTGCAGTCCCATTTCTGTATTTACTGTCATATACTGGTATGCTATACTGACCATATTAAAGAATGAAAGGTGCTGATATAATGGATTTTAAATTCGAAGGAAATCGTATCTATCTGACGGGTGAAAATAATGCTGTAATCGCAGAAGTAACCTTCCCGGATATCAATGAAAATTTAGTCAATCTGAACCATACCTTTGTGGATAATTCACTCCGAGGTCAAGGAATTGCCGGAATGCTCATGGAAGCCGTAGTTGAGGTATTACGCAAGCAGAATAAAAAGGTTAAATTAACCTGTTCTTATGCTGTGACTTGGTTCCAAAAGCATCCGGAATGCAATGATGTTGTAGAGTAAACATTGAAAGTTTACTCTACACTCTTTAAGGATTCAACCATATCAATTTTTTTCAGTTTATAAAACATTACTAAATTTACAAAGATTGAGAATAAAAATGTTAATAAAATTCCGTATAGGTAGCTGCTGATATCAATATTTCGTCCAAACATAACCTGGTCTATTTCAACCGTTGTGATGACATATTGATGTAGCAGCCAGCCTAAGAAGGCACCAACGAAAGAACCAATGATTGTTAAAAGAATATTTTCACGGTATACATAGAAAGCAAGTTCAGAATTGTAAAAGCCGAGTAATTTGATTGTTGCCAACTCTCTTCTTCTTTCTTTTATATTGATATTATTCAAATTATATAATACAACAAATGCCAACGCACCGGCTGATATCGTTAAAACAACTACTACGATATTTAAACTGGATAGAATATTCTCCAACCGTTCACTCAATTTACTGACATAAAAGATACTTGACACCCCATCTACATTTAGCAAATCTTCTCCGATCTGATATTGTTTCTCCTGATTAACATTCTTCATAGTTAACAGATATCCGTTATATTCCAAATCTTTCTTAAACAGTTTCTCATATAGTTTTGGCGTCATATAAAGGTAATGACTCATATAATTTTCTGTGATGGATCTTACCGTCACTTCCACTTTGTTGTGATCTCCGTCCTCTATAATTAGGGTATCACCAGCATGAATATCTAACTGTTTTGCAACTTGTTCTGTAAGCATAACTCCATCCTCTTCAAGGTTATAGGAAGTGTGACTTACACGGTTTCGCATCACAACGTAATTTTGAAATTTCTTGGGATCAGCAGGAATGATATAATTAATGTTCTTTGCTACTCCCTGGTAGCTGATATCAATTGTTCCTTGCTTTATCTTTAGAAAGGAATTAATTTCTGAATGATCTTCTAATATGGATTTAAGTTGCTCCTGCTGAGACTCGGTTGCTTCTTGTTCTACACTAACGGATGCATCATAGAGCATTATTTCATCAAATTGACGATCATAAATGACAAAAATGGAATCCTTTAATCCAAATCCCACTAATAATAATGCCATACAAGCACCTATACCAAACACCGTCATAAAAAATCTCTTTTTATAACGTAGCAAATTACGGATTGTAGCTTTTTGACTGAAGCTCAATCTTTTCCAAAGAAAAGGCAAACGTTCTAGGATAACCCTTTTTCCATTCTTTGGAGCCACCGGCCTCATTAATTGTGAAGGTTTCGAAAGTAATTCCTTATAGCATGATAAATAGGTGGCAAGCCCTACACATAGAATCGCTAAGGTAGTAGCCAAGGCGGCATAATATGCATTAAAAGGAGAGACTACCTTCGGAATATTTCGGTATAAGATTTTATATGCAGTGATAATCACTCTAGGAAATAACTGCTCTCCTATTAAAAATCCTAAGATGCTTCCAAAGAAGGTAGCTAGGAATGCATATAGAATGTATTTCATTGCAATCGAAGTTTTTGAATATCCCAGTGCTTTTAAAGTTCCAATCTGAGTTCTCTCTTCTTCCACCATTCTAGTCATGGTAGTTAAACTAATTAATGTCGCAACGAGAAAGAATATTGCCGGGAATACCTCACCGATAGCACCAATTCGGTCAGCATTTTGTCCGTATTCTGCATAAGTAGCTATCGTATTGCGATCCAAAACATACCATTTTGGTTGCTTGAGCTTGTTTAATTCATCTTTTGCGGTATTAATATCAGCTTCTGCCTTTTGAAATTCAATCGCAGCTTCTTCTTTTGCTTTTTCATATTCGGTCATGGCAGCGGATCGTTGTATTTCATCCATCGGAGTCATCTCAATATAAGTAAGTGTATCATTTAACTTTTGTTCTGCCTCTGCCTTTTTCTCTTCTAATTGTTTGTTTGCATCCTCAATTTGTTGATTTGTTTCTTCATAGATTTCCTGATACCTTATCTGTGCCCGCTCTTTGGACAAATCCTGAAGCTTTTGCTTTACTTCATCTACTCTGTCATCATATTCAGTAGTATAGGCTGTCATAGCGCCGGTATCTTTTGCTATAATATAAGCCTGGCTATAAATATCTGATACAAATACCTCCGGTTTTACAGCTACAAAACTATCCACTTCACCATTTCCTATGGTACTATTGCCACGCTCAAAAGACATATAATATGCACTGGAGCCAATTCCTACTATGGTGAATGTATTCTCCTTCAAAACGTCGGATAAATCCCTGTCTGTGCCAGTGGATACACGAATCTCATCCCCTATCGCAAGCTTCGTAGAGTTTATCAGAAGCTCATCTACTAGAACTTCATTCTCTGCTTGTGGCATTCGCCCTTCGATTATATGAATCCGATTTGTTTTCTCCGTGGCTGACATAACTTCTAATACATAATCGTTTCCTTCAATTTCACTTACTACATGTGTAGAATGCGATGGTTCCACTACTTCTACATCTGTAAGCTGGGACAATGCAGTAATATCATCCTCCGTAATTCCTAAGGTACTTAATACCCTAAAGTCCATTAGATCGCTGTTATCATAATAATCATCCGCTGTGATTCTCATATCAGGATCTGTCGAACGAATTCCAGAGAAAAAAGCGACACCTAAAGCTACGATGAAGAAAATGGATAAAAACCGTGTTATACTTTTTTTTATCTCCACATAAAAATCTTTACGCAATGCTTTTGTCTTCATTGTTTTATCCTACCATTCTATGGTATCTACTGATACCGGTTCTTCATTTAAGTTAACTTTAGACACTTTACCATTCTTGATTTTAATGATTCGATCGGCCATCGGAGTTAAAGCTGAATTATGCGTTATAACAATAACTGTCATTTTTCTTTCTCTACAGGTATCAAATAACAACTTGAGAATAGCTTTACCCGTCTGATAATCCAAGGCTCCTGTTGGCTCATCACATAAGAGCAACTTTGGATTTTTTGCCAAGGCTCTGGCAATGGACACTCTTTGCTGCTCCCCACCGGATAACTGAGCCGGAAAGTTATTCATTCTATCACCCAGACCTACTTCCTGTAATACGGCTTCTGAATCCAATGGTTCTTTACAAATCTGTGATGCTAATTCTACATTTTCTTTTGCTGTTAAGTTTTGTACCAAATTATAGAATTGAAATACAAAACCAATCTCATTCCTCCGATAGGTGGTTAATTGTCTTTCTTTATAATTAACGATATCTGTATTATTGACAAATACAGAACCGGAAGATGCAGTATCCATCCCCCCAAGAATATTTAACACTGTAGTCTTACCGGCACCGCTTGGTCCTACAATAACCACGAACTCTCCCTGTTCAATCGTAAAATCAATCCCATCAAGCGCATTAATTTTAACTTCCCCCATCTGATAGGTTTTCTTTACATTCTCCATTCGAATAAATTCATCCATCATGTAACCTCTTTTCCTTTTTGTACGACCAATTCTAACCAAAGTTTGATAAACTTACAAGAAATTAATTCTTAATAAAATATAAATTTTATATGATCAATTTTCAATTTTATCATTCATATTTTCGACAGTTTCGTAAATCCTATGATAAGAATATTACGTAATCACTGCGAATTTATTCAAATGATTTATAAACAACAAACTGTTATTGATATATTGGAGGAATTACTATGGAATTAATTAAAATCGCTATTACATCCTTTTTTACTATGCTCGTATTATTTATTTTAACTAAGCTAATGGGCAAAAGAGAAATGTCACAGTTAAGTATGTTCGATTATATCAACAGCATCACCATTGGGTCCATCGCTGCTGAAATGGCAACAGCCTTGGAAAATGATTTTTTAAAACCTTTGGTTGCTATGATTGTTCTTAGTATCCTTACTTTGGTTATTTCCTTTAGTACCTGTAAGTCTATAAAATTACGGCGATTTTTTGAGGGTCATGCTGTATTATTATATCAAAATGGTAAGATCTACGAGAAAAATCTCCTAAGAGTTAAATTAGATCTTGATGAATTTCTATCCCTTTGTCGTATCAGTGGTTATTACGATTTGGAGGATATCCACACCGCTTATCTTGAATCCAGCGGTAAGTTAAGTATACTTCCAACTGCCGGCAGCAGACCGGTAAATCCTTCTGATTTAAATTTAACCCCAACTCAGAAAATTCCGATGGCAAACGTCATTATTGACGGTCAAATTCTAATGGATAACCTAAAATATACAGGAAAAAATGAGCAGTGGCTTGAAAAGCAACTCTCCTCCTCAGGAATAAAAGATAAAAAGGAAGTTATCCTTGCCAACTTCGATGCAACGAAGGATCAATTAAATATTTATGTTAAAATTCACAAATCGACCAAAGGAGATATTTTTGAATAAAAAATACTCCATGTAATTACAGAAATTAGAATATAAATTTAAAAACATTACTGGGAAAATACGGTTATAGAAAAAAACTTAGGAACATAAAATGTTACAAGTTTTAAATTATAAGGCTGTGTTCTTCCTATGGTTCATAAATTAAGATTTAAGATGTTGATTTTATGTGAGATTATTACATTATGTATCTTCTCTTCCGTCCTGATCAAACAAAATATCACCGATTCTGTTTTCACATCCGGCACGGAAGCAAAAAAGGATTTTATCAAATGGGTCGACTTTAGTGTATGTTATGCCGCTTTAGACCGGGCTTATCGATATGATGTAGAATCCCATGAAGAAGAGGTAAAGCTGAATTGGATTGAATTGTTAGCTTACTTAGGAGCCAAGTATGGCGGTGATTTTTCTAGATATAAGGAAAAAAACATGACGGATCTGGTGAACAAGTTAAGAAACAACGAAGAAACCATGAGCTCCATTACAGAAGATATGAAATATTATAATTATTATTACGATGCTTATTCCGCAGTTCTTGGAGGTTTCGTCGGAGAATATCAAGTGGAAATTGCTGATTCCTCGAGCCCAACCGGACGGAAATGGGTAGAACAATACGGTTTAAAAGCCTTCCTTCCTATTGCAAAATATTATCCTTATAGTCACAGTGATGACTTTGGAGTGTCAAGATCCTATGGTTATAAAAGAAAGCATCTGGGACATGATATGATGGGGCAGGTTGGAACTCCGATTGTAGCTGTGGAATCCGGGTATGTAGAAGCCTTAGGGTGGAATATGTACGGTGGGTGGAGAATCGGTATCCGTAGCTTAGATGATAAACGCTATTATTACTATGCTCACTTAAGAAAGAACTTCCCTTATAACAAATCTCTTGCAGTTGGAAGTATTGTTCAAGCGGGTGATGTAATCGGATATCTTGGTAGGACCGGTTATAGCAAAACCGAGAATGCCAATAATATTCAGACCCCTCATCTTCATTTTGGTCTACAGCTGATTTTTGATGAATCGCAAAAAGAGGCTGTGAATGAGATTTGGGTAGATTGCTTTGATTTAATTATGTTCTTATATCGTAACCGCTGTGAAACTGTAAAAAACCCTGAAACAAAAGAATATTCCAGGGTCTATGGTTTTATTGATCCGGTTGTGGAGGAATATGTCAATCGCGGAAAATACAAATACAATGACGAGGATATCAACATTCGCTTATACGATAATTAATATTGTTTTTGTACTTTTTTTCTCCGAAACAAACATACGATTCCAAGGAATAGAGGCAAGCAAAATTGAAAAATCAAATTAATATATATCATATAATTCTGATAAAAATATTGAAACTCGAACTGCGTACTGCTAACCATAAAAGTAAGGTAATAAATCAGCATAGTTAACGGTACATACATAAATCCCATATGCTCCACCCCTAGTAGCCATTGGGTACAACGTATTAATAGAATGGAAAATATACTAATGGATATGAAATCTGATAATAAGCAAACCAAGGTAATGATAACTTCAAACCTTTCAAAAATATTAAAAAAGGAAATACTTTTCACAGTAATATAAAATGGAAAGGGCAGTTTCGCAGTTAAACCGGGTCCTGTGATTGCAAAGGAAAATGCAGTTAGCAAAAAGGAAATGAGGATAAATACTCCTGCCCCGGACCATAACTTTCGCATCTGCTCTTTTTGTATTACTAAACCAAATTTATCGGCAAAGAATAAAGCGATAATAATATTACCTCCTACGGCAGCCACATTTTTCGTTGCCATTATGGTAGGTTTTAGACTGATCGTAGATACAGGAAGAATATAATCCATACGAACTCTTGGGATAGCACATATGATCAAAATGATAAACATGAGTAAAATCGGCCCTAAAGTTAACTCTGTTAGTCGAAATACCGTCTTTAGCCCATGAAGCAACGTAAAATAAACTAAACCGATTAATACAACCATAAAGAAACTGGACTGAGTTTTTGGCATTAAAGTAAACTGCAACGTAAGAGCATAGATATTTACCTTTGAAGCGATCGCTAGAAATATCCATAGTAGATAGCTTAGGATAAGAATTTTTGCTAAGAACTTCCCTAGGAGCTGCACCATGATTTCGTAAATATTAAATCCTGGAAATATTTTTATTAATGATATCACGATACCGGTTAGGGGAATAATTGCAAGACCAGCCCATAATGCGCTGAAGAATCCATTTCTGCCTCCTTCTTTGGCTAAGGCATTTGGGATTTGCCTTAGAATAGGTGACAGAGAAATATAAAGAAACATAAATGAAATTTGACGAAAAGATACTTCTTTTTTCATGGACTCACCTCAACTTCAATGTATTTTCCAAGATCATAGTAATACTTGGAAGATATGGATTTATTTCATGCATTAATCCTAAGGTAAAGCCCATGGCTGTAATCAGTAAAAATAATAACAAATTACGAATTGGTTTAAAAATAATATGTCTGTATTTGATTACTGTTAGGATACAAAGAATTGCAAATACATAGATCATGGGCTTACCTCTCATTTCCTAGAATAAAGGACTTCACTATTCTTGAATTCATTTTAAATTGATATTGTATATTGCTGATATAATCTGACCAATCCGGTCCTATCGTCTTCCATTCTTTTGCATTTTGATTTTCCACTAACCTCGCCAATTGAAAGATATCAACTTTGTTTGATATCGAAAAATTGATTGCTTTCGTCAACATATCGATCATATATTGATCCTGTTCCTTCGTTAGCTTATCGAGTTGGTCCTGAGTAAAGATGTCTTCTTTGGTAGTAACTTCTTTTAACATCGTTTCATAATTCATTTTTATATCTACTGTTATTACTTTATTGTTAATGTTAGAATTTAATTTTGTATTGGCATTTGTTACCAGCAATCCTACTCCATCGTTTAGATAAATCGGATACCTTCTAACCACATTACGAATAAAATTAACTGCATTCGAAGTTTCATTATCCAGGTAATCAAATAAACGCATGTCTTTTATCACAGCATACCCATCAATGAGAAATCCCTTCTCTTCTGAAACCAAATAAGGAATTAAGATACAGGAATAGGACTGTTCCATTTCATTGACGAGAGCAACTACCGTATTATCGTTTCTTGTTAACGTTTCCATCTGTTTCTGATTTAAAGCTTCCAGATCTTGGTGAATTTGCTGTTTATTTTCAACACCGCTTTCCATAAAATCGGCAGCACTCATATTCTGTACAATAAATACAAAGGCCTCCATTTTAATAGTTTCATCCCGAGATAAAAAGTCAAGACAGTAATCAACCCCATGAGCTGCTGCATCCACACCAATCAGATAATAACCGGTATGAGCAATTGAGATTGCTTTTTTACTTCTGAGCCTAAGATCTTCGAATGCTTCGTACACTGTTTTACCTTTTCCCTGTACAATCTCGGATTCCGGACTCCCTCCGCCTTCCTGACTATCACCTCCACCACCGGCGTTAAACAATGCACTTACGGTATATTCTGTCTCAGAATAATCAATTCCCAGGACTTGAATTAAATTGATTTCATCTATCTCTTTTCGGTTCATATCGTTGGTACAGCCACATAGTATTAGTGGAATTAATAATAAAAATAATTTTTTCATAAAGACCGCACCTTTGCCTTATTTTTGTTTTGTCTTATTCTGTTCTGCAATTTTATCCGGTCGAAGCTGAAAGAACTTCACCGGAAAGCGGAATAAGGTATCAATATAATTCAAGGACTTTACATCAACAAAAGGAGATAAATAAGCTACTCCGTAATTATCCAAACTGCACAAATGCACCAACAATACGATAAATCCTACTGCCAGTCCAAAAAATCCGGCAAAACAAGCTGATAGCACCAACAAAAACCTCGTAAGTCTTATTGCACTGCTTAAATCTTGATTCGGTAATACAAATCCAGCGATTCCAGATAGAGCAACAATCACGACAACCGCCGGTGAGATTAATTGTGCTGAAACTGCGGATTGTCCGACAATGAGGCCTCCAAGGATGGACATTGTGGTACCTACTGTTTTCGGTAGCCGAAGCCCGGCTTCAATCAGGATCTCAAAAGAAATTAATATACTCATTACTTCAAAAGCCGACGTAAAAGGAACGTTTGCTTTCGCTTGCTGAATGGATAGAGCCAACTGAACCGGAAGCATTTGATTTTGGTATGAGGTAGCGGCTACATAAAAAGCCGGTAGAAATAAAGTTAGAATTAAAGCAATATAACGGATCAAACGCAAAGAGGAACCTACCACATAATGATTTGCATAATCTTCAGGAGACTGCATTAGCATTGGTAACTGGCAGGGTAACAAATATACAAAGGGAATTCCGTCAACTGCCAGGGCAATTCGACCATCGGAGATATTTGCAGAACAACGGTCAGGTCTCTGTGTATACATGATTTGCGGAAAAATACTCTTCTTATTTTCTATCACAAACTCTTCGATAAAAGCAGGGGTAGATAGATTATCAATATCCATTTGATTTATCTTATCCCGAATGGCATCCACCGTAGCAATATTGGCCACATTACTAAGATAAATCAATGATATGTCCGTCTTGGATACCTTTCCTACGGTGAGAGATTCGACTACCAGATATTCCGAACGAACTCTTCTTCTAATCAATGCTGTATTAATTCGCATTACTTCGATAAAAGAATCCTTTGCACCTTTCATAACTCCTTCGTCCGATGGTTCCTGAATGGATCTTTTTTCAAAGGAACGAATATCAAACAATAAGACTTTTTGTTCTGCATCAAATATGAGTGCTGCCATACCGCTTAAGACACCCTTTAAGATTTTTTCAAAGTCTTCACTTTCTGATACGAATAGATGATAGGCACCACCTTCGAGCAAATAATTCATCACAGCACGTTCCGTTTTACATTCCCTCAGTCCCTGATCCAAGGATAAGGGTCGCAAAATAGATTCATCAACTAAAGTAGTATTAACTAACCCGTCAACGCAAAAGATATGAACAATAAGATTATCATGATTTATTTTAATTGGTCTTACAACAATATCAGCACTCTTGGAAAAGAATTCCTTGATGACCTGTGAATTAATAAACTGTATCATATGCTTCCTTCCTTCTCTTAAGTCTTACCTATAATAATTTCCATGGATTGCATTTTTTATTCATTTCAGGTATGATTAACTAAGAAAGGAACCCGGTATTTATACAGATCGAAAAGAACATAAAAAATAGCCTGCAACCTATGTGCTTACTTAAAAATTCTTGCAGAATTAAGTAATGCAGCATTCATTGCAGACTATGTGTCTTCTGTGTGCAGAAGACGTGATGGTATCTTTTTCGTGGTCAAAGCCATTCGAAATATGGTACAGTTAACAAACACCGAAACAATCGTTAACCAAATCCATAATATGTACCGGGAGTACCTTCCCTTTTACCATCTTTTGCAGAAAAAGTTCTGCCTCGCCCTCGTCATCGATAAAATCTTCGATGAAGCAGTAGTCATAGGGGTCTTCCCATCCCTGCTTATAGCATTCGAAGCTATAAAGAGCATTTTGAAAAGTAAGACGATAAATAACTTCTGAAGTTCTTGTTTTACTGGTTCTTACTTTTGACTTAACTGTTACATCCAACATGAAACGTCACCTCTTAATTTTATTATAATATTTCTTTTATAGATCTATTTTTTTAGACAATATCATTATATCATAAATCAAGTATAAAACTATACTATTTGTAGTTTTTTGACATGTAATTTATAGAGCAAATGCTATATTCTCCCACTATCTATCACACGATGAGGAAGAGGAAACATAACATGGAAGGTCTGGAAAATATAGATATGGTTTTGATTTTCCCCATATATGTAACTATTGAGAAACGTATCTAGGAATGGATTTATATAGAAGTATATTTTATATAATCAGAACCTATTTTTTTATTATGTATAGATAAAAGAGATGCTTTCTGGGGTACGATAAAGCATCTCTTTTTCTATGATCGAGTTTTGGAACGTTCTCAATTACCATGCAAATTTAGTAATCGTAAAATATTACTCCGTCAACGCACCTTGTTCTGACATTCGCTTATAAATCAAATAACGCTCTTTTGCATTTTGCTCCGCTTTCATAAATAGCTCTTCTGCTTGTTCCGGGAACATCTTTTGAAGAGAACTATAACGTACCTGTCCCATAAGGAAATCATGGAAACTTTCCGTTGGCTCTTTTGAATCTAAGATAAATGGATTTTTACCTTCATTCTTTAGCAGAGGGTTATAACGGTAAAGATGCCAATAACCGCAGGCAACCGCTTGTTTTACAGATGCCATACTACGTCCCATACCCTCTTTAATACCATGGCTGATACAAGGAGAGTAGCAAATAATAATCGATGGTCCATGGTACTCTTCTGCTTCACGAAGTGCTTTGATTAGTTGATTGTTGTCCGCATGAATACCAACTTGAGCTACATAGACATTACCATAAGTCATCATCATGCGACCAAGATCCTTCTTACCTTGCTTTTTACCGGAGGCAGCAAATTTAGCAATAGCACCGGTAGGTGTTGATTTGGATGCTTGTCCACCGGTATTGGAATAAATTTCTGTATCAAATACAAGAATGTTCACATTTTCACCGGATGCTAATACCTGATCTAAACCACCAAATCCAATGTCATATGCCCAGCCGTCACCACCGATGATCCATTGAGATCGTTTTACCAAATAATCTTTATTTTCTTTTATTTCATTGACAATTTTGGTTATTTCTACATCTGTAGAAACAAAGTTTTCAAGAGTCTCCAATACCTTCGTACTGGATTCTTTTGATGCTTTACTATCTTCTTTGTAATGAATCCAATCATGGCAGGCTTCTTTAATTCTCTCTTCTACATTCATATCATTTAATTTACGCATATTTAATTCCAATTTATTTCTGATCTGTTTAACAGCCAGATACATACCGAAACCAAACTCTGCATTATCTTCGAATAAGGAATTAGCCCAAGAAGGACCTTTTCCTTCTCTATTTGTAGTGTAAGCTGTACTTGGTGCAGATGCAGACCATATTGAGGAGCAACCGGTTGCATTGGCAATCATCATCCGTTCTCCGAATAATTGAGTTACCAATTTTACATAAGGTGTCTCGCCACAACCTGCGCAAGCACCTGAGAATTCAATGAGTGGTGCCATAAACTGACTGTCTTTATAAGCAGGCCCATAAGCAAGGTCAGCTTTAAAGGTAACTTCATTGACAGCATAATCCCAATTCTTAATCTCTTTTTCCAATTGAGTACCAATCGGTTCCATAATGAGAGCTTTACCCTTTGCCGGGCATACATCAGCACAGTTACCGCAGCCGGTACAATCCATCGGGCTGATCTGTATTTTATAATGATATCCTTCAAATGCTTTACCGGTTGCTTTTTTTGTTACAAAGGTATCCGGTGCTTTTGCTACTTCCTCCTCTGTTAACAAGAAAGGACGGATGACAGCATGAGGGCAAATATAAGAGCATTGATTACATTGAATACATCTTTCCTCAATCCATTCCGGAACATTGACAGCAATACCACGCTTTTCATAGGCTGTCGTCCCTGAAGGGAAGGTTCCGTCTTCTCTTCCAACAAATGCGCTGACCGGAAGTCCTACTCCCTTTAGTTCTGACATCGGACGCATGATATTTTTTATAAAATCAGGCTCTTCTACACGAGTCTGTTCTTTATCTGGCTCGGGATTCTTCCAGGATGCAGGGATCTTAACTTTGTGGATTGCTTTCATTCCCATATCGATGGCATCATGGTTCATCTTAACAATCTTTTCACCCTTTTTCCCATACATCTTATTTACGCCTTCTTTGAGTTCCTTCACATATACCTTTTCCGGAAGTACATCCACTAATTTAAAGAAAGCTCCTTGCATTATCATATTGATACGATTGCCAAGTCCTATTTCTTCAGCAATTCCAATAGCGTTGATGGTATAGAATTGTACATTTTTTTCTACGATCTTCTTTTTTAATACAGCAGGAAGATTTTGTTCAAGTCCTTCTAAATCCCACTGTGTATTTAGGACGAAAGTTCCACCATCTTTGATACTTTCCAATAGATCATATTTATTCACATAGGACTGATTATGACACGCCACATAATCTGCATGATTGACCAGATAAATTGATTTGATTGGATCCTGTCCAAATCTAAGATGGGATACCGTTAAACCGCCGGATTTCTTGGAATCATAATCAAAGTATGCTTGAACATTCAATTCGGAATGATCACCGATAATCTTGATTGCCTGTTTATTCGCACCTACGGTACCATCGGATCCTAGACCCCAAATCTGGCAGGCTTTCATTCCTTCCGGTTCGACCGCTAATTCCTTCGTAGTATTTAAGGAAGTATGGGTTACATCATCGATAATACCGATGGTAAATTGATTCTTCGGAACCTCTGCCTTTAAGTTCTCATAGACTGCGGCAATTTGATCCGGAGTAGTATCCTTAGAAGCCAAACCATAACGCCCACCGATTATATATGGCTTTGTATCCATATTCGCATAACAAGCACATACGTCTAGATATAGTGGTTCACCGGATGCACCAGGTTCCTTGGTTCTGTCTAAGACCGCAATCTTTTTCGCTGTCCGTGGTACTGCTTGGATAAAATGCTCTACGGAGAAAGGTCGATATAAATGAACCTTAATTAACCCATATTTTTCACCACGGCGATTAAAATAATCAATGGTTTGTTCAATGGTTTCAGTAACAGAACCCATGGCAATTATTACATATTCCGCTTCCGGATCTCCGTAATAGTCAAATAGATGATATTGTCTTCCCGTCATTTCACCCATTTTTGCCATATAGGATTCCACGACAGGAATGATATTCTGATAAAATGGATTGCTTGCTTCTCTTCCTTGGAAATAGATATCTGAATTTTGTGCTGTTCCACGAATCACAGGATGATTTGGAGATAACGCATTATCACGGAACTTTTTAATTGCTTCCATATCTACTAATTCAGCATAATCTTTATATTCCAAGGCTTCTATCTTCTGAACCTCATGGGAGGTACGGAAACCATCAAAGAAATGAACAAAAGGTAACCTTCCTTTGATTGCAGATAAATGAGCGATCGGTGCCAAATCTACAACCTCTTGAACTGAACCAGAGGCTAACATTGCACAACCGGTCTGCCTGGTTGCCATAACGTCTTGATGGTCGCCAAAAATGCTTAACGCATGGGTAGCAATTGCTCTGGCACTTACATGAATAACACCGGGTAATTGTTCGCCGGCAGTTTTATACATATTGGGTATCATTAATAACAGACCTTGGGAGGCTGTAAATGTTGTTGTCAAAGCACCACCCTGTAAAGATCCATGAAAGGATCCGGATGCACCAGCTTCGGATTGCATCTCTACTACATTAACCTGCTGGCCGAAGATATTCTTCCGCCCACCGGCTGACCATTCATCGGTAGACTCCGCCATACCGGAAGATGGTGTAATTGGATATATCGTTGCAACTTCTGTAAATGCGTAAGCTGCATAAGCCGCGGCGGTATTGCCATCGACTGTCATTTGAACTTTTCCCATTTCTACTTCCTCTCTTTCTACAGCTTACTACCGTTATCTACCCATTCTTTCGCATTAATCACATTATCAAGGGATGGTTTGCTTACTTGATCAACCTTGTATAACGTATTTGCATTTTGCCAAGCGGCAGTTCCTTCATTATTTGTTGGATTGACTGATTTTAGTCTTTTATTATCTTTACCCTGTAAAGAATCATTTTTGCTTTCTTTCATATAAAGCCCTCCAAATTAAAATATTGCAGTTCAATTCCGTACATGATATCTGCTAAAGAACAGTGTTTCCTACTTTGATTATTCCTATTACATAAAATTACATTTATTTATGAAAATAAGGATCAAAAAAATTGGATTGGGGATTTTTTATATAAGGAAGTTAATAAACCAAGAAAAGATATCAAATCTTAAAGAAAATGAAACAATGATAGTAAGAAATTTACTTCTTGTGAAATACTGATAAAAAAGAGTTATAAAAACGTAAGTTCTAATTGGAGGTGATGTTATGTGGAGAAAAATTAAGATTATGACCAATAAAATGTTTCTTATTGTTATATCTCTGATGGTGCAATTCCTAGCTTCTTTTTTTCTATACTACCTACTGATGAAACAGTTCCCATGGTTTTTCATAGTTTCATCTATGTTACATCTTTGTATCGTAATGTGGATCGTAAATCGTCCAATGAACCCAGGATATCAAATTACCTGGATTATCTTAGTCCTTACTCTTCCGATTTTCGGAGTTTTCATGTATCTTTTTTATGGGAGACGACAAGCGAGAATTCGTATAGCCAAAGAGATGAAGGAGTTAAATCAAGATATGCTTAAGAAATTAAATATTACAAATAAGCCTTCCCATACTCTACAAGAATTAAAATCCATAGATTCTCACAGGTATCGTCAAGCATTTTATATACAAAACTGTTCCTCTTTTCCAATCTATAAAAACTCAGAATGCTGTTATTATTCACCGGGCGATGAGTTCTATCCGATGATTCTTCAAGAGCTTACAAAGGCAAAGCATTCTATTTATATCGAGTTTTTTACAATAGAAATCAGCATCTTCTGGGATCAAGTCTTAAAAATACTGGAACAAAAGGTCTCCGAAGGTATTGATGTCAGGGTTATCTATGATGATATCGGTTCCTTATTGACTCTTCCCAAACATTATAACAAAACCTTACAAGCAAAAGGGATATCCTGTGCTGTTTTTAATCCTTATAAACCGATCATCACTACCTTTACCAACAACAGAGATCATCAAAAAATTATAGTTATAGACGGCGAGTCTGCGATTACCGGAGGTTTTAATCTAGCTGATGAATATATTAATCTGAAAAAAAAATCTGGCTTTTGGAAGGATTCTGCTCTACTATTAAAAGGAGAAGCTGCACAAAGTTTTCTAGCCATGTTTTTATCTACTTGGGAATCCATTCATAACAGTATAAATAAAAATAATATTGCTCAAGATCTTAAGTCTTCCCATCTACCATTGACGAATGGGTATGTCCAGCCCTTCCGCGATACCCCCCTTGACAACGAATGTGCCAGTCAGGCCATTCTGCTGTCCATGATTTATAATGCAGTTAATTATCTGTACATTACAACACCTTATCTGATGATCGACCATGAAATAATAACCGCCCTCTGCAATGCTGCAAAGAGCGGTGTTGATGTACGCATCCTTACTCCGCATATTCCGGATCGTAAATTGGTGCATATGATTACAAAATCTTATTACTCCATATTGATTTCGAATGGTGTTAAAATATATGAATTTACCCCTGGATTTATCCATTCCAAATCCGTTGTAGCTGATGATGCAATTGCCATGGTTGGAACGATCAATCTGGATTATCGAAGTCTTTATCTTCACTTCGAATGTGGAGTCGTTATGTATGGAACAAACTGCATACAAGATATTCTTTCTGATTTCAAACAAACACAAAAAATAAGTGAGGTTATCAGTTTAAACTCTATTGCGAATAGGACTTGGTATGAAAAATTAATTGCATCCTTTTTTAAAATCTTTGCCCCTCTATTTTAAGGATCTTTCCTGTATCATATGCTAGCACAAATGGTATTAGTATCGATTGCTTGAGTAATGTAATTATTGCAAAGGTAACCGAGAAATCTTAACTTTAATAAAATTATTTACTGATATAGAGTACTCCTAAAGTATTTGGACCACAATGCGAGGATATAACACTTCCTGCTTTGGTAATGATAATTTCACGGAATATGGAAAGGTTTTCTAGATAATCATATACTGCCGCCACCAAATCATCGGGACATTCGGAATGTGTAATAAAAACACGGGCAGGATCAGCATCTTTCAGATTTTGTTCCATATCCTTCACATACTTTACAACGACTGCATTCTGATGACCACGATATTTCTTTTCTACATCCATCTTACCATTCACTACAATAATCTTGGGTTTTAGTTTTAAGGTATTGGCCAGAAGAGCGGTAACTGCAGAACATCTACCGCCGCGGTAAAGATAGGTTAATGTATCAATGACAAAACTAGCACGAACTTTATCCTGAATTAATTGAATCTCTTCAATGATTTCTTCTGCTGTACTTCCCAGGAGAGCTAATTCTGCAGCCTTCATAACTTGTAAACCTATTCCCGTTGACAGGTTCTTGGAATCAAATATAAAAAGCCTGCTATAATTTAAACTCTCTGCAGCCATCCGAATAACATTGCATGTGACCGACATGGCTTCTGAAATTCCGATAAATATAATATCATCTTTATCTTCTACAAAAGGACTAAGGTAATCTATTGCATCTCCAATCGTTGGGGCTGCAGTCTTTGGTGTTTCACCAGATCGATTGGACCATTCATAGATTTCCTTTGGTGTAATTTCAATCCGATCCTTAAACGAATTATTTCCCATGTTGATCATTAATGGAATTATACCAATGTCATATTTATGTAGTAATTCATCGGATAGATCACAGGTACTATCGGCGATAATCTTAACCCTACCCATATATCACATAACCCCTTTTCTTATTCAAATTCTCTATATTCTACGTGATTGAATAAAATGAACTTCCATCATTTCATTATTTTTATCTTAATGATAATGTTTCCATTCTAATCTGTCAAGAGAAAGGAAAACCTGCCTTCCATCGGAATCATCATAAAATCCCTTTGAAGGCAGGTATTATCTTAATCTTCAGAAGCTAATCTTTTCTCTCCTGTCAGAGCTTGTATTGGTTTAATGTTTTGTGTAAATTCCAAGACACCTAGATACTCCCCAGCGGTATCCCTCACAGCAAAATAACGGATATATATAAAGTTCTCACCCATTCTAATCCAGAAATCTTCATGATCTTTTTTTCCAGACTTAAGATCCTCTACAATTTGTTCAACAATATGAACCGATGCCGGTGGGTGACAATTCTGTACTAATCTTCCAATGACTGCCTTGGTTCTTGGAAAGATACGTTCCTTTCCCTGTGAAAAATATTTTACCGCTCCATCCTTATCGACAAAGGTAATATCAACTGGCATTGAATTAAGTATAGCCTCTAGTTCTTTAAGGGAAAGAATTCCTGTATCAAATCTCACATAGCCATCATCCGCAGGTATTTCCCCCTCATCTTTTACTTTTTGTTCTACATTTACACGACTTGGTTTCCATTCCTGCTTCGGTTCATAGATGCAAAAGCCAATTTCATCACTTTCTCTTGCGATCTTTAACCATTCATCCTCATCGAGGGTATCTAAAACCATAGGAAATAAGATGTTCTCTTCTTTGAAAATCATCTCTTCTACTCGTCCTAGAGCATGTTCCGCTTTATCAATGATTTCATTGATATTTCTTTTATCCTCGGATAACAATTGTCTGACTTCTTTTATTTCATCTCGTATCTCATCGTCGACACCCCACATAACTTTTGGAGGTGCTGTAATACCATACTTCTCCATGTATGGAAACAGGAGATTTTCTTTACGCAAATAATGTTTATCGATTTCCCATAAACGCTCAAATCCTTCTACCAGCTTTACCCAAAAGTTATCCTCTTCTTTCTGTTTTAACTCCTTTAGAAGAGGAGATAGATGATCCTTAATTAGACGTTCTATTTCCTTATTCTCTTCTTTCATCGTATGAATCGGATGTCCCATCGTTTCTTCCGCTTTGGTTTCACTGTGGATTTCTTCAATGGATCCTTTAAATACAGCAGCATGAACATCACAAAGTCTTTGCACCTCTGTGAGAGGCATTCCTTCTCTGATTAATTCAGTTTCCATCATTGATATTTCTGTTGCGGAAACTCCTTCAATCAGTTTGGCAAACTGTTCTTTTACCTCTTCTACTGTTTTACCTTCATGCAGCTGCGTGATTAGATCTTTTAATACCTTTTGGCGATATTCTCTGTTATTAATATATTCACTCATGGTAACATCTACCTCCTGCAATGATTTATCCTCTGAAATGATCAGCGGTATGAATCTATTATATCATAGCTTTTGTAAATAGAAGCAAAATTATCCATAATGATAAAAAAAGTAGATTTAAGAATCGAATGATCTCAAATCTACTTTTAATTTATCTAGTATAACATTCTTTATAAAATGTTATTTTTATTCATTTGATAATACAAAAATCCAAATCCCATAATCGCTGCACAGGTTACAAAATAATAAATAAATAAAGGATGAGAAATACTACCTGAAATAATTACAAGAGATCCGGCAATCGCAAGAATTGGCACGAAATACCCTTTAATTTTATTCGTAATCTCCCCGATTTTAGCCAATCGTATAACTGCAATATATAAAACGATATAGTTTAAATAACTTACACCGATGGCTATTTCTGATACGTCACCTCTCATACCGATTTTCTGTGAGATATAGTGAACAAACATCCAGATCAAGGTAATAACATAAGCGAATATCGCAGAATTTAAAGGCATACCTGCCAGTTTTTTTTCTTCCTTAGCAAGTATTTTGCTGCCTGGAATCATATTACGAAGAGCCAATGAATATGGCATACGAATATAACCAAGAACCAAACCGTTTACGGTACCTAAGATTGATACTACAACAAATGCCAATATAATCTTTGCACCGATATTTCCAAAGAGCATGGTAGCTGCTGTAAATGCTGAAGCATCTTTCTGTTCAAGTATTGTCTCCGGACCAACCATGGTTGACATACCAACATAATATGCTACATAAGCTACCAAAATAATCAATGGTGATATGGTAAGAGCAATCGGAAGATTCCGTTTACTATTTTTTATTTCATTACAAATTGAAGTAGAAACAATCCAACCATCAAAGGAAAAAGCTATTGGAGCAAATGCCGCTACCCAGCCAAAAGAAGATGCAGCTTCTCCCATTGTTTTTACATCATTTGATATTACAGTACCGGATTCTCCAAAGATTAAACCTGCAATTGCGATTAATAATAATGGGATCAGTTTAATCAGCATGGATGCATTCTGAAAATAACCACCTAGTTTTGCAGAAAGAATATTCATTATGAATAATACTGTTAATGTGATAATGCCAATCAAAGTCCAGTTCTCTAAATTTCCTTCTATTCCTAATAATTGAGTCACATAGATACCAGTAACCCAGGCTACAACAGCGGCTATACTTGGTAAATATAAGAAGGTCTGAAACCATCCAAATGAAGTGGACACTCCGATTCCGACAAATTCTTCTGCATAGGCAACCAAACCGCCGGGCTTGTCCGTTCTTGTTGCTAATTGTGAAATTGCTAAACAGCCGAAAATAATTGCAATCGCTGCAACTAAAAATACAAAAACACCCAACAATACATTTCCGTTCGTATAAGTCAGGACGTCATCCGACTTAAAGAAGATACCAGATCCGATTACAATACCTGTAATCATGGTAATCGCGGTAATTAAACCATAGTTTCTCTTATTCATTTCTCATTTCCTTTCGAGTAAGATATCGATTGTTTTTTGCATAACCTAATACTGATGGAATATAATTCAGAGCTTTTTTGATATGAATGGATGGGAAAGACCCATATTATCCTTAAAAGAATAATACGGGTCTTGATCCACCTATATTACTCCGTATTACGGCATTTATCCTTAGGAATTTATTTAAAACCATTACTCCATGATAGAATCTTCATCATCTTCTGTTGCATGTGGAAAAGGTTTTTCTGGTCTGTAATAAAAAGCTAACAAAACGTAGTCAGTTTCAGAATCAACTCCAAATAAGAATTGACCGCATTCATCCGTAAATGCAAATGTTACCGGAATTAAATCGCAGGTATCACAGCAATCTTTATAATACCTTTTCTTAAATAACTTAACTACAGCATTTTTCGCTGGTTTTCCACTCGGGAATTTAACAACACCGTGAATAACCGCTCTTTTCTCTTCATTCAATACTAAACAGATATCTCTTTCCTCATTTGGTTTTAATTGGTCACATCCACATAACTCATAACGTTCTAATTTCCAGCCCACTAATGTCACCTCCTTTCCTATTATGTAGGAAAAAAGGTTACCATACAGCACTATCCACTATACCAAAAATTCGACATGAAAGCAATCGATTCATAAGTTGCTTATTCATATTTTTTCTCATTCCTCCAAGATTTATTTATCTATCTCTTTGATCTATCAAGTTATTTATACAATATCTTATGATTTCTAATTATAATTGTTACATTTTGTTGAAATAATCATAAATGAATCGTAATATGATAGACATCCTTCGTTATCACTTATGGCTGAATTTCTTCTAAATATGAATTTTGATGAAGATTCAAAAAACCTGGAATCATCACTTTAGACGATACCAGGTTTTTTGTACCATAATCTCTTCGCTTACTTTACTTACTTAATAATGCTGTTTATGCATTTCCTTCCGGTTTAAGTAAGATTGCTCTTACGGGAGAAGCCTCCGCACCAATGATATTAATCGGTTGCGAAAACAAATAATACTCTCCTTCTTCTACCTCTTTTAACACTAATCCTTCCAAAATAACAATATCCGACCCTAAGAGGTGCTGATGGGTTTCATGTTCCGGCTGATTTCGTTCAATCCCTAAGGAATCAATTCCGACTCCTTTGATTTTCAACTCTTTAAGATACTCTGCTCCTGAGGAGTCCAAATAAACAAAATCCTGTTCTAGGATATTCTCAAAGGAATTTCTTGTTTTTAATAAAACAAAGTCTCCTTCGTTGATTTGCTTTGTCTTAAGATGCTCCTTCGTTATCTTATCTAAAACAAAAGTAAAATCAAAAACCTTACAGTGAGTAATAACCTGCTCTAGGTTTAGGGATTCCATTGTGGTTCCTTCCGGAATCATGTGTAACGCCCGATCAATATGTGTGCCGGTATGAAGATTTAATTCTAATTTACTTTCATAAACGGATCCTGTATTAAAATCACTCACAGCAGTAAGGATGGGTCTTTTGCTTTCTTTCCCTTTGTATACCGACATTTCATAGGTGATTGGCATCGATATATCATATAATGTCATAGTAATATTATTCATCATCATATAGCATCCCCCTTTCTATATATTCCACCATTTCCGACCATCCCTTGCTAATAACTCAAAAGCTCTGACTGGTCCCATGGAACCTGAATCATAGTTTGGAAATTGGTGTTTTTTCTGTTCTCTATATTTGATCATCTGGTCTGCTACCATCCAGGCAGCCTCCACCTCATCCCATCTTGAAAAAAGGGTTGCATCCCCTCGGAGGATATCATAAATCAATCTCTCATAAGCCTCCGGAGTATTACCTTGGGTAGGGCTGAAATAACTGGTATCCATCTTGGTAGGGACAATATCATGGTGGGTATTAAAATCTTTTGTATTAAACTGAAAAAATACACCAACATTGGGTTGAATTCGGATCACCAATAAATTAGGTTCCTGTATATCACGTTCTTTAAAATATAATATGTTTGGCATCTCTTTAAACTGGATTACAATTTCCGCTGAACTAGTGCCCAATCGCTTTCCTGTACGAATATAAAATGGTGTTCCTGCCCATCGAAAATTATTGATGTGTAACTTAACTGCTACAAAAGTTTCTGTGGTAGAATTGCTTGGAACATTCTCTTCCTCTCGATAGGCTGGTACAGGTATACCATCAATCATTCCCTTACCGTATTGACCAAAGACAACATTATCTCTTAAAAATTCAGGCGTAATCTCTTCAATTGCTTCTATCACTTTTTGTTTTTCTGTTCTGATTGAGTCCGTTTTTAGATTTACAGGAGGCTCCATCGCAACTAGGGATAAGATTTGTATAATGTGATTTTGCACCATATCCCGCATGGCACCGGAGTGTTCATAATACCCTCCTCTTGTTCCTACCCCTAACTTTTCCGTCAGGGATATTTGTATATTGTCTATAAATTTATTGTTCCATATTGATTCAAAGATAGAATTGCAAAAACGCAACACCATAATATTTTGAATCATTTCTTTCCCCAGATAATGATCAATTCGATATATGCTATTCTCATCAAATACTTCCAGAAGCTTACTATTTAGTTTACGGGCTGTCTTTAAATCCTTACCAAACGGCTTCTCGATAATTAATCTGCTCCAAGCTCCACTTTTTTTCGCCATATCACTAAGCTGTAGACCTTGGACGATTGTTTCAAAATATTCCGGAGCAACAGCCATATAAAACACACGATTTCCTTCCGATTTCACTTTTTGATCCAATTGTTCGAGAAAATTCTTCAGCCCATAATAGCCTTCCTGATCAATGAAATCGAATTGATAGTAGTAGATCATCTCCTTAAGACCTGCCCAGTATGTTTCACTTAACTTATTTCTTGAATACTTCCGAATCGTATCGTAAACTTCCTTTTGATATTGTTCCTGTGTTTTCTCTCTTCTTCCGACGGAAACGATAGCAAAATGCTCTGGAAGCAGTTTATCCAATACGAGATTATATAACGCAGGCATCAACTTACGATGCGTTAGATCGCCGGTACCACCAAAGATGACCAATATAGCAGACAAGTTATCAACTCCAATTTTAGTTTCGTCAAGTTTCATTTTCCTCTCCTCCTTCCTGTATTTTCCTGATATCATATGCTCCTGTTATTTAAGATATCCACTGCGTATGAAAGGTTCCTTTTTTATCGATTCGTTGATAAGTATGAGCACCAAAGTAATCTCTTTGTGCCTGTAATAAGTTCATAGGAAGTTCGGCACATCGATAACTGTCGTAATAGGATAATGCACTGGAGAATGCGGGTACTGAAATTCCTGCCAGCATGGCAGTGGCAACGACATCTCTCCAATCCTTTTGATATCGATCTATAATATCCTTAAAGTAATCCTCAAGTAACAAATTTTTTAAACTATTATTTTTATCATAAGCTTTTGATAAAATATTTAGAAATTGTGCTCGTATGATACAGCCTCCACGGAAAACCTTTGATATCTCACCTAAATTTAAGTCCCAGTTATATTTCAAAGATGCTTCACTCATTAAACCAAATCCCTGAGCATAGGAGCATATTTTACTTGCATACAATGCTCTGCGAATTGCTTCAATATAATTCGGATCGTTCTTCGTGTACCCCTGCGGACCGGATAATAGTTCACTTGCTACTAGACGTTCCGATTTCATTGCTGAGATATTACGCTCAAATACTGCGGCTGTTATAGTTGGAGTAGGAACTCCGAGTTCAAGAGATATCTGACTAGTCCATTTACCTGTTCCCTTTTGCTCTGCCACATCCCAAATCAAATCTACCATATATTGTTTTGTCTCATCATCAATCTTGGTAAAAATATCTGCAGTGATATCAATCAAATAGCTATTTAATTCTCCTTTGTTCCACTCTGAAAAAATTTCATGTAGCTCGCTAGGGGTTTTATGAAGCACTTTCTTCATCAGGACATATGCTTCGCAAATCAACTGCATATCTGCATATTCAATACCATTATGAACCATTTTAACAAAATGGCCGGCACCATTTGGTCCAATGTAAGAACAGCATGGTTCTTTGTTCACTTTCGCAGAAATATCTGTTAATATAGACTCCATGATTTTATAAGCATCCTTATTGCCACCAGGCATAATTGCCGGACCGTTACGAGCTCCTTCTTCTCCCCCTGATATTCCAGAGCCAAGGTATAAGATTCCCTTTGTTTCTAATTCTTCACTTCTTTGTATTGTATCTTTATAGTAGGAATTTCCTCCGTCCATCAGGACGTCTCCTTCTGAGATAAGAGGTAATAAAGCTTTTATGGTATCATCCACCGCTGCTCCAGCCTTCACCATAATAATAATTTTTCTGGGAATTTCCAAGGAATTCACAAAATCCTCCAAGGTATCAAACCCTTCCATCTTTTTATCAAAAGCTTCCTCTAGCAGAGCTTTCGTTTTATCGGATGAGCGGTTATATACGGAAACCGAATAACCATGATCTGCAATATTGAGAGCAAGATTTTTACCCATCACTGCCAGTCCTATGACTCCGACTTGTTGCTTACCCATTTCAATTCCTCCAATCTTTTTTAATCATACGTAGAAAATGCTACATTGATATATATTATCCATTGATAATCGGAAATATATCTATATATATGTAAAAAAACCGATAAAAGCCACTCCTCTACTAAGGGACCGTTGCTTTTATCGGTGTAATTTATTTTGGTAATGTAATTTCAAAACAACTGCCCTGGTCTACTTTACTTTCTACGATAACCTTCCCATGATGAGCATCCATTATAGCTTTCACAATCGCTAAGCCAATGCCTGCTCCGCCGGTATTACGATTTCTTGATTTATCTGCACGGTAAAAACGTTCAAAGATAAAAGGCAATTCCTCTTCGGCTACACCAATCCCGGTATCCTTAACTCTTAATATAACATAGTTCTTATTTTCAGACAACTCAAGTGATATGTTTCCACCCGGAGGTGTGTACTTAATCGCATTTGACAGTAGATTCACGATTACTTGGCTAATTCGATCTCTATCCGCCTGGACGGATGAACATGACCCCTGATGGGTTACCGTTAAATTGCGGTTTTTAATTTCAGTTTCAAAATTTCTAATTGTGAATTCTATGATATCGTTTAGAAAAATCTCCTGTTTCATTAGCTGAAGGTTATCACTATCGACTTTAGCTAAGTTTTCCAGATCTCTAACAATAGTTCCAATTCTTGTAACTTCTTCATAACAACTGGAAAGTCGTTCGTTGGTAGGTTCCCACATTCCGTCCACCAGTGCTTCCAGATGGGTTTGAAGGACAGCAATCGGAGTCCTAAGCTCATGGGCAACATCCTGCGTTAACTGCTTTCGTAAATTTTCTTGAAGATATAGGGATTCTGCCAAATGATTAACGGATAACGTTAACATCTCCATTTCTTTTATATCAGTCCCATCTTCTATTCTCACTTGATAATTACCATCCGCAATTTTTTTAGTCGCATCTACCGTCTCAAGGATTGGATTGCTTAACCTTTTAGCTAAGTATCTACCTATGACTAAAGAGAATATCAATGATATAATTCCTATCATTACTAAAATAAAATTTAATGCATCTAAAAATTTAAAGTCATTTTCACTTAAGAAATAAGGACCGTAATACGTTATATCAACTTTACCGATTTTTTGATCGCCATGATTCAAGGGATAAGTGATGGAGGTAAATTTTCCTTTCATCTGCGGAAGTCTTGTATTCATACGATCAGTAATCTCATCCATTATTTCAATACATAAGCTCATATCATGATTCTGTGCATCCCAGATTATGTTATTATCCATATCGTATACATCAATCAAATACCCTGCATATAAAGCAGACATCCCTATGGTATGGATGGAGGCCATATCCCATTGGTCATTGTGATTTTTATGTTGTAAGTCTAAGCTCTCTGCAATATCCTGAGCTTTTAGTTCTTGCTGCTCTGCAACATAATCCTTAAATTTATTGCTAATCAAGTAATTGGATAAAAAACTGATCAAAGCAACAATGATCAGAGCAATCATCGCAATAATAAATGATAATTTTGTTTGCAAACTATGCTTCATAGAAGCCTCCTGTATTCGGGAAATTTGAATATTCCGCTACCTTTCATGAGACTAAGAATGATAGGGATACAGGGTCTCATGAAGCATCAGCTTCACCAATAAATTTATACCCAATTCCATGAACCGTTGCTATATAACCTGGATTCTTAGGATCATCTTCTATCTTCTGTCTTATATTTTTTATATGACTATCTACCGCCCTGTCATAACCTTCAAATTCATCTCCAAATGCTGCCATGATCAGCTCATCTCTGGTAAACACTTTATTCGGATATTTTACGAATGCAACTAAGATACGAAATTCAATTGGAGTAAGTTTCACATCCTCACCCTTTTTTTTCACCAGATAACTCTCCATATCAATCTCTAAGTCACCTTGATGAAAACTATTTTTTTGATAGATCGATGCTAAGTCTGCATTTGATCTGCGAAGTACTGCTTCAACCCTTGCATAAAGCGCCTTAAGACTGAAAGGCTTCGTTATATAATCATCTGCTCCTATATTCAAACCTTCTATCATATTTCGTTCCTCTGATTTAGCAGTCAGCATAATGATTGGAACTTTGGAAATCTTACGTATTGTCTTGCAGATATCTTCACCTGACATTCCCGGAAGCATAAGATCGAGCAATATCAAAGAGATCTGTTCTCTTTTGAATATTTCTAACGCTCGTTTTCCATCGTCAGCACAAAATACTGTAAAACCTTTACTTTCTAAGAGTGAACTAACTACTTCACTTATTTTTACCTCATCCTCAACCACTAGTATCTTCTTTGACTGCTGTTTCATAGAAACCTCCGGTTATTATATGACTAAAGAATGAATATATTAAAGTTCAATACATTCATTCTTAGTTTCATCTTAATTTAATATGTTTTTATTATTTATAGATAGACTATCTTTATTATCAGTTTTATAAATATGTCATCTTCCTTATTAACGACCCCAGTTTTCAAAAATCACCTTTGCTTCTGTAAGGAAATCTTTACTTATGGTGATATTGGTATCATCTACCGTTTTATATTCCGGAGTTATTGGTACAGGGTTACATCCACCCTTAGTAACTTCTACATCATTCATACCAAAACGGTTACCACAGTTCTGACAAACCAAGGAATCACCCTCTTGGACATAATAACCCCTACCGGAACTATAACAAACCTGACAGGTATTAAATGCTGTTCGAACGGATTTGTCCGGTGCTACAACTGCTATTACTTCCATCTTCGTACCATCAATTTCTACCGGATAAAATGTTGCTGTATCGGTAACTTCATCAATTGGTATAACTAAATCCGCATCCTTTACAACTTCCTTCTCTGTATTCGTATTCGTTGCTGCGTCATCTTTGTTCCAGGTTGCATACACCAATAATAATAAAATGACAGGAACTGCAATGGTTAGTATTTTTACCATATTTGATTTTTTGCTTGTTTGATTATTTTGCTTTTTTGTTGTCATCTCTTACATCCTCTCTGTTTTGTTTTTTCCTCTTTTTTGATGATATAACTGTAACAAAGAGATATGTAGAAATTATGGAGATATGCGAAACAAATGATGGATATCTATTAATTTCGTTTGAATGATATTTTATCTTATGATACAGGTTAGCAAATTCTTATTCTGATTCATAAGGTAATTACTACTGTTAAGTATGATTACTGATATAAAATATATAAACATAGATTAATTTATCTCAAAACCTCGATCACGAAATGCTTTCCTGATTATTTCCATATCAATCTTCTTAGCTGCTGCTCCTTTAGGTAATGTCATAAATCTTCCTACCGTAGATAACATTCCAGGTTTTATTATATCCTGAAATCCTATCTCATATAAGATCTCCGGTACTTCCGGATAGTCCTTACTTAAATCATGGATCGACCGGGATAAATCAATCACTTTAATCATCTTAATCTTCCTTTCCATATTTTATCATATAACCGGTGCACAAATCAATGTATCTGTCTAAATTCATGATTAGTTCGTTAAAAACAGCTATGTTCAAGCTTATTTTTACATGTCTATACAGTAGTTATGGTGTGTCTACATTATTTCACAAGTCTATTATTCTATCTAGTATTATAAACATTACTCCTATAATTTCATTCTTGATTTTACATAAATTATACTTGTATGCTGACTAATAATCCATTATAGCTAGATACTATCTAGTGGACTTTATTTGGTATTATATCGATATTGATTCTTTTCATCTCGATTTATATTATATTACATAGATAATAAAAAAACTGTGATTGCAATCACAGTTTCCTATTTCATTCCACATGATTAAAAAACTAATTCAGTAAAAATATCTTTTACTGTTGTCATCTCTGTTAGTCGATCTACATTATCACCGCAAAAGATCAAACCATTATCAAGATCACCGTTAACCGCATTAATTAACGCTTTTGTAATGCAATAAGGTGTTTCTTTCGGATTGCAATGTTCAAGACAATTGAAACACTTTTTCACTGCAATTCTTTCCTCTTTTACTTTATTCATAAAAGGATTTAAAATAGCGCGACCTGGCATTCCGACAGGACTGATCACTATTTTTATATCTTCTTTTTTTGCATTAAGATACGCTTGTTTATATTCCTCACTGGCATCACATTCTTTGGTAACTACAAATCGTGTAGCGATTTGGACACCATCTGCTCCAAGCTCTAATACATGTTTAATATCATCTTGATCAAAAATACCTCCGGCTACGATTACCGGAATTGATCGTTGATATTTTTCTTCGTATACTTTTTTACATGCAATAATTTGTTTGATCTCATTGTCATAATTTAATTCCTCGATGTGATCCAGTTGTTCTTTCGAAAATCCCAGATGTCCACCGGCTCGAGGTCCCTCAATTACAATAAAATCTGCTGTTGTTTTATACTTCTTATCCCACATCTTCAAAATTACTAAAGTTGCTTTTTCGCTGGAGACAATAGGAGCAATTTTCACCGGATAGCCTTGTACCAACTCAGGTAAAGTGATTGGAAGACCTGCTCCTGATATGATAACATCGGTTCCTGCTTCACAGGCAGCTTTTACATATCTATCGTATTGTTTCGTAGCCACCATAATATTAACACCGATAATTCCCCCCGGAGCTTCTTCTTTTGCTAAGGTAATATGTTTTTTAATTGCATAGAGATTGGTCTCTATCTGATGCTTATCAAAATCTGGTTCATCATATCCGATTTGAGCCGTGGAGATAATTCCAATACCACCTTCTCTGGCTACCGCAGAAGCAAGGCGATGGCGGCTGACACCCACTCCCATTCCACCCTGTATTATTGGTATTCTGGCTTCTATATTTCCTATCTTTAATGGTTTCATAATCATACTGCCTCAGTCCTCTCTTCAAATCTGGATCAAGATCCACGATATTACACTGATCATCGAATATAATACTTTGATAATCAAACTATTTGCTAAGATAATATCCGGTTATTAGCCGGTTCTGTCTTTATTATAGTTGCATTCAGTGTTATTGTCAAGATACTGTGGTATATTTTTCTATGTAATATAGTTTTAATTACTATTTAAGACAACAATCCAATCTAAATGAAATATTATCCAAAACCTTAAGGTTATGCAATTATATCTTTCTTCACTATCAATATCCTTATAAATGATTTGCTTTCTGTTAAAAATTGTGCTTAAGATGAGTAAAAAGCGGCAATACGGAAAGCCAGATAGAGTTGTACTATACGAACATAACTCTATCTTGTCTTCCATAATGCCGCTTATGATAATTAAGCTATTTCTCGACCCATACTAAATTGCCACATCATGATGTTTATGAACATTATGATTCATTTGCTTCATTATAACGTTCATTATAATGATGTGCCTGTTCTAACATCATATCCTTAACCTTCATCAAACGAATTTGTGTACTACGCTCGTTCTCATCCAGTTTCATAATAATATATTTTATATTTTCCTTCATTTCAGGAATCATAACGTGCTCTAAGGCATTTACACGACGTCTGGTTTTCTCAATCTCTGCAGCCATCAGCTGACAGGATTTCTCGATTTCAGCTAGACGAAGCATTTCCGGAAGAATATCCTGCAAGGATTTCACTGCATCATCTAAATCGCTGGATGTAAATGCAAATCCATAGGGATAGATATCATTTTCATCCGGTGTCTTAGTCTTGTATTCAAATTCCGGTATTTCCACACTCATAACATTACGAGTTCTGGTCTCCAGATACACTTCCTGCCTTGGTGCCATCAGAGCTACATTTAATACCTCATCCGGCATGGAAGATCTGGCTAATACAAAGTTTTTATTCGCTGCTAAAATCCCTTGTTCAACCTTTTCCCGTAAAGTTTTATTCTCACGAACTAAATCGAGGAACTGACGCATCAGCTCGTCTCTTTTATCCTTAAGAAGTTTATGTCCACGAGTTGCGGTAACCAACTTTCTTTTTAAGCGGGTTAACTCCATTCGGGTTGGATTGACATGCTTTTTTGCCATGAACAGTACCCCCTTTGATTATTTTCCGTAATACTTATCCAGAAACTCGTCTTTAATTCTCTTAAGCTCTGTTCTTGGAAGTATGGATAAAAGCTTCCAACCAACCTCTAAGGTTTCTTCAATACTACGGTTGGTCTGATAACCCTGGGAAACATATTCCCGTTCAAAGGAATCAGCAAATTTAGCATACAGCTTATCAATATCCGTTAATGCTGCTTCACCAAGTACTACCATCAATTCTTTTGCTTCCTTACCTCTTGCATAGGCTGCAAAGATCTGGTTCATCGTATTTGCGTGATCAGCACGGGTTTTTCCTTCACCAATACCTTTATCCTTTAGACGGGATAAGGATGGAAGAACGTCAATCGGCGGAGTAATATTTTGACGATACAACTCACGACTTAGAATGATCTGCCCTTCTGTAATATAACCTGTTAAGTCTGGAATTGGGTGAGTTTTATCATCCTCAGGCATGGTTAAGATAGGTATCATCGTAATACTTCCTGCTTTTCCTTTTTGTCTTCCGGCTCTCTCATATAACGAAGCAAGGTCTGTATACATATATCCCGGATAACCACGACGACCGGGAACCTCTTTTCGAGCTGCCGATACTTCACGTAAGGAATCCGCGTAGTTTGT
>JAQZBN010000104.1 GCA_029238935.1 Herbinix sp.
AAGAATGGAAAGGCAAAAGCGATACGATTTTCCACTTTAGAGGAGATCTGTAAGGCTTTACAATGTCAGCCGGGAGATATTCTGGAATATAGAGAAGATAAAGAAATACAAGAATAATTAACTGTTTTGGTTTTTATATAACACCGAGGATAATGTAGCGTGTGAAAACTATTTTCTAAATAGGTTTTCACACGCTATATTTTTGCAGATAAATATTCATTCCTAATAAAATAATATATTTTAGGATGGAATTGACGCTCTCATTTGCTTTGCAATCATGAAAGATTACGAATTACACAATTACTCCGCTTAATGTTGACTATGAATAGAACATTACTTTTTAATCACTGGTATCCATATTTCGCTTTTGTAATCAGACGAACTCAAGTCACCACATAGGACCGATTATCTCAAATATAGCCCATGTAAGAGATGGTATTTCAAGCTTGCACAAATTGCTTTGGGTATCTTGTTCGGTGATCGCGGCAATATAGTAATCAGTTGTATTATCTTCATACATTCCACTGTACACACCAACTAACCCGTTTCCAAGGCCAGCAATTTGTGAAATAGTTTCTTGTGGAGTTTCGCTCCACATTTTTCCGATGTTTTCACCTAAACCATCAATATGCGAAAACCTCTGTTTTACACCTACAACGACAAATGGATTTTTTTGCTCAATTCTGTAGTTCATCTCAACCACTCCTTTTATTGATAAGGAGAACGTTACACGAGGATACGCTTTTAACGATATACCTTTTTCTCTTGCCTTTGAGGGTGTAACTTCATGCATTGCCATAAATGCACGAGAAAACGAGTCAGGCGAATTATAACCATACTTTAAAGCAAGATCAATAATTTTTTCATTGCTATTTTGCAAATCAAAGGCAGCAAGTGTTAATCGGCGACGGCGTATATACTCGGATAGTGGTATGCCGATGAGGAAAGCAAACATGCGTTGAAAGTGATATTGGGAACATAATGCTATTTGTGCAACCTTTCCGTATTCAATTTCAGCATCAAGATTTTCTTCTATATAATCAATTGCATTTTTCATATTCTCAAGAGTATCCATATGCTTCTCCTTTCAAGGTAAGTATAATATAGTTTTTTTACTAATACCCGACAATAATTGCAAGAATTTGTAGGTTGTAGTATTTGAAAATTTTTGTTCCGAAGATTATAGTTCGCACTTACAAACGATTGTAGGCCATTATAAGGTAATATTATACATAAATTTTACATGTAAAGCAATATCATGAGAGCCATTATAAGAAATTTGGATAGAATGGGTCATTATAGGTATGTCCATAGAAGAATTGTTCAGGTTTATAATGATAATCTTTGAAGAGAAAAGTTTTAAGAAAAATGTAAGATATGATCAATTGATATACATGAATTGATGGAATATAATGGAAAGCAGAGAAACACTTGAGAAGCAACTTGTGAAAAGGTTGTACTTCAGTGGTTAAGCGGGTTGTGCGGTATTTAATGTTAGACATATCTTGGCCAGTATGGATTACTAAATACCGCGAGAATGCTTGATTTTCATAGATGTTATGAAGGAACAAAGTTGTTAAAACACCTAGTTAAATATACATTTTTACCTTAAGTCTACATTTTATAAATGATCTGGGAGGTTTTTGTTAATGAGATTTTCAAAGCTACGATATTTATTTTTAGTTTTCGCTTTAATAATTATTATGACTGGTTGTCAGTCAAAAGGAAATGCCGATCCTGTGAAAGGAGAGGAAGAGCTTCCAAAAGAAATCAATACAAATGTAGAGGAAACTCTTCATATTTCAGCTGACGAGATTCCTGCTTTTGATGTGAATTCTGTTTTATATGAGAATGCTATTGAGAACAAGGAACCCGTGGTAGATATCTTTTATTATGAGAATATATATGCCTTTTATGGGAAAGAAATTAAGGTCTTTGACTTTGATACCAAGGAGGAGCTACAGACCATAACTCTGGAAGGGTTAGAAGATGTTAATTTTCCTATTTATCAAACAGATCTTACTCCGCTTACCGAAGAAACAAAAAATTCAGAAACAAAGAGTAATACTTATGTAACAGCATTTACCGTATACAATAATGAGTACTATGTGATTTCAGACACTACGGAAAATACGAAGACGGTAACGAAAATTCTAAGATTTGATAATAACGGAAAGTTGCTTCATGAGTATCCAATCCAAATTGATAATTTGGCTGAGAAGATCGTGATTAAAAACGATAAGGCAATGATTCTCTCTGTTAATATAGAATCGATACAGGAGCCTTTACCCTATTATGATTTAACAATATATAATTTTATAGAGCAAACACAAGCAAAAGTAGATGTAAATAAAGTATGGGCTGTCACATTAACCGATAATAACAAAGCGGCTATTGCTACAGTTGGGGAAGAGGGAAGGAATGAACTTCTACTCATGGATATAGAATCCCAACAGATAGAAAAAGAAATGGATGTCGACATCGATTTTATCATGGATTTGGATTATCAAGATCAAAAATTATACATATTAACAGTATCTGAGGTAATTACAACAGAAAGTGACCTGACGGAACCAATAGCTACATTATTGAATAATTATGTCAAGAATACCTCGAATCGAAAAATTAGGATTTATGAAGAAAAATCGGTAATTCTACATAGCAGTAATCATCTACTCCTTTATGATTCTAAATCATTGGAGCAAAAAGCAGTTGATAGTGAGCCATATACGATTACCGTATTAACACCATATGATTCAGATAACACGAATTATCTATTTGGTGATTATATCAATGAGTTAAAAAATAAATATCCCAATATTAATCTTGCATCCCTCGATGTAATAAAAACGGTTGAAATTTATTTGGAAGAGTATGCTGAAAAAGTGATTAAAAAACTAATGGCGAAGGATACGGATTTTGACTTGTTCTACATGTGGGATAACGACAATCTGATCAAAAGCAACTATTATGAGGACTTAAGCAAATATGAACAAATCGCTCACAACCATGACAAAATGCTGCCAGGGATTAGAAGTTTAATGAGTTATGACAATAAAATCTATGGTGTACCAACATCGATTACTTTTCGGGGATTTGATTACGATCCTACAGATGTAATCGACCTGGGGTTACAGTTTCCGGAAAATACTTGGACCATATCAGACTTTTATGACTTTGCTGTTAAGAATAAAGAGATCATAGAGAAAGAGCAAAAGCCCTTATTAAATTTTTATCACGTACTCGGTATTGATACAATGTTTAATACTAGCTTATATGTAAGCTATCTACAGGGAGTAGAATTAAGTAGTGATGAGTTGGCTTCTCATTTTGAAAAATTAAAAATAATGCTGGAGGAAGAACTGTTCACTGTTAACCTAAATTACAAAGGTAAGACGATTATCGATGATAGTTATATTAATTCATTGGGAGAATCTATGCTGCGTCTAGCTCCTGTTACACTGAATGAAGATTGTGGTTATTTAGCATCGATACAGTATATATCACTTAATCCATCCTCACAAAATAAGGATCTTGCTGTAGAACTTCTTGCCGCTTTTACAGATTCAGAGATAAGAAAAAAATCAATCTTTCAAGAGATTGGTTCTCAAATGCAATTTAACGTTACGCCAGATTTTTTTGAAGTTCCAAATATTTTTAATTATTACTCTGAACTAGATCAATTTAAAAGTCATCAATTGTATCGAGCACTGTTGAAGAAAAGCTATAGAGATATTAGGATTCAGGGTTACGCTGAAATCGGATATCTATTCGAGGATTTTATGAACGGAAAAAGAACAGCGCAGTCGGCAGCAGATGAAATTATTCAAAGACTCGATATGATAAAGTACGAATAGGAAAGGATAATAATATGAAAGCAATCCATAAAAAAGCATCCTTATTATTCCTACCTTTTGCATTCGGCTTCTTAACATTCTACGTTTTCCCTTTTTTTTCAACCTTTTATTATGCCGTTATAAACTCGACCATTGACACAGAATTTGTAGGACTAGAGAATTTTTATAAAGTACTGACCAATAAGTACTTTATCTTAGCCTTAAAGAACACCTTCGTCTTCACACTAACAGCGGTGCCGCTGTTAGTGTTATTGGCTTATCTGTTTTCTTCTTTCTTACTATATTTAATAAATACAAAAACCTGGTTTATCAGGCTTGCGTTTTTTATTCCGATCGTATTTCCTTCTGCGTCGTTAGTGATGTTTTGGAAAGTATTCTTTTCGGATTTTATCCTTTTGCCAGTATATATCTTGTTTCTATGGAAGAACTTGGGGTTCCACATTATTCTGTATTTGGTCAATATGACAAGGATTCCAGGTGAATATGAAGAAGCAGCTAAGTTAGAAGGTGCCGGTACTTTAGCGTACCATTACTTTGTCATCTTTCCACTTAGTTTACCCATGACATTTTTCGTAGTCGTGATGAGTATTGTACAATCCTTCCGGATTTTTAAGGACGTTTTTGTAGTGCATGGCGTGTACCCCAATGAAAAGCTTTATTTTATACAAAACTATATTAATAATAAATTTATGAAGCTAAGCTATCCCGATTTATCTGCCGGGACCATTGTGTTTGTACTGCTTCTTATCATCTTATTTACCATTCTCTTTTCTATTGGTAATTTTCTGTATAGGAGGGTTTATCATTAAAAAAACAGCGATTACATTAAAAATATTTCTATTTGTGTGTGCTTGTGTATTTCTATTTCCAATCATCTTCGTAACAATAAATTCCCTTATGACCACAGGAGAAATAACTTATCGATACGGAACTATATATCAACCCAGTATGATTCCATTTCCGCTTTCCTTACAGCAATATTATGAAATCTTGTTTACGGGTAACGGTTTTATACATAAGTTTTGGAATTCGTTTTTCCTGGCATCGACGATCACCGTCCTTCACATCCCGGTCTCACTGATCGTCGGCTTTACGCTTGCTAAGGTCAAATTCAAGGGACGGGTATTGTTTATTGTTCTTTATATTATGGTTATGCTTATGCCATACTCCGTCACCATTCTACCAAATTATATACAGGCTAAAGTCATGGGTATTTATGATACCCCTGCAGCAGTAGTATTACCTGCAGTTTTTGCACCGCAAGGAGCTGCTTTGCTTGGTGTTTTTTCAATCTTTCTTAACGACGCCGTATTGGAGGCAGTGTCGCTGGAGACGAAATCATTACTAAGAATATTGGTGCATATCGTTGTTCCGTTGCTAAAACCTGCGATTGCAATATTAGTGATCCTTACCTTTGCCGAAAGCTGGAATATGGTAGAACAGCCGTATTTATTATTGGAACAGGAAGCCCTACAACCATTATCAGTATTGTTTCGCAGGATTTTAGACAGCAGCTTGAATGTTGTTTTTGCAGCTACAGTGATTTATATGATACCTGTGATAATAGGGTATTTGTATTGTGAAGACATGTTAGAAAATATGATTGGGATAAAACATTAGGGGGATTTGGATATGAAGACAAAAAAGAAGGTATTGACTGTAATAACGGTCGCATTCTTCACCTTGCTTGTTGTTTCTACTTTCTTATCAAAGACGATTTACTATTATACTCATGAAAAAGTTACGGCAGTAGCAGTATCCAATGGATTTATAAATAATGAGTTTGAGAACATTAACGTAGGTCTAGTAATAGATGGCGGTGACAATATTGTTTTTCCAGTAAAACTGAAAGAGCCGCTTGTAGTTAAGAAAATAATGGTGAGCAAGACATCCTATGTAAGTGAAAATGATGCTATACTATTATTCGATTCGGATTCAGTAAAAATTGCACGAGATTATATCTTAGCTGATATGGAAGACTGTGAAAGGAAGGAGCCTGTTAATATAGCAGAATTAACAGCATTAAAAGAACAACTTAAGGTATTCGATACTTACATCGATGAGAATGGTAATCTACTTTCAAGTAAAAGTGGCTTTATTAAGGACATTTACTTAAAAGAGGGTGATCCTTTTTATGGTGCAGATCAGATGTATACGATTTCAAATGATGAAACAAATTATAGGATAAGCTTACATTTGAGTAGA
>JAQZBN010000053.1 GCA_029238935.1 Herbinix sp.
CAAAAGAAAACATTGATTTTCTTCCCATAAAAAATATGCTCCCTCCTAAGTGACAAGTTTTATTATTTTACTTGTCTACCTATAAGGGAGCATATCAATGATTGCCCCGTTTCTTTTTCTTTGTTTATTAAGATCAGCATTTGATGTAGCTCCAAACAACGAGATATCCCCTTCTGTCCCATAGGCCTGACCTGTGATCAACCGGAGTAGGGTAGTTTTACCGGCACCATTTTTTCCAACAAGACCGTATATTTCCCCCTGTTTAATTTCCATATTAATATTTTGTAATGCTGTAAAATTATTATAGTTTTTTGATAGATTTTTCGTTGCTAAAACGATCTCTCGCATTGTTATATGCTCCTTTCTTATCTTACCTTCGCCCTTAACGGCTTTTCATTGATCAAGCATAGCTCCCTTTCACAATGCTTATTATAGAGAAATTATTTTAACAAGTACTTAATAAAGTTTAAAGAAAGTATAAAGATTCCAAGGAAGAAATAGGGTAATTCATTAATTCTCTGTATCCATCTTAAATCCAATCCCCCATACAGTTTTAATATAGGAACCTTCGTCATATTCTTTTATTTTCTTTCGAATATTACTAATATGAACGTTGATTGTGTTATCCTCCCCATAATATCCAGCCTTCCAGACCTCCTGATATAGCTGATCTTTCGTAAATACTCGATCTGGATGTTGTAACAAATGAAGCAAGATATCAAATTCGAAGGCAGTTAACGATACGATATTATTATCTACGAAAACCTCTCTGGAAGAGGTTTTTAAGATCAGTTGTTTCCACATATAATCCGGCTGCCCTATTTCTTTATTCTGTATTGTTAAACTTCTTCGAAGAAGTGCTCCTACTCTGGCTAATACTTCTTCTTTTTCAAAGGGCTTAACCATATAATCATCCGCACCACTTTTCAGTGCATTCACTTTATCCTCTAGGGTACTTTTTGCTGATATTACAATGATTGGCGTCTGTGAGGTAAGTCTAATCTCTTTGATTAACTCCTCTCCGGTAATACCAGGTATCATTAAATCCAATAGTATTAAATCAAATGAATTGATGCTTAATTGCAATTTAGCTTCCGTTCCTGAAAATGCTCCAATTGCCTGATAGCCATCCCTCTCTAAATACCGTCGTAGAATCGTGTTAATATCTTCGTTGTCCTCTACCACTAAAATCTTCCCCTGTTTCATAATCCGCTCCCTATCTCAAAATTGTAAAGCATAAGTGATCAAGTTACTCTATTATAGAATTTTGATATTTTTTATAAGAAATATTAGTAAAAAAAGAAATTGCTACGTGTTAATTTACCAAGATTTACTATGGGATTATAGCATAGGTAAGGAAGATTCAGCAAGAACCTAATTCATGTGTTTCGGTATGTCGCTGATACCTTTTGTATTAACACTGATGTTCGCGGAATATAAAATAACCACTATATTCATAAAGAGAGAGCAAACCATAATTTGCTCTCTCTTGTATCATATCTCATATTATGATGATTACATTGTCTTCCAACGCTTTAAGGTAGGAAAGAACTCAAACATCATTGATTTCGCTGCTTCTTCCGTCATCCCCGGATTTCCTGACACCATATGAGGCACACAAAACTCAATCATTTCCTCCATCGTTGATTCACTGGTGAATTCACCATCCTTCCAACAATAGATACAATAATCCTCTTCTCTGCTTCCATCTGCATTGGTACCGTAAAGTTCCTCCTGTTCTCCGAGGGGCATTCCACAGCTTTGACATAATTTCATCTGATCCATAATAAATCCTCCACTAAAAAAATCATCGATTGATGTTAGATCTATCTTAGCAAAGAATAACTGACATCAGTATGTCATATTAAAATGAATTTATCAATTAATTATCAATTATTTTTGCATTATTATATAATCCCTTTTAGGAAAGAATTATTGTCTTTGTAGCTATCTTTTCACTAAACATCTTATCATGTTCTACAAAAATCATTGTAGGCTGGTACTTCAATATTAAATCCTCGATCTGAACTCTTGAAAATACATCGATAAAATTTAAAGGTTCATCCCAAAGAAATAGATGGGCAGGTTCCGCGAGACTTTTTGCTAGTAAAACTTTTTTCTTCTGTCCTCCACTAAAATCCTTGATATCTTTTTCAAACTGAGTTCTAGAAAAATCCATCTGACGAAGCACTGTCTTAAAGATGGTTTCATCCAAATGATAATTCACTGCAAAGTCTTTCAAATTCCCCTTCAAATAGGAAGTATCCTGTGATACATAAGAGATGACCAAACCTTGAGCAGTTTTATATCGACCGGTATATTTCACCTCATCTCCGAGAAGAAGCTTAAATAATGTTGATTTTCCCGAACCATTCTTCCCTCTGATGTTGATCCGATCTCCTTGATTTAAAATAAAATCAATATGGGAAGCAATTTCTCTATCATCATAATAGAGACTTACCTCCTCTACCTCAATAAATCGATCCTTTGGAAATAACAAGACGTTCATCTTTAGTGAATCCGACTGTTCGATATTTTTTAGTAAACTTTTCTTTTCATCGATTGCATCTAATTTTCGATTTTCAATGGACTTTGCTCTCTTCATCATCTTTGCTGCTTTATGACCGATTGCTCCACGATCTGCTGCATGGGTGCCGATCTTTGATGCTTCCACCTGATCAGACCATCCCATCGCCCGTTTCGCTGCTTCCTCTAATGAAGTAATATCTTTCTTTAGTTGCTCATTTTTCTCCAATTCATAATTATCCTGCTGTTCCTTATTCTGTTTCCAGGACGAATAATTCCCTTTTTGAACTTCTATGTTTGCACGATTGATAGATAAAACATGGTCAATGCACTGGTCTAGGAAAGAACGGTCATGAGAAACCAGCAAAAATCCTTTTTTTGTCTGCAAGTAATTTGCTAAGGTTTCTCTGCCTTCCATATCTAAATGGTTCGTCGGCTCATCAATCAAAAGAAAATTATTTTTCTTTAAAAATAATGCAGCCAACATTATTTTCGTCCGTTCTCCAAAGCTTAAGGTTGAGAAAGGTCTTGAGAGTACCGAAAGGTCCACGTATAGTTTACTTAACTCTTTCTCGATCAGCTCATCAATGATATATCCGTCATGAGCTTGATATAAATCCTGTATCTTACCAAAACGTTCCAAGGCTTCTTCTGAAACGCTCTTACTATTCTGTGATTCCTGCAGTGTTAAACACGTTTCCATTTCTTTCTCCCATTCAGCATAAGGAGCAATCGTGTTTTTAATTATGGTAATGGTATCAGCATTTAAATCTATTACTTCAAACGGAAAATAATCAATGCTAACACTCGCAGTGATACTTCCCTTATAATCATATTTTCCTAATAATAACTGTAAAAACGTAGTTTTGCCTCTCCCGTTCCTACCGATAAAACCCAGCTTCCAATCTGTATCAATTTGAAAACTTACATGTTCAAAAATATTGTCATATATACTGTCATAACTAAACGTTAAATCATTTACGATAATCTGCGACATAAAATCTGCCTCCTTTAAATCATATAATATCAAAAAAGCCGCAAGAAATTATCTTCCTGCGGCCCTAACATTACAATTTAAATTTACACAGATAAAGTTATCTCATATCGATGAGTAACTGAAAAAGTCTGCGAATACTTTATTAGGATTGATTATGATAATTTCTTGCCTGCAGCAAAATAAAATCCTCTCGGATCACATACTGCATATTCAATTGCTTGATTAGCAAGTTATCATCATTCCTCAATACCTCATTTCATTTTTATAGGGTAATTCTAACACGATCAGGATTTCTTGTCAACCTATTACAATTTAATAACATTTTAATATAGAAAACTACTTTTCATTGTCGTCTTCTCTTATTACAATGCCTTCTAAAATAATACGAATCATTTCTTGTCTTGCCTGGAGATAAGGAATATTATTCTCCTTAAGATTTCTGTGGCTAAGAAAGTGTTCAATTGTCCCGTTGACCATTGCTTGAAAAACCGTAAGATTTATATTTCGAATGCGACCTGTCTGAATCCCTTGCCTGAGTAAGTCGATTACAGCTTCCCATCCGGTCTCCAATCGATATTCAATTTTTGCATATATCTTAGGATATTTATTCTTCAATTGATAGAGTTGACTAAGTTCAAGGGTTTCATATTTAAGTGGTAGAACAGCTAGGACTTTATTTATTTTTTCCACAAGATCCATCGTTTCATCGGATAATATGATCTGCTCATTTTCTTTCATGGCAGAAAAACAGTGATTAATTGCTTCGATTAACAAAGTCTCTTTATCATTTACTATCATATAGAGGGTTCTCTTACTTATACCAATCCTCTTCGCTATATCATCCATAGTAAACTTCAAGCCATTTTCATTAAATTCATTGATAACCGCTTCAATAACTCGTTCCTTTAAGTCCATATGATACCCTTCCTTCTAAAGCTTTATAATACAAGATTAGTTAACCTTATGATCTTACATAAAAATCTTAAATTATCCTATATCTGATATGAAATGAATAATAAAAACTGCCTGCTTACTCAGAAAAGATTTCTGATCTACAGGCAGATAGTATTTTCAAATCATTAGTTGTTAATTAATTTTTTCTTATTGGTCCAGCTCATCATCTTACGAAGTTCAGCTCCAACCTTCTCCAATTGATGTTCTGATTCTATTCTTCTCTTTGCATTGAAGTTAGGACATCCTACCTGATTTTCCAGTAACCAGTTTCTTGCGAAAGTACCGTCTTGAATATCAGTAAGAATTTGCTTCATTGCTTTCTTGGTATCAGCGGTAATTATTTTAGATCCTGTAATATAATCACCATATTCCGCTGTATTTGAGATAGAATATCTCATACCGGCAAAACCGCTCTCGTTAATTAAATCAACGATTAATTTCATCTCATGAATACACTCAAAGTATGCACTCTCAGGTTCATAACCAGCTTCTACCAAAGTCTCAAATCCTGCTTTCATTAAAGCGGTTACACCACCGCAAAGAACAGCTTGCTCACCGAAAAGATCTGTTTCAGTTTCTTCTCTGAAGGTTGTCTGAAGAACTCCGGCTCTCGCTCCGCCAATCGCAAGGGCATAAGCAAGTCCAAGTTCATGAGCTTTGCCTGTTGCATTCTGTGCTACAGCGATAAGGCAAGGAACACCTTGACCTTCTAGGTACTGACTTCTTACGGTATGACCTGGTCCCTTAGGAGCAATCATAAGAACATCAACATCGGCCGGAGGAATGATCTGACCAAAATGAATGCTAAATCCATGAGCAAACATTAAAGCATTTCCTGGCTCTAAGTTTGGTTCAATTGATTCTTTGTACATCTTTGCTTGCTTCTCGTCATTGATAAGGATCATGATGATATCAGCTTTCTTTGCTGCTTCTGCTGCAGTATATACTTCAAATCCTGCTGCTTCTGCCTTTGCCCAGGACTTGCTGCCTTCGTAAAGACCAATAATTACATGAACACCGGATTCCTTTGCATTTAAAGCATGGGCATGTCCCTGACTTCCATAACCAATAACGGCTATTGTTTTCCCCTCTAATAATGACAGGTTACAATCTTGTTGATAATAAATCTTCGCCATAATTCATATCCTCCTTGTTTTTTAGGAGGATTTCTCCTCCTTGTTTTTTAGGAGGATTTCTCCTCCTTATATAAATTTTAAGAGAACTTCTTCTCTTATTTATAATAAAAGCATCCAGGGTTTTAAGAAACTACTTACAAATTAATCAATATAATCCGCAATGTCTCCTGACCCTCTGGCCAATCCGGTGATACCGGTTCTTACCAATTCTTTAATGGTATATGGCTCCAAGAGCTTAATAAATGCATCGATCTTATCCTGATTACCGGTCAGTTCAATCATTAAGGATTCTTTTGCTACGTCTACAATCTTAGCGCGAAAGATATCTGCGACGGCAATGACAGCCTGACGATCTTTTTCACAAGCGTTGACCTTTACTAATACCAATTCTCTTGTTACAGACTCTCCCGACATTAATTCTTTGATTTCAATTACATCTTCCAGTTTCTGAAGCTGCTTTCTAATCTGTTCTAGAATTTGATCATCTCCATGAGCTAAAACTGTCATTCTAGAAATTGCAGGGTCTTGAGTTTCACCCACTGTTAAGCTGTCGATATTATATCCTCTTCTACTGAATAATCCAGCAACACGGCTTAAAACACCGGCTGTATTATCTACAAGAATTGACAATACCATTCTCTTCATAGCATGCTCCTCCCTCAATATGTAAATATAGCCTTATTCTACATGCAATTGCTTATAAGAAAAGCCCCACACCACAGATCGCTCTGTACTGGGGCTGCTATTGCTGTATAAAAAGTAAGATTTCAAAACTTTAAGTTATTGTATCTTAAAGAATAATATTTGTCAAGTACTGATAATAGCTACTTTTTACAAAATTAAGTTACCATATTTTTACATGCACATTGCATACAGATGTATATTTATACTATCAAAAGCAAACCAATATTACGAATAAAACCTGTTTTTAGATACCCAAATCGTAGGATCTGATATCTTCGGATAAGAATATTCCTCTGGTTTAAGTTGGAAAATCTGTACACCGTTGTATATTTCTGGTCAGTCAAATAATCCTGATACAAAGTACAGAATTCCCGCGCTTGCCTCTGCAGAACCACTAGAGTTTCCTTTTGTTTATGCAAGGACGTTATTCTATTCTTAATGTAGGATGTAAAATTAAGATTACCGACAACATTCCCACCATGTTGACGATAAAGCAATGTAGCAGTATTGATAAAACTTATTTCACCGAAGGATGCCGCCATAAGACCAATCCATCCATCATGAAGCTTAGCACTTTTTGGTAGTGGTTTTGATTTGAGAATATCCCGTAAAGCTGCATTTATCATAACAGTACATCCAATGAACTTATTCTCCATCAAAAGATGATTCAAATCTGTTTTGTGAGGGTCCAGATGGCTCGCCTCAAAGAAAGAAGCATGAAGCGTCTTTAAATCCTGGTTAACTACCTCTGCATCGGTAAATACTGCACAAGGAAGTTCTTTTCCATACTGCTCCTCCATCTTACTTAAACGACGCAGTGTAACGCTGATCTTATCTTTTTTCCAGACATCATCTTGATCACATAACATCACATAATCGGAAGTTGAATTTCTGATACCCTCAAGAAAATTACGGGTAACACCAAGATTTACTTTATTCTGTGTGACATGAATTTTATCCGGGTAATTTCGAACATACTCTCCTAGAATATCCAACGAAGTATCCTTGGAACCGTCATCATAGATAAATAAATCAAAATCCTGATAAGTAGATGCTATAATGGAATCGATCTGGTCTCTTATATAATGCTCTCCGTTATACGACGCCATTACTATTGTTATCTTACTCATATTAATAACCTTGCCTTTCTTAACAGCCTGCAAATGTATATTCTATTTCCAATAGGCTTTGTACATACTGAAGCGAATAACCCAAGGTTTTGGTAACTTTTTATAATGTAACCCAAATCGATATCCGGCATATTTGAAAGCACTTGTCAGGATAAGGTCGGGTATTAACCAATATTTTTTATGCTTGCATAGATATTGCATCGTTTGTTTTACTAGTTTAACTCCTTCTGTTTCTGACTTCACTGTCAAAAATAATTCCTCATACTGTTTATGGGAAACACCAAGATCAAAGTTTCTAGTAAATTGTTGCCAATAGGTATAATGATGGGAGTGTACGACCAGGGCGTCTGCTGCATATGCAATCTTATATCCTCCCCGTATGATACTAAAAGCCATAATCATATCTTCATTAAAGATAGTGTGCTTTACAAAGCCCCCTAGCTCCTGATAGACCTTGTTACGATAAGTAGCGCATACATTGGAACAGAAGAAGGTTTTTATTCCAAGCTCGGCAATATCCTCCTTCGACTTCATTCTGCTTGTCTTAGGATAATTAAAACTCCTGGTATACTTCTCTAATATAGTATCATTCCTTTTTGGAAGCTGCCTGCCATAGGTAGCCGCTACAAAATTGTCCTCATAAGGAGCAATTAGTTTCTCAATTAAATATTGATCTTCTGGTACAGCATCCTGTGTCATAAACATAAGGATATCTGCATCGGATAAATCTGCTCCGTATCTTCTGGTACCACCATGGTCAAACTCATTTTTATCGATAGGAACTACCGTAATATTACTGTCCTTAATATCCGGTAGAGGCTGAGGTTGTCCCTCATATTCCTGTGTATGAAGAATAATGACACTCCTCGGTAATTTGGTCTGCTTATAAAGCATTTTTATCAATTCATTCAGTTTATCATCCGAACGGAAGGTTGGGATAATAACATCCACCGTGATACTCTTCCATGAACTCGTTTCAGCTATTGTAGTATTCTGGTTATTTTCCTTATGATCAAAGAAACCATCCTTGTTCATTTTCTCATCCATAATCTATTCCTTCCAATTACCATATATTATGTAATCCTATTTTTCTATTATAACACAATAATCACAAAAGCAAACAAAAAATAAGGAAACTCCGATTATGTTAGAAACTAATTCGGAATTTCCTCTATCTATTTATCCTCTAATTCAGTTTATTTCTTGCTATACTTATCGAGAAATTATATTCTCTGATATCTCTGACCTTAGAAACTTCTTCAATCTTCTTCACATAACGATTTTGTTCATAATCAAGATAATCCAGTTTGGTAACACGATCTGTTTCCAAAAAACGATCCCGATTATTTAAGACAGGTATTACAATCGGAGCTGCATCCAGGGATAACTCATTGGTTAGATAGGAGCAATCTTCAGCATTAAGCATTTCATTTTGATTAATAAAATAGGAAGCTATCCAATAATCCGGTTTACTAAAGGAAAATATCACATAGCATATCGTTACTACTGCCACTATATACCCAAACAGCGGAAATTCTTGATGAAACACATAATAAATTAACCCGCCTAAAACGAAAGCGTCAATTACGAGAAATAGCAGTACGAATAGACGGAGAAAAGTTAGTTGATAAGCTGAAATATACATAATCATTCGATACGCTGCAGACGCAATCATAATATAAGTACAAATGGTAACCCCGGAAAGTAGATATCGTAACGGTTTGCTATCCTTAAATAAATAAGAACAAAAGAATATAACAACTAAATTTATCAAAGTAACTGCCAGGAGTTCAAAAAAACCTCTTCTCGCATATTCCGCAAAGGTAAACTGTTCTGGTAAAATCATAATCCCATTAACAAACAGATACATGATTTGAATGCTACAGAAGATTACATAGACGATACTAAGGCTTGTGATAAAGGTGATCGCTATGGACGTATCTGCCTTTTTTCTGTGTTTCTCCTGTTCCGTAACGCCTACTTGTAATAATGCTCCGCAAAGGATACTATAGCAGGCAATTATTCCCACGAAACACATAATTACAATTCCAATAATATCCGATGAAAATATCATATCAAATATGGAATTCGTCAGTTCTCCAAATAAAAGATCTGCACTGGAAAGCAGCGCTGTCACAATGAATAATACGGGAATTGCTAACACTATACCAATGATTATATTGATCGCTTTATTATTATGAAACAGCTTTGTCTTTTTTCCATGAGATACAGCATCCACAAATGGCATACCGATACATGCGATACTTTGGAAGAATAATAAAATCATCCTTCCGACGTGCTTCATAAAATCCCAATTATGAACTTCATAAAATTGTTGCAACAAGGAAAGATCTAAAAGAAGAAGAATCCCAATGATATTTAAAAAATGTAATGTTTCACTTGCAGTGAAAGCGGTAGATAAGGACAATAAGCCAACAGCCACATAATACCCATAAGTCGTCTTTTTGATCTTAATATCCAGACTTTTCATTATCACTACCATGAGAACCAGAATAAGTGATACAAATATAAATAAATTAATTCCAAGACCAGCTCGGTAAAAGAGTAATGTAAACGCTCCTCCAAAGACTACACTGATTCCTCCAAATAAACCAAACTTCTGACGCATCTTATAAAGCATAGCATTGTCACTGAGTCCATCCTTAGAAAATACTGCTTCCTCCTGTATATTACTTAATTGATCCATAAAAACCTCCTAACATATGAATGAGATATTTCCTACAATTCTTTATCTTCAAAATCAATGAAAGATATCACCGGTGGGAATTGCATTGCTTTATTTGTATACAAATATACCATAGCGAAAATTAAATGTCAATAATAATTTATCGTTTTACAATAAATTATTATTGACATTTAATACCCTTGATATTCATAAGACTTAATAGTACTTATACTTCAAATTCCTTCTTATAAGTAACTTTACCAGTCAACTTTATAACGAAATAAAGGTTACGTAAACAATGCCCAGCCCCATATGTTACCGATATGCAGGATATTCGTATATTTTTCTTCCATATACTAGTCGGGAAAAAAATACAAAAAAAGGCTAATCTACTATCGATTAACCTTCCTTGTTTTTATCATTTTCACTTTCTAAAATTTAGTGTTACTCATAATGAATTATTTAATTTGTAACAACTGCTTTACTAAGCCAACGGTACTCTGTGCATCCGATGAATAACCATCCGCTCCTATTTCATCGGCGTAGCTTTGTGTGATCACGGCACCTCCAATGATAACTTTCGCTTTGAGCTTAGCTTCTTTTGCTGCAGCAACAACCTTCTTCATCTCTACCATAGTCGTTGTCATCAGTGCTGATAACGCTATAATATCTGCATTCTTTTCTTTGGCTGTTTGAATGATAAGATTTGTTGCTACATCCTTACCCAAATCAATCACATCAAAGCTATAATTTTTCAACATTAAAGCTACCAGATTTTTACCTATATCATGAATATCCCCGGCGACCGTTGCTATTACCACAGTTCCTAACTTCTTTAGCTCAGCATCCTTTTGGAGCATTGGTTCTAGATAATCGATCGCAGTTTTCATCGTCTCTGCACTGGCAATTAGCTGAGGAAGGAAGTAAATCTGCTTATCAAATAATTTACCAACTTCATTAATCGCAGGGATTAAAATTTGATCAATGATCTCAGAAGGAATGACTCCCTTATGCAATTCTTGGTCCACAAAGGAAAGAATATTCTTTTTATTTCCCTTTAGTACTGCCTCATGAATATTATTCTTTTCAGTAACTTCCTTTTTCATATCTGTTCCATGTACTTTGAAAGCCACCGGAACGGAATTTCCGGAAGTAATGACAGTTGGCCGTTTTGATACTCGGTCGATGTATTTATTCGCTGCTTCTTCCTTTGCCATGAGTAAATCTGCTGCAAATGCAGTATTCATTAACAAGTCCTGTGATGGATTTGCTATAGCCATAGTAAGTCCCGCTTGAATTGCAAAGGCTAAAAAAGTACTATTGATAAATTGTCGTTCCGGTAAACCAAAGGAAATATTAGATAATCCAATGCTGGTGGCAAGACCTAATTCTTCCTTACAATACCGTATCGTTTCAATGGTCTCCACAGAAGCATTTTTATTAGCCCCGACTGTTGTAACAAGCCCATCCACAATAATGTCTTCTTTGGTCAACCCAAATTCCATCGCTCTTTGTAAAATAGTACATATAATCTCTTTTTTCTCCTCCAGATCCTTCGGCAATCCCTGATCCGAAAGTGGGAGAAGGATAAACATCGCACCATACTTCTTGGCAATCGGAATAAGCTTCTCAAACTTCTCCTTCTCTAAGGAAATGGAATTTATCAAGGCCCTACCGGGGTAACGCCGCAATGCCGCTTCCATAACAGGTACATGGCTGGTATCAATACATAAAGGAATATCAACTACTCTTTGTACTTCTTCCATCACCTTAAGCAGCGTTTCTTTTTCGTCTATGCCGTTCATACCGACATTAATATCCAGAATATCTGCTCCCAGTTCAATCTGTTCTGCAGCCATCTGTGCAACAATATCCATAACTCCGGATTTTAGTTCCTGTTGGAGCGCCTTTTTTCCTGTCGGATTGATCCGTTCACCGATTACAACAAAGGAACCCTCCAACGGTATTTCCACTGTCTTCCGCTCCGTCGATAAAGCTCTAAGATGCATAGGATTGATTGGTTGTGGCTTTAAACTTCGGATTGCTTCAGCTAATAAACGAATATGTTCCGGAGTTGAACCGCAACAACCTCCTACGATATCGGCCCCTGCTTCTACTATTTTTCTCATGTGGAAAGCAAATTCATCCGGCCCCATAGGAAATACGGTTTCATTTTTTACTAACTGAGGGATTCCGGCATTGGGCTTTGCTATGATAGGAACCGTAGCATATTCCTTCATCGCCTTTACTACCTCAATCATTTTCTCCGGACCTGTGGAACAGTTGACACCTACAGCATCTGCTCCCATACTTTGAAGCACCAAAATAGCCGTCTTCGGATCTGTTCCGTACAAGGTTTTCATATTCTCATTAAAGGTAAGTGTAACCATGACCGGTAACTCGCAGCTTTCCTTTACTGCCAGCAATGCAGCTCTGCATTCCTGAAGACTCATCATGGTTTCTACGACAAATAAATCGACACCTTCCTCTACAATGAATCCAATCTGTTCTTTATAAATCTCTACAAGCTCCTCAAAGTCAAGGCTCCCGACCGGTGCCAGCTGTTCTCCGGTCATTGTTAAATCTCCAGCGATAAGAACTCTTCGGTTATTTTCTATTTGATATCGTTCAACGGCTTCCTTCGATAGTCTAACCAGACTCTGGTTGATGCTTTCAATTTGTTCTTCCAAACCATACTCTGCTAATTTAATCCGATTGGCTGTAAAGGTCGGAGCATAGATGATATCAGAACCGGCTTCTAAAAATGAAGTCTGTAAATTAATCAATACTTCCTTATTCTCAATAATCCATTGCTCCGGACAAACTCCGGAAAGCATTCCACTTTTTTGCAAGTTACTTCCGGTCGCTCCATCAAGTACAACTACTTTTGATTGGACAAAAGATATAAATTCATTCTGATTCATTCGAGTTCTCCTTTTACTTTTATTTATTTAGTATTTTCTCCAATAAACTTACCCGGTTAAAAGGAAGCATAAAATAATAGCCGTCAGCAATTGGATCCAGTAACTCCATCATCTCCCGGGCCATGAGAGCCCCTACCTTCTCTGCTTCTTCCTTTGACATATCAGGATGATACCGCTCAACTATCTCATCGGGTACATTGATACCTGCAATTTCATTTTTAATAAAGCATGCATTCCGATAACTTACAAGTGGCAAGATTCCACACAATATTTTTGCATCCACACTTTCTTTGATCTGTTTTATCCTAAAGGCATCTTCTTTTGAAAAGATCGGCTGTGTCAGAAAATAAGTAGCGCCTGCGTCAATCTTCCTCTTCATCCGTTCAATTACCTTTTCAATCGAACCTCTTCCATAATTTAAAGCCCCTCCATAGGAAAAAGGCTCCATACCAAAATGTTCCGCATTCATTTCCTTTACGTAATCCATCAGCTGGATAGAATTATAATCAAATACACCGGTAGTGGAAACTCTGCTTTCCCCTGGAACCGGATCCCCGGTTACAATGAGGAGATTGCGAATTCCATTGATATAAGCTCCTAGAAGAGAGGAACGCATGGATATCATATTTCTATCGCGGCAACAAACATGGGGCATCACTATCATACCGGTTTCATCTGCAATCTTTATGCTCATCAAAATAGAATCAACACGACTTCGTCCCATCGGTGAATCCGCAAATGTAATGATATCAGCACCGCTATTTTTTACGATATGTGCACATTCCATTAATTTATCTATCTCCGCGTTGTATGGGGGATCCAGTTCAACAGCAATTACCTTTTTTCCACTTTGCAACCGTTCGTGAAATTCATTCTTTCTCTGTGGTAGTTTTTGCTCACCCTGTAATGTTCGTTCACTTTTGGTTATTACGGGTTTCTTAATGTTCTCTGTTTGGAATACTATATTCTTAATATATTCCGGCGTGGTACCACAACATCCCCCCAGTAGATCCAGACCGAGTTCTGCTATTCGTTTCATATTCTCACTAAAGTACTGTGCATTATCCATAAAAGCCATACGATTTTGCATTTGTTCCGGATATCCTGCATTGGGGGAGGCATAACTAAGTTTACCGACCGGAAATGTAATCTGCTGCAATAAGGAATACATATGACCAGAACCAATCCCGCAATTAAAACCGCAAGCATCGATCTCTTTTAGTTGTCCGGATCGTTCCATCAGTCTGGCTGCACTAATACCTGACTGAGAATAACCGTTTTTATTAACGCAATAGCTGACTAGAAGGAACATGTCCGGTTTCTTTTCTTTTATATAGGGAGCTAATTTTTCTATATATTTCGCATCTGCAAAGGTCTCAAAATGAATTCCATTCAGACCCTCATCCATAAAAATGTCACACATCATTTGATATTCTTGTAAAATAATATCCTCATCGGTTTTCGCATTCTCAGTTATTGGTCCGATATTACCAAAAATCCAAACCGGCTTAGAATCTGCCTGCTCACCATTCCGTACTGATTTTTTAGCGATTCTGCAAGCGGTATGAATTAATTTCCTCTGTTCTGATTTAGACATTTGTAATACTTCTCTATTAGCAGCAAAGGTATTTGTTCGAATTATTCTAGCCCCTGCAGTGATATATTCTCTATGAATTCCTTCGATAACTTCCGGAGCTGACAAATTCGCCATTTCAGAAAGTGCTTCTGCATTGTTCATAAGGTTACAGTAATATGTTCCCATGGAACCATCCAGAATAAATTGATGATCGTTCAGATAATCCTTTAATTGCATATTCATACCTCCCATCTTAATAATTATGACATATTATAACTGATTCTATTGGTCATCACAAGGGAATGATGAAGAATGTTTAAATTTACGGCAGGATATGCTATAATCGAAAAGATATAGAACAAAGGAGCTCACATATGAAAAAAACATATGCTTTTAAAGCAATAACATTATTTATTCCTTTTCTTATCCTTCTGATATGGTTAGGGAAAAGTCTTCTCATTCAAGTGGCATATCTTTTTCCCCCCTGTGCATTCCATCAATTCTTTGACCTTTATTGTCCGGGGTGTGGAAATACCAGAAGTGTGCTATCTATACTAGATGGCCATATCATAAGGTCATTACGTTTTAATATTGTACCTTTTCTGTTCCTGGTTTTTGCAATCTGTTCTTATATAGAAATGGTAACCTTCTCTTTCGGAAAACATAGAAAGTTATTACCTCGTAAAGCAAGTTTTTATTTTACTATAATGGGGATTTTATTTGCTTATTTTATTGTTCGTAATTTTTCTTCCTACCTTACTCCATAAATCACTCTTATAGAATAATCCACATCGAACTTTCATCCGAATCAAAAAGGATTGCTCCCAACTTTGGGAGCAATCCTTTTATTATAATTCGTATCTATATACTTAACACATCATACGATTAATAGTTATAATCATATCCTAAGCTGTTAAAATATTCTTCCAACTCATATGGGTTAATTGAATTTCCAACAACAAGTACAGTGATTCCAAGAAGCAATGCAATCACGATACCTAAGGAACAAAGGATAATACCAGCGATCGCCATACCTCTGCCGCTTTTTTTACCTCTGATACTAAGGATACCTAACACTAAACCAACAATGGAAGCAGGCAGTGCCAAATACCATACACAACATAAAACGATACTACAAATACCGATTACCATGGATGCTATTGCCATACCGGAATTCTTCTTCGGTGGTTCCTCCTGCTGATAATTGGGATATTGTTGATACCCAGGTTGTTGATTGCCTGGCTGCTGATACTGATAAGGTTGTTGATTGCCTTGTTGTACAGGCTGCTGATTATTGTCGTTGCCATTCTGATCATTATAATCGCTCATGTTGGTTCCTCCCTATATTTTGCAGCCAAGTCTTGGCTACAGAATCCTATTAATGTATTTATAGTAGCATAAATTGTTAGTTCGTTCAATAAAATTTTATACTTTTTTAATAATTTTATCCAATTCTTTTTAAGAAAAATGCGATTTCAATATAATTTATTGACTAAACGAACCATATACTCTATAATATTTTTAGTAATAAAATTAAGCTATGGTTACTTATCCTACCTTCGAAACATAACTGTATACAATATCGATCTATAATGCAAATCAACAGAATGTGAAAAGGAAGATAACATATTATTTGAGGAGGAATTTATCATGAACAACATGCCTAAGGTAAAGTTGGGAATTATCGCAGTAAGCCGTGACTGTTTCCCTATGGAATTATCCATCCACAGACGGGAAGCTGTAGTTGCATCCTACACTGAGAAATTTGGGGATATCTATGAATGTCCCACAACTGTAGAGAATGAAACACATATGATGAAAGCATTAAAAGAAGTAAAAGAAGCTGGTTGTAACACTCTTGTCGTATATCTAGGTAACTTCGGACCGGAGACTTCAGAAACATTACTTGCAAAGTATTTTGAAGGACCTACCATGTTTACTGCTGCTGCAGAAGAAAACGGCGATCATCTACAAGATGGCAGAGGTGATGCTTATTGTGGTATGCTCAATGCCAGCTATAACTTAAAGTTAAGAGGAATTAAGGCTTACATACCGGAATATCCAGTAGGAACCCCCGATGAAGTAGCCGAAATGATTGCTGACTTTGTACCGGTTGCTAAAGCGCTTATTGGTTTACAGAATTTAAAGATCATCTCCTTCGGTCCCCGTCCTCAGGACTTCCTTGCATGCAATGCACCTATAAAGCAGCTTTACAACATGAATGTTGAGATTGAAGAAAATTCCGAGTTGGATTTATATGCATCCTTTCATGCTCATGCCAATGACCCTCGTATCCCACAGGTAATCAAAAGTATGGAAGATGAACTTGGTACCGGAAATCAGATGCCTGGTATACTCCCAAAATTAGCACAATACGAGCTCACCTTATTAGATTGGGCAGAATCTCATAAAGGCTCCAGAGAATTTGTTGCTTTTGCGAATAAATGCTGGCCTTCCTTCCAAACACAGTTTGGTTTTGTACCATGCTATGTAAACAGCCGCTTAACCGCTATGGGTATCCCCGTATCCTGCGAGGTAGATATCTATGGTGCTTTAAGCGAATACATCGGTACCTGCATCAGTAATGATGTTGTTACCCTTCTCGATATCAATAACACGGTACCCGCGGATATGTATCAATCAGAAATCAAAGGCAAATATAATTATACTCTTAAGGATACTTTTATGGGCTTCCATTGTGGAAATACAGCTGCATGTAAATTAAGCAACTACTCCATGAAGAACCAAAAAATTATGGCAAGAGCTTTAGAACCTAATCAGGAACCTAATATTACCCGTGGTACCTTAGAAGGCGATATTATTCCAGGTGAAATAACCTTCTTCCGTTTGCAGAGTACTGCTGATGCAAAATTAAAAGCATATGTAGCTGAAGGTGAAGTGCTTCCTGTTGCTACTCGTTCCTTTGGTGGTATCGGTGTGTTTGCTATTCCTGAAATGGGTCGTTTTTACCGTCATGTATTAGTTGAGAAAAACTATCCTCATCATGGAGCCGTTGCTTTTGGTCATTTTGGTAAACCTCTGTATTCCCTGTTCCAATACTTGGATGTTGAGGACATCGGATTTAATCAACCGAAAGGTATGTTATATAAGTCAGAAAATCCTTTTGCGTAAACTATAATACTTCAATGATTCTAATTTATTATAGAATATTTAGAAATTTTTCTATAATTTTATAAATTCTTTATACTATAATTGACTTAATAACCAAATACTGCTATAATTTTTACGATAGGCATAGAGTAATGTACATAAGAATTGATTTATCCTAGGAAGAAAGAATAGAAATGTAACGTATATCATAAACATGTTATGGTAATGTTATTATTAATTATATTTTCATAAATTCTTGCTTCCGAACATAAAGGAATGACTATCATATTAAATTAAATAGGGAGGGTTATTAATATGGAAAATCAACGTAATGGAAAAGCGATTGCTTCACTGGTACTTGGTATTGTAAGTTTGGTATTCATCTTCTTTGGATATGGTGCTCTGCTGGGTCTTGCAATGGCAATTGTAGGTCTTGTCTTAGGAATTCAGGCAAAGAAAGAAAATCCTAATAACGGTCAGGCAAAAGCTGGAGTTATTCTGTGTATTATTGGCCTTGGCTTATGTGCACTTTCATTCCTCGCCTGTGTAGCATGTGTTGGTGCACTGGGCAGTATCGCCTCTTCTTATTAAGTCATTTATTTCGAAAGAATTAACAAAGCACAATTATAGATACAAGTGAATAAGCAATGAATTCATTTGTCATAAAAGAAGGGCTTTTGCATTTATGCAATAGCCCTTCTTATATATTACAGGAGGAACGGATGTTACCTACAATACACATATTTAATAGAACAATCGCTATGTATGGATTTTGGATTTTAATAGGAATAATTACAGGGATCACAGCGGCCTTACACCGTAGAAAAAAATATACTCTTAGCAGTGACGATATCCTATTTTCCTCCTGTTATGCAGGTATTGGTTTAATGATCGGAGCAAAATTATTATATGTCATGACAGTTCTCCCCGATATTATTTCCTATCGCGAACAACTGCTCTCAAAACCATTTCTCATAATTAATATCCTATCTGGTGGCTTCGTATTTTACGGTGGTCTGATCGGGGCAATCGCCGGTTATGTTATTTATTGCAGACAATATCATATCTCAATGATATCATTGCTCGACTTCATGACTCCATCATTTCCACTCATACACGCTTTTGGCCGTATTGGATGCTTTTTTGCTGGGTGTTGTTATGGAATTAGTTACGAAGGTTTCGCTCATATCATTTTTGAACACTCAACTATAGCTCCAAATGGTGTACCTCTTCTCCCCATCCAACTAATTGAAAGTAGTCTTCTTTTCTTATTGAGTTTATATTTATTTCAATATGGTAGAACACCCAGAAGGCCTGGTCATATGCTTGGTTGTTATATCATGGTATATACCCTGATACGTTTTATCCTTGAGTTTTTCCGTGGAGATCTTGCTAGGGGAAGTTTACTTGGAATTTCAACATCCCAATGGATAAGTTTAATTTTACTTCCTTTAGGTCTTTTCTTATTATATCTGTATCCACAAGGAGATGGGCATCAAACCATTCATAAAGAATAATTCCTTGTTATTACTCACATACTATATATTACCTGCTAATCTTGCAGAATAGATAAGATAAAGGTGGTAAATCAAATGTATAGCTTTGGTAATAACTTTGGAAATAGTTTCACAGATAATGCTGCAGTTACCGGATTAGGATTAGCTAGTCTTATCGCCTCCCGCAATGAAGATTTAGATGAAAGACTTAATCAATTGGATGAAAATACAAGAGCAAAAGTTAAAAAACATTTGAATGAATTTCAAACGGTAGAAGAAATGGAAATGTTCATTAAGCAGGTAGTTGGTAAGGATATTCCTACCACTTAATATGTTCACAAAATGAAGAGGATGATGCCGTTTGACATCATCCTCTTCATTTTGTGAACATTTCTTTTAGGGTTTTCTTTTGTACTACGAATGTTTTAGTTTTTTAACATAGATCAATGATTATTCACTTATTATCTTACTGGATTTCAAATCTCTTTGGTTCAATAATATCTATGGTTTCCTTAGGTAGATTGATCTCCAGTACTCCATTTTGATAGGTTGCAGATATCTCATTCTTACGGATTCCCGGAATATGAAAGCTTCTGCAATAAAGATTAATTCAATATATATTTTTATTTTTCTATAATAATATAAACGCAAATATATACTAAAATATGAAACTATTTTATAAATCTTAACGTCTAATGATTATAATGCATATAGAAATGACTATCCTAATGAATATCTATATTTTTGTCTTAGATATTCATATGTAGTTCATTAGATAACCTATGGCCTAGTTATAATAGGTATTATCATCCTATGCTACAAATCACTTTACATTTGATTGATTGTAGAATTAGATATACTATAGTTCTAGTGTTATAAATCTATGATTGATTGAGGAAACCAAACAATAAAAGAACCATTTTTTGAGGAGGATTGGAATGAAGCAACTGTTTATTATTACAATATGTTTCTTGATGATATTTAGCTTTGTTGGTTGTTCAAGCAAGCCAATTGAAGAATTGCCCGAAATTGCAGAACAGGACGAAGATTTAAACACCGTGGATGAAGATGATAATGAGGATCTGGATTCTGTTTTGGAAGACAATGAAGAGGATGTTATCGATCCTGCAAAAAGCGATGATACAGAAGATTCAGATGCTAGTGATATTTCTGACTATATTGAAAATGGAATTATAAATTCGGAGCGCTCCAAAGAAATAATTAAAGATACCGCATATCAGGTATTAGAATTAATTAAAAACAAAGATATGGATGCTCTTTCTGATTATGTGCATCCAGAATTCGGTGTACGTTTTTCTCCTTATAGTTATGTTTCTCCAGAGAAGGACATTGTAATGAACCAGGATCAAATTAAATCCTTCTTTGAAGATGAAACAGAGTATACTTGGGGTAATTATGACGGTAGTGGAGAACCCATAAAGATGACCCCAAATAAGTATTACGAGGAATTTATCTACAGTAAAGATTTTATGAATGCAGAGGAAATCAGTTATAATAAGATTTTATCCGAAGGAAATATCAATAACAATCAGTTTGAAATTTATGCAAAGTCTATTGTGGCAGAGTACTATTTCTCTGGTTTTGAAGAACAGTATGGAGGAGCTGATTGGCAAAGTATAAGATTGGTATTTCAGGAATTAAACGGAACCTGGTATCTAGTAGGAATCATTCATAATCAGATGACAATCTAATTCATGAAGCTAGGTTTACCATAATTTATTTAATAAAAAGGAGTAGTAATTACAAATCCATATTTATTACTACTCCTTTTCATTAAATTCTTTACTAAAACCTATCTACTTGTTTGTTAAAATTTCCATATAACTTACAGATTGCGATAAAAAATAATTTTACCATACATGAAACTGCAAGTTTAGGATAAACTAAAATTGAGGTGATATCAATGTCATATGTTGCTCCCGCAATTAGGGAAAAATTTGAAAGTTTATCTGTAGATTTAAAGAATGTAATTCTGGAAAGAGATGTACAATTAAATACGATTCATGACTTAATTGATGTACTGGACAAAATAGTAAAAGAAGCAGAGGCAGAGGAGTAACATCCTCTGTTTAGCTTCTTTCTCTATTTATATCTAAAAATTTTCACTCATTCTTTAGATCTGTAGTAATATTTGTAGATCGTAATTACTTATGAAATATAATAATTTTATTAATTTTTATTTAAAGAAGCGGTTTATTTCGTTTTATGTAAAAGAATCATATTTTATTAAGGGTTTGAATTACATACTCATCCTTCCATGGCTTTACAATGAACCCCTTAGCACCATTGATCACAGCTTCTTTCACATAAGATTCCTGTCCAAGCGCTGATATCATAACAATACTTGCATTATTATCTAAGGCTCTTATTAACTTTAATACTTTGACTCCGTCCATATCCGGCATTGTAATATCCATCGTTACAATATCCGGCTTTAATTCCTTATAACGTAATATAGCCATACTTCCATTTTCAGCTTCTCCAACTACATCAAACCCATTTTTCTCGAGTACTGTCCTTAAGGCAAGTCTCATAAAAGCTGCATCATCTACAATTAATACTCTCTTCATGATATCTCCACTCCTTCTTCATTTGTAAATTCACTAAATGGATCCTAGTATAAGCTCATTTGCAGATAGAATTCTCTCTTTTAATGGAAAATTAAAATTACGTAGTCTCCACTTTAAGGTAATACCTCTACAGGAACCCAGTATAATATCAGCTATTACTTCGCTATCGATATTCGTATTGATTTGTCCAGTATTTTTGCCTGACTCAATTAAGTATGTTAAAAAACTTGATTTAGCCTCAAATACATCAATAACTCTACCCGAAATACCTTCCTCATGCTTTAATATTTCCTTAGAATTAAAGATTGCTGTCATAGCTGGATAAGTTTCGTAGTATTCTGCAAAACGCGTGATATAAAAATTAATACTCTCTTTCACAGATAAGTTCATCATATTTACCAGTTGCTTGATATCCTCATCGTACTTTGAATAGTAATTCACTACGGCTAATACTATTTCCTTTTTACTTTTATAATGCTTATATAATGCTCCTTCTGAAACATTCTGTCGTTTGCATATTTCCTTTATCGTCAGACCTTGATAACCAAGTTCATGAATAATTTCAATTGCTGTGAGTACAATGCGCTCTTTTCTTTTCATGATTATACTCATTAAGAAATTACCTCTTTTCTGGGCAAAATCGCATACTATTCATTCCTACTACACTAATCCAACACCAAATCATATCGTAGTAAAAAGACATCTCCATTGTATAAATAGTGTGCACAATAAGGTATAGTAAAAGACTCTATCATACGCTCTTATCCTATTCAAATTAGACTTTACAATTAATATTTCCCAAATTCATTATCACTTAACTTTATCTTCATAGTTTTTCCTGTTGCATTTGTTTTATTTGTATTTACTACTGAATATAGATTATCATTACCATTATCTTTTCTGGTTGATTTATTTTTCTGATTCATCTTATCAAGCATAGAAAGTACATCCGGATCAATATCTAACTTTTCCTGTCTGGATATTGAATGCATGTTTTTTCTTAATCTAAACTTCGATACCTGTTCTTTCATAAGTTCAGCTTGACTTGCCAGTTCTTCACTAGCTGCAGCACTTTCTTGAGAAGTTGCCGAGTTATTCTGAACAACAGATGATACTTGTAACACACCCTGGTTGATCTGAGCAATCGCTTGTGCTTGTTCATTGGAAGCTACCGAGATATTCTCTACGATCTTTGTTACTTTATCCACTCCATCTACGATGCTATGTAAAGCGGTAGCTGTTTGATTTGCTATCTTTGTTCCATTTTCAACTTTTTTAATGGAGTTTTCAATCATTTCAGTCGTTTCCTTTGCTGCACTGGCCGATCTAGCTGCTAGATTACGTACTTCCTCAGCAACCACTGCAAAACCTTTACCATGCTGTCCCGCTCTTGCTGCTTCTACTGCGGCATTAAGAGCAAGAATATTGGTCTGGAATGCAATATCGTCAATTACTTTAATTATTTTTGATATATTACTAGATGAGTTATTGATATCTTCCATAGAAGCAAGCATATCTTGCATTTGATCATTACCCTTTGCTGCATTTACCTTCACCGTCTCAGATAATGTACTTGCTTGTTTTGCATTTTCAGCATTTAATCTTGTTTGAGAAGATACTTCTTCTAAAGAAGCAGTTAATTGC
>JAQZBN010000054.1 GCA_029238935.1 Herbinix sp.
TTATAATTCATATTCCATCATCATCATTAACTCTGCACAAGCAGCTGCTTTATCTACACTGTCATTAATTATCGTGACAGATTGTCTTACACGATCGGTGATTTCCTTCTGTATTGCTACTTCCTGCTCCATGGAGTGGGAGATGTGGTAGGCAAGGTTTACAGAGTCCATTATCTTTTCAAATAATGAACTTAAGCTATCCAATAATATGGACATATGCTTCTCGCTCGGATTATCTGTGGTTTCCATGAATGGTTCGCAGGCACTCTGCATTTTCGATAAAATTTCATTTCCTTCTTTTATTAAATTCAGAGTTTTATCTGAGTTATTAAGCACTTCAAATGCATTGGTTTCAACCTTTAACTGAGTTTCCTCCAATTGATCCATCATATTATGAATAACACACATACATTCCTGTGTATTACCTAGTTCCTTAAGCTTATCCTGAAAATGTTCTATCATATGTATATCCCCCGTAAATAAAATCACGATTGAAGCATTTAAGAATGTGTAGCAGGAATTCTATTTTCTATATAACGTGAAGCAATAATCTTTTAGTCGAAAATTTTATATTGTAAACTATTCTATATCTTTCATTAACAAATTCTCTATCTATGATACCACATGAATAATAACAATTATATACAACAATATCATTACATATTAATCATATTATTTTATCTCCACTATACTATACAACCAAATCCATTATCTTGTAACCATCATTCTCATGACTTCCTGAATGTTCTTTACACCAACAAGCTTAATTCCATGATGATTTAATTTTTCTTTATTTACCTGTGGAAGAATACATACTTCAAACCCCATCTTAGCCGCTTCCAATACTCTTTGCTCCGCCATATTGACCGCTCTGATTTCTCCGGTTAGTCCTACTTCACCAAAAAATATCGTCTTGCTGTCAAGAGCTATATTTTTATGGCTGGATAGAATTGCAACGACGATAGCAAGATCCAGTGCAGGTTCCGTCACATGCATACCTCCGGCAACGTTAACATAAGCATCGCAATCGGATAACTGCATACCCAGACGTTTTTCAAGTACTGCCATTAAGAGATTCACACGGTTATAGTCAGTACCAGCTGACGTTCTTCTTGGCATATTGAAATTTGTTCTACAAACTAACGCTTGTACTTCAATTAAGATCGGTCTAGTTCCTTCAATGGAGGCAGCCACTACAGAACCGGCTTCCCCTTCCGGTTTACCCTTAAGCATATATTCCGAAGGGTTTTTGACTTCCGCCAAGCCGGTATTTTGCATCTCAAATACTCCTATTTCATTGGTAGATCCAAATCGGTTCTTTACAGCACGCAGAATTCGATAAGAAGCATAATGATCTCCTTCGAAATACAGCACAGTGTCTACCATGTGCTCCAGTACTCTAGGACCAGCTACCACACCTTCCTTGGTAACATGTCCGATAATAAATACGGTAACTCCAAGGATTTTAGCAATCCTCATCAAGGCTGCCGTAGCTTCTCTTACCTGGCTGACACTGCCGGGAGCTGATGTTACATCCTCTTTAAACATGGTCTGTATGGAGTCAATTACTACAATCTCCGGTTGATGTTTTTTAATCGCTTCCTCTATGTAATCTAGATTAGTCTCACATAGAAGGAGAAGCTCGCCGTTAAAAACGCCGAGCCTCTCTGCTCTCATTTTAATCTGTCTTAAAGATTCTTCTCCAGATATATATAAGACTTTTCTATTTTTTTGTATGATTTCACGGCACATTTGCAATACCAGTGTTGATTTCCCAATTCCGGGATCTCCACCCACCAGAACAAGGCTTCCTGGAACAATTCCACCACCCAGCACTCGATCCAGTTCTCCTATTCCACAATTAACACGAGGTTCTTCCTTCGCTTCAATCTTGGATAAAAGTTCGGGTTCCTTCGCACTTATTGTACCGCCAGAGGATATACTCTTTTTCACAACCGGTTCTTCTGTAAAGGTATCCCATGCTTTGCAACCAGGACACTGTCCCAGCCATTTGCTAGATTCATACCCACATTCCTTACAGAAAAATACGGTTTTATTTTTAGCCATCTTAGAGTTTTACCACCTTTACAAAGGCTTGCTCGCCGTCTGTCAGCTCCGCACTGAACACAAGCTTTCCACCTAAATTTGTCTTCATCTTACCCAGGTTTACATCATCCATTAATATCTTGTATTCTTTTTCAGCTTCCAGTTCTAAGGTTATCTGTGCATTTTCTGCACCTTCAACTTGAAAACTAATCTCATTTTCTTTCATATTCAAATGGAAAACAGCAGTTCCTGGTACGGATTCATAAACAAACATACCGTTTTTCTCAAGCTTGGTAATCTTTTCGTAGGTTTTAACTTTAAATAAATCCCCCTCATGTTCGAAGTCGGAAACCTTGGTCTTTACATCCAATTTGTAATTTCCAAAGCTAATTGTCCCATCACTTTCCTTGCGTATTAACTCTTGAATAACAGCCATTGTATGACCCTCCTAATTGTATTTGTAGAACCTTATCTACAGAGAACAAATCACTATGAAATGGAACATTTCTAATGACATTATAAACGATTATTCGAGCAATTTCTACTGGAAATATACAAACTATGTGATTATTTTGCAGTGACTACCATTTCATTATCCAGGTATGCGACTTTTACTGCATCGTCTTCTTTGATGTTGCCTGCAAGAATTGCCTCTGCCAGTTTATCCTCAATATTTGTTTGTATTGCCCGTCTTAGTGGCCTTGCTCCATATTTTTCATCAAATCCTACTTCTGCAAGATGATCCACTACAGCACTGTCTGTTTCTAAGGTAATATTCATTTGTGATTTGCAACGTTTTGCAATCGATGAAATCATGATGGAAACGATACTCTTGATATTATCTTTCGTAAGAGCATGGAATACAATGATTTCGTCAATACGGTTAATAAATTCCGGCTTAAAGATTCTCTTAACTTCTTCCATTACGCCATCCTTCATTTTCTTGTAATCTTCTTTTTCATCCGTTACGGATGTAAATCCGAGCCGTTTTGGTGATATAATATTTTGTGCACCAGCATTGGAGGTCATAATTATGATGGTGTTTTTAAAGCTAACTCTTCTTCCCTGTGCATCCGTGATATGGCCGTCATCGAGAACCTGCAGGAGGATATTAAATACGTCGGGATGAGCTTTTTCAATTTCATCAAATAAAATGACGGAGTAAGGATTCTGTCTCACTTTCTCACTGAGCTGTCCGCCCTCATCATAACCTACGTATCCCGGAGGGGATCCTATGAGTTTACTTACACTATGCTTCTCCATATATTCGGACATATCAACCCGGATAATTGAGTTTTCGCTGCCAAACATTGCTTCTGCCAACGCTTTGGAAAGCTCCGTCTTACCTACACCGGTTGGTCCTAGGAATAGGAAGGATCCAATCGGACGATTCGGATCCTTTAGACCAACCCTGCCTCTGCGGATTGCCTTCGATACGGCACCAACTGCTTCTTCCTGACCTACTACCCTCTCATGAAGTATCTTCTCAAGATTTTGCAATCTTTCGGTTTCTTCTTCCTCTAACTTCTTCACCGGTATTTTAGTCCAGCTGGAGATAATCTCCGCGATTTCGCCATCACTTACTACAAGCTGTTTATCCAACTTCTCTTTTTCATCCTGAACCTTTTTTCTCTCCAGTTCTTCTTGTAATGTTTCTTGTTGCTTCTTAAATTCACCAGCTTTTTCGTAAGCCTCTTTCTTAATAGCATTCTCTTTCTCGTCTTCCAGGCGTTTAATCTCTTTCTCGATCTCCTTAATCTCCGGAGAAGAGGTATAAGTGCTTAAACGTACACGGGAAGAAGCTTCGTCCATTAAGTCGATTGCTTTATCCGGTAGATAACGATCATTGATATAGCGGTTGGAAAGCTTCACTGCTGCTACAATTGCTGAATCTGTTATTCTAACTTGATGATGTGCTTCATATTTATCTCGCAAGCCATATAGGATCTGAATTGCTTCTTCCTCAGAAGGTTCTTCTACCACTACCGGTTGAAATCTTCTTTCTAGAGCAGCATCCTTTTCAATATATTTACGATATTCCTCTCTTGTGGTTGCACCGATTAATTGTAACTCTCCACGGGCAAGGGAGGGTTTTAAAATATTCGAAGCATCTATAGCACCTTCTGCACCACCGGCTCCAATAATCGTGTGAATTTCATCAATAAATAACAATACATTACCATCACTGATTACTTCACTGATAACCTTTTTGATTCTCTCTTCAAATTCACCACGATATTTAGAACCAGCTACCATTCCTGATAAGTCCAGGGTAATTACCCTCTTTTCCTTAATGGTATCTGGAATATTACCTTCCACAATCTTTAATGCAAGACCTTCTGCTATCGCTGTTTTACCAACACCGGGTTCACCAACGAGGCATGGGTTATTTTTCGTTCTTCTACTTAAGATCTGCACTACTCTTTGAATTTCATTTTCTCTTCCAATGACCGGATCTAGTTTGCCTTCTCTGGCATATTCGGTTAAATCACGGCTATATTGATCCAAGGTTGGGGTAGCGGATTTTGCCTTCCCTTTGCTCTTCGTATTGGTATATTCGCTTTTTGCTGAATTTACATCTGCTCCGGTTGCTGTCAGAAGATCGATATAAACCTTTTGAACATTCACTCCAAGTGTGTTCAGCAGTCGAACTGCGATGCAGTCTGTTTCTTTAATCAGAGCAATCAGGATATGTTCGGTTCCTACCAATTGTGCTTTCATTTTCACTGCTTCTTTATAACTTTGATCTAAAATCCTTTTGGATCTTGGAGTGAAGCTTCCCGCATCTAACATCTCTACTCCATTGTTAGGTGCGATGAGCTGATTCACAAGTTCTATAACCTTTTCAACACTTACTCCATTTTCCTCTAATACCTTGGACGCAACTCCATCGGCTTCTAATAATCCAATCAATAAATGCTCAGTTCCAATATAATTATGGGAAAGCTGATAAGCGATTTCTCTTGCTATATTAATTGCTTGCTTTGCATTTTCTGTAAATTTTTCAAACATAATGTGTCCTCCATTCCAACTAAGAGTACTTTCTTTATTTTTATTATCCGCAACTCTTAATCATTACTTTTTCTCTGTCGTCCGATTTGGATTACGAGATGATATCGGGCAGCTCTTTTCTGATATAATCCGCCCTGGATCGATCTCTGCTCACACTGCCGACATTCTTTCCTAGTTTCCATTGAAGGCTGCCGGGCTGTACTCCCATCATTAACTGATGAACGTTAAATTCCCGATCAAATTTAATTAAACCACAATCCGCACCAAACTTAAGCTGTGACAACAAGGTCATTGCATCGGTGGAACTAATTTGTCTTGAATACTTTAATACTCCATAGGTGCGATAGACCTGATCTTCAATCTCATCTGCACTAACTGACAACATATATTCTCTTCTTTTTCTTTCCTGTTTTACCACCTGAACAACAATACGATTTAAGTTCTCCAGTATCTCTCGTTCCGATATTCCCAGTGTCTTTTGATTGGAAATCTGATAAATACTTCCCAAACTTTTTGTTCCTTCTCCGTAAATACCGCGGATTGTAACTCCGTATTTACTAACCTCTTCCATGAGCTTTTGCATCATTCTAGCTGAGCTTAGTGCCGGTAAGAAAACCATATAGGAAGCTCTCATACCAGTTCCTACATTGGTTGGGCATGCAGTGAGATAACCATACTTTTCATCATATGAAAAACTTAGTTTCTCATTAGTCATATCATCAATCCGATTCGCTTCCTCATAAGCCTGCTCCAAATTCATACCACCAACAATTGCCTGTATTCTAATGTGGTCTTCTTCATTGATCATAATGCTGATCGTCTCATCCTCAGATAAAATGAGACCTGTGACCTGTTTCTTTTCTGCTAAAAGCGGGCTTACAATGTGTCTTTCAACCATAGCCGTTTTATCAATATCACTCAATGTACTAACACTGCAGGAATAAAATTTTCTATTCTGGTTCTCAGTTAAGGATGATGTAACTTCCTTTACTTCATCCACCAGTTCATCCGCCTGCTCATCAGTTAACTTCGATGGAAACGGATATTTGGATAAATTTCTGGCAAGCCTGACACGGCTGGAAATCACAACGTCGCCATCGGCTGCATTTTGTTCATACCATTTAAGCATTGTTGGTCTCCTCCTTCTTCAGTTCTTTGATTTGATCCCTGAGTCTGGCTGCCTCCTCGAATTCTTCTTTTTCTATCGCTTCCTGAAGCTTTAACGATAATCGTTCTGATTCAGTAAAATCTTTCATAACTCTGGTTGGCACAGAAGCAATAAATCCCTTGGGTCGTTTCCCAGTGTGGACATCAGCTCCTTGAATACTTTTTATAGTATTGCTTAATTGTTTTCCAAAACTCTGATAACAATCGGCGCAACCAAATCTTCCGTTCTGAATAAAGTCTTCATAGGATGTTTTGCACTTACTGCAGGTTATATTTTGCTTTGTGGTTCCTGCTTCCTTGGCTCCTGCTACATAGTAGTTATCTAATATGGTTGATAACAGATCTCCTAAAGTAAGTTCACTATTTAGTATTGGCTTTTCCATTTGAAAGGATGTGTAGTTTGTCGCACATTCTTCACAAAGATGTTGCTCTTTTTTTGTTCCGTTAATAATTTCAGTATAAAGTATTTTTGCTTCCTTTTTTTGACATCTATCACATAGCATCTTACTTTACCCCCTTTCAAATTCTTGAAAGATTTGATCAATTATTTCATGCACTTCCTCGCTGGTGATGTTTTTGCAAATGGCTCTTGCAAGAACAACACGCATTTCCTCTTTCATGTTACTTAAAGCCTCTAATTTATTAATATCGATGGCTATGACTGCACCTTTTCTGCGGTCAAGTTTTACATAGCCCTCCTGCTTCAGTATGGAATAAGCTTTGTTTACTGTATGCATATTGATACCTATGTTATCTGCTAATTCCCTAACAGAGGGTAGATTATCTCCTTCTTGAATTTCTGCAGTAGCTATCCCGTATATTATTTGATTCCGTAGCTGAATATAAATCGCTTCATCGCTGTTGAAATCTATCTTTAAATACATAGTAAACACCTCATTCTAATACAAAATGAACGTTATATCTGTTATAGTTTTAGTATAACAAATATACGTATTTTGTCAATATCCAGTTTTTAGTCCAGATTTTAAGACATTTAATTTTGATTAGCGTAGATCATCTTCCTTAAATCCTTTTAACTTCATGAAGAGACGTATCAGTATTATGATTAGCAGTATACTAAATGCACTGAGCAATGCTATCACAATCGCTGCTTTATTCAAATTGGAACGATATACCTCATCACTCATTGTATTATCATCCTCAGGATTAGTAACTACTGGGGAAGGAGTTTTCTCATTGACTATATATCTCTGTAAGGTCTTCTCTACTTTATCGTATTGGTAAAAACCAGCTTCACCTAGCTCATTCATAGCATAAATTAAAATAAAATCATTGTCTAAGTCATCTTCTAATGCATAAACATCAATCGAGATATCAGATATAATTGTTTTTGTTTTCATATATCCATCAGGTATTTTAACGTCTGTACCAGGCCCTACCAGTTGATATTTTCCTTCGTAGATTGCATATAACTGTTCATTTTCTTTCACAAGATCGAAGCTTCCATGTCTTTCACTTGGTATAATTCCAGTTTCATCTTCTTCATCAGGAAGTTCAGGCGCAGCTTCTCTGATTGTATTTATAGTATATTCTATGACAGCTCCTGATTCCGCTAACACAGTAACTATAACTTTATTTTCTCCTACCTCTAAAAAGTTATTACCGGAAATTGAAACAGTAGCTTTCTCGTCCTCCGGAACTGCGCTGACAATTAACTTATCTACTTCATTTTTCACGGTTGTACTATATTCAAATGTATTTTTATCAAAAGCAGGAGTAAGTTTGGTTGGATTGATTTTTAATGACTTTAAATATGCATTCTCTGATGCAGTTTTCGGTGCAACAACATTCACCGATAGAGTATTACTGGATACTGACATTTCCATCTCATTTTCAAAATCATATACCATTGCCCGATCACTAAAAGAAATCTGGCAGACCCCAACCTTTAATGCTTCAAATTTTAATGCATATTTTCTGGTATTGGTTCCCTCCGACACTTCTATATCGCTAATTTTTAAGTAACCACTGCTGCCTGTTATTACACTTGAGCCTGTTTGGTAATCAAGAATATCCTCATTATAGGTTAAGAATGCTTCAAAATCGCCAATCAATTCATCGGATTTGATCGTGATATTGACGATAACATCCTCACCAACTACAATATCCTGCCCTTCCGCAGTAATTTCAATTCCTGCACTGGCCGCCTTGCTTATTCTAAAACCACCGATACTTCCTACGATTACACATAGAAGTATGGCTCCAATATATAACTTTAATCTCTGTTTCATATGATTTCCTCCCTGGTAATAGTGAAACTTTACAAACAACATTTCACCTATTCTATAGTATAACAAATCCGGCCAGCAAGATAAACCCTGCCGGCCGGATTATATTCATTCAAGGAAATTGATGATCAATTCCGCTTGTTTTATATCGGTAATTCCTAGCCCGCTTTATTACACTTAGTGCTGCAAAGCTGATTACTCTTTCACTATATTAATTACATATTCAGCTAAATCACCATTTTCAGCAATCACTGAGACAGCAATCCTATTCATACCAGAAGTCAGCTCGATATATCCAGTTCCAAACAACGAAGCCTTCTTACTTACGGTAGTTGCAGTGATATTTACCATGTCTACTGTACTTTCAGCATCTAATATGATGGAATATGTCTTTACAGAAGCATCAAAGGTTGGTGTCAGGATCAAGTTATTGCCATTTACATCTGTTACCTTTAAGGTTTTTAACCAGTTATTCGGATTAAATTGAGTAGTCGGGTATGCTGCTGGACTATTCGGCATATTTAAATAGACCGGAATGGAAAATACGATCGGTGTGGCTGCCATAGTGCTATAAGCTGTTGCGATTTTCTTACCTTCTGCAAATGGTGCTTCCACGTTCGTCATATACTGATGGTAATAGGTTGAAGTAGGTGTCACATTAAATTTTTGCAGATATACCGTATCCTGACCTTTCTTTATGTAAGAAGAACCTATCATATAGGAACCACCTACGATGGATCTGTATGGACTTGTCCAAGGGATAAGGTACTGTGCATTGGTGGCAGCACTGTTACCTTTGCCAGTCTTAGCATAATTTAAACCGTTTGCAATGGCACCTCCTGGTGCAGTACTATCATTCGCGCCGATATTAAAGAAATTATACAATCCTTCATACCCTGCCACTGTACCGGATACACTGTTACTTAAGGTCGTTGCTCCCGTTACAACCTCTTGCTTTACTCTGGATGCAAGATGGTACGGGCTAACACCGGAATATTCAGCTGCTTTAATAAATGTTTCGCCGTAGGTAATGGTTTTTGAACTACCATACTCATCTATAAAGGTATAACTGGAATTAGCTAATGCAGTTCCTTTTAGTATATTCTCTACACCCTGTTGATTTTGATACAGACTTTGATAGGTTAATAATTCAAATTGATAAATTCCCTTATCGTTTAAAAAGTTTCTAGGATCCATGTAATATTCTACAGCTGCCTTAGATGCTGTTACCCAAGTAGATCCATCAAATACGATGAAAGTATCCGTCTTCCAATTGTAAGCACCGGATTCTATGGATTTCCATTCAACACTTTTTGTATTCGATAAAAGATTCTTACCTGGAATACTTTCCTTTGATATTACAGTATTCCAATCTAAGTTGGTATGATACGCTTTGAATTCCCAATAAGGATATTGCTTATGTAAAGTTCTAAGTGCATTTTTGTAGGTCTCTGGAAATCTTTCTGCCGCTAATTTTACCTCAAAATTAACATCATCCGAACCGATATCCCCTACAATAGGAGTTGGTGAAGGCGTTGGAGTTGGAGTTCCAGGAGGTAACGTAATGACCGGTATATTGTAAGGTGGGTTTTCTCCCACATAAACATATTCTGCTCTGACATATCCTGTCAAACCACTTGAGATCTCAACTTCATAATAGGTATGGTTATCTACAGATACTGCTCGAAATACCGTTATCTTTTGCCCGTTCACCAAGGTAACCGGCAGGTTATTTGCTCCATACAACATATCACTGGATACCAGAATATTTTTAAACACATTCAAATATATAGTATTGCATATATACCCATTGCTTTTTGTTTCTAGCGTGTTATAAATAATAAGATCTGATATCTCCAATAGTGTTGGCGATACGGTAGGCGTCGGTGCTGATGTAGGTTTTACCGTTGGTGCTATGGTCGGAGCAACCGTAGGTTTTGGAGACACCGTAGGCTTTGGTGTTGGATTTACGGTAGGCTTTGGTGTAGGTTTCGGTGTCACTGTCGGTTTTGGTGCAATCGTCGGTGCGACTGTTGGTTTTGGCGTTGCCACAGGTTTTACCGTTGGAGTTGGTGCTTTGGAAGGCTTAGGCGTTACTGTTGGCTTTGCCGTAGGTTTTGGTGTTGCAGTTGGCTTCGGTGTTACCGTCGGTGTTGGTGCTATATTTGACCGGAACTGAACACTATCTGCTGGTACATATCCGGTGTATTTTTTATCGCTTTGCTGGAAAGATATTTTAAACCATTTTTCGTTTGATACCGTACTCTCTTCTAAGATGGTTATCGCTTTCTCTGCTTTTAACGATATGATGTTACCTTCCTTATTCTTTATATACGGCTTCGTACTTCCGATGCCTGTTCTCACCCTGAGTTTAGTAACGGCTACCAATCCCTTTACCGTCTCACTGAAGGATACTTTTACAAAATCACTGGAAACATAACCTGTTTTCGATGTTCCATCCGACTTAAAAGTGATGAGATACCATTTGACTTCATCTACGGTTGTCTCGTTCACTATCGTGACACTATTCCCCTTGATCAGGGAAGCTACCTTATCATAGCTGGTACCTGGACCCTTTCTAACATTCAAGGAAGATGCCGTTATCGTTGCTTTCACTTGATAGATTTTTACAATCTTACTGGGATCCGTATTCGTTGGTGTTTGTGTTGGTGTCGGCTTTGATGTCGGTGCTATAGTTGGTGTTGGAGCTTTTGTTGGCTTGGGTGTAGGTGTTGGCGTCGTTGTCTGATCTTCTTCTACAACTTGAATAAAATCATCAAGAACATAACCCTTTACTGTCTTTCCATTAAACTTCATGGATATGTAATACCAACCGTCTTCTTCTTCTATTATATTAACAGCTTCACCCTGTACTAAATATACATTCGTACCGTTCAATTGAACTTTTGCTGCGGTAGTAGAGGGTTCACTACGGACATTTAAACTGGTGGCAGTCACAGTTCCAACTTGTGCTGCAGAAACTTGTATTCCATTATTTCGAAACCCCTGGGGTGCTAATAATCCCAGACACAGGATGAGACTAAGCCATTTTGAATATCTCTTTTTCATCAAATACCCCTTTCAAAAAAACAAGCAATAACAATAGAATCCATAAAATTCTACAATTACTGCTTTTTATATTAGGTAAGAGATATGGCACTTCTGTGGCATTTCATAGGTTTTTTGTAATAACATGTCAGAAAAGATAAATTTTGAAAACCTAATAAATTTTCTATTCTTCTATTGCTTTTCCGATATCGGTTCTCATATATTTATTATCGTAATGAACCCAAGTTGTAGCTTCATACGCTTTTCTTCTCGCATCTATTAATGTATTTCCAGTGGCAGTGACTCCAATTACCCGACCTCCATTAGTTACTACCTCTTGTCCGATAAATTTAGTACCTGCATGAAATACAAAATAATCTTCTTTGTTCTGAAAATGTTCCAGTCCCCGAATAGCAAAGCCTTTCTCATAATGCTCCGGATATCCTTCGGAAGCTAAGATAACACATACTGCTGCATTGTCCTCAAACATAAGGTTAACCTGATCAAGTTTTCCATCGATACAAGCTTCACAAATCTCTACTAAATCGTTTTTCATTCTTGGAAGAATTACTTGCGCTTCCGGATCACCAAAGCGGGCATTGTATTCCAGAACCTTAGGTCCTTTCTCTGTCAGCATAAGGCCAACAAATAAAATCCCGACAAAATCTCTGCCTTCGGCTTTCATTGCATCGATGGTGGATTGATAGATATACTTCTTGCAAAATTGATCAACATCATCGGTATAAAACGGGCTTGGTGAAAATGTTCCCATACCTCCTGTGTTTAATCCCTGATCCTGATCCTTAGCTCTTTTATGATCCTGGGCACTGGTCATTGGTATGATATGGGTACCGTCGCAAAATGCCAAAACAGATACCTCTCGTCCCGTCATAAACTCTTCAATTACTAAGCGGTCACCGGCGGAACCAAACTGTTTATCTTCCATAATCGCCTTAACACCTTTTACAGCTTCGTCGTAGGAATTACAAATTAATACTCCCTTTCCGAGAGCCAATCCATCCGCTTTTAATACAATCGGATATTCGCAAGAAGCCAAATACTTCAATGCTTCGGAAGGTTGGTCAAATGTTTCGTAAGCTGCAGTTGGTATAGCGTATTTTTTCATTAGATCTTTTGAAAAAGCTTTCGATCCCTCTAAGATTGCTGCATTCTTACTTGGTCCAAAGATGCGAAGGCCTCTTTCTTCAAATACATCAACAACACCACCAACCAACGGATCATCCATACCTACAATGGTTAAGTCAATCTTTTCATTTTGCGCAAAATCAGCAAGACCCAGTAAATCCGTAGCAGATATAGCAACACATTCTGCATACTCTGCAATACCTGCATTTCCAGGAGCGCAGTACAATTTACTTACCGTTTTGTTTTGACGAACCTTCCATGCAATTGCATGCTCTCTGCCACCGCTTCCAATGATTAGTACTTTCATTCTAGAGCCCTCCAATGATTGATACCTTGTGATCTTTTATGATCAGCCTATTCTCTGCAATAAGTCTGACTGCTTCAGGTAATATGACCCATTCCGCTTGCTCCATTACTCTCTTTTGCAGGCTTTCCGGGGTATCCTCTTCTTTCACATTAACTGCTTTTTGGAGTACGATCGGTCCGGTATCTGTTCCCTCATCCACAAAATGTACCGTCGCACCTGTCACCTTAACACCACGGGCAAGGACTTCTTCATGGACTTTAATTCCATAAAAACCATCTCCACAGAAAGCAGGAATTAAAGAAGGGTGTATATTTATGATTCTATTTTTGTATTTCTTTACTATAATATCTGGAATGATCAATAAACATCCGGCCAAAACGATTAAATCCACCTGATATCGATCTAATAATGCTAATAGAGCTTCATTAAAATCTTCTCTGAATTCATACTCTTTTTTAGAGATACTCTCGACAGGAATTCCATATTGCTTTGCTCTTTCCAGGGCATATGCCTTTGGGTTACTGCTAATCACAACCTCAATGGATGCATTCGTAAGTTCTTTTTGTTCAATTTGATCGATTAATGCCTGAAGATTTGTTCCACCGCCTGATACGAGAACTGCCAGTTTTAGCATACGCTAACTCCCTTCGTTCCTTCCTTCACTTCTCCAACGATGAATGCTTTTTCTCCTACTGCCTGAATTTGCTTTACTGCCTGATCCACTTCTTTGGGATCCACTGCTATTAACATACCAAGCCCCATATTATAGGTGTTATACATTACTTGTTCTTCTATGTCTCCGTCTTTTGAAAGCATCTTAAAGATAGGAGGAACTTCATAGCTGTTTTTATTTACAATGGCATGTATTCCTTCCGGAAGCATTCTTGGAATATTCTCATAGAAGCCGCCTCCAGTGATGTGACTGCAAGCTTTAATCGTAACATTGCCTTGTTTTAATGATTTTATTGCATTTACATATATTTTGGTTGGCGTAAGCAGGGTCTCACCAAGAGTACTACCAAGAGACTCATAATAAGTATCCAGAGTCTCTCTCTGCATACGGAATACGTTACGAACTAAGGAATAACCATTGCTATGGATACCGGATGATGCAATTCCGATCAAAACATCCTTCGATTTTAGATTAGCACCGTTCACCAAATGTTTTTGATCAATAATTCCAACTGCAAAACCAGCCAGATCATATTCATCAATCGGGTAAAAACCTGGCATCTCAGCCGTTTCACCACCGATTAAAGCAGCTCCTGCCTGTTTGCATCCATCAGCCACGCCACGAACAATTGTAGCTATTTTCTCCGGATCATTCTTTCCGCAAGCAATGTAATCAAGGAAAAATAATGGTTCTGCTCCGGCACAAGCAATATCATTCACGCACATAGCAACGCAATCGATACCTATGGTATCATGCTTATCAAGTAGAAATGCTATTTTTAGTTTGGTTCCTACTCCGTCCGTTCCTGATACCAGGGTTGGTTCTTCCATATGCTTGAAGGATCCTAGGGAAAATGCTCCAGAAAATCCACCGATCTCACCTAAAACTTCCTTTCGCATGGTTCCCTTAATATGTTCTTTCATAAGATCAACAGCTTTATACCCAGCTTCAATATCTACTCCTGCCTTCTTGTAATCCATGTTCGTTTCCTCCTACTTTGGATATGGTTCTGATTCACCAACCTGTATTGAATAATTATCTTATCAACAAACTTGTTTTTTATGCTCACATTTTAGCATATTCGGTACGGTTTGTCCTGCCTTTTGGAACTGATAATTTCTTATCGTATTGATAAGATCAACTTATATACTACTGTCTATCTATAAGCAGAGGTTAATTATCGATGTTCCTTAGGTTCTGGTCACTAACAATTATCTATAGTTGTCTAAATCGTTTGTCTCCCCAAGTAATTAACACACGGTATAGGATAATAGTTACAATTACCATCAGCAGGGAATAGCCTATTAAAGCATATACAAAGTCAAAGGGCAACACGAGAAAAATAAGAGGCAGTGCCAGGATAAACATGGAAGAAAACGTTACGATGAAAGTAGGCATACTTTGTTTGATAACAATTGTTTCTGACGTCCATGTAAGATTCGGTAGGGATAAATTAAGGATTAGTCCAAATACTGCAATAAATAAAGCACAGATCAATGGAAGTAGGATGGTAATGATACTTTGAATCAAATTTGTCTTAAAAAAATAGCAAAATATAATACCATCAATTATAATTGGCGATACTACTACCATATTCACACCGATCTTAGCGAGAAAGATCTGCTTTGATGTTACCGGTAACGATTTGATAATCCAAAGGCTCTTTCCTTCTAAAGAAATAGAGGACATGGTTGTACAACACATCATAGTACAAAAGCCCATACCAATTGGCATAACATTTCGCATTAATTTGATTACCATTGGTCCTCCCATCGTTTGTTCTATATCGATAAAGAACAATGCAATAGCACCTATGGTAAGAAGTACAATTCCGAATGCAGTATTTAATACATATAATGAAGAAGAAAAATAACGTTTTAATTCTTTACGAAATAAAGCTTTTACCGGTGAAGCTTCCTTCACCGACTGTTTTTTATATTTTGATTTGAATTTTACAGACATTATGGAGGTATTTATTTTCTTAAATACCTTTCCAATCAGAAATGAATAGATGATAAAGGATGCCAGTGAAATTCCGATAAACAGCAACAATGCGCTTACATCGTAGTTTATAACGGCTTTTAAATAAAGGGAAGAAAGTGGATAGATATTATTTACCTTATCCGTTAGCAATCGGCTTATCTGAGCTAACCCCTCCTCAGAATCCCCCATCGACATAGATAATCCCATGATTCCAATAATTAATCCAAAGGAAATTATTATATTAATTACATTGCTATGACGAAATCTAGATGCTGCATATGCAATTGCTGTCCCTAGAACAGATGCTGCAATGATTGGGATTAGTGGAATAAATAAAAGTATGATTAATCCGTAAATCAAAAACTGAATTCCAGGCTTTGCTAACAACTGATATACTAACATAGCTGGAATCATAATGATTGAAGTAAAAAATAAATTTATTCCATACAATAGCAATAAGCGGCTTGCAACGATACTACCCGTACTTACCGGAAGGGACATCACCATATCATAATCCTTAAATCCAAAAATTGTGCCCTTTACTTTGTTTATCGTAGTAAGAATCAAAAGGAAACAAATGACGGACATTACAAGGACAGGAAGAATATCAATACTATCAAACATTAACAAGCTCATTCCAATACCATAGCAATAAACAAATGCTACAAAACCTATTAAAAGCGCAAATAAAAGTATACCGGGCAAAAGCGCCTTTGTTTTTCTTTTTCTATTTAAAGAAAAGGTATCACTCAACATAGCCCATAGTTGAATACCAACTAAACGCATAATTTTTTTCATAACATGCACCAGGCCTTTCTTATCCAATCTTTTTTAGTTCTCTATCAGCTCCATAAATACGTCTTCCAAACTTAAGTTACCTTTTACTTCTTGAGTAGTTCCGCAGGCAACTAATTTACCGCCTTTAATGATAGCAATTTTATTGCAAAGCTTTTCTGCAACTTCAAGAACATGGGTTGAAAAGAAGATAGCACTGCCACCTTGGCACATTTCTGTCATAATGGATTTTAAGGTATGAGCCGCTTTTGGATCAAGTCCCACAAAAGGTTCATCTAAAATCAAAAGCTTGGGTCTGTGGATTAATGCAGATATAATGGCGAGTTTCTGTTTCATACCGTGGGAATAAGATTGAATAATATCACCAAGATTCGAGGTCAGCTCAAAGGCATCTGCATAACGTTCAATTAAAGTTTCTCTGTCAAATTTATTAACCTCATAGATATCACCGATAAAGTTAAGATATGCAATACCGGTCAAATGTTCATACAGATCCGGATTATCCGGTATGTAAGCAGTTTTCTTCTTACAGGCTACCGGATCTTTCTTGATGGATACTCCATCAATGTAGATGTCACCCTCTTCGAAATCCAAAACACCTGCAATAGCACGTATTGTAGTTGTTTTACCGGCTCCATTATGACCGATAAAGCCATAGATGTCCCCACTCTTTACATCGATGTTTAATTGATCGACTGCCTTCTTATTTCCCTTATAACTTTTTGAAAAATTATTGATATGTAACATAAATAACCTCCCACACTATTTTTTTTAACTATTTCAATTTTAACGATACCCTTTTTAGATTGCTACTTTATTCATTCTCATCCAATTTTTATTTTCGTACATTTTACTTCACCCTAAGCTCATGGTCCAAGATAGTCAACTTTATTCTAATATTAATTGTCCTATATTAATCAACTTCATCCTCTATTTATTGGTACTACATTAATCAACTTCATCCTCTATTTATTGGCCTACATTAATCAACTTCATCCTCTATTTATTGGCCTACATTAATCAACTTCATCCTCTATTTATTGGCCTACATTAATCAACTTGATCCTATATTTATTGGCCTACATTAATCAACTTCATCCTCTATTTATTAGCCTACATTAATCAACTTCATCCTCTATTTATTGGCCTACATTAATCAACTTCATCCTCTATTTATTGTACTACACCGTACATAGTTCAACCTCATCCTGTATTTACTGTTCAATAACATGTAATATTGAATATCACCTATTTCTAAGATAAATACAATTTTTATATATGAAAGGAATTACTCTCCATATGATACTTAAAATTTCAGTATACCGAGCTACCAGTATACTGAAAATTCTATATCCCATGCAATAAATATTGAGACATTATCCAATAAAAGTAGTACTCATTTCTACTACAATTCATATGTTTAATATGATATAATGCCGTATAACAATTTAACACTCATTTTTCTACCACATATATTTCGCATTTATTTCTGCATATATTTTCTGCTCTCATTATTTAGCATCCAATGCTTCATTTAACTGCAGAGTACCCTCAAGGACAAACCTACCATTCTGAATGATCGGAGTAATGGTTCCGTCTTTATGGTAAACTGCAATTTCTTTTAATTCTTCATATGGTAAAGTGATATCTGTATGGCAATTATAATAAGCCTTATCCGGGTCAGTTTTGCGAAGAATTGATACTTCATTATCCCTAGCTATAATTTCTTTGCCATCCGGGTTATAGACTTTCACCTCTTCGCTCATTTTATAGCAGGTATCACCGATAGCAAAATGCGGTCCCGTTTTCTCTGCAATTAAGATAGGAAGGCGATCATCCACCTTATATTTCTTGCCCATCATATAAGCAGTTGTATTGGTCCCTATCGCAAATTCGCCGATAGGTAGAGTATCATGGTTGTAAAGCAAATTCTCTTGAACGAACTTCTTATTTTTCTGCTCGTTGGTAAAATTCTTGCAGTTATAATCCGTAATCACACCATCCTCAAAGGTAAGTGTTAGCTCCCGATATTCAAGATCATTCAGAAATACCTTAGGAACATGCAATACGCCCTTCGTTCCAGCTAATACTGGTGAGGTGAATACTTCTCCAACTGGAATGTTAACATCTGCAACACAATTTTCAAAGATAGTTTCTTTCTCTCTATCCTTCAATGAATATAATTTTACCCACAGATCCGTATGATTCTCACCGGCTCCTTGCACCCGTACATACTCTCCCTGATCTAATGCATCAATCAAACATTGTTGTATCTGCTGATATACATTACTATCTAAGGTATTAACTTTTACGGTCTCTGCAAAGATTGCTTCAAAATCCTCTCCAATCTCAGGTACCGGATATGCGATAATGGTGAAAGAGGTTTCTTTGGTCTTCACAAAATCATTATAGATGAAGTTTGCCTGATTATTATAATCAACCTGTAACTTTTGCTGACGTTTGTCAAACTTTAAGGCTTCTTTTTTATCTTCCGGTGAGAAGAGCTCTTCTCCGAATACCTCCATAACAGCAGGTCCTGCATAATGAGAAGCTAGCTCTTTATACTGCTCCAGAGCCATTTTATAACATGCCACTTTCTTTTCTTTCATAGCTTTATCCCAGAATAAAGCTATGTCAAAACGATGATCATAATCATATTGTTTATTCGGGCTGGTAGAATGATAACCTATTTTTAGATGTTGTCTTTTATTCATTGCGTTGGCTGCCGCACGATATATAGTAGCGCTTAGACCCATCTCTTCAAAATTTTTAATAGAAGCTCGAACCAATCGCTCATATCCTAATTGATAACGGATATTAACTACTTTCTTCTTACTTAAATCTAATCGATTATGAACGAATCCCAGTCGATAGCCTTCTGTAAATGTATTGGCCATTGCCTGTATTTGCTCTTGAGGCAAGGTATTTAAAAAAGCTGCTGTACGAAGTTCATTTTTGGTAATAAACTCTCCAAAATAATAAAGGTAGCGAAGATCCGATAGATTTGACTCCATAATAATGTCCTTAGCAAATGCTAAGCTTGGATCAAGTAGCTCTCTATTACGATAAGTAACAAAAACCTCGCAGTAATCACTCATAAAATCGTAAAGTGCTCGTCTTACATCCTTATAGGTAAACTCGTCTTCTTCCTCCATATAATTGTATAGCTCGATAAAGAGCTCCAATAAAATTGTAAGTTCATATAACCGATATTCAAATGCATAGATTATGATACTTCGTAGTTCCGTATAGAGGAAGGAGAATACTTTACCATATTTGTTCCCTAATTGGGTATTGGCATAAGTAGGGTTAGCATAACTACTTTCATAATTACGTTCTTTGATATCCTCATAAAGGTCTTGGTTTAATTTTTTAATTTCATCCATTGATAAACTTGTTAAAGTATCCTGCTCTACTAAGGAAACAAGCTCTTTAATTTTTATTACAAATTCTGCGGTCTTCTGAAAGTAGTTTAGAAAAGGTTCCTTCACCGTTTGTTCATTCATCATTAACTCAATACGTTCAATTGCAAGGTCATATCTCTCTTTAATTGCCTCATTTTCTTCCTGAAATAATTGCTTATGATTCATATAAACTCCTATCTACGAGCCTTATGTACTCTTGTACTTACTCGTTCCCCGATACTTACTTATTTTTATATCTCTTATAAATTTATTTTTCTGATTTGATTTATATCTACATTTTGATTTACATCTAACATTATGATTTATATCTATCATTTTGATTTATATCCAACATTCTGATTTATATCTAACATTTTTATTTATATCTAACATTTTTATTTATATCTATTATTTATCTTTGATATCCAATCATTAAAATCCAATTATATAAAGAATAAATAAAAATATGGATAAAAACCCGTTTAACACTAGGCCAGCAATTGGAAATCGGTAATAGATATCTTTTTGCTTACAGGATTTATAAGCCAATACAAATCCAAAGATGGACAATGGAAATAGCATAATTCCAATTGCCCCCAATAAGAGTCCTCCATTCCCTCTTGCTATTCCAGATAGAATGGATAATGTTATCACTCCAACAAAAGAGCATAAACCGATTACGGTAGAGATGATTCCAAGAAACGTATGTTTCCTACCAGAAAATTGTATCATCTCCCTTTTCTTTTTCCACATACAGCTTACCTCCTGTGATTTTTGCTATGACTCTTATTCATTCGTACGACCACAAAATGAAAAATCATATAACATATATAACCTATGATACCTCCAAAGGTATTCATCATAATATCATCTACATCAAAGATACCTACTCTCGTAACTAATTGAACGACTTCAATCATTATGCTAAACCATAAACTTAAAGTAGCCATTCGAAGGAATTTTCGGTAACTAACATTTAGCATCGGTAAAAGAAAGCCAAATGGTGCAAAAGCTAAAATATTCCCCAGTATATTAACAACAAAACTTTCAAATCCAACAATTTCTCTATAAGTAATAAATCGCTTTATCTCTTTAAATAACTCAAGATTATATCGATACCCTTCCTTATCAACTACTCTCCCATATCTCTCACTGAAAAACAAAAAGTAAGCCAACATTATGATATATAAATAAAACAAAAGCCATCCGGCTTTAGTAAAAGTACTATTTTTCCCTTGTTTCAATTTTATTCTCCATATCCTTTATTTTCTAAATAGATTCTCCGTAAGGATTAAAAATATGCATTAGTTCAATGATTGTCTGTCTGTTGCAATTATTATAAATCAAATCCATATTCTAGTAAAGAAGAGAATGGAATAATACGGTTAGAAACGAACAATAATACTTTAGAATGTGAGTATTGCGAATGATTAGTCCACAAAAGTTTAGTATTGCTTTTTAAACTATAGAATATATAATGGATAACAAAATACGGAGGTGGAAAATGAAGACATTTGAACAACTATACCATGAACTCTTAAGAGCTACCATTAATGATAACACAGACGAATATATTGATAAGCTAGATGTCTATGATACCCATCAATTAGATTGTCTGCTTCATCCCAAAAAACATCCTGTAATATGGCATATAGGGGATTGTGAATGTGCAGATGGACAACATCACTGCGTTGAGGTCTGTCCTTTTCATGCCAGATATCCCGGAGAATCCGGAGAAATCAAAATTGATGAGAGTAAATGTGCCGGATGTTCCTATTGTATTCAGGAGTGTCGCGCTCAGAAATTAACCAGCAGTAAGGATGTTATACCTGCCTTACAGGCAATTCGCTCTCACAAAAATCTTTCCTATGCTTTGGTAGCACCAGCATTTTTAGGGCAGTTCAGTAATGAGGTAACCCCAGGGAAACTTCGAAATGCACTAAAAGAGATCGGATTTGACGGAATGATTGAAGTTGCTTTATTTGCTGATATTCTGACATTGAAAGAAGCTCTAGAGTTTGACGCAAATATCCATACTGAAACTGACTATCAGCTAACTAGTTGTTGCTGTCCGGTTTGGATCGCTATGATCAAAAAAATCTATCATGATTTAATTCCACATGTTCCGCCGGCTGTATCCCCAATGATCGCAAGCGGCAGAGCAATTAAGGTTCTACATCCAGATTCCCTTACTGTATTTATTGGACCATGTATGGCGAAGAAAGCAGAAGCAAAGGAAAAAGATATCGCAGATGCGGTAGATTATGTTTTAACTTTTCAAGAAATTAGGGATATCTTTGAAGTAATGGAAATTGATCCGGCCAAGATGGAGGAAAGTGAGAAAGATCATTCTTCTAGAGCAGGAAGAATTTATGGACATACCGGTGGTGTCAGCGAAGCCGTTGCTTCTACTTTAGAGCGTATTAATCCAAATCGTGAAATTTCAATACGTACCCAGCAAGCGGATGGTGTACCTGCTTGTAAAGCTATGGTTAATGATTTGTTATCAGGTAATACGAAAGCTAATTTCTTTGAAGGCATGGGTTGTGTCGGAGGATGCGTCGGCGGTCCAAGAGCAATTATCCCTCGGGATAAAGGTCGTGAAAACGTAGAAGCATACGGAAACTCTGCTACCTTCCCAACTCCTATTGATAATCCTTATGTAATTGAACTTCTTCATAGACTAGGTTTGGATACGGTAGAAAGTCTGTTAGAAAACAGTGATATATTCACAAGATCTTTGACTTAATTATATTAAATGGGGATAAATACTCGATTTTGATGGATTAATGTTGATTACTTTTTAAAATAATATAAAGTAATTTCATTATTTTATAGGATTTAAATTAATTATCTTAATTGTGCAGAAATGACTTTGCAAATTAACTCCTAAAGTTATTCTGCTTAGGATTAGAAACTATATAAATAGTTTTCTACCATCATCAATATAATAGTTCTGAAATAGTTTAGTGACGGAGCAGGATAACCCTACTCCGTTTTACTTTGTATAAAAAATTATCTCTTTTTTAGTTATTTTATACCCTTTAATTTTCAAACTAACTTTAATTTATTTATATATAATCAGTTCAACTAAAAATCATTTTTATTCTAATTATCATTTATTAAGTAGCATTTATGCTAATAATCATATATTTTAGTAATCATTTTATTATAATAATCATTTATTATAATAATCATTTATTCTAGTAATCATTTATTCATCTATTCTAGTAATCATTTATTCTAGTAATCATATAGAAAATGATTATATACAGCACTTGATTTTATACAACAAAAAACCCAAAGCAATTCTATGCTTTGAGCTCCTATTTTTCTATTAATCATTGATTAGAATGACTATTGACTACACACGAAAATGTACATCCAAGGAGATCGTCTCCTTACGAGGATCTGCTCCTCGATTTTACTGTAAACCTGTTTAGGTCAAGCC
>JAQZBN010000105.1 GCA_029238935.1 Herbinix sp.
TACCCATGTTCCGTATCGCAAAACAAAATGTGAAATGACACATAATGATAATTTCATAAAGAAATCAATAAGCAAGTCATTCATTGACTTGCTTTTTTTATAAAATATAGGTAGGTATATCAAAGGTATCTCATTACATAAGCTGTATTTTAAGTAGTATTGTAAGGGTTGTGTTTCAGTGGAATAGTTCTTAATTTCATAGAATAGGATAGATTACAAAAGTTTGAAAATCAAATCCTTGGTGAGGTGTTCTAATGACTATTGAGGAAAGGAACAGAATAGTTAGCAATGATTATGCAGACTTATTAATACGGTATAGTGGTAATCAATCTGAACTTCAGAAGTTTCCTGATTCAACGATACAGATTATTGACTTCTTCAATGCTTTAGTACATGTTCCGGTGGACCAAATTACAAATAATATTATTATGGAACAAGGTTATTCTGTTATGCCATCTCTGTACGGATTAATCAGCGAGATTAGTTTGGAAAAAAGCGGTATTACAAGAATAAGAAGTATACCCAATTTTAATTTAAGGGGAAAAGGAGTTTTAATCGGAATTATGGATACTGGGATTGATTATACCAATCCGGTATTTACTTATGCAGATCGTACCACTAAAATTGCTTCTTTATGGGACCAAACCATCTTTAGTGACAATTACCCTAACATAGCGATGTATGGGACAGAGTATAGCCGTGATCAAATCAACGAGGCTCTAAGGAGCAGTAATCCTTACGATATTGTCCCATCCACTGACACCATAGGCCATGGTACCATGCTGGCCGGCATTGCGGCAGGAAATGAAGATGCTGAAAATGGTTTTTCCGGAGTAGCGCCGGATGCTGAATTTATTATAGTTAAGTTAAAACCAGCAAAGTCATATTTGAAGGATTTTTTCTTCGTTCCCGAAGAAGCGGTCTGTTACCAGGAAAATGACATCCTGTTCGCCCTTAATTATTTGATGGATACAGCAGCCATCTTAAGACGTCCACTGGCGATCTGCATCGCTCTTGGGACTTCACAAGGTGCTCATGATGGAAGAGGAATCTTAAGTAGCTATTTATCATTTCAAGCAGATAATGTAGGGATTTCCATGGTAATTGCTTCAGGAAATGAAGGGAATTCCAGAAGGCATTTTTACGGAGTAATCGATCCTTCGATTGGCTATCATGTCGTCGAACTGAATGTTGGTGAGGGTGAAAAGGGTTTTTCTATGGAATTATGGGGGGATTCTCCCAGCATCTACTCCCTTGATATCCTATCACCCTCAGGAGAATATGTTCCCAGAATTACGGCTAGATTGAATGAAAATCGAGATATTTCCTTTGTATTCGAACAGACAATGATTTATATCGATTACCAAATGGTAGAAGCACAAAGTGGCGAACAGCTGATTTTAATACGATTTCGCAACCCTTCCCCAGGAATATGGAAATTTAATGTGTATGGAAAAGGGGATATTCAATTAGGTTTTCATATCTGGCTGCCGATGGGGGAATTTATTTCTGATAATACCTATTTTGTAAAATCTAATCCTTATACCACGATACTCTCCCTAGGGAATTCCAGAGTTCCGATCACAGTAACTGCTTATAACCCGGAGGATGATAGCCTATATATGAACGCCAGCCGTGGTTACACAAGAATAGATGAAATCAAACCGGAATTAGCTGCCCCCGGGGTAAATATCGTAACACCAACCATTGATCAGAAATATGCTTTCGTTACAGGAACCAGTCCGAGTGCTGCGCACACAACAGGTGTTACTGCTCTCATGTTAGAATGGGGCATTGTTAGAGGTAATTTTCGGAATATGTCAACAAATAATATGAAAAACCTTATGATACGAGGGGCCAGAAGGGACCAGGACAGATTGTATCCAAACCGGGACGATGGGTATGGTATTTTGGATATATTTAATATTTATGATACATTACGAAGAAGTCAGACTTAGAAGAGAGAGGTGTAAGTATGACAGAGGAGGAGAAATATAAAATCATTAGCAATGAGTATGCGGATTTAATCATTGAGTATGATCGAAATGAACGATTATTGGAGCAATTTAAAGGTAATACAGTTCAGGTAATGAATAATAGATTTGCAATCGTCTATATCCCCACAGCTACCATCACGGGTAGGTCCATGAGCTTATTCGGATACTCAGCGATTCCTTCTTGTTATGGTCTTCTTGGTACTGCTAGTTTTAATGCATCGGGTATAACAAGAATGAGAAATCTTCCTAATTTTAATTTGTTAGGTCAGGGAACATTAATTGGTTTTGTTGATACCGGAATTGATTATACCAATCCAATCTTTCGGAAACAAGATGGAACCACCCGTATCATTTCGATCTGGGACCAGACGATTGATAGCGTTGACCGTTTTCCGGGAGGTTCGGAATATGGGGAAGGCATTTTATATGGAGAACCGACTTATTACGGAACCGAATATGTGAAGGAGCAGATAGATGTTGCGCTTTCCTCGCAGGACCCTTATTCGATTGTTCCTTCCAAAGATGAGATTGGCCATGGCACCATGTTAGCCGGTATAGCAGCTGGGAACCCGTCAGAAGCTCAGGATTTTCGAGGCGTCGCTCCAGAAGCAGAAATGGTAGTAGTAAAATTAAAGCAAGCAAAACAGATATTAATGAATTATTTTTCAATCCCTAACGATGTTCCCTGTTATCAAGAAAATGATATTATGTGGGGTGTTCAATACTTAACCAGAATAGCCAGAAGGTTGAACCGACCCATGGCTATTTGCATTGGACTAGGCAGTTCTCAGGGTAATCATGACGGCAGAGGAAGTTTAGCATCAATGCTATCCATTGCCGCTGATTTTCCTGGTATATGCATTACCGTAGCTGCTGGAAATGAAGGGAACACCCGTAGGCATTTTTATAGTAATATCGATCCAGCCATAGGATTTAAGTCAGTGGAGTTATATGTCAGTGAAAAAGATAAGGGTTTCGCTATGGAGATATGGGGAACCTCCCCGGGGGCATACTCCATTGATATTTTATCACCCTCCGGAGAGCAGATTCAAAAGATAGAACCAGGGCTTTTAGTCAACCGGGAAATATCCTTTGTTTTTGAGGAAACAATTATTCTAATTGATTACCAACTGGCTGAAGTTCAAACCGGTGAACAGCTGATCATCCTAAGATTTCGTAATCCTACTCCAGGAGTCTGGCGTTTTAATGTGTATGGATCCGGTGATTTACCGGAGAGTTTTCATATTTGGCTGCCATCCGGTAATTTTATATCACCGGATACCTATTTTATACAATCAAATCCATATACCACCATAACATCACCTGGTAACGCACCAATTCCAATCACTGTTACTGCTTATAATCCAGACAATGATGTCATCTATCAAGCAGCTAGCAGGGGGTATTCCAGTATTAATGTTGTAAAACCGGATTTGGCTGCACCCGGAGTAAATCTCACTGCACCTACTCTTGAGCAAACATTTCAATTATTTTCGGGTACCAGTGCAGCCGCCGCACATACCGTGGGAGTAACAGCATTACTACTCGAGTGGGGAATTTTAAAGGGAAATTTTAAAGGTATCACCACTGTTGAAGTAAAAAAATTCTTGTTAAGAGGTGCAGAGCGTAATATAAGAATACGTTATCCGAACAAGGATTGGGGATATGGAGCATTAGACATCTATAATGCTTTTAATATTTTACGATTTGACGTATGAAGAGTTATAGGATCTGGGAAAGGTTCGGATATTTTGTACAGGCGGTAAAGCATATATTATGAAAAAAGATGAAGGTCGGGTTAGTATGATAAAAGTAATTCATGTTCATAAAGGAGACAGAAAAGAAAAAAAGAAACGTATAGTAAAGCTAATTCTTCATCTATGTACGCAAAAGACTTTCACCCAACGGGAGGTTGATTAATTCCCATGGACAGAGCGGCAATCTATTGTAGGCTGTCAAAAGAGGACGAGGATAAAATAAATGCTGGGGATGCCAGTGAAAGTATTCAGAATCAAAAAATGCTGTTAGTTGACTATGCCTTAGAGCAGGGTTACCAGATTGTAGATATCTATGCCGATGATGATTTTAAAGGCTTCGATTATAATCGGCCTGAATTTAATCGAATGATCGCGGATGCAAAATTAAAAAAGTTTAATATCATTCTTTGTAAAACACAGTCCAGGTTTACAAGGGATATGGAATTAGTAGAAAAATATATTCATGGAATGTTTCCGTTACTGGGGATCCGATTTATTGGTATAGTAGATCATGTTGATACTAATTTGAAAGGTAATAAGAAAGCAAGACAAATCAATGGTCTTATTAATGAGTGGTATTGTGAAGATCTTTCCGAAAATATAAGAAGTGTATTTCGAGCTAAGATGGAAAAAGGTCAATTTCTTGGATCATTTGCCAGTTATGGATATAGGAAAGATCCAGCTGATAAACATAAGTTAATCATTGACGAAGAAGCAGCATGTGTTGTAAGAAAAATTTTTTCCTGGGCTTTGAAAGGATATGGAGCTGAACAGATTTGCTATAAGTTATATGAGGAAGGAATACCAACTCCAACTGCCTATAAGAATATGCAAGGTCTTAAGTTCTATCATCCAAATTATGATCCTTACGGCAGGGATCATGGTCTATGGGGAGCTACAACAGTAAAAAGAATGCTGTCCAATCAAATTTACATGGGTGATATGGTACAAGGGAAGGAAAAAAAGGTCAGTTATAAGAGTAAGAAAACGATTCTCGTACCGCAAAAGGAATGGATCATTGTACCTAATTGTCATGACCCTATCATTGATAAAGAAACCTTTGAATTAGTCCAAAAGATGCTCCATACCAGAAGGAAACATCGTAATAATAAAAATGACAGTATAAAAAGAGAACCCTTTTTATTAGCCGGAAAATGCTGTTGCAAAGATTGTGGATCCCCAATGACAAAGGTAAACGGGAGAAAGCAATCCTATCTCTATTGTAAGTTATTCTATAAAACAAAAGGAGTTAGCTGTACTAGGCACAGCATTATCTTGGAAGAAGTGCTACAGTGTATTGAACAGTCTTTGAAAGAGTTTCTACACGAATATTTATCCGATATAAAAAATATTCAAGAAATAATTGATATGATCCAAAATGCGAAGGAATCAGAATTAAAAGAAAGAAATAGTTCAAAGGAAATTTTACGTACTCAGGAAAAAATAAAGTCTCTACAAAAAGCACTAACCTCGCTATATATAGAGAAAATAGAGGGGAAATTTACGGAAGAGGAATACATAAGATTAAAGGATGGAATTCAACAGGAATATGATCAATGGAATGAAAGATCCGAAGAACTGCTCAAGGAGCGGGATGAAAATGAAAAAAAGAAGTTATTACTTGAGGATGCCCAAGATTTAATACATAAGAGCATCCTTTCAATTCCCTTAAGTGTTGAAATAGTAAACGAGTGGATTGATTCTATAGAAATTGGTGAGAAGGAGGAGGACACTACTCAACAAATTGTTATCCATTGGAGTTTCTAATTGCTTATTGATATCCCATTTAATAAGATGTTTTGTTACTAGATACGTTACCCATGT
>JAQZBN010000055.1 GCA_029238935.1 Herbinix sp.
TAATCATAAGCAATCCTGTTATCTTTACTGTTTTTGTGGTGTATCTAATATCGATTGCTCAATACTAAATACGGTTCGTTGTATTATTGTTAACACGAACGTGTTATCAACAACACATAATGAAAAATCTTTTTTAGAGCTCATGTGAAGCTCTAATTTATTAGAATTTTCAGGGTTGTTTCACTGTTCAATTATCAAGGTTCATATCATGCTGACGTTTTTTCTTTTTAATTTGTTACCGCATCAGCGAAAATAATAATATCATATACAAAAACGTTTGTCAACACTTTTTCTATTCTTTTTTATATTTTTTTGCAAATGATATCATAAACCAGACAAAGCATTACAAAATAGGCTTTTCCCAAAGGTAATAGTACCCTTATAAATACAAATCTATTCAAAAAACCGCAATATTTTATAAAGTATATTTTTATTAATTGTTGCTACTATGGTGTATATTCGCAACACCCCTCATATCAAGTACAACCATATGTAAATTAATGCATCTTACTTGCTTATTTTATTGGTTTAATCATATCTATCACAGATCTTCTATTCTTGGTTATATAAGCTATTAACTTTATTCACGATTGTAATATATAGAAATAACCCTCGATAGGAGTTATAATACTTTAATTGATTTTATTATTATATATCATATTTTCTATCGGTTACCATCTTTCGGTGATTATGATATTCTTCTAATCCTTCATGTTATTATAGCTGAATATATTTCTCTGGTTCATCATATTTTAATATATCATCTTATGATTATAGATCATATATTTCTCTATATGATCTAATTTCTATAAACATCCATTGATAGTAATCCAATATCTAAGAATAATATTTCCGTTATCTTCAATGACCTCATTCTCCAATATACCACCGTTTTTCAATATAGTTCTTTCTGACGCACTATTATTCTTATTACATGTTATTAAGACTTTATCCATGCCCAGCTCTGCACATCTGATCAGCACCATTGATAACATTAGTGAAGCATAACCCTTGTTTCGTTCGGTTGGACGTACTCCATACCCAATATTACCTTGAAAAAAGAGTAGGTCATCGTTTAATATATGTCTTATAGTTATTGCTCCTAGAATTTTATTTAACTTATTATCTACTAGAAAGTATATCGAAGCAGGAACATAGTTTCCAAGGTTAATTCCCTTTTTTACTTCCTCAGCTTTTAATAAAAAGTCATTATAGTTATTCATTCTATAATTTAATGCATAAGGTTTTACTTTCTCTCCAAACTCTTCAAATTCAGATACTATTTCTTCCCAACTTTGTCTGTATTCATCCTTTGGCTCAGTTAATATTAACGACATTTTATTCACCCCATAATATTACTATTTGTAGAAATTAGGTATCGGATTATTATTTTTTCATAACTCTTTTATATAAATATCAAAGGATTACTAAATATTATTATATTCTACTGTTTTTACTGCTTCCAATAATTCTTGCTTTGTTATCGGATTTATGACAAATTATTTATGAAATATATTGAATTTGCTTGAATTCCGTATTTATGTTTACAGGTGTTCTTTTTTTAATAGATAAAACTATAATAAGGATAGATTATTAATTTTTATATAAAAAGAGAAAAACACCTTCAGATTATTATCATCGTATGTTTTCCTCTTCTATTAAAACTGTTTTATGTATTGCTTATCAATCTTTTATGTATTTGAATATAAAAAACCGGTGCACCTTCTAAGAAAACGCACCGAGCATGAATATATTAATTATGAAAAGAACGGAGAAAGAGGGATTTGAACCCTCGCGCCGGTTGCCCGACCTACACCCTTAGCAGGGGCGCCTCTTCAGCCTCTTGAGTATTTCTCCACAAAATACATTTAGTCTGAACTAAATTGTTGTATTTAATTTTTCTCTGTAATCTCACAAAGACAAAAACTAGTATAGCAAGAGATTTCTTGTTTGTCAACCTTTTTCCATCACAATTTCATATAAATTATTTCCTTTTGTATCTATGACAACAATAACAGGAAAATTCTCTACAAAAAGCTCTCTGATTGCTTCCGTTCCAAGATCCTCGTACGCTATGACTTTTGACGATTTTATCTTTTTTGATAGCAATGCACCTGCTCCACCAACTGCTGCAAAATATACTGCTTTATTTTTTATCATAGATTGAATAACTTCATTATTTCTCTTACCTTTACCAATCATACCCTTTAAACCATGATCTAATAGCAAAGGGGTGTATTTGTCCATTCTACTGCTCGTTGTAGGACCAGCAGAACCAATGACCTGTCCTTCCCTCTCCGGCGTAGGACCAAGATAATAAATAATATTATTCTCCAAATCAAAAGGAATGTTATCTCCTTCGATCATCGTTTCATACATCCTTTTATGTGCTGCATCTCTGGCTGTGTAGATTATACCAGTGATGTATACATAATCTCCAGCTTGTAAATCATTGATTACCTCTTTTGTAAGAGGAGTTGTAACGTACTTATCCAATTATGCTCCCCACTTCCTATTATGCCTAAGGTTAATTCTTATGTTAAACATAAACTTTGCACATGCTTATCCTATCATAAACCTTATTTATGGGGTACAAAGGATAGTATATACAGCAATAGCAAATATTATTACTGGCTTTATCTTTTTTATGTGATTTTGCTTCTTTACTGGATGATGATTTATTTAGTCGTTATTTTATAACACTCTTGTTATATGTCGATTAACATGGCAGCATATATTAATAGCAACCGGTAAACCAGCTATATGAGTTGGATAAGTTTCAATATTTACTCCAAGAGCAGTTGTCCTACCCCCAAAACCTCCAGGTCCAATGCCTAATTGATTGATTTCATCTAATAATTCATCTTCTAATTTTTTTATATGAGGTAATAATGAAGAGGAATTTAAACTTCTGGTTAATGCCTTTTTTGATAGCAACGTACATTTTTCAAAGCTTCCACCAATTCCTACTCCAACCACAATAGGTGGACATGCATTCGGACCGGCTAGTTTTACCGTCTCTATGACAGCCTGCTTTACACCTTCCTCTCCATCGGAGGGTTTTAGCATATAAACTCTGCTCATATTTTCGCTTCCAAAGCCTTTTGGGGCAACAGTTATCTCAATGTGCTCACCATCTGTTATCTCATAGTGGATAATCCCAGGAGTATTATCTTTCGTATTATCTCTAAGAAGAGGATCTGATACCACAGATTTTCTTAAATATCCTTCCTTATACCCCTGACGAATACCTTCATTGATCGCAGATTCCAAATTAACACCATCGATATGAACATCCTGTCCAATGCTTATAAAAATAATTGCCATTCCAGTATCCTGGCAAATCGGTATAGAATCTGCTGCTGCAATTTCCATATTCTCTGCCAATTGGCCTAGAATCTGCTTACCAATTGTAGATTCTTCCCTTTCACAAGCCTTGATTATCCTGGATTCTACATCAGAAGCCAACTTTAAGTTGGCCTCGATGCACATCTCTTTTATATTTTTAATTATATCATCCGTATGAATGCTTCTCATAGATTCTCCTCATAACATTCTGGATTTAAAGTTCTTCTTTACTCTTCTTCAAATCCTTCTGTTACTTCCTCGTCCATAGATTCTTCCTGTTCTTCTTCGTCCTCTAGAGCATCACTATATTCTATGATTTCATCTAATTCTAATCCTGCACTCTCTTCATCAAGTTCCTTCTCAAGATTTTTAATAAGATCCTCTCCTGAAGTGTTCTCATTGCTTTCTCTGACTTTTGTAAAACTTGCTACTGTTATATTGTCATCCATATCAATCAACTTAACACCAGATGTTATTCTTCCTAGCAGAGATATATCATTCACCATCAAACGAATAATAATGCCCTCAGTTGTAATGATCATAATTTCATTATCTTCGTTAACTGCTTTAACACCGATCACATCTCCGGTCTTTTCGGTAATCTTATAACACTTCACACCTTTTCCACCTCGGCGTTGCACTGAAAACTCTTCCATGTCAGTAAGTTTACCCATACCATTTTCTGATATAAAGAGCAGGAACTTTCCTTGTGTATTTAACTGCATTCCTACAATCTGATCATCTCCTGTTAATGTCATACCAATAACACCCATAGATGTTCTTCCTGTTGGTCTAACATCCTTCTCATGGAAACGGATACACATACCATTCTTTGTTACCAGTATAATATCTTTTTGACGATTGGTTGATTTAACTTCAATTAATTCATCATCTTCTCGTAAACTAATTGCCTGTAGACCAGATTTTCTAATATTCTCATAATCTTTGATTGGAGTTTTCTTTACAATACCATTCTTTGTTGCCATGAATAAATAGCGATCATTTTTATATTCTTTCAGAGGTATGATAGCTGTAATTCTTTCTTCCGGTAATAACTGAAGCAGGTTAACAATTGCTGTCCCCCTCGCAGTCCTTCCAGATTCCGGAATCTCATAGGCTTTCAATCTATAAACCCGGCCTTTGTTGGTAAAGAACATAATATAGTGATGGTTGGTTGTCATCAGAAGATCTTCGATAAAATCCTCTTCGATCGTCTGCATTCCCTTGATTCCTTTACCACCACGATGCTGACTTTTGAAATTATCAATGGTCATTCTCTTAATATAACCTAGTCTGGTCATAGCAATAACGGTAGGCTCATTCGGAATCATATCTTCCATGGAGATATCAAACTCGTCATAACCGATGGAAGTTCTCCTATCATCACCAAATTTATCACGAATAAATGTGATTTCTTCTTTAATCACACCTAAGAGCTTCTTGGAATCAGCTAATATTGCTTTGTATTCTGCTATCTTTGCCATTAATTCAGCAAACTCTGCTTCTAGTCTTTCTCTTTCCAGACCTGTCAATGCACGGAGTCTCATATCAATGATCGCTTGTGCTTGTGCATCTGATAATCCAAAGCGTTCAATTAACCGTTCCTTCGCAACATTACCATTCTTTGATGTACGCACGATTTGAATTACTTCGTCTATATTATCAAGTGCTATTAATAAACCTTGTAAGATATGTGCTCTTTCTTCCGCTTTATTTAAATCGTATTGAGTACGTCTTGTTACAACTTCTTTCTGATGTTGTAAATAATAATCAAGCATTTGATACAGGTTTAGCACTCTTGGCTCATTATTAACGAGTGCCAACATAATTACACCAAAGGTATCCTGTAATTGGGTGTGTTTATATAACTGATTTAACAATACATTGGCATTCACATCTCTTCTTAGCTCGATAACAATACGCATACCGGTACGGTCAGATTCATCACGAAGTTCTGTAATGCCATCAATTTTCTTTTCCTTCACAAGTTCAGCTATTTTTTCGATTAAACGAGCTTTATTTACCATGTAAGGCAATTCAGTTACAATTATTCTGTTCTTGCCATTTGTCATAGGTTCAATATTGGTAATAGCTCTTACTCGAACCTTACCACGACCTGTTCGGTAAGCTTCTTCTATTCCGCTGGTACCTAGAATCTCCGCTCCTGTAGGGAAATCCGGTCCTTTTATGATTTGAAGTAACTCCTCGATATCAGTATCTCTGTCCTCTTCGATCTGATTATCAATGATCTTTAATACACCATTAATAACCTCCTTTAGATTGTGAGGTGGTATATTGGTTGCCATACCTACTGCAATACCGGAAGTACCGTTTACTAATAAATTTGGATATCTTGATGGAAGAACTCTAGGTTCCTTCTCAGTTTCATCAAAGTTAGGATCAAAATCAACTGTGTCCTTATTGATGTCAGAGAGCATTTCCATAGATATTTTGCTTAAACGGGCCTCGGTATAACGCATCGCCGCTGCTCCATCACCGTCAACAGATCCAAAGTTACCGTGTCCGTCAATCAAAGGATATCTGGTTGAAAAATCCTGAGCCAGCTTTACCAATGCCTCATAAATAGAGCTATCACCATGAGGATGAAATTTACCCATAGTATCACCGACGATACGGGCACATTTACGATGTGGCTTGTCGGGTCCATTGTTAAGCTCTATCATTGCATATAAAATTCTTCTTTGCACCGGCTTTAAACCATCCCTTACATCAGGGAGTGCTCTTGCCGCGATTACGGACATGGCATAATCTATATAAGACGTTTCCATTGTCTTTCTTAGATCGACATCATGCACCTTGTCGAAGATATTCTCGTCCATTATTTCTCCTCCGTTTTCAGACTACTCCAGAAAATATACTAGATGTCCAGGTTCTTTACATATTTCGCATTTGCTTCTATAAATTCTCTTCTTGGCTCTACTTTATCACCCATTAAGGTGGTAAAAGTCATATCAATTGCTGAAGATTCTTCTTCATCAATGGTAACACGGAATAAAACTCTTCGCTCAGGATCCATTGTAGTCTCCCATAATTGCTCAGCATCCATCTCACCAAGACCTTTGTATCGTTGAATTCGGTTATTGGTATCACGACCAATTTCTACAAGAATCTGATTTAATTCTTCATCGCTGTAAGCATATTTAACAATTTTATTTTTTTCCACTTTATAAAGTGGTGGCTGTGCTAAATAAACATGACCTTGTTTAATTAATTCCGGCATAAATCGATAGAAGAATGTTAACAATAACGTACTGATATGTGCACCGTCAACATCGGCATCAGTCATAATAATAATTTTATGATATCGTAATTTTGAAATATCAAAATCATCAGAAATACCAGTACCAAAGGCAGTAATCATTGCTTTAATTTCGTTATTAACCAATATTTTATCTAATCTAGACTTCTCAACATTTAAAATCTTTCCTCTTAAGGGAAGGATTGCCTGGGTTGCTCTGGAACGTGCTGTTTTTGCTGAACCACCGGCAGAATCTCCCTCTACGATATAAATTTCGCAGTTTTTTGGGTCTTTATCAGAACAATCTGCCAGTTTTCCCGGTAAACTCATACCCTCTAATGCAGTTTTTCTTCTGGTTAGATCCCTTGCTTTTCTAGCTGCATCTCTTGCTCTTTGTGCAAGAATTGATTTTTCACATATGTTCTTTGCTACGGCAGGATTCTGCTCGAGAAAATAAGTAAGCTGTTCACTTACAATACTATCTACCGCACCTCTAGCCTCACTGTTTCCAAGTTTTTGCTTTGTCTGTCCTTCGAACTGAGGTTCTGGAATCTTGATACTGATGATAGCAGTTAAACCTTCTCTGATATCCTCTCCTGACAAATTCGCCTCATTTTCTTTTAAATACTTCAAGGCTCTGGCATAGTCATTAAATGTTTTTGTTAATGCATTTTTAAAACCTGCCAGATGAGTACCACCTTCCGGTGTAGTAATATTATTAACGAAGCTGTAACAGCTTTCGGTATAAGTATTGTTATGCTGTAAAGCTACTTCAACATATACATTATCTTTTTGTCCTTCACAGTATATAATATCTGAATATAATGGATCTTTGTGCCTGTTTAAGTATTCAACGTACTCTTTGATACCACCGGCATAATGAAAATCTTTCTCTACTATCTCTTCTTCTCTCACATCTCGTAGAATAATACGTAGATTCTTCGTCAGGAAAGCCATTTCCCTTAGTCTTTGCTTAAGAACTTCGTAATCATATACCGTTTCTTCAAAGATTTCTTTATCTGGTAGGAACGTTACTTTCGTACCTCTATCGGTAGTTTCTCCCACTTCCTGAAGTTGATTAACTGCTTTACCTCTCTCATATCGCTGAAAATACTTTTTACCTTCTAAGCATATTTCTACTTCCAACCACTCAGATAATGCATTTACTACTGACGCACCTACTCCGTGTAGTCCACCGGAAACTTTGTATCCTCCACCGCCAAACTTACCACCGGCATGAAGGATAGTGAAAACAACTTCTACGGTTGAAATCCCCTTTTTCTGGTTAATTCCTACGGGGATTCCTCGTCCATTATCGATTACAGTAATTGAATTATCTTTGTTAATGGTAACATCGATCTTATCACAATATCCTGCCAGTGCCTCGTCAATTGCATTGTCTACAATTTCATACACCAAATGATGTAAGCCTTTCGAAGAAGTTGACCCAATATACATACCAGGTCTTTTCCGAACTGCCTCCAGTCCTTCCAATATTTGAATTTGATCTGCACCGTATTCTGCGCTCATATAATTCCTCCTACTGTTTTCCGTAAAAATGTACCATACATCTTCTCGGGTTAATTTTCACCGGTAACTGTTCCTTCTACCACATGAAATATTTTGTCAAACTGATACCTGTTACTGATAAATTCCTCTAACCCTGTACATGTGATTATTGTTTGAATATCACCAATACCATCTAACAAATGTGTTTGCCTGCTTCTATCAAGTTCGGATAAAACATCATCCAATAAAAGAATTGGATTTTGTTTGATTACCGTTTTAACTAATTCTATTTCAGCTAGTTTTAACGATAAAGCAGAGGTTCTCTGCTGACCTTGCGATCCATATTTTCGGATATCGGTAGTACCCAATAAAAAACTCATATCATCCCGATGAGGTCCTACATTAGTCATCTTTAAAGCAATGTCTCTGTCGATCGACTTTTTTAACTTATCCTCAAATTTATCTTTATCTATATTTGGTTCATACTGAAGAACCAGCTCTTCCTTACCACCGGTTAGTCTTTTATGTATATCTCCAACTAAGGCATTTAACCGATGAATAAATTCTTGTCTGGCTTCTATTATTTTAATTCCATATTCCAATAATTTTGTATCCCATATATAAAGTGTATCCAATAAATTCCTATTATTACCTATTTGTTTTAACAAATTGTTTCTTTGCGCTAAAGTTTTATTATAATTTGCTAGATAATGTAGGTAAACCTTATCCAGCTGACATAATTCCAAATCGAGGAATCTTCTTCGTTCCCCTGGTCCGTTCTTTATGATATAAAGATCTTCCGGTGAAAAAAACACAAGGTTCAGCATACCAAATAATTCACCTTGTCTTTTAATCGGAACACCATCGATAGCTACCCCTTTGTTCTTGCTTTTTTTTAAATGCAAATCTATCCGGTGCAATATTTTGTTTTTTTCAAGAACAATACGAATATGAGCTTCTTCCTGACCAAACCGGATTAATTCACGGTCTTTGCTGCCTCTATGTGATTTTGTCGTTCCACATAAATAGATTGCTTCCAGAATATTGGTTTTCCCCTGTGCATTTTCTCCGTACAGAATATTGGTACCACTATGAAATTGCATATTGAGCTGATTATAATTCCTATAATCCAAAAGTTCAAGAGACTTAACGATCATATCTGCACCAACAGTTCCTTTTTTCGCAGACTTTCATCTACTTTATAATTTTTATTTGATTTCCCTGATACTCTGCTATATCACCATCATAGAGTTTTTTTCCTCTCTGATACTCCACAGCCCCATTCACTTTTACAAGACCATCTAAGATTACATTCTTTGCATCCACTCCAGATTCCACAAGTCCTGCAGCTTTGATGGCCTGTCCAAGTTTAATAAAATCTTCTCTTAACTTAATTTCCTGTTGCATTGTATCTGCTCCCTTTTAGAACGTACCTTAAGCGGTAACGTTAATATTAACCGGTAAAATCAAATAAATATAGGACTGCTCCTTGTCTCGGATAAAACATGGTGCTTTCGCATTGATGAGATAAATATCTACCGTTTCATCGTCAATTACTCGGAGGGCATCTAATAAAAACTTTGGATTAAAGCCAATCACGATATCCTTCCCTTCCATCACAATATCAATCTCTTCATTCATGGAACCGATGGAAGTGTTAATCTTTAATTCAAAATTATTATCCTTTATATCAATGATAATTGGTTTCTTGTCCGTATCTCTGATCAAAAGAGATGCTCTTTCAATACAGTTTTGCAGTTCTTTTTTATTGATAGTAACCTTTGTTTCATAATCACTGGACAACATCTGATCAATACGATAATACTCTCCTTCAATCAGACGTGATAACACTACTGTATTATCAAACTCGAATAACACATGTTTGTCCGTAAAATATATATGAACGAAGGAAGAAACTTCACCTGATAAGATTTTACTGATTTCATTTAAAGTCTTGCCAGGAACTATTACTTTTCTATCTTCATATTCGTCTTTCATATAAATTTTTCTTATTGATATTCTATGACCATCCAAAGAAATAACTCTAAGTTCATTTTTCTTTATCTCAAATAATTCACCTGTCATTATCTTGTTGCTTTCATTATCAGCAATTGAAAAAACTGTTTGTCTAATCACTTCTTTCAATGTGAACTGAGAAAGTACCACTGCATTCTCTTTTTCTATCTTTGGAAGGTAAGGGAATTCTTCTCCTGTTCTTCCGGAGATTGAGAACTTTGCTTTTTCACAAAGTATTTCTGTCATGAAATTTTCATCTGTTTTTATATTAACTTCATTCTCGGGTAATCTTCGAACGATTTCAGAGAATACCTTAGCATTTAATGCTACCGTTCCTTTTTCAACTGTGGTACCTTTCACAAGTGTTTCTATTCCAAGTTCCATATCATTCGCTATTAACTTAATATGATTATCGGTTGCTTCTATAATGAGGCATTCCAGAATAGGCATAGTTGATTTTACCGGTACTGCTTTTAGTACAATATTTACACTATTTAAAAGATCCGATTTCTGGCATTTAATTTTCATATGTGTATAAACTCCCTTCGTGTTAAATAGATAAATATATAAAAGATTCTTAGTCGTAATACTAATAAGGGACGTGAATATGTTGAAAACAGCATTCGAGCCTTAAGAATCAAGGTTTACAGCGTTTGATAAAGATGTAAATAAGCTTCGTTTTCCCTGTGGACAAGATTAAGATTCTTAACATACATAAAATGTAAGAAAAACTATTAACATCTTATCAACGAAGTATCAACTGCGTATCAACAGGTAAATGTGTTTAACTTATTCTGGGTTAATCTTCTTAATTAATACGTCAATCGTATTATGTAAAGAAGAATCTGAACCAATATCTGTCAATACCTTGTCACAACCATGCAAAACAGTGGAATGATCCCTATTTCCAAGAATCTTTCCAACTTCTGTTACAGATAGATCTGTTAACCGACGGCATAAATACATAACAATCTGCCTTGGATAAGATATATTTCTGCTTTTATCCTTTGATAATATTTCTGCTGGTGTTATATTATAATGCTCTGCCACCACTTCAACGATTAATTCCGGTGTTATTACCTTCTTTTCATTAGGAGATATAATATCCTGTAATGCTTCTTCTGCTAAGAGGAGGTTTAATTCTCTTTTCTTAAGCCTGGAGAATGCCACTATCTTAGTAAGAGCACCTTCAAGTTCACGGATATTAGATTTAATATTAGTAGCAATGTAGCGCATGACCTCTTCATCAATCTTTAAGCCATCCAGTTCTTCTTTTTTTCTGAGAATTGCCATTCTGGTTTCATAATCAGGCGACTGGATATCCGCTAATAAGCCGTGTTCAAAACGAGACCGAAGCCTGTCCTCCAATGTTAGCATTTCCTTCGGCGGCTTATCACTGGATATGATGATCTGTTTCTTAGATTCATGTAAAGTATTAAAGGTATGGAAAAACTCTTCCTGAGTTCTTTCCTTACCTATTATAAATTGAATATCATCGATCAAAAGGATATCTATGCTTCTGTACTTTTCTCTAAATTGAGTAGTCGTATTTTTTTGAATAGAATCAATTAATTCATTTGTAAATTTCTCGCTAGTTACATATAAAACCCTGGTTTCAGGATTTTGATCAAGGACGAAATGTGCAATGGAATGCATTAAATGAGTTTTTCCCAGTCCAACGCCTCCATAGATAAATAGAGGATTATAAATTTCACCTGGATTCTCTGCAACAGCTAAGGATGCAGCTCTGGCAAATTCATTGTTTCCACCAACAACGAAAGTATCAAACGTATATCTTGGATTTAAGAAATTAGGACTCGTGTTTTTCTTTTTCGCGTTTGTGGTCTCTACTTTCTTTTCTTCAGATGCTGTTTGACTAGCCAGAATAAACTTTATCTCATAAGGTTCGTTCATAATCTCTTCAATAGATACTTTTAATAAAAGCTCATACTTGTTACGGATAATATTGATACTGGGAGGCCCTATTCTTTCGTCATTAATTAAAATCGTAATCGTATGATCGGTTACATCATATACTTTCAACGGACGCAGCCATGTATTATAGGATACTTCCGTTATTCCGTACTCAGATATTAGATATTTTAAGATATCATCCCATTTGGATTGAATTAAATTCTTCATTGTTGCCTCCATAGATACTCACATATTTATATATTATAACAATTTATTTATTTTTTCAATGGTTATATTGCCTTTATTCTGATAAATCAAAATGTGGAAGGGTGGAAAAATTAATAAACATGATAAACATGGTAAAAATGTGAATGAATCTATAAAAAAATAGACATCCTTTCTGATAGATTCACATTTTATCCACAAAACAAACAAAGTTATCAACAATTTGTATATATATAGGTAGAAAAGCGGTTAAAATGGAAGTATTGTGCATCGAAAGAACAAAAGATTTACTTGACGTAGACAAGGATTACGAATATAATAGACGTGATATTCCAAAAAAATAAATATAATAGATAAAATTCGCTTACCATAGAGTTACGGTACAGATAGAAGGAGGTGCATAGTAATGAAAATGACATTTCAACCAAAAAAGAGATCCAGAGCTAAGGTACATGGCTTTCGTTCAAGAATGAGTACAGCAGGTGGAAGAAAAGTATTATCTGCAAGAAGAGCAAAAGGAAGAAAGAAGTTATCCGCTTAGGTCGCAATTATGTGACCTTTTCTTCTATTATTCATAACAAGTGAATTGGTTTTTCCAATTCATCTTGCTATGATATTCGTGACAAGATGATTAGCGAGCTAATTTTTCTTGTTTTAATTCGATGGTAAATTATATGATATAGTTTACGATTGTTTAGTGGATGAAAAGATGAAACAGACAGAATCGATAAAGAAGAACAATGATTTTCAGATAGTTTATCGTAACGGAAAATCTTATGCGAATAAGTATTTGATCATGTATGTAAAGAGAAATGAAACAGAGAAGAACAGACTTGGAATATCGGTTAGTAAAAAAGTCGGAAACAGTGTAGTGAGACATAGAGTTACAAGATTAATTCGAGAAAGTTATCGATTATCAGAAAATAAGTTTCAACGGGGGTTGGATCTTATTGTAGTCGCCAGAGCAAGTGCAAAAGGAAAAGATTATAAAGAAATCGAGAGCGCTTTGTTTCATTTGTCTGGTCTCCATAAGATTATGGATGAAAACAAATAGTAAGAGTTAAGTAAGTAGGGGTATAGAATTGATTAAGAAAGTTTTAATTTTATTGGTAAAATTTTATCGTAAATTTATTTCTCCTTTAAAGAGATATTCTAGCTGTATCTATACACCTACCTGCTCTTCGTATGCATTGGAAGCACTGGAAAAGTATGGTGCTTTAAAAGGAACATATTTAGCCGTCAAAAGAATATTAAGATGCCATCCATTCCATAAGGGAGGCTATGATCCCGTTCCTTAATATTATATTAATTATAATTTTGACTGCGGTTCTAAGGAGGAAAATTCATTGGTTTCAACTATATTAACGCAAAGTGGCGGGTTATTGGGTCCGATCGCTAGTTTACTCGGATTGATTATGAATGGGATATATGAATTCTTTAATATTTTCGGGGTTCAGAATATCGCTTTAACAATTATAATTTTTACTTTTATCGCAAGAGCTTTAATGTTGCCTTTAACTATCAAACAACAAAAATTTACTAAGTTATCTTCCAGAATGAATCCTGAGCTTCAGAAGATACAAGCAAAATACAAAGGCAAAAAAGATGAAGCATCTCTTAGAAAACAACAGACAGAGACCCAAGCAGTATATCAGAAATACGGTGCTAGTCCGACAGCTGGATGTTTACCTCTGCTTATTACATTACCTATCATGTTTGCTTTATATAGTGTAATTAATAACATACCTGCTTATGTTATACAAATTAAAGAAGTATATAATGTTGTTGCGGAAGCCATAAAAACGACAACACCTGATGTATATATAAAGACGATGACTGACATGGCCGCAGCTGTTAATGTCAATGTGAGCAAGTTCAGTGAAGTCGCATCCGATAATGTAATATCAAATAATCATATTATCGATATTTTATCAAAGTTTAAACCAGAACACTGGGATCAGTTAAGTTCTAATTTACCAGCGATCCAAAATACAATTATGGAGAATGCAGCAACAATTAAGCAGACAAACAGTTTGTTTGGAATTTTAAATATTGCTGATAATCCAGGTTGGGGATTCCCGGGAATTATTATTCCTTTTCTTGCTATGGCTCTGCAATTTGTACAAACCAAGCAATTGTCAGGAAAGACCAAAGTCGATAAAGACAACCCGACTGCAGCTGCTATGAATTCGATGAATACAGTTATGCCTATTATGTCCGGTGTATTCTGCGTGATGCTACCGATCGGTGTAGGTTTATACTGGATTGCAGGCAGTTTATTTGCTATTATTCAACAGTTTTTTGTTAATCGGTATATGGATCATATAAATGTAGATGAGTTGATTGAAAAAAGTGTCATGAAAGCAAACAAAAGAAAAGCTAAGTTGGCTGCCGCTACAGGTCAATCCTTAACAGAGCTGGCATCCAAACAGACAAAATCGATTGAAACAACTGCAATTGAGAAGGAAAGCAGTGTAGAATCCGATGTTGCAAAAGAGAAAGAAGAAGCACCAAAGAAGTCTTCTTCCGGTACCGGTAGTATTTCTGAAATTGCGAATCTACTCAAAAACAGGAGTAATGAGAAGGGGGATAAATAAGAATGGATTGGATGGAATTTACTGCAAAATCTGTTGACGAAGCATTAACAAATGCTATGATTCAACTGCAGACAACGGCAGACAGCCTAGAATACGAAGTAATTGAGAAAGAGACCAAAGCCATTATGGGTATTTTTGGTGGAAAGCCTGCAAAAATCAAAGTGAGATTTAAGGCTACTGTAGAAAACACAGCAAAGAACTTTCTGGATAAAATATTCCGTGCTATGGGTTTACAAGCAAATACTGAAGTTGTATTTGATAAAGACACATCAACAGTTGATATTAATCTTCAGGGCGATGATATGGGAGTACTCATCGGAAAACGAGGACAAACTTTAGATTCTCTGCAATATTTAGTAAGTTTGGTTGTTAATAAAAACAGTGAAAATTATATAAAAGTAAAATTAGATACTGAGAACTATAGAGAAAGAAGAAGAGAGACACTTGAAAATCTTGCTAAGAATATTGCATATAAAGTAAAGAGAACAAGAAAGCCAGTTTCTTTAGAACCGATGAATCCATATGAGAGAAGGATTATTCACTCTGCGTTACAAAATGATAAGTTTGTTGAGACTTATTCTGAAGGTGAAGAACCTTATCGTAAGGTAGTTGTAAACATTAAGAAAAGCAGTCGTGATATGAAATATAATAGTAATAATAATTTTAATAAGGATAGAAATAATAAGAATTATTCTAGAGATTATCGTAAGGATTATAAGGAATATAAAGAAAGTAAAGAAAAGAAAATTCAAGTTGATAATGCATAAATGTATTTTCAAATGATAACGAGGGGGTGTCTGAAAAGACACCTTCTTTCATAGAATGGAGGAATGGTTATGATAACAGAGACAATTGCTGCAATTGCAACCGGGTTAAGTAATGGTGGAATTAGCATTATTCGAATTAGTGGTGATGCTGCATTATCTATCATTGATCAAATATATCGATCAAAATCCGGAAAAAAAGTGTTGTCAAAAGAGCAGAGCCATACCATTCACTATGGTTTTATCTATGACAATAATCAATTGATAGATGAAGTAATGGTTTCCATCATGAAAGCTCCGAATAGTTATACAAAGGAAGATGTTGTTGAAATTAATTGTCATGGTGGAATTATAGTCACTCGGAAGATTCTAGAAACTGTTTTAAAAAATGGTGCGAGAATAGCAGAACCTGGGGAGTTTACTAAGAGAGCTTTTTTAAATGGAAGAATAGACTTATCGCAAGCAGAAGCAGTCTGCGATATTATACAAGCAAAAAATGAACTTGCTTTAAAAAATTCCATTCAGCAATTAAGAGGAGATGTTTTTCGATTAATAAAAGATCTTAGAGTAAAGATTTTAAGGGATATTGCTTATATAGAAGCAGCTTTAGATGACCCAGAGCATATTAGTTTAGAGGGATTTAATGATACATTACTTCATAATATAGCGGAAGAATCTTCACAAATCGAGAAGATTCTGAAAGATTCTGAGAATGGAAAGCTAATAAAAGAAGGAATCAAGACAGTAATCCTAGGTAAACCAAATGCTGGTAAGTCAAGTCTTCTTAATATATTAGTAGGGGAAGAGAGAGCAATAGTTACTGATATTGCCGGAACAACAAGAGATACTCTAGAAGAATCCATCCAGTTAAATGGGATATCATTAAATATAATAGATACTGCAGGAATTCGAGATACTCAGGATATAGTAGAAAAGATAGGGGTAGATAAAGCAATAAGGTTTGCTTCACAAGCAGATTTAATTATATATGTTGTGGATGCTTCAAGAGAATTAGATGAGAATGATTATTCTATTTTATCTTTGATTAAAGAGAAAAAGGCGATCGTTTTATTAAATAAATCAGATCTAGAACTAATTGTTACTTCTGAAAAAATAAATGAATGGACAAAACAACCCGTTATTCGTATTTCAGCGAAAGAAAAAACAGGGATAGATGAATTGGAAGAACTAATAAAGAAATTATTTTTCCATGGGGAGATTAGCTCTCACGAGGATGTATTTATTACAAATCAAAGACATAAGGAAGCACTGCAGAGTGCAAGAGAAAGTCTTAAACTGGTTAAGCAGAGTATCCTGGATGGGCTACCGGAAGATTTTTATTCCATCGATTTGATGAGTGCATATGAGGTTCTGGGTAAGATAATAGGTGAAAACGTAGAGGAAGATTTAGTTAATATGATATTTAAAGAATTTTGTATGGGTAAATAATAATATGAATTCTTATTTGATAGTTGAAAGCAAGATATGCTTTTTTAGAAAGGGATAGGAAAAGAAATGTCTTATATTTATGAAAGTTACGATGTGGTAGTTGTCGGGGCAGGTCATGCAGGGTGTGAAGCAGCCTTAGCCTGTGCAAGATTAGGGTTAAACACTATCATATTTACAATCAGTATGGACAGTATAGCAATGATGCCATGTAATCCGAATATCGGGGGGACTTCTAAGGGTCATTTGGTTAGAGAAATCGATGCACTTGGTGGTGAAATGGGTAAAAATATAGATAAAACCTATATCCAGTCTAAGATGCTAAATGAATCAAAAGGGCCTGCAGTACATTCTTTAAGAGCACAAGCAGACAAGCAGGAATATAGTAAATCTATGAGAAGTATCATGGAAAATACTCAATTTCTCACATTAAAACAAGCGGAAATCGTTGAAATTATAGCAGATCATAATAAAATTACCGGTGTAAAAACTTTTTCAGGAGCAATTTATCCCTGTAGAGCAGTTATCCTATGTACCGGTACTTATCTGAATGCTAGATGCATCTATGGTGAGACAATTAACAAAACAGGACCAAATGGATTACAAGCAGCAATTCATCTAACGGATTCATTAAAATCTTTAGGGATTGAAATGTATCGCTTTAAAACTGGAACACCGGCAAGAATTGATAAAAGATCAATTGACTTCTCTAAAATGGAAGAACAAGTGGGAGATGAGGTTGTTGTACCATTTTCTTTTACCACGGATCCCAGTACTTTGAATAAAGAGCAAGTTTCTTGCTGGTTAACCTATACCAATGAAAAGACTCATGAAATTATAAAAGCAAATATCCATAGATCACCGTTGTATGGTGGAGAAATTAAGGGAACCGGTCCAAGATATTGCCCATCGATCGAGGATAAAGTTGTAAAATTTGCAGATAAAGAAAGACATCAGGTATTCATTGAACCGGAAGGTAATTATACAAATGAGATGTATATAGCAGGAATGTCGAGTTCCTTACCTGAGGATGTGCAGTATCAAATGTATCGATCAGTTGCTGGTCTTGAGAATGCTAAAATTGTAAGAAATGCTTATGCAATAGAATATGATTGTATTAATCCTATGCAGCTAAAACCCTCTCTTGAGTTTAAAATGGTAGATGGATTGTTTAGTGGTGGCCAGTTTAATGGAAGCTCGGGATACGAAGAAGCTGCGGCACAGGGATTAATGGCAGGGATTAACGCAGCAATGAAATTATTAGGGAAGGAACCTATCGTATTGGATCGTTCTGAAGCATATATAGGAGTCTTAATTGATGATCTTGTAACAAAAGAAACACATGAGCCTTATCGTATGATGACATCCAGGGCTGAGTATCGTTTGTTGTTAAGACAGGATAATGCAGATCTAAGATTAACGAAAATTGGATACAAAATAGGCCTAATTTCAGAGATTCGATATCAGAGTTTATTAAGTAAAGAGTACAAAATCGAGCAGGAAATGAAGCGGTTACAAAATACTTTAATAGGCGCTAACAAAGAAGTACAGGAGTTATTAATCAAAGCAGATAGTTCACCATTAAATACAGGAACAACTTTAGCTGACTTAATCCGACGTCCTGAGCTTTGTTATGAGCTATTAAAGGAGATCGATAAGGATCGTCCGGAACTTCCCTTTGATGTGATTGAACAAGTTAATATTAATATAAAATATGATGGATACATCAAAAGGCAGCTACATCAGGTAGAACAGTTTAGAAAATTAGAAAATAAAAGAATTCCAGTGGAACTAGATTATAATTCAGTACCTAGTCTTCGTATTGAAGCAAAACAGAAACTCACTAAGTTTCAACCAGTATCGATTGGACAAGCTTCAAGGATATCAGGAGTATCGCCTGCGGATATTTCAGTATTACTTGTATATCTAACTCAGTTCCATGCAAGTAAAGTGAAAGAGGGAGAGGAGTGATCGTGTGGAGGATTGTAAGTATCCTAGCATAGATAAATTTATCGAAGGTTTAAAAGCGTTAGATATCGAACTTTCTCAATTACAATTAAAACAGTTTATAGATTATTATGAAATGCTAGTTGAATGGAATGATGTAATGAATTTAACAGCTATTATAGAGTTTGATGAAGTAATTCAAAAACACTTTATAGATAGTTTATCATTGGTTAAAGCATACAGACTTACTGAAGAAAAAGTACTTGATATGGGGACTGGAGCAGGTTTTCCAGGGATTCCGTTAAAAATAGTATTTCCGGAAATTAAAATTACATTATTAGATTCTCTGAATAAAAGAATCAATTTTCTAAACGCTGTAATTGAAAAGCTTCAGCTAAATGATATCACTGCTGTGCATGGTAGAGCTGAGGATTTTGGACATGATATTAATTATAGAGAAGCTTTCGATATCTGTGTTTCGAGAGCAGTAGCTAAGATTGCTACTCTGGCAGAATATTGTGTACCATATGTAAAAAAAGGTGGTTATTTTATTCCGTACAAATCCGGTAAAATAGAAGATGAATTACAGGCAGGTACGAGAGCTTTGAAATTTTTAGGTGCTGAATTAGTTAAAACTGTTGAATTTACATTACCTGATACAGATATGGAGCGATCTTTAGTAATAATTAAGAAAAATTCCTCTACATCTAAAAAATATCCAAGAAGTGCCGGAAAACCTACGAAGGAGCCTTTGGCCTGATTTGTTAAGAAAGGATTAACTATGTTAATACAAGGAAAGCTATTATCATATGGGGATGATTTAACAGAAGTTTATCATATTCGAAAAAAAGTATTTCAAGAGGAACAGGGTATAACACCGGAAGAAGATTTTGATGATCTTGATCAAGAATCCATACATGTAATCGTATATGAGGATTCCAATAATAAAAAAGCAGTTGCTACTGGTCGAATTTATTATAATGGTGTGAACTGTAAAATAGGAAGAGTGGCTGTTCTAAAAGAATATAGAGGAAAACAGTATGGTGACTTTGTTGTACGAATGCTTATAAATAAAGCTTTAACATCAGGTGTACCAGAGGTATACTTAAATGCTCAGCTCTCAACTGTAGGTTTTTATGAAAAAATAGGGTTTCAGACAGTAGGGGACATATACGAAGAAGTGGGTATTCCTCATATTAAAATGGTTCTAAAAGAGGAGAATCTTTGTAAAAAATGTAGTCATTCTTAGAACTAGGGCTTTTTTAGAATTTTAATGATAATAAGAAAAGGTAATTATCATTACCATTAGTTTGTTTTATAATAAAATGATGTTGTATTTCATAGAACAAGTTAAATTTTACTTTAAAAAAACATAATTTTGTTATATGATATAGGCAGGTTGATATAATAATTATTTATTATTTTCTTTGGTACAGTATTAATGCGGTAAATTCTTATTTACTGTTATAATTGTAATATAGAAAGGACTCTCTGATTATGTTAAATAACATACATCATAACATAAAAAATCAGGATAATCTAATAGAACAAAGTAAAATATCATGTAATTTTTTAGCGGAGAGTGCTAGTGAGTTACAAAAGCAAATAGATAAAATATCTGAAAGACAAAAAGAATATTGTATCAAATTAAAAGAGAAAGAGATTGAACTATTAGTAGAGGAAAGTAAATATAACGATAAAAAAGATGTTTTTTCACCAATTCAAAATTCAAAAAATGAAATTAGTAAGCTAAGTCAAGAAATAGATCATTTTCATAATAAAATTAATGATTTGACAGAAGAACAAAAAATATTACAAGCGAAGAAGTTATCTTTTACAGAAGCTTATCAATCAATGAACCAAATGGCAGATAAGATAATTATGATGTCTGCAAAGGAAGAACCAGTAAAACGAAGAGAGTTTGATTTTAAATTGAATATTTTACAAGCTCTAGAGAGTGAAAGACATAGAATCTCCAGGGATTTACATGATTCAACGGTACAAAATTTAGCAGGTTTAGTTCATAAGATTGAATTATGTACTAAGCTATTAGATATGGATTTAATAAGAGCTAGATTAGAATTATCTAATGTAGGGAGTACAATAAAGTCTGTTATCAATGACATTCGGTCTACAATATATAATCTGAAACCAATGTCTCTGGATGATCTGGGTCTTGTAGTTACTTTAGAGAGGTACGTAAAATTAATGATGGATCCTTATGAAATTCAAGTTAGGATACATTCTAATGAAGAAAACCTTAAAGTATTACCGGTAATCAATCTGACCTTATTTCGAGTTATTCAGGAGGCTTGTAATAATATAGTAAAACACGCTAAAGCTTCGTTAATAGATATTACAATTAGTTATAATACAAATAATATAACAGTGACGATCCAAGATAATGGGGTAGGTTTTCAAGTAGAAGAAAAACTATATGAGGAAGATGATGACCAATTATATGGACTAGGGTTATCCATAATGAAAGAAAGAGTTTTTCTATTATCCGGAACGATTGATATTCAATCAAAGGAAGGACAAGGAACAAACATTATTGTTACTGTACCACTTATTACAAGCGAGGGAAAATATGATGAAAAATCCTATTAAAATATTAATTGCTGATGATCATTTAATGGTTAGAGAAGGATTGAAACAATTGTTAGAGTTAGATGGTGACATAATTGTAAGTGGTGAAGCTGATGATGGATTACAATGTATCGAATTAATTGATAAGGTACCAGCAGATGTTCTTCTATTAGATATCAATATGCCTAAAATGAATGGTTTGAAAGTACTTCAATATCTAAAAGAAAATAAGAAGAGTATAAAGGTCTTAATTTTAACTATACACAATGAAGTAGAGTATTTAATGAGAGCAGTTGAAATTGGAGTGGATGGTTATGTTTTAAAAGACTCAGAATCATCGGTATTAAAGAAGGCAATTTTTACAGTTAACAGTGGAGAAACGTTCATACAACCTAATTTAACAGCTATTTTAAAAGAAAAGATAGAAGAAAAAAATTCATTATTATCCGATGAGGAAAATATATTAACGAAAAGAGAAATAGAAGTTTTAAAATTGTTAGCAGAAGGATTATTTAATAAAGAAATAGCTTATATGTTAGCTATAAGTGAGAAGACGGTAAAAAATCATGTTTCTAATATTTTTAAAAAAATCAATGTATCTGATCGTACACAAGCTGCAGTATACGCAATAAAGCATAATATCGTAGATTTGTTCTAATGATAGTATTAGATTAAATCTGGATGAGTATTAGGGATAGGATTATTTCCTATCCTTTTTGATTCAATCTCTTCAAGGAGCCTATGTATTTTATTTTATCTGAATATTATTAGTTGTAAGCATATGAAAAGAAAAATTGCTTTCAATAAGTTTACATAACATGAAAGATTGAAGTTCATGCATGAGGTGTTCATAATCGAAGAAATTAAATGATGTAATTGCGTAATCCGGTGAAAATGGACACCTAATCCGATTTTATGTGGACACCGGTTCCGGTGCCGTCTGGACAGCTGTTCCGATTTTATCTGGACAGCTAAT
>JAQZBN010000106.1 GCA_029238935.1 Herbinix sp.
TATTAACGATACCTTGGAGGAAGCCCAATGGAAGGACAAATTACGATCAGATATCTTCAGGAATATATCAAGTCAAAGGACCATCATCCGGAAGCAAAACAGGAATATTTTTTAAAGCTCAGTGAAGAAATTGGCGAACTTGCCAGAGTAATGCGCCGAGGTGCCCCGAAAGCAACCGAAGCTGCGATCAAAGGAACCGTGGAAGAAGAATTGTGGGATATCCTATATTATACCCTGGCAATAGCCAATGCCTATGATATTGATATAGAAACCTGGATACCTGTGAAAGAAGCAATGAATAACATGAAATACAATAATGGATCAGTTGAATTTCATCCCTAACATCATTCTCCTATGATGATAAAAGAGTTATCAGAAAATAAGAAATGAAAGGAATATCTCATGAAGATAAGAAAAATAAACTCATCCGATGCATCCCAGTTCTTACAGATGCTGCTGCAACTGGATCAAGAAACAACGAATATGATGTATGAACCCACGGAACGCCCTAGGGAAGTGGAATATGTTCAAGCTATGATAGAACAACACCAAAACTCTCAGTCCCTTATCCTAGTTGCAGAAGATGCTTCAAACATTGTTGGATTTTTGACTGCAGAGCGGGGATGCTTTCTAAGAATTCGCCATAGTGCTTATATCGTAACCGGAATACTAAAACAATACCAAGGGCTCGGTCTTGGATCCAAGTTCTTCGATTATCTGGAGGAATGGGCAAAAAATAATAATTTATCACGGCTCGAGCTTACCGTAATGAAACACAACGAGTCTGCAATCCATCTTTATCAGAAGAAAGGATTTGAAATAGAAGGGGTAAAACGCAGATCACTCAAAGTTACTGAGGGCTATATTGACGAATACTATATGGCTAAACTTCTCTAATGTAAATCAATAATATCATTAAATTATAGGAGAAATAGAAATGAAAGAATTAATTCCTCAATTAGTGGCAATGAGTTTGTCGGGAATTTTATTCATGACTCTATCCATCAAATTGGGATGGAGCAAAAGAATATGGGCAAAATTACATAAAAAAGTAAAACCTCACTATAAGGTTGCATTATGGATAATATATGTATGTGTATTTAACATTTTAGTACAACTTTTAATTGAATTTATGGGCTATACCTATAATGATATTATAAATGGTGCAATTTTAGGTTTTAGTTTTGCATTTATGCCTAGTTTAGGAGAAAAGGACCTTTAGGTTAATCGAAATGAATTTCATTAAGAAAGAGGGAATATATTCATGTTACATTTAGGATCAACTTTTTTTATTGTGAAGGACCTTCAAACTTCCATCGACTTTTATGAGAAACTACTAGATATGAAAGTATCCGCTGTCAACAAAAATCGCTTTGCTCAGTTTCATTTTGATGGTAAATGCATCTCACTTTATGATCCGTCTTATGATGAAAATACCATAGCAGAGGGTATTGATTTAGATCTACATTTTAATGAAGCTTACATCAATTATTATAAAAAACGTACGATCCGCCAAGGAAATCAAGCAGTACTCAACTTCTGGATTGAGAATCTGAATGAAGAATATCGCCGTATTAAGGAATTAGGAATTGGTGAGGTATCCGATATTCTCTATGTGAATATAGCTTGCCCCTATTACTTCTTTGTTCTGGATGATCCCGATGGAAATACTATAGAAATTACGGGAGGTTACACTCATGAGTAAGCATGCAGAGGAAGTTCGTGAGTTCTATAATCAATACGGAGCGAGGGAATGGGACCGGTTAAATTCCACAATCTATATGAGGATTAATTTCTTATTACATATGGATTTTATGAAAGAATATCTTGTACCAGGTGCAAAAGTATTGGATGCCGGATGTGGTGCTGGACGATATGCTGTAGAATTTGCCCGTATGGGTTGTGAAGTAACATTGTTTGACATCTCCGATGAGCAGCTACGTATTGCGAAAGAAAAAGTGGATGAAGCTAACCTAAGCAGCTCTCTAAATGCTGTGATACAAGGGGATATCCGTGATCTGTCAATGTTTCAAGACGATACCTTTGATGTCGTGATCTGCTACGGTGCACCGCTCTCCTATATCATAGAAGGTCGGGAATTAGCAGTGAAGGAATTAGCCCGGGTAGCAAAACCCTCCGGCATGGTTGCCCTTAGTGTGAATAACAAATGGGGTATTTTAAAGATGCTGTTGGGCAATCAATATCCTGACTTTTTTAATAATAAAGAATATTGGTATATCGATCAAGTCATTGAAACCGGTGACCTCCCTCGTCATGAACAGGTGAGTCATCCTGCCAGACATTTTTTTGAAGCAGCTGAATTACAAGCTTTAATGAGCCAAGCTAAGTTACAGGATATCACACTTGCTGGCAGTCCCCTCTTTAGTTGTGGTAATAGTAATCAGGTAAATGAAATGGGAAAAGATGAAAAGGCTTATGAAACGATATTGGATATTGAACTTCGAACTTATACAAATCCAACGATGGTTGATAACGGAGAATTTTTATTGGCAAAGGCGAGAAAATAAATTATAGTAGATAATACAGACTAACACGATAGAAATCGGTTGTGATATGCACTCCTTTATCCATTATTTTATAAACATTTAAAGAAAGACCTAAATTGGAGTCATAACCGAGACAAAATGTTCATTGAACATAATAGAGATTCTTCTACTTGAAAGGAATTACATGGAATATAAATATAGTCAAGATGATAACTTTGAGGACTTTGCATGTGGACGCGTAATCTATCATAAAACAGGTATGCCAAGTTTCCCCGTTCGTTTGGCAAATGAGATTTATCGTAGATGTCTTTCTTACTTAGAAAGTAAGGAAAACATAACCCTATATGATCCTTGCTGCGGAGGCGGATATTTGTTAACCGTCTTGGGTGTACAAAACAATCACTCCATTGGTAAACTTTATGGATCTGATATTGATCCTACGGCAGTATCCCTTGCAGCTGATAATCTATCCTTATTAACCAAAGCAGGATTAGAAAAGCGAAAACAAGAATTACAGCAAATGTATACACAATTCGGAAAACAATCCCACTTGGATGCATTAGATAGTCTCCCTGTTTTCGCAAATCTTCTAGCAAAAGAACTTCCTTCTGAAGTTTTTCTACTGGATATCCTATCAGATCAATTAGCAGATCGGAATTTTACAGCGGATATTATCTGTGTAGATGTTCCTTATGGGAATATGGTTTCTTGGTCAGCGGATGACACCGATGCAATTAATATTATGATTCAAAATTTAAGTCACTTTATGAATGAAGATACTGTATTAGCTGTAATATCCGATAAAAAGCAAAAACTAAATTACGATCAGTTTAGACGTCTGGAGAAAAATAATATTGGTAAACGCAAGTTTGAATTACTTCAATTATTGTAATATCTTATAAGAGTAATATCCGATTTCACTTTTAGACATATTTCATATACTCATAAAATCAAGAAGGAGAACTGTCATATCAGTCGTAAAGAATATGAAAATTAATCACATTGCGCTTTATACCAACGATTTAGAGAACAGCAGGAACTTTTACGAAAGTTATTTTCAAGCTACTTCGAACCAAGGTTATCATAATCAAAAAACTGGCTTGCAGACTTACTTCCTATCCTTTTCAGATGATACCCGTTTAGAAATAATGAAACGTCCTACCATGGACCCACAAAGTGCCTCAATAGCACATCTTGGTTTCATTCATCTTGCTTTCAGTGTTGGATCAAAGGAAGAGGTTGATAACCTCACAAAACGTCTGGAACTGGACGGGTATACCATCCTCAGCCAACCTCGTACCACAGGGGATGGTTATTATGAAAGCTGCATTCTCGATCCGGATGGTAATCAAATTGAAATTGTTGAGTAACTCATAATTATCGTTAGTTATCCTTTTGATTTGATCATGTATTTTTCTAGATATTTTTCCTGGAATTTCATGGGATATCCAGAACGACTGTTTGAATTATTTGTAATTGATCCCACCACATAAAGAGGATGGGGGACTTCTTACTTAATAATGTTATAACATTTGTGGCAGTTTTCCCCCAGCAGATAGTCTTGCTACGATATCCTCAGCTGCCATAGTGATGAACTCTTGGATACGATCAAATGTAAAGTACACAGGCTGTTCATCACAGAGCTTTCCTTCCTGACAGTGCCTTATGACCCAATTTCTGCTGTTGGTCAGCTCTTGTTGACTTAAAAAACCTTCCACTTCATAAGGTATTACATGTTCCAGCTTTTCCATGATATCATCCAGTACTGCAAAATATTTGGCTGTACAGCAATCATTGCAATGTAAATCCGTCATAATGCAATCATAAAATTCACGGTCACTTTGTTCCACACCTTTTTGTTTCATTATATCACAGAATTCCTGTCGAACCGTCAGCATAAATAATTCGTCAGTTAAGATATGTGCTACATATCCACGGTATAAATCGAGTTCAGCTTCATTCCGATTGCGATTTTTTAGGATAAACTCGGCAACTCTCTGATGAAATAGAGATAAGTTCTCTTCCTTGCCGAAATCCTTATCTGCGATATCATCCCGAAGGTGGGTATGCTTCTTATCAGCACGAACAAATCCCTCCCTCGCATGAATTGCATCCGGGGCGATTACCCCGGCATAGAATAATCCTTCATTTTTTATAGTTCCTTCCGGTAACAATTTGATCATTTCATTTGCTATGACTAGATGTACGATTAGTCCTGCCATATGGGTCACTCCTTACGTATTATTTACCTGATACACCATTTCATTATTAATGAGCCGAAAACCTAGCTTTTTGTATACAGGCATTCCCTCCTCAGTGGCATTTAGATACAATTTACCAACACCTCGTTCTTGTGATTCATTGATGATTTTAGTAAGTACTTTTGTAGCAAGTCCTTTTCTACGATGATTTGGTAAGGTATATACATTAAGCACATATCCCGTTTTACCGTTCAAATTCGATATCAGTGGCAAGAGATCATAAAAGCATACAATAACAATCGAAACAATCACATCATGTTCTATCGCTATCCAAGCGGATATCGTATCATCTACCAGATGCTGTTTTAAATATTCATACGTATCTTGTGCGAAATTCTCCGGTATGATAAATTCATCTTCGTGTATACTATGAATGAACTCCATTCTATTTGCAACGATTGAATCAAGATCACTCAGTGTTGCTTTTCTAATCTCCATACCAATTCCCCTATTAATAATGCTATGTTAAGCCATCTTTGTTGTACTCCCAAATCCACCATTTCTTGCATCCTTGGCATCATCATCGATAGTAATACCGTATTCCACAAAGATACCCTGCATAAATCCCATCCCCTGCTCAATGACTACGGACTTTCCTTCGTTGCTGTCATTGGTCATTTTACAAAAGATATGACCTTCATTATCAGAATAATAGTAATCGCTGTCTATAATACCTACGGTGTTATTCATCTGTAGACGGAATTTGAAACCCAATCCGCTTCTCGGATAGCATTTTAACACCCAGTCTTCCTCCATCTTTACTCTAATTCCGGTTGG
>JAQZBN010000107.1 GCA_029238935.1 Herbinix sp.
TTCATAAATACATAAAACAGAGCAGATAAAACTACTGCCATGAAAGAATGTCTTAAACCCAGAAATAAAGATATTATTATAATATACAGATACATTAGATCCAGCTGTCTTAGTACTGCATGATTTCTTACCAATACCATAATAATGCCAAATCCAAGAAATACACTGATGTTTTCTATATATTCCAAGTACTTTCTTTCTGAGTGTGACAACTTTCTTTTATCTTTTTTCACTTTTGCTTTTATGACTTCCGTATTTTCACTGGATAGTGTACTGAAAAATTCATAAAAACAAACCCATTCCAATTCTTTTTTAATTCTGCATGAATTTATATTACAGCCTCTAAGTTCTCCATCAAAGCCTGTAATTTTAAAGTTTTCTCCAAGGATTTGGCGTAGTAGTGTGACAATTTCTTCCTCACTAAAACATTGGGAACCTCCAACATTATAAAGGCCAGAAGGTGTTATATCTTTTGCTCTAAGAATTGCATCAACGCAATCTTTCCTATGGACAGGAACAAAATATTTATTTCTATTTGCCTGGTATTTATTATTTGAATATAAGTGATTCCTTATATTGGATAAGAAATCCTTCTGCTTCTCATTGATGGCAAACCCATAAATATCACCTATTCGAAGTATCACTGTTTCTATTCCATACAGTCTGTGATACTCCTGGACCAGACCTTCTCCCTGCTTACACAATAATCCTTTTAACGTAACAGGTTCTGTAGGCTCTTCTTCTGTCTTACCATGTAAATCGCAACCATAGACTTCCGATGAAGATAGAAATATAAACTTTTGAACAGCATGTATGGCACACTGGTTTAATACATTCATTAAGTGACAAAAATATATATTTGATCCGGTTTCATATTCCCAGGTTTCCTCCATATAAATATTACCAGCAAAAACAACGGTATTAGGTTTTACACTGTTAAATATGGTTTGTAACCCAGCGTCATTATTCTTACATTGATACCACTTATAGGAATGCACGGGCTTTTCGTCTGGTGTATAAATTTGCTAAATTTACTTACATTTTTCATATGAAATTATACTATAGGCCGTAGCTAAAAAGTACAGGGAAACCATAGCAAAAATACAAGCTTAATTTGTTGTTCTTAAAATACTGACAATTTAGTTTTTTACACTCTTAGGAAATGATTCACGCATTATTATTGAATTTTATACTTTATACTTGGTCTTCCTCCCGTTTTATAATCGACTTTGCTGATAACCTCATTGCTTTCTATAAAATAATTCATGTAACGTCTTACGGTGACTTTCGATAAACCGGTATGTGCCGATATTTCCTCACTTGTAAGGAATTCATTCTTCCTTTCCCGCATATAACTGCGAATTAGATAAAGGGTTTTATCCTGTAACCCTTTACTTAATTCCATTTGTTTTTCTGCATACCCGTCCTCTTTAAGATTAATTAAATCATCTACATCTTCCTGGGTAAAGTTAATCCCACTTTTTATCATCTTATTTTTTAATAAGTATTTATCAATGGCTTTTGAAAATCTCTCATACTTAAACGGCTTCACAAGATAATCTAATATTCCAAGGTGCAATGCCATATCCAGGCTGCCTACATCGTTGGCTGCAGTAACCATAATTACATCGGTTTCATATTTGGCTTCTCTTATTTTTTCTAGAAGCTCTAAACCTGAAATATTTGGCATGTATAGATCAAGAATCAACAGCTGAACCTCCGTATTCTTCAAATATTCCCAGGCATCCTTCCCATTATGAAAGGTTGCTACCACGTCTAGTCCGGGAATTTTTTGAATGTATTGTTTGTTAATGGCTGCTACCATAAGATCATCTTCCACAATTACAACTTTTATCACGGTATCTCTCCTCCATATATTAAAATCGTTTCCTTTTCTTATTAAAGCTAATGGTAATGGAACTTCCAATTCCTTCTTCCGAATCTACCTCCACTGCTCCATCGCATCGTGCTACGATATCTCCAATTAGTGATAGCCCGATTCCACGCTTATTCCCCTTTGTTGAAAAATTCTTGATAAATATTTTTTGTGAGACATCCTTACTCATACCAATTCCAGTATCATCTACCGTAATAATCAGACCACCATCATTTCTTTGAATAAATACATTCACATCTCTGGCATCCTCTTTATCCTTTACTGCATCAAATGCATTTTCAATCAAATTACCCAGAATTGTAACCAAATCATTGGTTGACAGATAATCGTTGTGAGCTTCCAAATAGCTGCCTTTTTGCAACGTCATCCTTATATTTAATTCTTTTGCCCTGTTTTGCTTACCAAGAAGCAAAGCAGCAATTGTCAAGTTCTCTATTTGTTTGGAAATAGAATGATATCCCTGATTTTCTTCTGCCTGGGTTGTTGCAATATAATCAATTGCCATCTGGTATTCACCCAGCTGTAACATTCCTAATATTACATGCAATTTATTTACATGTTCATGGGTATTCGCCCTTAAAGCATCCACTATATGTTTTACTCCGGTTAGTTGTTCTGCTAGTTTTGTCACCTCGGTTTTATCACGAATTAATGATATGGTACCTATGAGCTTACCCTGTTCTATGATTGGAATGCTATCAATTAAAAATGTTATGTTATGAATTGTTAATTCCTGGTTATATACTGTTTCCAAAGAATCCATGGCCGGAATATGGTATTGCATTGCAAATTTCTCAACGGAAGCTTCCGATATTTCAACATTTAAGTTGGTTACCATTTGTTTCATAGCTTTGTTAACAAAGATACATTTACCACTTTGATCCGTAGCTATGATGCCTTCCTCTAATGTGTCTAATAATTCTTCTCGCTGCAGGTACATTTTAACAAACTGGGAAGGTTCATGTCCTAACAAGCTGATTTTTATTGACCGCGCCAGCAAATATGCAACCAAAATTCCAACAGATATTGCAAGTGCAAATATAATAACAAATTCTTTTACTATCTCATTTCTTAGATCCTGTATTTTGGCTGTATATGCACTTACCATCACAAACCCAATAATTTCCCCATTCTCATCTTTAATACTTGAAAATGCTCTTCTCTGATACGCCCTAGTTCCCTTTCTATTGGTAATATAAGGTTTGGCACCTTGTAGAATCTCTTTCTCATCTCCCCCTGTAAAGGAACCACCAATTTTACTATCCTCCGGATGGTAAAGCCGGATTCCTTCCGAATTGGCAATAACGATTAAGTCAATTACTGCTACCTCTTTTATAATCTGTTCCAGTTGTTTTTTACTCTCTGATGATAAATAATTCTCCTTTATCATTTCTTCCACTCTATTGTCTAAAGCAAGTATTTCTGCCATAGATAGAATGGTAGTATCAATATTCTTATTTAAGGTTTTTAAGTCTCTTGCCAAGGTATAACTAAATACTGCAAATAAAATGAGGATAGCCAGCAAAATATAGGATAGCAATATTTTATTCATTAAAGTCAGTTTTCTTTTTTCCATACCACATTCTCCTCCTGGTCTTATTATAATCTATATTCATATTATCAGCCATTTTTTTTACTTTCTAAAGTTTTTCTATAGTTTCATAATGTATTCACTGTAAAATTCTCATGTTATACTACGTTTACAAAATACAACCCATCAGAATAAAGGAGATAGGATTATGGATTATAATAAGTTAGCCTTAGACATGCACGAACAAAATAAGGGGAAAATTAAAGTTGTTTCAAAAGTGGATGTGAAAACTCGTGAAGATTTAAGTACTGCTTATACACCTGGTGTTGCTGAGCCTTGTAGAAAAATTAGGGATAATCGAGATGATGTTTACCGTTACACAGCAAAAGGTAACCTGGTTGCCGTAGTTACAGATGGAACTGCAGTGCTTGGCCTTGGAGATATCGGTCCAGAAGCTGCGCTCCCTGTTATGGAAGGCAAGGCTATTTTATTCAAACAATTTGGAGATATTGATGCTTTCCCAATCTGTCTTGATACAAAAGATACGGAAGAAATTATAAAAGCTGTAAAATATATAGCTCCTACCTTCGGCGGTATCAATCTGGAAGACATTTCTGCACCAAGGTGCTTTGAAATTGAAAGACGTTTAAAGGAAGAATTAAATATTCCTGTATTCCATGACGATCAGCACGGTACTGCTATTGTTGTAGCAGCTGGTTTAATTAATGCTCTTAAATTAGTCAAAAAGCCGCTAAAGGAAGCTAAAGTTGTAATCAATGGTGCCGGTTCTGCAGGAATATCCATCTGCAAATTATTATTACAGATAGGAATTGGTGATGCTGTATTAGTTGATATCAAAGGAGCATTATGCCCTGGTCAGGAATGGATGAATCCAGTACAGGCACAGATGGCTGAAATCACCAATAAGGATAAGCAAACTGGACCATTATCAGAAATAATGAAGGGGAAAGACGTATTTATTGGTGTCTCTGCGCCAAATATTGTATCCTCTGATATGGTGGCTTCCATGGCAGCCGACTCCATTGTTTTTGCTATGGCTAATCCTACTCCTGAGATTTTACCGGAAGAAGCCAAAAAAGGTGGCGTACGAGTAATGGCTACTGGTCGTTCCGACTATCCAAACCAAATTAATAATGTGTTAGTTTTCCCAGGTATCTTCCGCGGTGCTCTGGATGTACATGCCAGTGATATAACAGAAGAAATGAAGATTGCTGCTGCAAAAGCAATTGCAAGTATCATTACAGATGAGGAATTAACAGAAGAATATATTATTCCAGGTGCATTTGATGAACGTGTAGTGAAGGCAGTTGCAAAAGCTGTTGCTGATGTTGCTACAGGTAGTGGGATTGCTAAGAATCCCTTGAAGAAAGGAGAGTAAAGTATGGACTTGAATATTCAGACAAGGCAAATGACATTTACAGAAAAATTAAAGACAATTGAAATCTCTGGTATATCGCTACCTTTTTACTTAGCCATTACTGCTATCGTCAGCATTATGATGTACATGGATTGGCTACCAGGTGGTATGATTGGTGCCTTTGCTATCATGATGGTCTTTGGCGGATTATTTAATACAATTGGTAATAATACCCCGATTCTTAAGACCTATCTTGGTGGAGGAGCAATCGCTTGTATTTTTGCTTCAGCATTTTTAGTCACTTTTAAGCTTATACCCGTTTCAGTTATTGATAATGTTGATACATTTATGAATACTACTGGTTTCCTAAATTTCTATATTGCAGCTTTAATCACAGGAAGTATCCTTGGAATGAATCGTAAACTGCTCTTAAATGCAGCGATTCGCTTTTTACCGGTTGCTTTATGTTCTATGACTTTTGCTATCTTTATGGTAGGCTTATTTGGTATGTTAACCGGTTATGGATTTATTGACGCAATCATGTACATTGCTATTCCAATGATGGGAGGCGGTATGGGTGCAGGTGTCGTTCCATTATCAGGTATGTATGCAGAAGCTTTAGGTCAGGATTCCGCGGTTATTATCTCCCGTATGATTCCTGCCTCAACCCTTGGCAATGTAATGGCGATTATTGGTTCTGGTCTGCTTGCCAAACTAGGCGAAGTAAAGCCTGCTTTATCAGGCAATGGTAAACTTATGAAAAAAGATCCTTCCGATATGTCAGAAAATAAGGTGAATAAGCCAGATCTTCAAATGCTTGGTATTGGAATTATACTCTCCATTTTCTTCTACATGGCCGGAACTATTATCAGCAAATATGTGCCAACAATTCATGCCTATGCTTGGATGATTATCCTTGTGGCAACTTCAAAAGCCATCGGCGTAATTCCGGAAAAATTTGAGAAATCTGCTCAACAGTGGAGTCAATTTGTAATGAGTAATTGGACCAGTGCACTTCTTGTTGGTATCGGAATCTCCATGATTGACTTAAATGCTGTAGCAGCTTCACTCTCACCACTTTATTTACTATTAGTTGCTGTTGTTGTTGGTGGCGTTGTAATTGGCGCAGGTTTAGGTGGTTATCTGGTAGGCTTCTATCCGATTGAATCTTCTATTACTGCAGGTTTATGTACTACAAATATGGGTGGTACTGGTGATATTGCTGTACTATCTGCTGCCAAGAGAATGGAGTTACTTCCATTCGCACAGATTGCTACCAGAATATGCGGTGCCTTAATATTAGTCTTAGCAAGTATATTGATTCGTGTTTTATTTTAATAAATTTGTATGACCCCTTGTGAACTGAGTCGCCTAGAAAGCCCCTCCTATCACGAGGGGTTTTTCTGTTGCAAAGCGAATCCTTTTGATCTGTTAACAAAAAGCATTACTACACTTCTGGATTCCAATCCTCGAATTCTCCCGATTTAGTAATTATTTTAGCCTAATTTGTCTAACTAATTTTATTCCATTTTGCTACATATTATGTTATTATATGTTACATATATTGGAAGGAGGACAACTATGAAATCACTAATGAGTCCGGGTCTTATGACAACAGCCCAAGCAAAAACCAGTGTTAACCCGGTATGGAACCAGGAGATGTATGGAGATCGTATGGATATTGACGGAAGTTTAGATTCCCTATCCAAAGATGCGACTTTTCAACAGGAAAAACAGGAGCAACTAAAACAACAGGCTTCCCAGTTAAATTTTGATGAAACCTCAGTCATCAATGAGGAAACTAACGACAGTAATTTTACATATGACGGAGGTACTAAGTATTTCCTGAATCGGGATTTAGACTTCAAAACATTTACCCTTCGCAGTGTGGGTAACAGTGTTGAAATCTGGGTTGCAAATGATTTGTCTTTTCCAGAAGGTGACACACGCCCTGCCCATGTAGTAACACAAGAACAGGTTGATATGTTAAAGAACGAATTCATGTAGTAACACAAGAACAGGTTGATATGTTAAAGAACGAATTTGACCAAAATATTTATCCAAAGGCTACTTCATTTTTTGGTACACCAGATCCTTTAAATGGCTCAGAATCTCCACTAATAAGTTGGGGGTACTTCCCAGAAGGATATTACAATGGTGAAAAAATCATTATCCTTGTAGATAATATCGTTGATGAAAACTATTATGACCCAACTTATCCATTTTTCGTTGCAGGGTTCTACTGGCAGACAATTGAGGATTATGTAAACAGAAATATAATCACAATTGATACCAGTAACTGGGCAACCCGTTTGGAATCCACTTTCTATGGAACAACTATCCATGAACTTCAGCATTTGATTCATGCCGATCATGATCCTCTTGAAGAAAGCTGGATCAATGAAGGTATGTCAACTTTTTCAGAATTCCTTGGCGGATACGGACTAGATGCATCTTCAGTTAACTTTTACTTAGACCATC
>JAQZBN010000108.1 GCA_029238935.1 Herbinix sp.
CCATTTGGAGTAGCCTGACCAATGGCTTTTAGCAGCTTTTGATACATTGGTTGTAAGATACGATGTACAAAAGGTATCTTCCACTCATCTTCATTTTCTGTATCAACAGACATGTTTTTTACATCCTCCAAACGTTCTTTTACCTTTTGTTTATTAAGATATAACACTTCATATAGTATAAGAATGACTAGCATTACAAAAATAAAACTCAGGAGATAAAGAAATAGCTCCATTGGTATACCTTCTTCCTAAATATCTATATTTACAATTTTTTTCAACAAAAGAATGCCTGTTAACTGCATAAGAGCTGTAATGCCAAGGATTATGATTCCAATGGAACGGCTAAATAATATTCCAATATACTCTGGATTTATCATAAAAATAATGATGGCTATCTTTGGATTATTAGCGCAGTCACAAACATATCAATGTCTTCATCTTCGGTTCGTTCCGTCATTTGAAGCAATGCTGCCTCCATGGGTTTACCCAAAACATTGTCTCTTATGACTTTACGAAATTCATCTGAAATTGGTGGTGGCAGCTCCTTTGATACCGCCGTCATGGCCTGAGTAAAGCTATATCCTGCGCGTATTCCATTGGATATCATATTAAGTGCTTCCGGAAGCTGATGGTTTAATTTCTTTCCTCGGTTTCGCTTTATATGATCTAGTGCCAGATCAGGAAGTTTAAATCCAATAAAAAAACCAATTACAAATACTATCCAACTGGAAATTAAGTAGGATAGTATTATTCCAAACAACACGCCGGATAAAAAGGAGATTCCTAAGAATTCTTCCACTTTCATTAATACTGCTGCTTTGGCCAATTTATTCTTTTTCTTTCCTAAAAACTCTTTATGAGAAATTAATTTAGTTAATAATTGATTTAAATTGGTTATTTTAAATGATAGGGGACTTTTATCCCTGTTCATTTCCTCTAACTCATATTCCTCATACAGATTCTTTTCTAATCGTTCTGTCATGGATAATCTTTTTGAAAATATTACTAAATAGAAACAGTAAATCAGAAGTACTACCGAAACAAATGCCAGCAACAATACCATTTCCTGCATTCTAATACCTCCTTTTTAAGCTGGTTTCAGAAAAAGATTCACCGTTTTTAAATACGCTGACTGGAATCATATCTCCTTGCTCCTTGATTTTATCAAGAAATACAGGGACAATACCTGTTGGTATATGTTTTCCAATAATTCCGCCTCTTTCATCAAATCCATCATGACGAAAGATAAACAAATCCTGGAGTGTAATGGTGTCTCCTTCCATTCCTACAATTTCCGTGATTTTTGAAACTTTTCTTGTTCCATCTGAAAATCTTGCTACATGGACTATCAGGTTTAATGCCGATGATATCTGCTCTCTGATAGCTCTTGAAGGAAGTTCCATACCAGACATCATAACCATTGTTTCCAGACGAGATAAGCTGTCTCTTGGTGAATTGGCATGGATTGTGGTGATGGAACCATCGTGTCCTGTATTCATTGCCTGCAGCATATCAAGGGCTTCTCCACTACGCACTTCACCTACTATGATTCTGTCAGGTCGCATACGCAAAGAATTGACTACCAAATCTCTGATTGTAATTCTTCCTTTCCCCTCAATATTAGATGGTCTGCTTTCCAAGGTTACTACATGTTCCTGCTTTAACTGAAGTTCAGCTGCGTCTTCGATGGTTACAATTCTCTCATTATTTGGTATAAATCCGGATAATACATTTAAAAATGTTGTTTTACCACTACCAGTACCACCAGATACTAATATGTTAATTCTTCCCTTTACACAGGATTTTAGCAGTTTTGCAATATCCGCACTTAAGGTTCCAAAGGTTATCAGATCTTCTATTGTGTAGGGATCTGCTGCAAATTTTCTGATTGTAATGGCAGGGCCTTTAATTGCTAAGGGAGGTATAATTATGTTAACACGGGAACCATCTGGTAATCTGGCATCTACCATAGGGGAACTTTCATCCACCCGTCTGCCTAGTGGTGAAATAATTTTGTCGATTAAATGGTAAACATCTTTAATATCCATAAAGGTATTTTCTGTTCTTTCAATTTTTCCTTTGCGCTCCACATATATGTTCTCTGTACTATTTACCATAATTTCTGTTACTGAAGTGTCCTTTAACAAAGTGGTTATAGGACCATATCCAAAGATTTCATCCATAACCATATTGATGACATTCTTTTTATCACCAGGTGACAGATTTCTTTTAGATTCTGTCAGTATCATACTAACCACTTCATTTATTTTATCAGCAACTTCTTTTTTTTGTAATAAATCAGCTTCCAAAGGAGAAACTTCTATTTCATCAATTACCACATTCAGAGCTTCACTGGCTATATCAGCAAGCTCTTTCTTTTTTTTGGATACTGACTCGGTTCTTCCTTCTTTTTCTTCATCTTTACCAGCATTGGTTGTATGTATAGTTAGACCATAATTAGTAAAATTCAATTCTATTCTCCCTTCTTATCCTGTAATCAGCCTAAGATGGGTTAACAATCTTTTTAGCTAAATACTTAAAATTCTTTGATAATGTGCTATAGGGATACTTTAAAATAAATGGCACACCAATATTCATAGTTGATGCAGCACGCTTCCAATCGGCTTTCACCTGTGCATATACACTATAATTTAAGGTAGTTTCAATATCCCTATTTCGAATTTCCTTTCCCCCGGCTCTGTTAATTACTATTTTAATTTTTGTTTTGGGGTAATTGCGCTCACTTAGTATGCCAAGGGATGCTTTCACATTTTTTATTGAAGAAATATCAGGGGTTGCCACCATGAGTAAATTATCTGCCAGGATAATCCCAGGATTTCCTATATCTTCAATTCTGCCAGGCATATCTACAATAATGTAGTCAAATGCATTTTGCAGGGTTTTTAATATAATTTCAATATGGTCCATATTTATAAATTCATTTGCCATAAGTCTAGATCCTGAAGGCAGCACCCAGATTCCATAAGTGGTAAGGGTCAGATAACTTTCAATAAATTCATAATCTATATTCCGAATATCATCCACAATATCTAATATAGTGAATTTTGGATTTACATTTAAAGCCAGACCAGCATTTCCAAAATCTAAATCCAAATCTACAAGAACTACTTTTTTCTCTTTATTTTTTGCAAGTGCAACTGCTAAATTTGCGGCAATAAAGGTTTTACCGGCACCACCTTTTGTGCTATACACAGTAATAATTTTGCCCCTTCCAGGCTTCTTATTGATCTTTCCATTATTCTCTTTGCGTAGAGATGTCCTTTTTTTTATTTGTTCATTTGCCTTATAAATAGAATCCATGAGTTCAGAGGGGTTTAGGGGCTTCGTTAAGACATCCCGTACACCTATTAAGAAAGCTTTATGAATGTTTTCTTCCAATAGGGTATTTTCTAAGATTATGATAGCTGGTTCCACATATTCTGATGAAATTCTATCTGCAATATCATAACTGTCATCCTCTAAATCAGAATCAATAAGTAATACATCAATTATGTTATTTGCCAGTACCATCATTGCATCCTGCTCTGTTGCTACTTTTCCAGTTAACATAATATAATCCACCTGATAAAATATTTCTTCTATTTTATTTCTTATTTCATCGGTTTTTCCTAACAGTAAAACTCTTATGGCATCCATAGGCTCACCTGTCTTTCCATGTATTAAAGTTTTCAGAACCGTATTCTTCTACTTCCTCTTTTTTATCATCCATAAGGTTACGAAGTGTAAAATGAAAGCTCCCATTAATATTGGCAAATGCTAATATTTCTGCCTGTTCCGGTGTTACCAAAAGGGTTAAGGATGTTACAACACCTTCATTTTCATCTTCAGAGGTAAAAGGTCCAACTTTTAAAACTTCAATATTTTGAAGTTGTGTATAGGTTATTTTTTCAGGGGAAATCTCTGGTTCTGAATAGCTTACCAAGATATCAATGGTATCTCCTGGTACAATATATCCTCCTACCCCTGAAATCTCATTGGTAGGAACTGTGATTGCCCGCATATTTTCTGGAATCCAATACCCTAAAAAACTAGCATCACCTTCTGTAATTATCCGGCTTTTTAGTAGTTGTTCCCCTTTAATAATTTCAGTTTTCGTAACGCCACCAAGAATCAGAGAGAGGTCAAGTACAGCTTCCGGATGTACCGCTTCTGTAGGAATTGTTATAGTGGTAAGCATCTCTTCTTTAATTACAACATGTTCTGGAATTGTATTTACAACCGTTACTACATCTGTCATATCAACCGGTGGCAATGTCTCTACTTTTATGCTGTTTATATATTGATATAACATACCCACGGTAACTAAGCCTAAGATGACTGCAAAAACTACCACTTTTTTATTTAATCTCATTTTGCACCTCTTTAATTTTTATTCAATCAATTCTGCGTAAGTTGGAGAAATCACCCCGGGATTAGGATTTACATTGTCACTAGACTGAGGTATTGCGTCTAAATCTATCTTAGTTCCTGTAAATTTTCCAATAATTGTTGTAGATTCTAAAAATTTATCATTTACTTTTCCATACTCAACGGCAATACTGTCACATTTATAATCTGCAGTATCATATAAAGCGTAGATGGAACCTTTACTTACTTGATTTTCATTATGAGCTTCCTGAATAATAACATCATATATCTCAAATACTGCAAAATACTCAATGGGAAGTTTTAAGGAACTTCCTTGTTTTGTTATACCATCCCAGTTAATTACCGGTACCAGACCACACATATACTTTATCCTGTCTTCTTTATCAGGTAGTTTATTTGCCTCAATCATTCGGTCTTCAATGGGGTTTGTAATATTACCGCCATTCAGACCAGTCTGATTATTAATGGTACTACTTAATTCCATTCTCTTTCCAATGTTTTCTCCACGAAAAGCTTCAGCAATTCCTGAAGTATTCCCATAAATATCAATTAGTCCCCAATTACCATTTACAACAGAGCCTTCATTATCTACAAATTTACCTGCATGTAAATAGGTTAAGTTTTCTGTCTGATAATCATCTGATTTTGTGAAAATCGGCAGAATATCCCCACCTTCTATCTTAGAAACGTAACCCCAGGTTGCTACTGCAGTGGCCGCAACATCAGAATTATCTGTTCCAAATATTTTAGCAAATATCATTTCATAATTATTCTTAACCGTAACCTTAATATAATTACAATCATATTCATTTGGTCCATCACTTTTCCAACTAATATCTACCGTTATATCCTCTCTATTTTCAACACCATTGGCTTCACTTAAATCTTTTGCCACTTTAATAGCCTCAGTTTCTACTTCTTCTTTTTCTAAAGCAGGATCCGAAAGTCCATCCTCTAATATCATGGCTCCTCCCAGTGCAGCAGCATCAGCAGCTGTTACCAGGGAACGCCGATTGGCATATAAGTACCCTACATCAATTACCAAAGCAGTAAAACCTATGAGAACAAACATTAATAACAATGCCACAAAAGGTAATACTGCACCATCTTCCTCTTTAAAGAGTCTGTCAAAATTCATATTAATTTCCCTACTCTCTTCTCATTCTTGCCACTGATTTCATAGGAACTGGGTCTGTTATATAAAGTCCTATGATAGGTTCTACTTCACAATTTACTTCCACAATAATATCCCGAGTATTTTCATAATCATCATTTTCTTCCGTTACATCTAAATCATCATCCTCAATGACCATTCCACTTAAGTCTATGGTATCATTAATGGTATCCAGTATTTTTTGCTTCCGCTCTG
>JAQZBN010000056.1 GCA_029238935.1 Herbinix sp.
TTGCATCGGCGTTTTTCACCATTTGCAAGTTCTATTTCAGCTAATTCATTGTAGGATACATTTTCAACACCATGTACCAGCATAAGAGGACCTGCTACCTCTTGAATGGTTCTATATTCCTTTGGCATTAGGCTTCCTCCTTCTGTAATAACCCATCAATTTCACGATGTAAGGTTTTGATAATATCCTCGTATTCTGCTTCTAAACGATCATTGGTAATATATTTATAACGTCCAATTCTTTCACGAATCGGAAGTTTAACCAGCTTCTCAATATTAGCTCCGTTCTTTAACGCTTCTGTAGATACATCAAAGTAATTTAATACTAATTCCATCATACGGAATTGCTTATCCAGAGAAGTGTAGGTATCCACCTCATGGAATGCATCCTGATGCAAAAAGTCTTCACGTATAGAACGGGCAGCCTCTAATTTCAGACGGTCAGGGGCTGATAAAGCATCCATACCAACCAGTTTAACGATTTCATCCAACTCAGCTTCATCGGATAACATCTTCATGATTCGTGCTCTTAACTCCATCCAGCTTTCATTTACTTTGGAATTGAACCATTTACCCATATTATAGAGAGAATAACTGGTTAACCAATTAATTGCCGGGAAATGACGACGATAAGCCAGGTTAGCATCCAGCCCCCAGAAAACCTTAACAATACGAAGGGTTGCTTGTGATACCGGTTCTGAAATATCACCACCAGGAGGTGAAACTGCTCCAATAACGGATAATGCTCCTTCTCTACCATCTCTTCCTAGGGAAATAACTCTACCTGCTCTCTCATAAAATTGAGCAAGGCGGCTTCCCAGATAAGCAGGATAGCCTTCTTCACCGGGCATTTCTTCAAGGCGTCCTGACATCTCGCGGAGTGCTTCTGCCCAACGAGAGGTAGAATCAGCCATTAATGCTACGGAATAACCCATATCACGGAAATATTCTGCTATCGTGATACCTACATAGATCGAAGCTTCTCTCGCAGCTACGGGCATATCGGAAGTATTGGCAATTAAAACAGTACGCTCCATTAAGGAGTGACCAGTCTTAGGATCCTTTAATTCAGGAAATTCATTTAATACGTCGGTCATTTCGTTACCACGTTCTCCGCAACCGATGTATACAACGATATCTGCTTCCGCCCACTTTGCCAGCTGATGCTGTACTACTGTTTTTCCACTACCGAATGGACCAGGTACTGCAGCTACACCACCCTTAGCGATAGGGAATAAGGTATCAATTACTCTCTGTCCCGTTACCAAAGGCATATCCGGAGATAATTTTTGCTTATATGGTCTTCCGACACGTACTGGCCATTTTTGCATCATCGTAACATTTTCTTTGGTTCCATCTGCTTTTTCTACAACTAAAACAGTCTCGTCTATGGTATAGTCACCTTCTGAAATGGAAACTATTTTTCCACTTACGCCTTTAGGAATCAGGATTTTATGGGAAACGATTTCTGTTTCTGCCACTGATCCAATAATATCCCCTGCTTCAACGGTATCACCAGCAATAACACAAGGAATAAAATGCCACTTCTTCTTTCTGCTTAATGCCGGTATCTCAACTCCTCTCGTTAAACGAGTTCCGGTAGCTTCCATGATATCTACCAGTGGACGTTGAATACCGTCAAATATACTACCGATTAATCCGGGTCCCAATTCTACACTCAAGGGAGCACCGGTAGATTCTACTGCTTCGCCCGGTCCCAAACCTGAGGTTTCCTCATAAACCTGAATGGAAGCCTGATCACCGTGAATTTCTATGATTTCACCAATAAGTCTCTGCTCACTTACACGTACCACGTCGAACATATTGGCATCTCTCATTCCTTCGGCAATAACCAACGGACCGGCAACTTTCTTTATGGTGCCTTTGCTCATGTTCTTTCACCTGCTTTTTTATTTATCGTTATTAAATAATATATCAGAGCCAACTGCTCTCTCTACTGACTTCTTCACATTACGAATTCCCATACCATCCGCTATTTTTTTTAATATTTTTGCAGCTTCGTCCTTCGATTCTACTGGATAAGTATCAAGACCCAGCGCTGCAAAACCGTATATACTATCTCGATCACCGAGCACTGCTATCTTATACATACATTTCCCTCATTCTTTCCCGAATAGCTTCCTCAGGAATTTCATTTCGTTTTCCGGAAAGTAAGATTCGAACAGACTTTATTTCATTCTCCCGAGCTAAAATATAAGCAGCCAAAGGGGATATGGTAAAAGGATTATATTTCTGCGGTCTTATGTGTCTTATAATGAGATTATCACACCAACGTTCAAAGGCAGACGGAGATTCCTTTAATGCCTGAACTGCATCCTCATAAACTGTAGTGGACAAATACTCATATATTGCTTCTTCGCTCTCAAGAGCAGCAGATATTAATTTTTTTACATCCAGACTATCACATTGAGCAATAGCTCTCTCCATAAATTCACGACTTTTACCGGTTTTTTGACTTCTAAATGCAATATTGATATCAGCGGCAGCAACCTTGAGCTCTGCATACTTTGATAGCAATTCGTTACCAGTTGCTTTTCCTTTACGATATGTGGTTTCTAAAGCAGCTTTATCAATGATAACTTCACATAACTGGCTATCACCTGTATGAAGTTGTACTTGATAAGCTTCTTCTGCACATGCCTTCATATGCTCCGGAAGGATAGAAAAATCATGTTCCTTAACAGCTTTATAAATCTGTTCCGGGGGGATGGTACCATTAGAAATATAAATATGGTCAAGTTCTGTATTCATGTATACTTGTTTTATAGCTGCTTTCAAATTGTGAAAGTCATTTCCATAGATAAATGTATAAAATACAGACATATCTCCAACTAGTTCGCGAATCAGTTCCCATGTTTTATCCCGTTCAATTGTTAACAGCTGCTCCGGTGATTCTTCTCCTGTTCTGCCCCAACCTTTATCCAATAAAAAACGTAAACACTCTTTTTCCGTTTTACATGCCATCAATTGGTCGATATCGGATTTACTCATTAAGGAAAGCTCTTTGGATCGTATTCTTGCGACTGCATAAGTGTATTGCTTATCAGCCATGTCATCACCTCTCTCTTAAGCTAAGCTATTCAAACAATATACCGCTGACTTTATCCTGTAACATATCCTTAGATGCAGAGAAAATAGCATCAAAGGAACAATTCTCTTCTACCTCTCCATAGACAAGGATAAAGCCTCCATCTATGGATGCAGCACGATCCGAAATTGTAAGGGATGCTCCTGGTATGTTAGCTAGGGTAGTTTGAATCTTCGCCTGAAAATCCTGCGGTAGTCGTTTCTTGTCAGTTTCAGAGAATATTTTAAAACCATACGAAGAATAACATCAAAATATTCTGAAACAGGTAATTGAAGTAAGGTATTCTTAGCATTTAAAATCACATTACTGATGACTTGTTGTTTTGCTTCCAGCATTAATTTACGTTCCTGTAATGCTGCTGCAGACTGTGCCCGGGCATTTGCTGCATTTACATCCGCTTCTGACTTCGTAGCGATTTCAGCACACTTTTTTTGTGCCTCACTCGTAGCTGCAGCAATGATTTCTTCAGCTTCCTGGTTTGCTTTTGAAATTACAGTATCTGCATTAGCCATAGCTTCTTCTTCAATGGCTTTCAGTATTTTTTCTAATCCAGTCATAGTAAACTCTCCCAACTGTTATATGTTTAAACCTGCAACTCCAAAAATAGCTAAGATTGAAATAAGAAGCGCTAAAATAGCGTAAGTCTCAACCATTGCAGGGAAAATCATAGATTTACCAAATTGCTCCGGTCTTTTTGCTAAGATACCCATACTTGCAACAGATGCTTTTGCTTGATAAATAGCAGAAACTAAACCAACAATAGCCATCGGAAGACAAGCAGCTAAATATAATAAACCTTTTGCGGTAGAAATATTAGCATCTCCGCCTAAAACACCGATCTGAGATAAGGTAATGAATGCAATTAACAAACCATAAATACCCTGAGTACCTGGAAGTAGCTGTAATACCAGTACCTTACCAAATTTACCTGGATCCTCAGTTACAACACCTGCACCAGCCTGACCGCCCATACCTACTCCGATTGCTGATCCAATTCCTGCCATAAGTGCAGCTAAAGCAGCACCAACTAATGCATATACAACTCCTATATTTTCCATCTTACATCTTCTCCTTAATCTTGTAATATTTTGTTTTCATACCGAAGGGATTGAACATACGTCCTCCTCCTTCATAGAACTTACCAAAGAATTCGACATATTGCAGACGATTTGTATGCACATAAGCACCCAGTGCATTAATTGCAATATTCAAAGTGTGACCTAGAAGCACAATTGCTATGAAAAGGATTGGTCCAACAAATCCAAAACCTCCGCCTGCCATTGCTGCCATTTTATTGATTACGGTTGCTATAACACCGGTTGCTAAACCAAGTGCTAATAAACGAGAATACGAAAGTACATCGCTTAAATATCCTGTGATTCCATATAAAGCATACGCACCTTTTAAGAAGCGTTTAAATGGATTTTTAGATTCTCTGCCATTGGTTAATACAATTCCGATGGATGACAGAATTACTAATATTCCGGCTGTAAAAGCAATCGGACCCGGAATAGTAAAACCAACACCTAAAATGTTTCGAACCATCTCGGTTGATAATAATCCAACCGTAGAGGATATTATTAATACAATCCAAAATACCACATCATAAATCAAAGATTTATAATCCTTTAATCGCAGGGTCTGATAGAATTTCATAAACAAACCAAACATTAAATGAATTAATCCAAATAACATAGCATACGTAAGCATACGCATAGGTTCTTTTACTGGGAAAAACCAAAGCGGTGGAATTACGATTTTATTACCGAAGAATGTATCGGATACTACATCAACAATATCACCAAAGTAACTTCCGAAAGCAATTCCCCAAAATACTGTAGATATACCACAGTATAAGTACATCTTCAGAGTATTCTTCATGGAATGTTCCAATGTCTTTTTAAATCGGATTAACGCATAAGCACATCCAATTACCATCAAAGCTCCGTAACCGGCATCTGATAGCATGATTCCGAAGAACACATAATAAAATAGTGACATCATCATGGTAGGATCAACCTCATGCCTGTTTGGGAGGCTGTATCCGGTTAGAACTCCTTCCAGTGGACCTGAAAAACCATTATTCTTTAATAATACAGGTACATCTTCTTCCTCGGCAGGCTGATCAAATTCTATCCCTATATCAAATTGCTTGGTTAACTCTTCTGACAGACTATTTGCATCCTTCTCAGGAATATATCCTGTTAAAAAGAACACATTTTTTGATTGTAGCAAATGTCCTATTACCTCATATTTATCAGCCCTCATCGTATCATAATCCTGAAGAAGTCGAATATCCTCTCTCACTTTTTCATACGATACAATTTCATCCTGGGCTTTGTATATAGCGGCCTGCAGTTCTTTGATTTGATTTTCCAAAAGTTTTAATTGCTCATAGGGAGCATGATCATACATTTGACTTGGTAACGTAAAACCAATATCCCTTAAAGCATCGTATACAAAGCCTTCCATATTTCGTTTACACAAAATGAAGATACATGTCTGCTCTCTTGAAGAACTTATGATATCAACGTTTATAGGAGTTAATTCAGCTAATTTTTCATAAATAGCTTCTAAACTCCAGGTACCTGGTAAAATACCTATAAAGCTTTTCGTAAACTTTGTTCCCTGAAAATTGATCGGTATGTCAAGACTTGTCCAGGGTAGCAACATTTCCTGTTGTATCTGCAGTTTGTTGATTTCTGCATTATTTTCTGCAATTTCCTTTGATAAGGATATTAATCTATTTGCAATGCGCAGAGTATCTTCTCTATTCGTTGAAAATTCGTCGTACCCTTCTTTTGATAATTCAACTCGACCATTTAACATATCCAGTTTAGACTTTTTCTCAGGAGCATATTGATTTAAAATTTCTAATGCATCCTTCGCATTTGTAATACTTTTATCAAAGCTCAGTTTTGCTGCTGTTACGTCTGTTTTGTGAAATATACTATCTTCCTGCAGCATATCATTGACTTCTACTACCCCGCGACGTTGAAGAAATTCTAAGATCTGCTTTCTGTCTTTCTTTTGTCCGCATAAAACTATATGCTGCATTTGCAGTACTGCCATAACTTAACACCTCCTTTGCTGTAACATTATTAGTCTTAAAGTATTTCTGACGATTATACAATTTCGGATAAGATAAGCTTAATTGCTGCTTGTTCCTTGCTTTTCGTCAATTCCTTCATTAAAAGGATTTCTTTGTCTGCTTTTGCTCTGGAAGTTATTAATAATTCATCACCCTTTTTTTGAGTTTGATCTAATTCCATTGCTGCTTTTGATAATGCATCCTTTGTCATGGATGATATCATTGTTTTTGCTTTTTGTTTCGCTTCTTGAATGATAAGATCTCTTTGTATCAATGCATCATTTTCCATCTGCGCAGCTTTTTGCTCTGCTTTACGAACAGCCTGCACTGTTTCAACTGCCATTCTCTCACCTCCAATATTTATATATATTGGCATTACCTAACCAATTATATATCATTATATAATATTATTCAACAATTACTCACTTTTCATTAATTAAAAACTGATTAAAACTGAATATTTACTTATTTAATGTATAATTGTAGCAAACAAAAATGAGGATTCATTAATCTTATAACCGAAAGTCCCCACTTTGGCATATATTGATTAATAAATCCTCTATTTTTGTTTCTATATGTTATTATACTCCACTCATCGCATTTTATAACGGTGCGATATCCTTTTAAAAATCTGAATATGACTCGTAATCATTTTAACCTATATACTATAAAGCTCCCCAGTTTATACTATAATAAAACTGTTAAAATTTCATACTGTCTGTTTCAGTATGTTATATTGATACTGCTTCTATGTTTCTAACTGAATTTCCTATTAATACACTCCCTTCTACAACCACCCTTTCTATGATTGATGCCTTAGGATTTTCAATCAAGGCAATCAATTTCTGTGCAGCACTCTTTCCCAAAGATTTTGTATCTTGCTTATAAGTAGTTAGCTTAGGATCAAGTACCTGAGATAATAGAATTCCATCGTAACCAACAACCGATATGTCCTCTGGAATACGTAATCCAAGTTCCTTTATAGCATTAATTCCTCCTATGCAGGAAAAATCATCAGGGAAAATAATACAGGTAGGCTTATCTTTTAATTCAAGCAACTCTCTCGTTAATCGAGCTGTACTATCCGGATCATGATAAAAACCACTCTTTACATAACAATCTGGAATTTCTATTCCCAACTCTCCTAAGGTTTTATAAAAGCTACCAACACGATTTTGTGTAACCGATGAATCAGCTCCATGTATGTATGCAATTTTTCGATGCCCACAGGAATAAATATAATGAACTAGATCATGAATTCCTTTTACATTGTCCGATATAATTGCAGTTCGATTATCAAATATATGATCAATGGTAACCACCGGTAAATCTCCATGAATTAAATCAATTACATCACGGTCGTTAAAATCGATGCATGCAATCACAACACCGTCTACTCCTCGGTATCTACTATGTTCATAATATGACATATTCTTTCTGCCCATATGTTTGCTGATAAATGTAATATCATACCCGTAGCTCTCTGCTTCTACTTTAAAACTGTCAAGTACATTTGCAAAATATTCGTGGGTTAAGCCACTCTGTGAATCGTCTACGAATAAAACCCCCAGATTAAAGGTACGATTCGTCTTAAGAGCCCGGGCAAACGAATTGGGATAATATCCCATTTCTTTAGCAACTTTTCTGACATAATCCTTCGTTGCCTCTGAGATATCACTATGATTATTGAGTGCTTTACTTACGGTTGCAACCGAAACCTGGCACCGGGTAGAGATGTCTTTGATCGAAACCATTCTTTCCTCCGAATGAAATATTTAATATATAATTAACTTAATCGTTTTCTATTCAATCATATGTAGCATATTGCACATTTATTTATTATAATAATACAATATTCTATAATATATATGTAAATATATGAAAGATCTATCGATGCAACATTTCCATATTATAGCAATTAGTCACTTTAAATCATGTATTTATCTTAATCCTTTTCGTAATATTTTGCAAGATATATTTTATGAAAATATGGTTTATTTACTTAAACGTTTTATCAACATATCATACAATAAATTATATAAAATTTAATAATTTTGTACATATTAGCTATAGGCATTTTAATAAATCGGGTGTATTATTATTCTGTTGTAGACATCGAAATATATGGCGTATTTTGTCGATAGATGGGAGGTATAGTATGGAAAAAGTGATCAATCAACTCTTTGAAATAGAGAATAAAGCGAATCAAATCATTGAAAATGCCAATGCACAAAAAAATGTGCTTTATGAAGAAAATGAGAATTGTATTTTGCAAATGGAATCGGAGATTGCAGCGCATAATACAGCTAAAATCAATGCCTTAATGGCTCAAGCTGAACTTGAGCTAGAAAAGGAACGACAAGCTTTATTACAAAATAGTGAGAAACAGTTGAAAGACTTAGATGATAATTTTAAAAAAAATCATGATGTAATAGTAAAAAAAGTATTTGACAGTATTATTCAAATATAATCTTCCAGGAGGTACTTATGAGTTTTTCATTATCCTATAGCGGTATCAATACAAAAGTAAGAGCTATGGACTCCAAATTAATCAGCCTCGAGGATTATAAGAAAATTTCTACGCTGGAAACCGTTGTTGACTTCATTGCTTTTTTAAAGAACCATCCAGGTTATAAAGATATCTTTCAAAAATATGATGAACGTGAACTTCACCGCGGAGAAGCGGAACGAATGTTTATTTACGGATTTTATACGGACTTCACGAAAATTTACCGATTTGCCAATGGTTTTCAACGAAAGGATTTAGCCTTACTCTTCTTTCGGTATGAAGTAAATGTTTTAAAATCACTTCTTCGTTCCATGTATAATTCAGAAAGTACGAACGATTTATCCTTGTTCCTTCCATTCTTTAAGAAGCATTCACAGATTAATGTGGAAGTCTTAGCTACCTCCCGTACGATGGAGGAATATATACAGAATTTAAAAGGAACCGAATACTATCCTTTATTTGTTAAAATCCAAAGTGGAGCAAATGCAACTTCTTTTGATTATGAGATGCAGTTAGATATCTACTATTTTAAAAAAGCTTGGAAATTAAAAGAAAGTCAACTAACTAGTGTCAGTCGAAAAGCATTCACGCATCGTTTCGGTACGGAGATTGATTTACTCAACATAATCTGGATCTATCGATCAAAAAAGATGTATGATCTAAATGCTGGTGATATTCTTGCTTATCTGATACCAATTAATTATAAGTTATCCAAGGATCAGCTGATGAAATTGGCAGGTACCGCTTCAATCGAAGAGTTCTCTTCGGTATTAAGTTCTACCTATTATAAAGCGATTTATCAGCACTTAGCAGATGGTACTATTGAAACAGATTATAAGCATATCATTCAGAAAATATTTCAGGTTCATACAACGAAGTATCCCGCTTCCATGACTACTGTAAATTATTATCTATATAGGAAAGAATTAGAAATATCTCAATTAACAACAGCTTTAGAATGTATCCGATATGGATTAGATCCTAAGGATAAACTAAAATATATTTTACAATAGCGAATTGGAGGTGTTTAAAATGATAGAGAAGATGAAGTTCTTAAGCATCACAGGACCAAAAAATGATTTTGATAGGGTGGTAAAAAAATATCTGACTAACTATGATATTCATTTGGAAAACGCCCTGTCTGAGCTTAGCACTTCCTATAACTTAAAACCTTTTATCGAGCATAATCCATATCGTGAATTATTGGCAAAATCAGAAGAATTAATAAAAAAATTGGAAGTAACCGATTATACAACCAAAGAATTAACTTCTTTGGAAGATGCGACTGATATCATTAATTCAACAAATGCCCTTCTCATTGATTTGAATACTCGTAAAAAGGAATTAAAAGCACAAAGAAATCATTGTTCCGAGTTGCTGCATCAGATTGAACGTTTTCGTCATTTAGATTACGATATGAAAAAAATCATGAACTTAAAATTTATTAAGTTCCGATTTGGTAAGATTTCCAATGAGTTTTATACTCGCTTTGCTAAATATGTATACGACAATCTAAACACGGTATTCTATGTATCAGACCGTGACAAGGATTATGTATGGGGTATTTATTTTGTTCCGGATGTTGACTCGGTTAAAACAGATGCCATCTATGCTTCCATGCATTTTGAACGTATTAAGTTACCTAATGAGTATGAAGGTACACCGGAGGAATCCTATGTATCCATATCAAGAAAGATTGATCAAATTAACTACGAATTAAATGACATATACGCTGAAATCAAAGAGATCTTAAAGCAAAGGACTGAGCAAATTTTATTTGCTCACCATACATTAAGTACCATGAACCGGAATTTCGATGTCCGTAAGATGGCTGCCTGCACGAGAGAAAAAGGTAAAAATGATGTGTTTTATATCATCTGCGGATGGATTTCAGAACGCGACTCCGTTGATTTATTAAAGGAAGCAGATCAAGATGTAAATGTATATTGTATCTGTGATGACGGTCAGGAAGATATTAAATTAGAGCCACCGACAAAACTGAGAAACATCAAGCTCTTTAAACCATTTGAGATGTTTATAAAGATGTATGGATTACCGGCGTATAATGAGATTGATCCTACTTCTTTTGTGGCAATTACCTACTCTCTCATTTTCGGTATTATGTTTGGAGACGTTGGACAGGGACTCTCTTTAGTCATTGGTGGATTCTTGCTTTATAGATTTAAAAAGATGAACATAGCTGCAATTATCGCTACCGCAGGTATTTTTTCTACTCTATTCGGTTTTATGTACGGTAGCATATTCGGATTCGAGGATGTGATCCCACATCTTTGGCTTCAACCAATGCATAATGTTATGACCGTATTATTAACAGCTGTTGGATTTGGTACTGTGTTAATACTAATAGCAATGATTATTAATATTATAAATAGTATTAAAGCTATGGATTGGGGCAAGGTATTCTTTGATACCAATGGAATTGCCGGACTCATATTTTATGGAGCTGTCATTGCGTGCGTTGTTCTTGTCGCAACTGGGCATACACTTCCTGCAACCATAATCCTAATATTATTTTTTGCTATTCCTCTTCTGCTTATCTTCTTTAAGGAACCGCTGACCCACTTATTGCAGAAGAAATCCCATATCTTTCCGGAACATAAAGCAATGTTCTTTGTAGAATCAATTTTTGAACTATTTGAAGTATTACTCAGTTATGTAACCAATACCATCTCCTTCCTTCGTGTTGGTGCATTTGCATTAAGTCACGCTGCTATGATGGGTGTTGTTATGTTATTAGCAGGGGTAGAAACCGCTAACCCTAATATATTTATACTGATCTTCGGTAATATTTTTGTGGCTGGAATGGAAGGTCTTATTGTAGGTATTCAGGTTCTTCGTTTGGAATATTACGAAATGTTCAGTCGTTTTTACAGAGGTACGGGTAAAGAATTTAAACCATATAAAAATTAAACAAAATTTCAGGAGGAATTTATTCATGGCAACAAAAATTATCATCGTATTAACATTAATTGTAAGTATCATCATTCCTTTCGGCGCTTTTCTTTTATCTAAGAAGAAAAGTAAGGGCGGTTTGAAAGCTACATTGGCTTGGAATGCTTTCTTATTCTTCGGTACATTAATCATTTCAGATATCCTTGTATTCAGTGGTAAAGTGTCTGCTGCAGAAGCAGAAACTGTAGCAGTTGCCGCAACTGATGGCTGGAAATATATCGCTGCTGCTCTTTCTACCGGTCTTTCTTGTATCGGTGGTGGTATTGCAGTTTCTTCAGCTGCCTCTGCTGCGTTAGGTGCAATCAGTGAAGATTCAACTATTATGGGTAAATCCTTAATCTTTGTAGCTCTTGCAGAAGGTATTGCTCTTTACGGATTGATCGTTTCCTTTACTATCTTAGGCTAATCACGTAAGGGGGTTTATGTATGCGAATGTATCTTATCAGCGATAATGTTGATACTTATACCGGAATGCGCCTTGCCGGCGTGAACGGAGTTGTTATTCATTCCAGAAATGAATTAAAAGAACAGTTAGATAAAGCATTTACTGACAAAACGATCGGGATTGTTCTTATTACTGAGAAATTAAGCCGTGAATTTCCGGAGATTATTGACGACGTTAAGCTTAACAGAAAACTTCCTTTAATCGTAGAAATTCCTGACCGTCATGGAACCGGTCGTAAGCCAGATTTTATTACCTCCTATGTTAATGAGGCAATAGGGTTAAGACTTTAAATAAGAATTAGTTTTTAAGTGTACTATGTAGAAAGGCTTGGTAAGACCAATGACTCTGGACGAAAAATTAGATCATTTTCAAATATCCGTAATTGAGAATGCCACAAAGCAAAGCATCGAAATTATCGAAGAATATAAAAGTAGTTTGCAAAAAATATATGACGATCGTAAACAGGCTGCTCTAAGAAAAGCAGAATCTGCATATCATGTCGCAAGCGATAACATTGCTCGTGAGAAGAATCGAAAGCTATCGAGCGAAGCAATTCAAACCAGACGTTTGGTGTTGGAGAAAACAGAACTGATAACCGAACAGATTTTTAAAGACGTAAAACAGTTGCTGTTCGCCTATATGCAAACACCTGAGTATGTAAATTTATTATGCACTCAAATCATGAATGCGAACAATTTTGCCAAAGGAGACGGTATTACGATTTATATTAATCCCTCCGATGAACAAAAAAAAGCATTTCTGGAAGAAAAAACAGGTGTAGTCCTAACCATTAGTAACCGTGATTTTATCGGCGGAACTCGGGCTGTGATTTCATCAAACAATATTTTAATTGACCAATCATTTTTAACAAAACTAGAGGAAGCCAGAGATTCCTTTATGCTTTAATATCCAGAAAGGACGAGTTTGACCATATGAATTTAACAGGTATAATATATGGTATTAATGGACCAATTGTATATGTAATCGGTAACCAAGAATTCAAAATGGGTGAAATGGTATTAGTAGGAAGCTCAAGATTGGTAGGAGAAGTTATCGGTTTAAATAAAGAACGAACCGTAGTTCAGGTATACGAGGAAACCTCCGGCTTAAAACCCGGAGATGAAGTGCTCTCAACGGGTGCTGCTATCTCAGTTACACTGGCACCTGGTATTATCAGTAATATCTTTGACGGTATTGAACGACCGTTAAAAGAAATTGCAAAGGCTTCCGGCGCTTTTATTTCAAGGGGTGTTAGTGTTGAGTCCTTAGACACCAAACGTTTATGGGATGTTCATATTACTGTAAAACCTGGTGATAAACTATTTGGTGGAGCTATTATCGCTGAAGTTCCTGAGACTACTGCTATTATTCACAAATCGATGATACCTCCCGATGTCAGTGGTACGGTAACGAGAGTAGCACCGGATGGAAAGTATACAATCAATGACACTATCGTAGTCATCGTCGATAATAAAGGTGAGGAACGTGAGCTTTCTTTAACTCAAAAATGGCCTATTCGTATTCCTAGACCTACCAGTAAGAGATTTGCCTCTGATCGACCTTTAATTACCGGACAGCGAATATTAGATACCCTCTTTCCAATTGCTAAGGGTGGTACTGCTGCTATTCCCGGTGGTTTCGGAACCGGTAAAACCATGACACAGCATCAGTTGGCTAAATGGTCCGATGCCGATATTATTGTTTATATCGGCTGTGGTGAACGTGGAAATGAGATGACCGAAGTGTTAGAGGATTTTACAAAATTAATTGATCCTAAATCCGGTAATCCTCTTCTCGATCGTACTACATTAATTGCAAATACATCTAACATGCCGGTTGCAGCCCGTGAAGCAAGTATTTACACCGGAATCACATTAGCTGAATATTATCGTGATATGGGTTACCATGTTGCGATTATGGCAGACTCTACCTCCCGTTGGGCTGAGGCACTCCGTGAGTTATCCGGTCGTCTTGAGGAAATGCCTGCGGAAGAAGGTTTTCCGGCCTATCTTGCTTCAAGATTATCTGCCTTTTATGAAAGAGCAGGATTTATGCAGAATTTAAACGGTACCGAAGGAAGTGTTTCTATTATAGGAGCCGTGTCCCCTCAGGGTGGTGACTTCTCAGAACCAGTAACGCAGAATACAAAGCGTTTCGTACGTTGCTTCTGGGCATTGGATAAATCCTTAGCCTATGCAAGACATTTCCCGGCAATCCAATGGCTGACCAGCTATAGTGAATACTTATCTGATTTAGGTCCTTGGTATTTAAAAAATGTTGGTGAAGACTTCCTCGATTGCAGAAATCAAATGATCAGTCTTCTAACCCAAGAAAGTAAATTAAATGAAATCGTTAAATTGATCGGTAGCGATGTATTACCCGACGATCAAAAATTAATTCTTGAGATTGCCAGAGTAATCCGTTTAGGTTTTGTCCAACAGAATGCTTACCATCCATCTGATACTTATGTACCAATGAACAAACAGTTAAAGATGATGGAAACTATCCTCTATCTGTTTGGTAAAGCAAAACAGCTGATTGATATGAATATGCCAATGTCTTTATTAAAGGAAGAAGATATCTTTGATAAAGTGATTGCAATTAAATATAATGTTGGAAATGATGAATTACAAAAATTTGACGACTACAAAGTCATGATTGATAATTTCTTTAATCACATCATGGAAAAGAACGCATAGGGAGGAACAAAGATTATGTCAATTGAATATTTAGGACTAAGCGAAATCAATGGCCCCCTCATCGCTCTAGAAGGTGTTCGGGATGCTTTCTTTGATGAGATCGTTGAATTAACGGTGGAAGGTAATAAGAAAAAGTTAGGTAGAATTGTTGAATTATATCAAGATAAAGCTGTTATTCAGGTTTTTCAGGGTACCGAGGATATGTCCCTTCATAATACCCATACTAAAATGACCGGTCATCCAATGGAAGTTGCTTTATCAGAAGAAATACTCGGTAGAGTTTTTAATGGTGTTGGTCAGCCGATCGATGGTTTAGGCCATATCATTGCTGAAACAAAAAGAGATATCAATGGTCAGCCATTAAATCCTTGTTCCAGAGAATACCCAAGAAACTATATTAAAACAGGAATTTCTACAATCGACTGTCTCACCACTTTAATTCGTGGACAGAAATTACCGATCTTCTCCGGGAATGGTCTTCCTCATGATTTATTAGCTGCTCAAATCGTTAAGCAGGCTTCCTTAGGTGAAAATTCTGATGAAGAGTTTGCTATTGTTTTTGCGGCTATGGGTGTAAAGCATGACGTTGCTGATTTCTTCCGTCGCACCTTCGAAGAAAGCGGTGCCAGCAATCACGTTGTTATGTTTTTAAATCTCGCGAATGACCCTGTTGTTGAGCGTTTAATTACACCGAAGGTGGCATTAACTGCAGCAGAATATCTAGCATATGAAAAAGGAAAACATATCTTGGTAATTCTTACCGATATGACTTCCTACGCAGAAGCGATGCGTGAAGTGTCCTCCAGCAAAGGTGAAATTCCAAGCCGTAAAGGATATCCTGGTTATCTCTACTCAGAATTAGCAACATTATATGAAAGAGCTGGAATTGTACATGGCTGTAAAGGTTCTGTAACCCAGATTCCGATTTTAACCATGCCAAATGATGATATTACTCATCCGATCCCTGACTTGACCGGATATATTACAGAGGGTCAGATTGTTTTAGACCGTTCCTTACATCAAAAAGCGGTTTATCCGCCGATTAATATTCTTCCTTCACTCTCTCGTTTGATGAAGGACGGTATCGGTAAAGGTTACACACGAGAGGATCATCAAGATTTGGCAAACCAACTCTTCTCTTCCTATGCTCGTGTAGGTGAAGCTAGAGCACTTGCCAGTGTAATCGGTGAAGATGAATTATCTCCTATTGATAAAAAATACCTGCAATTTGGTTCTGCAATGGAAACTCAATTTATAGCACAAGGCTTAGTAGAAGATCGTACCATAACACAGACTTTAGATTTAGGATGGTCCTTATTATCCATTCTTCCTAGAGAAGAACTGGATCGTATTGATACAAAGATCTTAGATCAGTATTATAAAACCAATGATGTTATTTAAAAAGGAGTAGAGGTGATACTTTGAATCCGAATACCTTCCCTACAAAGGGAAATTTAATATTGGCAAAAAACTCTCTGAATTTATCAAAACAAGGCTATGAGTTGATGGATAAAAAGCGCAACATCTTAATCCGTGAGCTGATGGAATTAATTGATAAAGCTAAGAACATCCAATTAGAGATTGATAGCACCTTCTCTGCTGCTTACCTTGCTTTGCAGCAAGCAAATATCGAGATGGGTATCCGGAATGTATCTGATCTTAGCAGCACAGTTCCGGAAGAGCAATCCATCCGGATTAAACAGAGAAATATTATGGGTACCGAAATTCCATTGGTTGAATTTGATAATTCCATTAGCAAACCAACCTATGCATTTTATCAGACGAAGATTTCCCTAGATAATGCTACCAAGCATTTTAATAAGGTAAAAGAACTTACCATCCGATTATCCATGATAGAAAATGCTGCTTATCGTTTGGCTGCGAATATTAAGAAAACCCAAAAACGTGCCAATGCACTTCAAAATATTACGATACCTTATTATATGGATCTTACCTCTTCCATTCAAAACGCATTGGAAGAAAAAGAACGTGAGGAATTCACCCGACTTAAGGTTATCAAACGTCGTCAAACTCAATAGTTTTACTAGAAGAATTATTTTTTTAAAAACTTATTTTTAAAAGAATAATTCTTTTTATATTAGACATAATAAATATCAGATACGAAGTTACAACATAATCTTAAGCCGGAAGCTTAATTGAAATGTTAGATCATCGTATCGATCAGTAGAAAACGAAAATTTGTAATTTAGTCTCAGGATTACAAACAGCAAGAGTTAAACACTAGATTAGGAGATGGTTAAGTTGGACTGGTTATGTCATTCATTCGAAGAGATTAAAGTTCCATTTTAACAAAAATATTATCACTAATATTTAATGTAAGTCGTAATAATCGAATTAGTTTAAGTCAAGCCTTTAAAAACTGAATAATATGAGACACCAGATGGCAGAAGCAGGAATGATATTCCTGCTTCTACTATGTGCCTGACCCCCTTAAGAATTTCTTACGCCGTAAGAAATTCTTAAGGGGGTCAGGCACCTTTTTTAAGGCACCTTTTTTAATGATGTTTCACATCATAACCAGTTGGACTTTGGAAAATACGAAGATCAAACTCCTCTGCGACTGCAATAATATGATCAAAAATGTCTGCTTGAATTGTTTCATATACCTCGAAATCAGTACCTTTTGAAAATGCATAAATTTCTAAGGGAAGACCATTCGGACCAGGTTCTAGCTGCCGTACCATTTGTACCATATCGTTATGAAGCATCGTATTATGTTTTAGGTAATACAATATATAGGCTCGAAACGTACCTACATTGGTTAAATGTTTACCATTCACAACGAGATCATATTCGCCCACCTCTTGTTCATTGTATCTTGTAATCTCCTCTTCTTTTTCTAAAATATAGTCTCTAAGATATTGAATTCGTTTGTATTTATCAATCATTTGAGGAGTACAAAATTTAATACTATTGATATCAATATAAATCGATCGTTTTATTCTCCTACCCCCAAATTCTTTCATGCCTCTCCAATTCTTAAAGGAATCTGAGATCAAAGAATACGCAGGAATTGTAACGATTGTTTTATCGAAATTCTGTACTTTTACGGTATTTAACGTGATATCAATTACATCACCATCAGCTCCGTATTTTTGCATCTCAATCCAGTCTCCAATTCGAAGCATATCGTTGGAGGTTAATTGAATTCCAGCGATAAAACCAAGAATCGAGTCTTTAAAAACAAAGGAAAATACCGCAGCCAAAGCACCAAAACCACTAATTAAAATTAACGGACTCTCTCCCATCAAATTTGCTATTACGATAATACCAAAAATAATATAAATAATAATTTTAACTACTTGCAACAACCCTTTAATCGGTCTTACCTTAGAGATTGGATATGCACGGTAGATATCATCAATAGAATCCAGAATAGAACTAATGATAAAGATAGCTGTGATCAGGATATAAGTTAGTGTAAATCTGCGAATGAGTTCAGACAAATTTATAAATACAGGAGCAGACATGTAGATAATAACCGCAGGAACAATCAGCATAAGCCGATGAAAAACTTTTCTGCTTAACATAATATCGTCCCATCGGTATTTATTATTCTTAATATAATGAGTCAGGATTCGAAGAACAACCTTCTTCATAATAATATTGGCAATAATGCATAATAAAATTATCCCAAGAACAATAATCCCCGTAGAAAGATAACCGGCATATTCTTCTTCAATCCCTTGATCTATTAAAATTGCTTCAACCATTTTCATAATGAGAACACCTTTCCCTTATTTAAATTCAATCTGACCCAATTTTGTCTTTTATTAGCACAAGAAAACTATTTACATAAGATATACACTTATGCTTATTTTACTTTGAATTTCTACATACGTCAAATCCTATGTAACATAGTTATGCAATAGTGGAATTTCTCATTTTCTTTTTAATCATATTTTAATATTATTTACTAATCTTTGAATTGTTATTTTAAAATTATTAAGGTATACTAAATTATGCCAATTATATTCGTTTCCAAACAGAATGGCATAAAGATATAAATATTTGGAAACATAATCAAGAGTTAAAAAGTATGAAAGAGGTGTATTCATAATGTGGTTTTCCAAATCACAAGATCAAGTATTAACAGAATTAAAAGTCAACAAAGCATCAGGACTTTCCAGTTCAGATGCCAAAGGACGACTTGAACAGTATGGTATGAATAAGCTTAAAGGGAAACCGAAAAAAAGTATCGCTTCGTTATTTTTCTCACAGCTTAAGGACATGTTAATCTATGTTCTTCTCGCAGCTGCCGTTATCACATTGGTCATTGGTGAAATTGCTGATGCTGTTATCATCCTATTAGTTATCATTTTAAATGCTGTTATTGGAGTATTCCAAGAGTATAAGGCTGAAAAAGCTGTGGAAGCACTTCAAAAAATGACAACTCCAAGATCCCTTGTTCGACGTGATAATGAAGTGAAAGAAATTGATTCATCTGAAGTTGTACCTGGCGATATTATCATTTTAGATGCAGGTAGATATGTACCAGCTGATTTAAGACTTATCGAAAGTGCTAACCTTCAAATCGAGGAATCTGCTCTCACTGGCGAATCCGTACCTTCTTCCAAGGATGCCTCTGACCTTTTCGCAGATCCAAAAACTCCAATCGGTGATAAATCAAATATGGCATTTATGTCCACACTGGTTACTTATGGTCGTGGAGAAGGTGTAGTTGTAGCCACTGCCATGGAAACCGAAATTGGAAAGATCGCAAAAATCCTGGATGCTGATAACGATGAAATGACACCTCTGCAAAAAAGATTGGATGAGTTAGGACGAATCCTAGGTTTCTTAGCCATTGGTATCTGTGCTGTCATTTTTATCATTGCTTTAATCCAAAGAAGAGATTTATTTGAGATGTTTTTAACAGCAATCAGCTTAGCTGTTGCAGCAATTCCGGAAGGATTGGCTGCTATTGTTGCGATTGTATTGGCTCTGGGAGTGACCAGAATGTCTAAGATCAATGCGATTGTGAAGAAGCTTCCTGCCGTTGAAACCTTAGGATCAGTTAATATTATCTGTTCTGATAAAACAGGTACATTAACGCAGAACCGCATGACCGTAGTAAAAGACTATACCAGTCAAAATTTTAAAGATATCTCTGGAACTGAAACCAATCTTACAGCAACTGGCGACGAGACTGAGCTAATAAAATCTTTGGTACTATGTTCTGATGCTACTTTTGAAAATGGACAGGGAACTGGTGATCCAACTGAAATTGCTCTTATTGTATTGGGTGATAAGTATAACCTTACTAGGACAAGGCTAAATTCAGATCATAAGAGAGTATCTGAAAATCCCTTTGATTCCGACCGAAAATTAATGTCTACACTGAACGTAGAGGGCAAAGGATATCGGGTTCATACAAAAGGTGCAATCGACAATTTATTACACATATCAAACAGTGCTTTAGTCAATGGAAAAATCGTTCCCTTAACACAAGAGTTAAAACAGGATTATCTTAAAAAAACTGAGGAAATGTCTGACGCAGCTCTTCGCGTACTTGGTGTAGCTTTTAAAGATACCGATAGCATTATAAAGCCGGAAGAGATGGAAATAGATCTTACCATCATTGGTTTGGTAGGTATGATTGATCCTCCTAGACTTGAAGTAAAGGCTTCCATCGAAGAGGCTAAGTCAGCCGGTATCACACCGATTATGATTACCGGAGATCACAAGAATACTGCAGTTGCGATTGCTAAGGAACTGGGTATTGCCACTTCCATAGAACAAAGTATTACCGGAGCTGAGATTGATGAATTACCCGATGAGATATTCTCAAAGAATATCAATAATTACAGAGTATTTGCCAGAGTATCACCAGAGCATAAGGTTAAAATCGTTCGTGCTTTTAAATCTCATGGGAACATTGTGTCTATGACCGGTGACGGTGTAAATGATGCTCCTTCGTTAAAATTCGCAGATATCGGTGTTGCAATGGGTATCACCGGTACCGACGTAGCAAAAGGCGCTAGTGATATGATCTTAACCGATGATAATTTCACAACCATTGTACACGCAATCGAAGAAGGCAGAAATATTTATAATAATATTAAGAAATCAGTAATCTTCCTACTCTCCTGCAATCTAGGTGAAGTTATTACAATCTTCTTATCCATTCTGCTTTCTTGGCCGGTACCATTAGTTGCTACTCAGATTTTATGGATTAATTTGATTACGGACTCTTTACCTGCGATTGCTCTTGGTATCGATCCCGGTGATCGTGATGTTATGAAACAGAAACCTCGTAATCCGAAAGAGAGTTTCTTTGCACGAGGTGCAGGTTTAAGAGCTGTTATTGGTGGTACTTTAATAGGTATCTTCACTTTACTGGCATTCTTCTATGGTTTATGGGAGCATGGATATACTCTAGGAAGTATTGCTAATGCAGCTTCTGACCCAGCCTATGAAGAAGCACTCACCTATGCAAGAACCATGGCATTTGTGGTTTTAGCTGCATCTCAGCTCTTTTACTCTTTATCAATGAGAAGTTCAACAAAATCAATCTTTAAGGTTGGTCTCTTCTCCAATAAGTTTTTAATCGGTGCCATCATCATAGGTATTTTATTGCAACTTGTTGTCATATCAATTCCTTTCCTGGCAAATGCATTCCAGGTACAGAATTTAACTCTAATGGATTGGGCAATCGTATTCTTATTTGCTTTCATACCATTCTGTGTAAATGAAATTATTAAAGTATTTATGAAATTAAAATATAAAGATTAAATCGTATTCATGATCTACAAAAAATAAAGCAAAGCTCCTGTTGGATACCATCTCTCATCCTTCAGGAGTTTTGCTTTTTAATTGCTATTTGTGTATCTGACTACACGTCTATTACTAAAATATATCTTTACGAATCAGTTTATTTCATTTACTCCCACTCATGCTACTAGCTTAGATTATCAACCTTTCACTCCATTCCCATCATCATAATATTTTCTTGATAAACTTATTATATAAGAATTTCACCCATAATAAGGATATTATGATACCAACCAGGAATAGGATCAAACTGGGCTCCATTGTGTATTTTGATAACCAATAGGAAGGAAGAAAGCTCAAAAGATACTGTTCATTTTCTTTCAAAAAAAACGGTGCCGGAATTCCTAGCATGAGTAATCCTGATAATTTGGATACAGCCATACCTTCAACCTTATTTCCAGATAGTGTTACTATTAGCAATGCCTCCATATAACCTAAGATTGATACCAATATTGATATGTTAATGATTAAACGAAAAGATAACCTACTTAAGGAGAAAACATGCAAAATAACGATAGTCACCAGAAAAGAAATTATTGTTGGCAGACCTAGCCTAGATATAAGGTACCCGTCTTTCTTAAGAGGTGTAACCGCAAAATATTTAGAAATACCTTCATCAATCTCACCCAGTATCACATAAGCAGCAGCAAAACAATATAATAGTGGCGTCATTGTTGCCATCAAAAGATCAAATAAAAGATAATAAGGTGCAAGATGAATTGTAAATTGGAACTCTTCCAATATAATATGTTCTATATAAGGAATACCATAACAAAAGAAAATTCCCGCGAATAAAGGAGCAATACAAAGTAAAAGAAGCATTGCATCCTTACGTAATAGCGATATAAATTGGAGGAAGGAAGCCATCAAACACTTCCCATTGATTTTTGATCTCATAATGTCACCCCTCCAATACATCGAAACATAAATTTCACCTGTTGTATTGTAATTAGATAAATAATACCGATCCAAAAAAGCAAATATAGGATATATCCCGCCATATGACTTGCTCCATAGCTCATTAAATGTATCAGGATGCAACCCGGATGCAATAACATATACGGCTTCCTATATCCGAACATATAGATGATCGGTGGTGCAAAGCTGATCAGTTCAAAGGGGAGGGAGGCAACCAGAAATTGATTCAGACTGGTTATTCTGGATGCCACTAAAAGTCCCAATAACGAGAATATCACTGAACCCAAAAAGGTTCCAATGATTATACCAAACAGATTACCTGCTCCTGAGAATAGAGCAATCAATGTACCTACTACTGTACCGGTAATACCAAGCGAAATTACTTTGGATAAGATATATTCAGAGCTTTTAACCGGTGATATTGCAATTGAACTAATGACCCTTTGACTTTTCTCCAATAATAAAATTGCACCCATAAAAAATAATCCCATGGCAGCCGGATCGGAATAAATGAGGATACTTACTATCTTATGCATCCACTCCTTGGGAAGAACGGATACCATGCTTATATAAAAGATAGTAAATATCGTATATACAAAGAAAAATCCATACTTATATTGAAATTGAAAATCTCCTAAGATAAGATTTTTTAGTCTCATACTAGCATTCTCCCTGTCACTTCGATAAATATATCATTCAATGTTGGTTCACTGCTGTGAATTGATAGAACCTGATTTGAGCGTAATAGTTCTTGCAGTAATTTATCATCTGCTGTATGGCTTAAGAGACATTCACCGGTCATCTCCCGCCCTGCATCATAAGAGTATGTAATCTTAGTAGCTCCTTTGGACATGATCAAATTATGAGGTGTATCAAGAGCTTTTATCTTGCCATCAACGATAAAAGCGACTCTATCACAAAGTTCTGCTGCATCATTCATATTATGGGTGGTCAGAATAATCGTTTTACCTCTCTTCTTCTCTTCCAAAATGATATTCTTCATATCTCTGCTATTGGATGGATCGAGACCACTAGTGGGTTCGTCTAAGAATAAAATTTCAGGATCATGTAATAATGCTTTAATAAAGTTCAATCTTGACTTCATTCCTTTTGAAAATTCAGACACTTTCTTATCCCCATCCTGCTGTAATCCTACTTTAGTTAAAAGTTCTTCCGAAGCTCGAAGTTTTCTGGAATATAGAGATCCAAAAAACTTTAAATTTTGTCTGGCTGTCAATTTCTCAAACAAACTGGGAAATTCAAAATCAACTCCGATGGTTTCATAATAAGTATTACTATGCTTTTTACTTTCAATCCCATTAACGATCGCACTTCCGGAATAAGTTGTAATCAGTCCGGTTAGTATCTTTTGTAACGTGCTCTTACCAGCTCCGGATGGCCCTAGAAAGCCAAATATTTCTCCTTGATCTACTTCAAAATTAATATCTTCCAAAAATTTATTCTTTGTATAACTGAATGTTAAATCCCTTACTTTAATCATATCTCATTCTCCTTAAACAACTCTCTAATGATACCTCGAAGCATTAGTTTTAAGGAATCTTCGTAAATATCTTCTCCTATTTCTCGTTGAAAAAGCATGGTAAGAAATATTCCTCGAAAAGCTCCACTATAGACTTTCGTATTAACTTTCTGATTTAATTTGAGGTAGCCCAATATTTGCTCTACGGTATTATCATCATGAAGATGATGCTCGTTTACTAAGTCTTCTGGCAATTTTCTCATTAAAAGATCCAAATCTCCGTTCATCATGATGGACAACAAACCACTATCCTTCACTTTTTTAAATAGCTCAAATAATACCTCGGTCAATAAATCGACAGTTAGATTATCTGTCAATAAATCTAACTTTATCATCAATTCTTTCTGAACTGCATCATGCAAATCTTGAATAACCTCAAATATAAGGAGTTCCTTCGATTCATAGAATAAATAAAAGGTTCCTTTCGGTATATTCACTCTCTTTACTAATTCATCTACCGTAGTTTTTTTTAACCCATAGAGTGCTAGACACTCTATTGCTTCCTTTTTTAATTTCTGCTTTATGAAAGACTTTTCCTTTTCTGTAAATTTCTTTGGCATTGTTCCTCCTTAAATCATTAAACAGTTTGACTAATTGTGTCATTATAGTCATAATAGATCATGTTCCACAGTTTGTCAATTATTATTTTAAATATATATTAACATTGGGTTCTTATTATTGTATCACATTCAGTTATTAAATAAATTGGTATTGTTCTCAGATTATTAATAGTAAGATTTGATGTTATAGAATTAATTTTAAAAACTTAAAAAGGTATGGATTAAGAAAATAATCTCTTAAGATAAATATGGCTATAAAAGAAAAATGCTTTTAATGAAAATGGACTGGGTAAAGAATGTGCTTTAGAAAGTACCCCGGAATATATTTTTACTGAAAAGAGGTAATCAGATGTTTTAAAAATAGGTAAGAATTTACTTCAAGATAGGTAAACATAAAATTCAACAAAGGTAATCATTTGTATCAAAAATGTAATTATATATTTAAAATAGGTAACATTTGATTAAAATAGGTAGGAATTTATTTAAAATAGGTAGGAATTTGTCAAAACAGGTAATCATTTATTCGAAAACAGGTAATCATATGTTTTTAAATAGATACTCCTATTGGTACTAGAATCTAAATAGTACAAGTCAAAATGAGAAAATCCTATATCGAAAAATATGATACAATAGAGGTATCGTACTTAAGGAGGATTTCATTATG
>JAQZBN010000057.1 GCA_029238935.1 Herbinix sp.
AATGCAAAACGGTATCAACAGGTAAGTTATGATACTTGTGTTTCTAATAAGATTAAAGCATGTGATTCATCAGCATTTATGTTAGCAGAAGAATTTGGAGTTACTATGTATTTATATGATGGAAAAGAAAGAAATGTGATTTTCAATATTGTCAAAGGTAAGAATATCGGTACTGTAATTAAGAAAAACTGTACGGATGTGTTTTATTAATAACCAATCTAATCGGTTTCTTCAATTCTCAATCTTTATAAAAGCAAGCTAAAGATATATCAATTGAGCAGAGCATAATTAGCTCTGCTCAAAAAAGAATAAATATCAACTATAAGTTGTGACAGAGCCATATCTTTTATCATTGCATTATCGTTCATCATTGTATTATCGTTCTTCCTTATTCCAGATCTATTTGATCGCATCAAGAATAAATAACGATGCATCTTCCCCCATGAAAATGTTACTTCCGTTATAAAATGTTTTGAATTTTATATCTCTGTAACCTAGTTTAGTCATACTATGAATGAGCTCTGTTTCATCAAACCCGTTATGAACCATATCCGAAACTATTTTTTCATTTTTAATAAAATCTACGATTAATAAATGTCCGTTTTCGTTTAAAACCTCATATAACCTAGATAAAATCAAGTCTACATCCTTAATATGGAGTAAAACCTGAACCATAAAAATATAATCCCCATGTAAACCCGCTAAATTGTCCTTTTCTAAATCAAAACATAATGTTTCTACATTTTGGAGATCGGAACTATTCATTTTTTGCTTGACTTGATTAATCATGTTTTGTGAAGTATCTAGAAAAAGCAATTCCCCAAAATCCTCTCGTAAATTCATTCCAACCAGACCGGTTCCGCACCCAAAATCAATCGCACTCTTACTTTTAGCGTCAACTAAATATTCACGAATAGCATCCGCTGATACTTTTGCAATATGAACTCTTTCGGGAGTGTCATATTGATTAGCTATCATTTCAAATTTATCGGTATTTCCCATCATAGTCTCCTTTAGCTATAAAATATATTAATTCTCTTCTTGTCTTATCATATTTCAATAACAATTAATTTCAAAGCTATATGGATGATCCATTCGTTAATTAATGTAGTTAAAAAAACATCGACTTCATAAATCAATCCAAATGTTTATCCTACTCTATAAATTCTTAATTAATCGCTATTGATTATTCCCTTCAAATTTCTATAAGGATGTGGCATGTTCACGTGATTTTATTCGATATGACGTAGGAGATATGCCTCTTTTCGCTGTAAATTGCTTTATAAAATAAGTATCATATTCAAATCCTGTTGATTTTGCAATTTCACTTAAGCTCATATCAGTATGAATTAGTAAATCGCCTGCAACCTGCAAACGATACATCAGTAAATAACCCATAGCCGTGCATTTACATCGTTCTTGAAACATCTTATTTAATGATACACGGTTTAGATGGGCACAATTTGTTAAATCTTCTAAGATTATTCTACTTGAATAATTCGTAAAGATATATTCTAAGACTAAATCAACCGGTGATTGTTCTTCTTGGTGATTTAGCTTTTCAAGCAAACTCAAGATTTGAATAAGATATTTTTTAATTCTGCAGACCCAAAGTGCATCGCTCTGGGCAAACACTTCAGTTCCTAGTATAAAAAACCATTCCAGCAATTGTTGGTATGCTGAAGCAGAAACCGTAGATACTCCGGTATGTGCATTATCTCGCTGAAACAGCGATAGGCCTGTTTGTATTCTTAACTTAGTTGATACATTGTCTTGTTTTTCGGATTTACGTGTACTATTTAAAAAGTCCGAATGGAAACGAAAGGATTGCGCTGAGACATTATTCCCTTCCGATATTTTTAACCTGTCATTCTTAGACAAGCACAAAATACCCGGAGCAGATATTTTTATTGGACGTTCATTCAATATCCCTAAGATGCTTCCATCTGTGATAAAAATTATAGTAAAGTGCTCCTCATAGGGAAGCGAATGAAAGTCCTCAACAGTAACAAAATCAATGTTTACGATACGGTTCTTATGCCGGTCGAATTGTGGCATCGATTTCTCCTTTCTTTTTCAGATAGTATAGTCAGAAACTTCATTTATATCATTGTATCATAAATTTGAAGTGATAAACTTATCATATCGTTTTGCATCAAAGGAATCAATCATATTTCCAACATTATGATACGAAAGGAGAAATAATATGTCTGCGGACCGTTTTCATATCCATGTATCCAACGAAATACTCGATGACCTAAAGTACAGGTTACACCATATCCGTTGGCCCGATCAAACAGAGAATTCGAATTGGGAGCGAGGTACTGATCTTAATTGTTTACAAACACTTGTTTCCTACTGGCGGGATCATTTCGATTGGAGAGCACAAGAACTCCAGTTAAACTGTTTTTCCCAGTTTCAAAGTAATATCGATGGGATCGATGTTCACTTTGTACACGAACGGGGAAATGGTCCCAATCCTTTACCCATCATCCTTACCCATGGGTGGCCTGATAGTTATATCCGATATCATAAAATCATCCCTTTGCTTACAGATCCAGCTCGCTATGGTAGAGACCCAGAGGATGCTTTTGATGTAATCGTCCCTTCTCTCCCTGGCTTTGGATTTTCTGGTTGTACCAAACATAGCGGTATGAATAACTGTAAAGTATCCGAACTTTGGGTTAAATTAATGACAGAAGAACTTGGATATCGTAAATTTGCTGCTGCCGGTGGAGATATTGGTTCTGGTGTTACAAGATATTTGGCATTTAACCATCCAGATCTTCTTTATGGGATACACCTAACCGACATCGGTATCATCAAAAACATCATAACTACACCAGGTCTGTCCAATCTATCTGAAGATGAACTACAATACAGAATGAAAACCCAACAATGGATTTCCCAAGAAGGAGCATATATGTCAATACAATCGACTAAGCCACAGACTCTCTCCTACGGACTATCTGATTCACCAGTAGGTTTGGCAGGCTGGATGATTGAAAAATTCCGTACCTGGAGTGATTGTAGCGGTAATCTTTGGCAGAGTTTCAGCAATGATGATCTGCTTACGAATATCATGATCTATTGGGTAACAAACACCATTGGATCCTCCATAGATATGTATTATGAGAACACGCATACTTTGCCAGCGATAGGACGTATTGAGGTTCCGACAGGAATTGCTCTATTCCCTGCTGATCTATTGCTACCACCCAAAGAGTGGGCGATGCAAAATCTGAATATAACACGTTGGTCCTTACTGCCACGGGGTGGACATTTTACAGCAATGGAAGAACCCGAACTGTTTGCAGATGATATCCGGGCATTCTTCAAACCTTTTCGGAATAAGATAAAATAGATATCCTAAGGAGTAACTAAACATTTATCCATTTTATCTAAAAAATATAGCCTAAGTAATTAGGTACCGATTATCTTAGCTTCATAGTCTTGTACATAATACTTAGGCTTTCCAACTATTATATAAGTTACTGCTCAGTATCAACGCAATTCTTATTATTCACTTACCAAGAAAGGAGTTTCGAATTGGCTGGTTGTATCTTATAATCTGTATAAGATCACCATATAATTTCTAACATCCATGGTTGAACATATGATTGCATAGTCCAGCTTCTTTCATCGTTTGATTCGAAGAGAGATTTTTTGAATATTTGCTAATGTAGTATTCTTTATTCTCCGCTATGATACGAAGAATACTTATGAATTTGTCTATTTCTTTATAATTATTATAAAGACCAAAACTAATCCTTACCATACCAGGAAACATCTCATCCTCATCCTCAAAGTAGTGATTGATATCTTCCTCACTAAGGCCTAGCAACCTTTCACAATATGGATGTGTACAAAAAAAGCCGTTTCTCACTGCAATGCCAGCTTCGTCGGAAAGTATGGTTGGTAAAAGATGATGATATACTCCCTCAAGATTAAAAGGGATCACACTTATTGTATCATCTCTGTAAGGATCGCTATAGAATTTAATACCTGGTATATTTTTCATATGACTTATGGCATAATCATACAAAGACTTTTCAATCTGATAAATATAATCCATTCCCACTGATTGAAGGGTTTTTATCGCTGTAGTCAAAGCAACTACACCCATGGCGTTGGGCGTTCCCGCTTCGTCCTTACCCGCAGGCTCATCCCATTCGACTCGCTTGTGAGTCACAAGATCGATCGCACCTCCTCCTTGGACAAATGGATTACCCTCCATAAAATCTTTTTTTGGTCCGATGAGGACACCTGCACCAAATGGTGCATACATCTTATGAGCAGAAAAAGCGAGATAATCAATATGCTCCAAAGAATCAAAACTCTTCATATCAACTGAGGTATGGGGTACCATCTGAGCTCCATCTACAAGGATTTTTGCTCCGTATTTATGCGCGAGAGCCGCTATTTTGTAGATTGGATTTAAGTATCCGGTTACATTGGAAGCTCCTGTAACACTTACCAATTTAACGCTGCCCCGATATCTGATCAGTTTATCTTCCAAATCCTCAATAGATAATCTGCCAAACCTGTCGACTTCTACATAATCAACTTTGAACTTATTTCTCCATGGAAGGTCATTGGCAGCGTGTTCCATAAATGTTGAAAGAATCACTTTCTGTTGTGTTTTTTGCTGGCTTAAGACATAGGAAAGAATATTAATAGCTTCTGTCGTGTTTTTTGTAAATATAACAACATCTCTTTCTTTATCGGAATTAACAAAGCTTTGAACAACAGCTCTTCCTTGTTCATAAATATCCGAAGAAACCTTTGATTTATACCCTCCTCCTCTGTGTACGGAGGAATACCAAGGAGCAAAATGGTTTATCTCCCTAAGAACAGGATATAATACCGGAGTGGTGGCGGCATTATCAAAATTTATAGCTGTTACATATTTACCGTCGGATAAGGGGATTTTTTGTTCAACACCTATTATTAGTTTTCGTAGGTCACTGTTTGATGGATCATGTCGCATATGTTACCCTCTTTGTAAGACTCAATATAATGTATGCATTCATCTGAGTAAGGGTTAATGAGATGTTCCTTCGGGAGTTCTTTTGCATGTGTATTAATATAAAACAGCCAACCTTCTGATCGTCTTGAAGGCTGGCTGATCATTACTGCTTATTCATAAATGGTATCAATAGTTCCATATAAGTGGTTTCAGCTGTACTTCCATAATATAACTCGGGAGCAAACATATCCATTACAAGGTTATGCTTTTCGATCCATAGACCACTGTATTTAATTGCTTTGTTAAGAGCGACGGTGACAAGTTCTTGAAAATTTTCTGCTTCAAATCCGCAAACGATATATTCTCGAGCAGGGAGTTGCCAGGTTTTAAAATATACATCAGTTATCCCTGGCAGAACTTCTGCTCCTGCAAAATAAGTAAAACATCCATCTAGAGCATCGCCCATATAAGCTACACCTACTTCACGCCCATTCGGTATGCGAGCAATCCTGTCTTTTTCCTGATGGAAACGACTCCATACTTCACCAGGAATATCAACCCCGGTGGATTCTCCAACCGGTAACTGACCGGCAATAGGAACATAACCAATCAAACCCATAAAACGAATCGGTTCTTGTAATAGTCTACGATTGATTTCTAACACAAGTCCATCACTAATTAACGGCACACCTTCGTCAATTAAAGTATATCCGAGCATCAGATCAGGCTTATCAAACTGATTGAGAGAAACCGGATTTTCCCGATATTTCTCAGGTGTCATTCCATACACCTCTTTGAATGCTCTTGTAAAAGTTTCATGACTGCCAAAACCATACTCTAAAGCGATGTCGAGTATACGGTTATTTTTATTTTGTAAACCCTCCAGAACTAACGCCATTCGCCGTAGTTTAATATATTCCCTCACCGGCTTTTTTACTAAACGGCTGAACAACCGCTGATAATAAAATAATGACAGAGCAGCGGTCTCAGCCAGTATTTCAATTTTTATATCCTCTGCTATATGATCCTCAATATAATCCAGTGACTTCTGGATTGCTTCCCATGCATGCATATTGTGCACCTCCTACATGGATAAGATAATATAAATTCAAAATCCTCGCTTGATCCTATCTGCTCTTTTTATCATCTTCACAACAACATTTTATTTGGCTAAGAATTCAATAATTCTAGTATACAGGTTTAGTCTGAATTTCTACTATAAAAAAGAGCATTGTTACCATAATGATTATCAATACTTTAAACAAGGACTGAAAAATCCACTTTTCCAGTCCTTGTTTTAGATAAACTATCTCCCATATCAATTACATAACGTCTGACCTACTTCATTTATTCCTATTGTTATTCTATGTCATCCGAATATCGTCTTACCGTGGTATTTACGGTTTTTTAACGCTTTTATTTGATAACAATTTATCCAAGTAAATGGATTTAAACTGTTTACTCGCCATCATCTGCTTTAGAGGTGGTAATCTAAGAATAACTCCAAGTGTTGCCGCCATCGCACGATGGTTGGCAAAGGCTTGATTATCAAATATGAGATTTTGGAGGGTTCCTTTTTCTTGCATAGAAATTGCCAATACCGGACATACCTTTTCACATTTCCCACATCCTACACATTCTTCCGTAATCTTAGGGATATAATTTGTTGTAGCTACCGGTTGCATTGGGCTAAATTTTCTTGCCGCTTGTAGGGCTTCACAGCAACAGCCGCAACAATTGCATATAAATGCAGGGTCTTCACGGACATTTTCTCCAATTTGTACCAGATTAGCTGCATAAGAACGCTCTAATACATCCATTGCTTCTTTCTTATCAATTAATTTTGCATGCTGCCCATGTTCAGCAAGAGATCGGGCAACATTTCCAAAGGTAAGACATACATCCAACGGGGCATTTATTTCACAGGGATGTCCTGCATGTAGCATCTTATGTCTGCAATAACAGGTTCCAAGACCTATATGCGAGGCTTCCTCAATGATATGGCTTGCTCTTTCATAATCCAGAATATGAATCGTGTTATCACTCATCAAAACCGGCTCTTGCACATATACTCGTCCAAGATGTGTCTCTGTAGCGTAAAATAAATCCTTAACAAAATCTTCTTCTACATTCATATATTGATAATACAATTCACTTAAATACTTCTGGTCGATATCGCCTCTAGTTCGCATCAATGCAAATTCAATAAACCCAGCCATTGGTGGCGGCATAACAAATTGACGTACCCCATTATAAAATGAATCCACGAGCAAAGCCTTCTCACACAGATGCTCTAAAAAAGCTTCTGCTTTTCCTTCACTGGTATTCCATATTTTTGCTGCCTTTTTTGCAGTAAATGGACGAATCGGTAATCTTGCGACCCATTTTGCTTCCTTTTCTGTATACAGAACTTGCAATATTTTATACAAGCTGTCCGAAGGCGGAGCCCCTTGTGTAAACCAATTAATTCTTTCTTCTAAATTCTTATAAGCATCTTTACTTGTAATATGTCCCATGGCTTCACCTTCCGAATAATAAGTTTGTATAGATTTATAACCATATTACCAAATTATATCCAAACTTACCAGTCAAATATAAATTGCACTGGATAACATATACTTTCATAAAAGCCTACTCATCTAAAAAATATATCCGTTCGGTGTGTATACTTCATTACAACTTCTGGAATAGACCTGCTTTTAACGCACCTTTCCTGGTCCTTTCCGCTCTCTTTTCACTTCATACATCGATTGATCAGCTTTTTCAATCAATACCTCCAGTTCAATACCATCTTCACTAAACAATGCATATCCAATACTTGCTCGTAGATTTATTATATTTCCTTCAAATTCAAACGATTTTGTTATTTCGTTGTCAATACTTTGAATCAATAATCTGATATCATTTCGATTGGATACGGTTGAAGCGATAATTGCAAATTCGTCTCCTCCAAGTCTTGAAACAGTGTCTGTTTCATTTAAGGTGCTGTTAATTCGCATAGCAAGTTCTTTGATTGCGGCATCCCCAGCACGATGCCCATAATGATCGTTAATATCTTTTAATCCATCCATGTCAATCGAGATAATTCCGAAGTTATGATTATCCTTAGCAGCTTTTGATAGCTTTTGGCGTAACCGATCGTAGAATAAGGACCTGTTCGAGATTCCTGTGAGACTATCATGAGTGGCTTTATGGAACAATTCGCTCTCCTCATTTTTCATAGCATTAAACATCGATGCAGCTATGAGACCAGACATCAACTCCAGTGTTTTAATGTCTTCCTCATAAAATGATCCGCTTTCTTAGAAAGTACCTTCATAATCCCGACGACATCATCCTTACATATTAAGGGTACTACAATCATAGAGTTAAGACCTATTTTTCTGCAAGCAGCCTTATTAACTCGATCGTCTTTTTCAATATCATTACTGATTAATGGCTCTCTTTTCCTAATACATTCCCCCGAAAGACTATTTTCAATATTCAATCGTAAACCAAGAAACATGTCAGCAATTCCGGAGACCGCTCTATATACTAGTTCCTTTTGCTCGATTAATTCAATAGAAGCACCATCGGCATTCGTTATATGCTGGCTCCTCTGAGTCACTAGTTCCATAATACTGCTTAAATCCATTCCTAGCTGAACTACTTCTGTTTGTACATTAATAATCTCCAATAATTTGTCCTTGCTTACATTTTCTTGGTTCATTGTAATTTACTTGCCCTTTCAAAAATACTATTTTTTATCTAGTATGTTAAATGAATAATTCAATACTGCATTCCAGCATCTTATCATTATTCATCCAACTTTTTTTATGCACTTAAATCCTCTTTCGTTGTGTAATAAAAACTGCAATTCTATAAAGCGTTTATATTAGTAACAAAATAACACATAATTAAGCATAGTTCAACTCTGATTGCTTGGCTTTCGGTATCGACCCTTATAAGTGATCTATACTCACAACAATTCTCTTTTTAGCTGTAATCTTACTATGTCTTGATCTGTTATCTGAGGGATTATTCCATTGTTATATTTTTCATATGTTAGCATTAATGCTCCATAAACAGGTTCATACTCCGCTTGAAATAAGGTCAATTTAGTTAAGTCTCTCAAATGATCTTTTATCACTTTTTCTAATACAAAGCCTTTTCCTTTGAACGAACCTCCACTTAATACAAGGGATACTTCCCTGTTTTCCCATCCTAGATTTTTTATACCTGAACGAATACATTCGGCTAATCCGCTACCCACTTCGTTTACAAAGTCTTCCGCTACTCTGTCTTTCTGTAGTACGGCATCATATATATAAGGTACAAAGAATTGATGGGAAAGAGCATTGATATCCTGTCCATTTTTCGTTTTCATGAGTGCTTCATCAATCGTAGAAGTTTGTGCAAATTCACAGATACTTTCTGTTAATATTGTAGGTTCAAGAATTTTCATTGCTGAAAAACAAGCATGTAAAAACCCGCGATATCCCAGTTCCAACGCTGCTTGATGTTTTATGTTTCCCGTCAAATTGGTTGCAGTCCCGTTTTCATCAAAAAATAATATGCCTGTTCCGGTTCCGACACCCATAACTCCACTTGGTAGTTTGTCTGTTCCAGCTCTCCAAGCTCCATACATATCATGATAGATCGTAATATTTGGTACTGATATTCGATTACGCAGATCATTTTCAAGACTAACTTGTATATCAACACTGTTCACGGTTGCCATACAGGCAGTTAAAGCATAAACATCAGATAACACAAGACTATTATTATTTAGTAAATTGCTCAAATATCTTATCTGCTGTTCGATATATTTATTATAAAACTCTGAGTTGTCCTTCAGTTCTGTTAATAATACACCATATCCAGAACCGGTACATTTATCGATTAATATTCCATTTTCATCCCCGATAAGAATTTCAGTTTTAGAACCGCCTTGATCTACGCCAATAAAATATTTCATTTCATATCCTCCCAAATGTTCGCTCAATAGTAATTTAATATAATGATATCTTTTCGCTCATCCAACCACCGTTATACCATATTCTCCCATTTGGATCAATACTGCTTATTCTCCATTCTGTCTCCTCTACTTATCAATAAATTCCAGTTTACTAATTGAATCAATCAACCCCATTCCATCTGCAAAATCTCTCACGCAGACAAAAAGGGTTCCTGGCATAAGAAGCTCCGGCATATTAGCCGAGTGCATAACTCATGTCATGGAACCCTTTATTCAATTACTAACGTAAAGTCTCTTTCGATCTTATCTCTACTGCAAAATCGGTAACACTGAATCTATGGAAATCGAATACTTTATATGAAGCTCTATTCATCAATCAGACCGAGCTCTACCATGCTTTTCGCAGTTGCTATGATTGCTTCTTCCGCTGATCTTGGCTGCCAACCAAGTATTTTTTTGGCTTTTGCATTGCTGCAAGCGGTGTTTTGTCCTAAGAACGTCGCTGGCATACGCAAATCCTTTTTAAATAATGCAAGAATTTTCACAAGAAAATTTGGTATTTCTTTTGTGGATACTTTTTTCGCTGTGCTTCCTAAGCATCTCTGCAAAATTTTCGCTTCCTCTTTGTATGTCAGATTTTCACCTGTCGTAGCAAGAAATCGCTCTCCGGCAGCTTCTGAACGTATCATAGCAAGCAAATGTAAGTCTGCGACATCTCGAACGTCAATGTAATCAAAGCCAATTTTTAAAAGGTATGGCATTTTACCAGTCAACATCGCTTTCACAATTTGGTTGGAGTGCGAAAAATCCTTGCCTAGTACGGGTCCCATGACCGCCACGGGATTGACAGTCGAAAGCTCCATATTTTCTTTCTTTGCAAACTCCCAAGCCTTTTGTTCTGCTATCGTTTTTGAACGTTGATAAGCATCAATATTGCCCGACAAATTCGTCCAATCCTCTTCTGTAAAAAGCTCAGGATGATGTTTATGGCCTGCAAGCACTGACCCGGAAGCAGAAGTAAGGACGACACGTTTTACACCCGCTGCTTTTGCCGCCTTCATCACACGCAATGTGCCGTCAACCGCCATTTTCACCATTTCATCACCATCGTCGGGACGAGTGGCTGGAGTTGGTGATGCTACATGAATGACGTAAGTCGCACCAGTTACAGCTTCCATCCAGTTCCTATCACTTGTCAAATCTGTCTGGATAAACTCCAGATTTACAAAATCAGTTACACCGCCCAACGCGAGCATTGATTTGACCTCGTCCTGCCGTGATATTGTACGAAGCGTTGTCCGAACGCGATACCCTTGCTTTAAAAGTTTCAAAATTATGTGTACGGCGATGAATCCACTTCCGCCTGTTACTAAGACCAATTCTTTTTCGATCATAATTTCCTCCTTATACTAATGTTTCACTTGTAACTTCTGTTTCATTAGTATATACTATCATCAAGTCGAAATCAACTCAGAAACGATCATCTGTGACAGTGAAGGAGGTATTGTAATGGCAGCAACGAAGCACGCACAAACGATCAAAAACGATACGAAAGATTTTATCACAACCGCAATGCTGCAAATGTTAACAAAAGAAATGTTATCGACGTTGACAGTTTCTCAAGTATGCAAAAGAGCAGGCGTAAGCCGTATGGCTTTTTACCGCAATTTTGACGGACTGGAACAGATTCTGTATGAGTATTATCAGCCAAAGATAGCAGATGTCTTTAACATAATTCGTCAAAGTTCACAGACCTCTGCCAAATTTGAAAGTCAATTAAAATTTTTTAACTCGTTTGGTGATGATTTACTCATGTCTATTGACCGTGGATTTGAACCAATTATTCAACGGATTTTCATTGAGGAAATCAGGAAATTTTATGCTAAAGATAGCGATGGATATTGGACAGCTTTTATGTCAGCCGGAGTTTATGCGATTTGGCAAAAATGGTTACTTGATGGACAACAAAAACCGCTCAAAGAGATCATGGAGTTTTTAAAGCAATTTGATTCGATAAAATGGGACTGTTGAAAGTGGATTTCAGAGTAATCAATGATTTAAGATAAAACCCTACCTGGAAAAATACAGAGCTAAACCATGCCATTTATCATGGACTAATTTCTTGAGCAATAAGAATAGGGGTTTCCCAACATCGTCTTATATCGGAATTTATTCCAGTTTACTCTTTTTATAAGAACTACGTTATAGTTTTGATATTGAAAATGTTTAGTTTCTACGTTCTTTTTGTGTAGGGTAACTTCTTGCATATTTAACCAAATAACTAAAATCTCATTTTCATCATGAATAATAAGTACAAGATAACGGGTAATCCTACGATAACTGATACTATTGTGATAGCAGTATGTACTTTTTTCTCGTCTTGTAATAACAACAATAAAATCTTATACCCTAAAATACCTAAAAATCCACTCAACCCATTTAAAATGATATCATCAATGTCTGATACTCCGATACCTAAAACCCACTGTATGATTTCGATGAATATACTCACGAGGCAAATAAATAAGAGATTGATTAATACTCTCCTATCTTTTTTAAATAATGATAAATAGATACCAAGGGGAATAAAGATTACGATATTTCCAACCACATTACCAAAAGCAAATCTTCTTAATGTATCAGAGCTGCCAGATAGATATTCCATAATACTATGAAAAGGAATTAGATTGATTGATCTAAATAAAATCCTTTGATTATGAAACAGCTCCATAGGTGAAACTCTTGATAAGAGTAATATCTTCATTAATAAAAGTACATAACAAATGAAAATACCAAATAAAAATACTGTCTTAATTCGTTCTTGTTTCTTCATAACTCCTCCATTTATTTCATGTATGCAGTTTTAACCTTCTTTCATTTCCGAGACACTCGACCAGAAATAAAAAAGCCAGTCCGATTAGGCATTATCATCTTACCGAAATCGAACAAGCATTATTGGAATTTTTGCTTATTAAAACCTTAATATATTCTTATGACGAGCAAATTACTTATCCATATGAACGAAAATACCATTTCTTAAAAGTCAACTAAAGCATAATCTAAATATCGTATGTCTTAAGTCTTATATACTCTTGATACCTTATAAAATTTACCATATTTTATAAATCGAATCCAGAATACTACTGATAGATGATAGGCCATCCATTTCGTTTATATATGCTGTCTTAAGAAGATTAACCGCATCATTCTTTTGTTTTTCATTAATCTCCTTACAGTGTCATCTAGTGGAAATATTTTTATTAATTGAGCTAGTGAATTAGCTGCATTTTGATAACAACTGATCGCATGATTAAAAAGTCTTTCTTCTATTTCAATTCGTAGTTTGCTTTCTTGCAGGAAAAGTACTGCTAACCGTTTACACAGTAGCAAATCTATTTTTGTTACAGGCTGTCCATGTAAAAAACCTAAACGATTATTACTGTGATAATCGATCAATATTACAATTTTCAAATACTGGCTCAATATATTCTTTGATTAATTTGATTCTATCCTTTGCATGTGGTATGAAAAGAGAAGCAATAGAAACCACCATTTTTTTCTTGGCATTAACGTAAATTACATTTCCCCCATCCCCCATAGCAGCATATATATGCTCTTTCTCATCAATTATCCACCAGAGATAACCATACGACAGCTTCCACTGGGTACCTCTGCTATGCTCCTTTGTACTCTCATGTATCCATTCAGCCGATATAATTTGATTTTCTTCCCAAATTCCTCCATCTAAATATAATTGACCTATCTTTGCCATATCCATCGGAGTCAGATTAAGACCCCAACCTGCTGTATTGACTCCAGCCCTGTCTGCAACCCATCCCTTGACATTTTTTTCTTTATACCAAGCAAGTTGCTCCTCCTTATTACGAAAAATCACATTCCCTTCAACATGAATGTCCAATGGTAAAAATAAACATTCTTTCGCAAAATCAAGTACGGATCGTCCTGTCGCTTTGATAAGAATACCCGAAAAAATATCTGGTCCTATCACCGGAGTGTATCGATATTCACCTATCTTTCCCTTGCCTCCTAATAAATCAAGTGCACTATAAACCCAATTATCGCTTGTAAAATATTCCGCATAGGGTTCTGACTTATATTTATATGGAGCTGTCATAGTCAACATATCCTTAAGTGTTACATTCTGTATCGTATTTTCTCCTTTTTTAACTATATAATCAGGGAAAAAATCCAATACTTTCTGGTTGATACTATTGATATAACCTTTATCTATAGCAATACCAAGTAAAATGGAAATAATACTTTTCGTTACTGAAAAAACATGAAGAGTACTGGTAGCAGTGCATTCATTATAGTAGTTTTCATATACTGTTTTACCGTTATTTAGTACAATAATTCCACCGATATTGTTATAGATATTATTTATTATCTTTTCCATCTGTGTTTTCAAAGTCATATCAAATACCTCCCTGTCTTGGAATTTGGATTGTCTAGGAGTTGCTCAGGTGTACCTTTCGCAATGATCTCACCGCCCATATCTCCACCTTCCGGACCAAGTTCAATAATATAATCACAGTTCTTTAAGACCTCAATATTATGTTCAATGACAATTACTGAATTACCACGGTTAACCAGTTGATCTAATAGTTTAAGTAACAACGCCGTATCATAAAGACTAAGTCCGGAGGTAGGTTCGTCCAGGACATAGAGTATATTGCCCCCTCGCTGCTGACCAAGCTCTTTGGCAAGCTTTATCCTCTGTGCTTCACCACCGCTCAAAGAAGAAGTAGGCTGGCCAAGTGTTACGTATCCCATGCCCATCTGTTCTAAGATACGCAGAGGTTTTATGATACTACCCTGATCTGTAAAAAAGAAACACGCATCTGCAATACTCATTTCTAATATATCGGTAATCCTTTTCCCTTTATATTCTACGAGAAGGCTTTCATCCTGAAACCGCTTACCATGACATGTCTGGCATTGCTTATCGACTGAAAAAGTAGCGGTCAGATAGATTCTTTCATAGCCACTGCCACCACAGTCCGGACATGCTCCTTTTGAATGAAACGAAAAATGTCCGGCACTCATGTACCTTCTTTTTGCTTCCGGCTGTTCCGCAAATAGCTCCCTGACTTTGTCCCAGATTCCAATATAAGAGGCGGGTGTAGAGCTGGCGTTTCTACCAATTGGATCTTGGGATATCTTCACAAAGCCATTTATCCGTTCTACTCCTGCAATACCGTGTGCATAACCATATTTCCTAACTACTTCTTTTCCCACATTACTTGCAACTGCTTGCCCAAATTTGCTTGCACTAGCCAGACGTTTTAATAGTGTCTCCTCGATTAGAGAACTCTTACCACTCCCTGATAGTCCGGCAATCCCAACGATGGCATGAAGTGGGAATGCTACTGTTAAATCCTTTAAATAATGGGTATTTGCATGTTCCAGAATAAGGCTGTCCTCATTATCAAATATATGTTTTTTAACTGTCCGTTCGGGCATGAAACATTTACCGGAAAGATACTGACTAAGCAGTGTGTTCGCCTTCTTGTATTCTTCATAATCCCCCTGGTAGACCACGGTTCCACCTTCAACACCTGCCTTAGGACCAATCTCTATCACATGGTCAGCTTGGCAAATCATCTCTTTATCATGCTCTACAACGATGACTGTATTGCCAATGTCTCTTAATGTTTTTAACGCTTTGATCATGTTTAATTTCTCTGATGGGTGTAATCCTGCCATCGGTTCATCTAAGACATAGATTAGAGAATCCAACTCTGATTCTAGATGAAGATGAAGAAAGATTCGCTGCACCTCGCCACCGCTTAAGGAAGACATCTCACGATAAAGAGTCAGATGCCCTAAACGAAACTGGATCAGATGCTTTATTTTCTGCTTCATATTTTTTACTACATTCTTACCAAATTGGGATAATTCCTCATTTGGTATTCCATCCAGAAAATCAAGAAAACTTGTCAGTGTCATCTGTCCCAGTTCACCAATCCGTTTTCCAAAAAGTAAGACTTCTCTTGCATCATCACTTACTCTTTCCCCATGACAATCTGAACATAGGGTCTTTAGATAGATTTCCTCCACATCTTCACATTTTTCATAAGCATTCTTAAGTATCCGTTCCAGACAGAAGCTTTGTTTGCCATTGTCATACGTTCCATAAATCACTTCACGTCGAATATCTTCTGGAAGCTGCCAGAATGGAGTCTCAAAATACATATCGTATTTCTTTTTCAAAATTCGTAAGAAACCAGGGGTTACCTTAAGACTCTCATAGACCTCTAATAGCGTAGTCGTTTTATCTGGGACTAACTGTTCCAGATTGATGTCATAATAATAACCTCTTCCCTGGCAGCTAATACACATGCCATCGGCTGTTGTATATAGAAATAAACCAGGGGAGAGATGTTCTCTATTAACTTCCATTGTCTTACCATCACTAGAAAAAATTAGAGCTAGTTGATTTAGAATTCCGGTTTTTGAGCCCAGTGTAGAACGGGGATTGCTTTGTCTTATGGTATTCTGGTGTACCGCTACTGTTGGGCCTAATCCCTCCATCTGATCGAACCGATCTTCGTTATCAAGTCCAGCCAAGATGCCAATCGACCGTAGATACTGGTTTTTACCTTCTTCAAACAAAATATCAAATGCTAGACTGGATTTTCCGGATCCACTGATACCAGTAATTACCACCAATTGACGTTTCGAAATCGTTAGATTAATATTCTTTAGATTATGGATTCGTGCTCCATGAATCATAATTTCTTCCATATGCTCACCTCTAAATTAATTTACAGCATATTAGAAATGAATGGGCTCAATAGGAACGTAGATGTCCACCTCATGTATACTACTCTCATTGTCTGATGGAATGTATCGATACACTTCAAATGGACAGTAATCTCTTGGAACATACCCGCTACCTGTAATCCATTCCTGATACATATAATTCCATGCATCACTGTACTGTTCCTTTTGAATCTGAAAATGTCCAACTGCATACAGACCGCCTTCTAATTTCATCTCCCCAAGGATTCCATCTTCCTTAACCCTGATATCTTCTGGCACCGTCAGACACAGACTGGTACGAAACTGGCTCTCTTCTCCGAATTCCGGATTGTCATGATACATGGCAAGCACCCAATTCTTACCTTCAACAAGAAGGTGTTGCTTCTTAGCATGTTCAAATAACGTCTGTATCAGACGCACATACTCTCTTGCCAATGTCTCATAAGTTCCCGTATGTCTCACATAAGCAACCTGCTTCTCTTTCAGGTTTTCTATCGTAATCTGCCCAGTAACAGGATATGGATTATCTTCACATTTTTTCTTTGCTGTACTCTTATTGTACTCAGACAATAAAAAAGAGTCTTTGCGATTCTTGCTATACTCCTTCCGGTATTCACTTGGACTAATTCCATAGTAATTCCTGAACGCCCGGGAAAATACGGCTGAATCCGAAAGTCCAAGTTCATAAGCAATATCCGTCATATTTTTATCTACCCGGTGTGCCAGTAAAAACTGTGCCCTCTCCATTCGAATTCGGGTCACATAATAGGCTAACGACTCATGTAATATGCCCTGAAAAATACGGCTAAAATGATATTTGGAAAATCCAGCTACACTAGATAGCTCTTCAATGGATAGGTGCTGTCCTATATGTTGCTCGATGTAATCCTGCACTTTATAAATTCTCCGTATGTATTCATCCTGACATTTTTGATCCGACATATGATTTCCTCCTGTTCCTGTTTATCTTAAGTATAACAGAAATATGAATGCTTTACGAAAAAAACCAATAATACTTATCATTATACCATGATAAACCTATCATGCTTTATATCATAACTCTGGTTCCTTTTCAATCTCTCTCATTTCAATTTAAGGTGGTACGGGTATACGAAATGCATATCGACTTTTTTATATTCATCAGGTATAATAATTACGCAGTAAGGTTTCAGTAAGATTTTACATTTGCACTCTTAAGGTGAGTATCCATGCTACACACTTGGACGAGATAGCATAGCAATATCGTGATAAGTTTATTAACGTAGTATATCAGAAAACGAAGATACGAATTATTTTTATTGGGAGGTATCAATGATGACAGAAAAAGAAAAGTCCCATGCTGGGATGTTATACCAACCCGGTGACCCCGAGCTTGTTGCAGACCGTGATGTCACTGTGAAAAAGTTGTACGAATACAACAGTCTGCACCCACTGGACCGAGATGCACGGCAGGCAGCGATACGCGAGTTATTGGGCAAGGTTGGGGACAATTGTGTTGTAGAGCAGCCACTTTTTTGTACATATGGATACAATACCACAGTAGGTGATAATTTTTTCCTCAACGTCAACTGCAAACTCATGGACAGCGGAAAGATTACGATTGGAAACAACGTATTTATTGCCCCTAACGTTTGTATCATAACGGAAGAACACGCGATGGATGTGGAGCAGCGGTTGGCGGGATTGGAATACACGCATCCTGTCAATATAGGCGACAATGTCTGGATTTGCACCGGGGCCATCATACTTCCGGGAGTAACGATTGGTGCTAACAGTGTGATCGGCGCGGGCAGTGTTGTTACAAAGGATATCCCCCCGAATAGTTTAGCTGTCGGTAATCCTTGCAAGGTAATCCGTACGCTGTAATTGTCTCATAGTAATTATGATACCGCATAGAATATATTATAAAGTTTTAGATGTTACATTTCTCCAAACCGAAATGATAATGAAATCAAGATATGTATTGTTAAAAAACGTCTGAAAGACAAGGAGTGAGATATCCTTGTCTTTTTTATTTTACTGGGTTTATTGCACAGTAAGAGTAAGACTGGAACGTTATGTCCTATCCACTCGTCTAGGAAGTAAAAACAGAGGCAAAAAATATCCTATTGCCTCTGTTTTTACACATTTTATATTCTCTTTCTATCTTCCTAGATCAATAATATTCTGTATAAGTCCCTTACACTTGCCACAAGCTTCACCAGTTTCTTCATCTACTCCTGTACCAGCACCGGTGATCTCCCCAACTTTTTCTACCGTATCAGCACCATTTCTAACAGCTTTAACTACAGTTTCTAACGAAACTTTCTTACAGCCACATACAGATGAAAGAATAGCCTCTAACTCACTTTTACATCCTTCACATTCAGTACAAACACCTGTATGTTCGACTATTTCTTCTATAGTCCTTGCACCAGAAACCATTGCTTTTCTGATTGATAGATAATCAACATTATTTTTAGTACATATAATTCTATTTTTTGCCATATTTTATATCTCCTTAATTATTTAATCATTGTCTAGTATATCATCCTCTTTATATAATATCTAGTTATCTTAATGGTCAAATAAATTTTTGCATTCGATATTTCACGCAGTAATTTATGCTCACCATATGCGTCCTTATCCCATTTCTCTTACTTTAGGTAGCTGGTATACCAATAATGTAACAAACAATATTGCCAACCCGGTTATTGAAAGTAAAAGTCCTATTCCAGCTCTATACTTCCAAGGATTGGATGGACTATATCTGAAAGACTTCTCCATCATTTAAAACCTTTATTCTGCTAGAGTAATTTGAAAATTCATTCTTTGTCATAAATTCATCTGCACATTCCGTATGCATCGGTATGATTGTTTTAGGGTTAACTATTTCAATCACTTTTTTAATCGTATCAACATATGCATGTCCACTTGTATGTAAATATTCTGCGCGATAATCACTAATAAACTTAACCAGATTCTCGTCCTTATGCTTTCCCTGTAAATACCCTTGCCACATCGAATAGATAATAAGTGGGTTATCCTTTGCAAACCAGTCCAGTATCTTTTCATACTTATCATTGGCTCTTATCAGCATAACAAATCCTTTTTCTCTCATTATTTCAAATTTTGCTGGTAAAAAATCATCTTCCTTATGTAAGTCTTTCATACTTTTATAATCAACAACATAAATATTTCTCTTTCGATTTGCTACTGTTGCAGGTTTATATTTACTATAAAATTTTCCCTTATCCTCCATTGCAATTTTAATAATTTCTGCTTGATATGAATCGCACACAAAAGCCATATGATTTGGTACCGCATGATAGAATTCCATTATACTGTCCAAATTGGTGGACGATACCAAAACGAAATTATGCTTATTGCATTCCTTTGAAAAGATTTCTTTTGCCCGTCTTCCTAGATCATTCTCGCTTAATATAATACTAGATGTTACCTCATTCAATCTTGACAACATTGTTCCTTCTGTTATCAATACATCAATTTCGTTCTCTCCATATTCGAATAACATTTTTTCCAATCGATTGTTTTCCCCTGTAATTCCATGTTCACGAAAGTCTCCAGTAAAAAGTATCTTCTTTCCTGCAGCTTTGATCAGAAACATGTACGAGTCTAATGCAGAATGGTCAACCAATAATGGCTTTACTTGTATATCCCCAAATCGTATCCATTGAGCAACTTTATATGTATTCATTCCTTGGATTATCGGAAGTCCTTTTTCACTTGTTAGAGTATCAAGCTTTTTTGTTAATACCTCTAATATCTTTTTGGCTGTCGCTCCTATGTAAAGCGGGATCCCCTTTGGTATCTTCTTATACATTCCATAATGGTCTCCGTGGTAATGGGTAAAAAGAACAGCATTGCAGGCTTTCTGGCCAAAGACTTCATATGCAAGTTGCTCATCCGATTTATCTAACTTAGTTTCTAACCCGGGAAGATTTGCACCAAAATCTATAACGATTCGGCTTGTTTCGGTTTTAATTTCCGTGATACAGCCGCCGATTTGATGGGTCCCACGGTGGATGATCATAGATAGCATAGCATTCCTCCCATGTGACATTTATTCACTTCGGTACCATATCTCCTCAGGTGTAATTTTACTCTTTTCACTTTCATCAAAATAACAAACATTCTCTTTGCCTAGATGATCACATATTTTCGGTAAATAATTTTCTTGAAAACTATGATTTCCCTCAGCTATGAATAATTTTACACTATCACGCATCTTCAAAGTGTTTATACTATCTTTTTGGATTTTATACGGTAATATATTAAGATTATCACTTACTATTGTAATATAATTTTTGTATTGCTTTACAAATTCTTCTCTATCCTCTGGTTTTTCTATCCATGAATTATAGTTATCCATTTGCTGAAAAACTTTAACTTTCTCAGTATTTGATTTCAACTCAGGATTCCCACTTAACTTAGCCTCTACTAACATCAATTCATTTCGTTCCATATTATATAAAATCATATCACACTTTTTTTTGTCATTAACATTAAATCGGATTTCTATATCTAAAACAATAACCTTAGGTTCCCTGTTTTTACTAACTCCATAGGTCAGTGAATACAATTCTTTTAAATATTTTCTTTCTTTATCACTGTTATTCTCCTCCGAATCTGGATATATACTGCATTGGAACTTTTTATCTATCCCCTTTTTCAATAAATCATAGTTTAGGTCGTTGAAAAAGTAATCTTTTCCAATCTCTTTCTCGATTTTATCCAAGGTATAATTTCCTTCTTTAACTTGAAATGGACATGCCTGATCTCTATAAACATGCTTAAAATACTCCGTGTTATATTTAAATGAATTTCCTTCAAAAGTAAATAAAACGCCTCCATTATAATAAAAATATAATTTTTCGTCCCTAATCGCTGGAAAGATTTGTCCTGCTTTTATATCTGGGAGTAATATTTTTTCCCACATTTTGCTTTCTTTGACTTTATTACATCTTTTTTCATCAAATGCTCTTATAAATGACATATTCATTTCCTCCGTTTAAAGATGTTAGACAATGTTCTTAACCTAATCATCGCTAGCATCCTCTTCTTCCTCTTGTGTCCATCCAAATTCATTAGCCCATTCATTACAAAATACACTTCCTAATCCCCATGCATCTTCAGCTCTTAATCTATTCTTTTTCGTTCTGTATATTTCTACCATATCACCATCTTTCTTTTGAATTTTACGAGCCTCTCTAATCATTGACTCTTTCAATAAAAATACGGGTATAAAATCAAAACTATCAGATTTAACATCAACAAAATGATCGCCGCTATCAGTAATTGTATAGTACTGGTAAGGAGTATAATCGTGATAATATACATCCTTATTTTTGTTCTTATCATATCCATAAGCTTCAATACAAATAATCTGGTTACCATTTTTGTGAACACACAAAATAAGATATCCCTCATTCATCAAATTAAGAATTTGATCTCCAAACTCCTTTGCATTTTCTATATAAATCATTTCATAATTTTTCAAGCGAGTATCTCCTTAATCATTAATAGAAATTATATAGTTCTCTTAATTTTTAAAAACATCTATTATGTATAGTCGTAGCCAATGAAAATTATTTTGGTTTATCGAAGTTACTTGAGTTTTATCACTTCTTACTTTATTTTACCATTTCTTCAATTATTAAGAAATAATCTTTAGCCTTACCACAAGATAATCTATATTATTTAATTCAATATCTAGACTTACCTTACAGGTAATATTCCTTGACCAATTCCTTTATTTAATGCGAATATCACTCGCTGTTTGATGTAATTCCTGCAACTCATTAAATGGAAACATAAAATTCTCACTATCCTTTTCTCCAATCGCTATTGTCCAGTTTTCTTCGTAACAATCCAACATTAGGTGGCTCCTCTGATAATAATGAAATGACTTTATGATAGTTGGTACAAATTCGGTTCTCAGTTGAAACATGCTTATGGAAAATTTATTATAAATTTCTGTGCACGTCGTTATATCACCAGTTGAATGGATTTCGCTGTCACTACAAGCTATTTCCATGGTAAACATATCGTTATCTTCTACTTTCATTTTTATTGTTACATATTCCGGTTCAGAAAAGAACGAAAAGATATTCTCTTGCCTGTGCCGTATGATATCTGTTAAATTTACTAAAAACTTCTTTACGAAATCCTCATTATCATACCGTGATGCTGTCATCTCTACCTTTTGTACCTTATCCTGAATATACCAGTTAAACCAACCACTTTCTATACTTCTAATTCCAAACTCCATAACATCCACTCCTTCTTTATAAGTTAACTATATTACTCTAATTTTTTCAATTATTTTTAGCATTTTATCTAATGAATTATGACACACTGTTGAATAAACCACGACCGGTTTCATTAAATGAAGCTCTTCATTTAATGATGGACAGATCCTCAAGATTCTCTCTTTCAGCTCACCATTCTCCAGCTTTAATACAATTGCTAACGTCTCTTCTTCCATAGCTTTCACTAATAATTCCAACTCATCATTGCTCATGTGGTAAACCGATTGTAACTTTGAATGTGCTTCGCAACAATATTTCAACATATCAAGTGTATCCATATATCTTTTATCGTTCAGAGGATTACTCAAGGCATTCTGTATTATATTAGCTATATCACTATCTTTACAATAATCTTCTATCCTATTTTTTACTCTTTCATCACCCATCAAATAAACCATTCCTATCACATCTTCGCATTTTTGGCCTGCTAATATTCTAAGGATTTCTGTTGTGGTAACAGTTTCCTTCATGAGGTTAACTGTTTGTGGCTGTTCAATTCGACTAAGAACTTTAAAATCATTCTGAATAATAACTAGATCATACTTTACTCTCATAATAAGATCTTTATAGTACTGTATGTTTTCTTCTAAGTTACCTATTCTCATTGCCGCATACATCATTGCATTCGCACTAATATCATACGTCTGATTTAATAATAGATCAAAGCATGCTACAATCGTATTTTGTATTTCTCGCTCAGATACTGCTGCACTCAAATATTCCTTGAATTGATCCATTTTCTTTCCTTTTCCACTCATAACCTCTAAGCCAAACCGGTACCATAATTCTTGATAATAACCATGTCGATAGCCCAAGCTATATATGGATGCCATCTTGAGTATGTCTGCAAAAAATTCACCATAGTTAGAACGCTTCTGCACTTGCTGAAGGTGAGTAACTTCTTTGATTATTTTATTGCCCTTTTCATTTTCATCCATCTTGGGGAATTGAATCAATGCATGTTCTTTTAGCATTGCTGAGACCGCTGCCATTTTATCCTGACAATAATTCACCTCATGAAATACTCCTTCTGGTTCTTTACAGCATAGATATTTAGTTAGAATACTACCAACAAAATCACCTGTTTTCTTACAAATATCACTTATTATTTCAATGCTAGATCCTTTCAGCGCAAAATAAATCGATTCTGCATCTATAATAATCAATAATTCTAAAAGCTGATCTGGATCAAGTTCTAATACCTCCTGTATTCTAATATTCGCTTTTTCATTTTTATCTGGAAGCTCTTCATAACACGAAAGGTAATGTAGATTATACTCCAGTTCTGATTGATCAAGAAGAGTTATTAACTCAATCGTCTCTTCGTCTGCCAAATAAGTTGCTATTGATAAAAGCGTATCAAATGGTGATGCATTATAAAGAATATTTTTTATTCCATTTCTAATGATATTTGATTTAACCAGTTCTTCTCTATCCAAATTTTGATTGTTAATATATTGGTTGATGATTGAAATTATTATTTCGCTTTTCGTTCCATCCATAACTAACATGATAGCATTTTTTAGCAAATCAGGCATCAAATTATCATCTATCACCTGTTCCATTGCCAGTATTCCCTCTTTCCATGCCCTATCAGTTAGTATGATTAAATACTTTGCTATATCGTAAATGGTATAGTTTTTTAAGTCACTCATATAACCTTACTCCTTCCATCCCTATCACCTCCAGCCAACAAACAGTTGTAACTATTTAAGAAAAATCGTGAACGAACATGATAAATTAATTCAGGCTGGTTCTCTCCGACATAAGATTTATTCCATAAGCTCCGGTTTTTTGTAATTTCTGTTCCATAATAGCATCCATCAGTCTGCTCATGAGTTACCTCTTCCTTTTCACGTTGGTATAACATTACATTGTTTTCATCTCTATTCATATGTTATTCAATTTTCAAGGTACAAAAAAGGTCTATCAAACCATGTATCGTTTGATAAACCTATCCTAACATATATTTATTCTTTTGTCAGAGCGTCATTTCAGCCCTGTGTCGCTTTTTTTCGTCAGCTACATAAAACCACTGAATTAAACCATTTTCTTTAGATATAACCTTCTGTCTATTTATATATAGGGGTACAATTTTTATCCTTCTTAAGAAAGCAAAATCACGTTGAACAGTGCGCTTTGCAGATTTATTAGAATAAAATCGTTTAATCTCTACTTCGGATATCATTCCATTCTTGAGAAATAAGTCTAACCAACCAATTAATCGAATTAAATGTATAAGCCTTCTGCCTTCCCCGGTCAGACTACCCTTTTCGCACCATTTTTCTTCTTGGATTCGTATATAGTCATTAATTTCTTCTAAAGATATAAATGTTTTATTGTGCAAAGTATAACTCCACTCATCGATCTCTTCCATTATTACTCTACCTGTTTTGATTAATTCATTGATATAACGCCTCGCTGTGTATTTTGAAACCTTAAATTTACCTTCAAATAACGAGTCTTTCCATTCATCATATAGCCCATCATCCGTAGATTCCCTAAATACATCATAATATAATACCAGCAGACGTTCCAGTTTTTTTACAGGAGTACGACTATCATCCATTTGCATACCTTTCTCCCTATAGCCTTAAACTGCACATTATGTAGAGCTCTTATTAGCAATTTCTTTTTCCTTACTTGGGAACAGCAAATCAAACTGTAAATAACTCATTTCAGCACTGTGCTTCTGAATAAAATGAGATTTTAATGTTTCTAAAAAACCTTGACCGTACCCTGTTTCTGTTATTTCTCATTGTAGGGAACCCCAGTCATTATCTTATCTATCACTTGCATCAACCCATTCTTTCAGTGCTGCCAAGATACCCCGAAATAATAGTTGATCTTATCTTCAATGAATAGACCAAATATCCTTCCTGCTTCTTTTATTTAACACATAATTGTCTTTATTACATTTTTAACAATTAGCTTTATTCTTTCCTCAATCATAGTCCAGTCCTGTATAATATCAGGAAAAATGGAGTTATCTACTTTTTTTAAGCAGGAATCATCTGATAATCCGAATGTTACCCCATTCGAAAAATCATCATTTAACTTAACAACATTAAAGGAAAGTGCTTTCAGAGTTTGTGCAACCGGTGTTACGAGATGATCATGGTAATACCTTAAGTTCTCTTCACTTTCAACCATCCCACCATGTCCTATAATACCAATCGCTTTATTGTTAAATGGAGATTGATAGACTGGATTATTAAGCCAACCAGCATAAGTTATTTCATTAATCTTCTCAAATATCATGATTAACTTTGCTGGTATCGGTGAATAATGTGGTACCACAAGAAAGATTCCTTGTGAAGCTTCTAATATTTTAAGCAGTTTATTAAAATCCCCATCATATATACAATATCCAACTTTACTACAAGCACCACATAGATTACACGTTTTTATATCATAGTCCTTTAAAGGTATAATATCAATAATGGCTTCTTCCCTTGTTTCGTTCATGATAATTTCTTTTATCTTATGACATACATTGATAGATGTACTTTTATCACCACTAAATTTGTTGTTAGAAGCAGAAACACATGTAATCCTCATCTTACTCCCCCCTGTTAGGTCCCATCCGAATGGTTTCCCTCTCCTAATGTAGTTCTTGGTTATTTATATTGTAGCGTAGGGTACTATAACCGATACCTAGATTATCTGCACATCTGCGACACCAAATCCGTACGGTCCTAGTAGTAAATATAGCAGATTGCATATTGTTGAGCTACAATATAATTCTAATAAAGTTTACCTCTCTTTTTACTTTATCCAATTATCTTTATAGGTATATATACTTCAAGCTGACCATATCCCAAAGCTTTCTCAATAACTTCCGAGGTTTCATCTGATGTAAAACGGCGTGTCATTCGATATCGCCCTGGACGATAATCCAGTTCAAAATTATCCTGTTCATCTATCCATTGAATTAAGCTATCAATTGTTTTCATTAAATCGTCAATATTTTCATCAATTGCTATGGCCGAAACGTATAGCCCACCAAAAAAGTCAATTATTTCAAACCCCTTCGTGTCTACTTTATCATCCGGTAATAACTTTAACCATATAAAGCTCATTGGTTCATTAAAACAAAGAAAATCAGGACTTATAAAAGGTGAACCTACCTCATCACCCGGAATCCACGCCCCCATAAAATCCAAAACTCCTCCAAAATCTTCTTTCCACCCTGATGCTACTGCTTTACATGGTGGAAATTCATTAATACACGGTCTAAACATAATTATAACTCTCCTTTAATGAATACTTGCGTTCTCGCAGTAAACTTAGTATACATCAAAGTTTTTCCGTTTTTTTGATATTTCAGGACAAGTTTTTCACAGAATCAATTACCTTCTGCCACATCTGAAGCTGGAAAAAATAAAGTGTATCCCATTTCGTCATCGTCATCTTCAAAGATAGGCATTTTTTCAAGATTCCATTCCAAGCCCTGAGCCGAAATATCGTAATCCTTTTGGGCGTACCACGTGCTGTAAATAGCGTCTCCGTGATTTTCTATCGGATACTTGGGATAATTGAAAACAACATATTTGGATTGCGGTACACGAAAGATTTCAAATTCAAATTCACTCAGTAATTCGAGGGGATAATCATCCTCAACCTCCGCACCGAAACAAAGCCCGCTGTTATCATTTGATGGAAAATATGCCCCACCTATACTGATTACGTTGGATAACGTACTGACTTTTCTTATAATTCCTTCTTGCTCACAAATACCATAAAATTTACCCGCAGGCAAATTTTCGGTATTCCTTCTTGCAGAAACCCAGATCCTATCAGGCTTCACGATTTTCCAGTTATCAACAGTTCCGCACCGAAACAAGCCTTCATCCAAAGCATTATGAGCCGATTGATGTATAATTTGATTCATATGCCAATTTTTAGCAGTAACTTGCTGTTTTGTTTTCCTATACTCTCCGGGATTAAGCGAAAAGTTATATTTAAATGCCCTCGTGTAGCTTTCCTGTGACTCATAACCATATTTGAGTGCAATATCAATAACGGGATTGTCGCTGTATTTTAATGCAAACAAGGATTTTGCAAGTTTACTCCAACGTA
>JAQZBN010000008.1 GCA_029238935.1 Herbinix sp.
GTTCCTCCTTTGACACCTACATCAACGAGTCGTTTTAGAATATCATTAATTAGCTCAACTTTCTTCAGGATTAAAACTAATAACTGCATTTCTTTCACCCATTCTCTTAAAATATTTATTATAACATATACCCTCATACGTTGAGCTAGTCAAGATATGGTTATAGTATTCATAGCTCTATTTATTATGGGTTAACCTTACATATTACCAAATAAACCATCCTTTAATACCGCTGCTGCCTCCCTAATATAATAATTAATAAATAAAATCTTATCTGTCGGAGCCGATAAACCGGTTACATTTGATAATCCCTGTTTCTTGGCTATTTGAAGTGCTCGAAAAATGTGAAATCCATTCGTGACGATAACGACACTTTCTGTATCATTCTCAATGATCTTCATGCTAAAGTGAATATTTTCATAGGTATTGGTAGATTGATCCTCTTTGAGTATCCGTTTTTCATCGATTCCTTTAGATAACAGATATTCCTTCATAGCCTCTGCTTCTGTAATGTCTTCCCCTGTTCCTTGTCCACCGGATACAATGGCAATTGTCTCTGGGTTATCATTAAGATACTTCCATGCTGCATCCAAACGTTTTTGTAGTGACTTACTTACTCTTGTACCTTTTACCTGAGCACCCAGAACAATCAAATATTTAGCCTCTGTATCTGGTTTCTGATTTGCATGATATAATAGATTACCCTCCAATAAGGAAAATACTACTACACCAAGTATGATACCGGTGATGACCAGACCCTTTAATAGTTTCGGAATCACAATTTCCTTCTGATCCAGATATCTTATACATATGGCTGCTAAAATACATGCAATCCCCCCCAATAACCAGAACCAAGCGAATGAGGCCTTACTACCGGCATATAATATTATCACTCCATAATAGAGCAAACAAAACGATCCTAAAATCATACTTAGAACAAATAATACGCCCATTTTGAATATTATTCCCTTCCTCTTATTATGTAATTGTATCCTAGTATCACTATAAATTATATCCCAGAAAATGTAAAGTTTTATACAAATAATTTATAACTTAATTTCCTCTACAACAAACCCAAATGATTTGGCTATCTATTATCACAAGTATAACACTATCCTACTAACTATTTATCATGTCCATCTAGCCTTTCCATATGAAGAAGCCCTGGTTTAAATGGACATTAGTCCAATAAAAAAACCAGGGCTTCTTCTATGACTTATAACTTCATTGTAAGTTGTATTCTTTTTTTAGCAACATCTACACTGAGCACCTTAACTTCCACGATATCACCAACACTAACAACATCTAATGGATGCTTTACAAACTTTTTATCCGATAATTGGGAAATATGAACTAAACCATCTTGATGCACTCCGATATCTACAAATGCTCCAAAATCTATGACATTTCTTACGGTACCTTTTAAGATCATTCCTTCCGTCAAATCCTTCATTTCTAAAACATCAGTACGTAGAATTGGCTTTGGCATCTCATCTCTAGGATCTCTGCCCGGTTTTTCTAATTCTTTCATAATATCTGTTAAAGTAATTTCACCAACACCTAATTCATCTGCCATTTTCCTCTTGTCTATAATCTTCTTTCCAATAGTCGTTGTATCTGTAGACGAATCAACCCCCGTGATTTCTTCCACTGCAGGTATACCTTTCGTTCCAACTGCTGCAGCCATAGCTTTACCAAACGCTGTATCCTGGGTTTTTATCGTAATAGATGGCTTTTTCTTTTCCACCTTCTTTGGCTCCTGCTCGCTTTTCTGGCTTAAGGCTTTTGCTTGTATGCGTTTCACATCCTCTAAGGTTAACCCTAATTTATCTAATAACTTTTTCGTTGCCTCATAGGATTCTGGATGGACTCCGGTAGCATCCAACGGATTTTCTCCATCAAGAATACGCATGAAACCAGCACATTGTTCAAAGGCTTTTGGTCCTAATTTAGGAACTTTCAGCAGTTCATTGCGGTTGCGGAACCTTCCATGATCTTCACGATACGATACAATATTCTTAGCTATTACCTTACTGATTCCAGAGATATGCTCGAGCAATGATACAGATGCTGTATTTAAATCCACACCTACCCGGTTTACGCAGTCTTCTACTACTCCAGATAGTGATTCACTTAACTTTTTCTGATTCATATCATGCTGATATTGACCTACACCGATGGATTGCGGATCTATCTTTACTAATTCCGCCAGCGGATCTTGTAATCTTCTGGCAATGGATGCAGCACTTCTCTGACCCACATCAAAATTCGGGAACTCTTCGGTAGCCAACTTGCTGGCAGAATAAACCGAAGCCCCAGCTTCGTTAACAATAATATATTGTAGAGGTTTCTTTATTTCTTTTAATAACTCTACGATCACCATTTCAGATTCTCTCGATGCTGTTCCATTACCTACAGAGATAAGAGAAATATTATATTTATCGATTAACTGTTTTAAAACCTTCTTTGCTTCCTCTACTTTATTCTGCGGAGCTGTTGGATAAATAACCACTGTATCTAGGACTTTACCAGTGCTATCAACGACTGCAAGCTTACAGCCTGTTCGAAACGCAGGATCCCATCCCAGTACAACTTGTCCTGTAATTGGAGGTTGCATCAGTAATTGTTCTAAGTTCTTTCCAAATACCTTAATTGCACCATCTTCTGCTTTTTCTGTCAAATCGCTTCGAATCTCTCTCTCAATTGCAGGAGCAATTAATCTCTTATAACTATCCTCAACGGTTCTTTTTAACACCTCAGTTGTATATTTATTTTCCTTTTGAATAACCTTTGTCTCCAGGAATCGTAGTATTCTCTCTTCCGGTGCTACCACTTTAACAGTAAGAATTTTCTCACTTTCTCCTCTGTTTAAGGCTAAAACTCGATGTCCAGCCAGTTTATCAATGGACTCCTCAAAATTATAATACATCTCATAAACGGTAACTTGCTTCTCATCTTTTGCTGTTGATATTATCTTTCCTTCTTTGACTGTAATGTCACGGATGTAGATACGATAATCTGCTTGGTCTGATATTTCCTCAGCAATGATATCCATAGCACCTACAATAGCATCTTCTACGGAGGTTACCCCTTTCTCCTCTGACAAAAAGGCTTTTGCTTCCTCTTCTAAGGAGTGTGTAATCTCTTGTTGCTTGATTATGATTGCTAATCCATCTAATCCCTTTTCCTTTGCTATGGTCGCTCTTGTCCTTCTCTTTGGCCGATAAGGGCGGTATAAATCTTCAACCACAACCAGTGTAGTTGCAGCCAGTATTTGATGTCTCAGCTCTTCGGTCAGTTTTCCTTGTTCTTCAATGCTGCTAATTACTTGCGCTTTTTTCTCTTCCAGATTTCTTAAATATTGTAATCGCTCATGAAGATCTCTTAACTGCTCATCATTTAATGATCCTGTTACTTCTTTTCGATATCTTGCAATGAATGGAATGGTGTTCCCTTCATCAATTAATTTTACTGCAGCTTCTACTTGTTCAATACGAACTCCAAGTTCATCCCTTAACTGTTTTATAATATCCATATTAGTACTCCTTATTATAAAAAACTGAATAATAATTCTAATCATACCATTTCAAGGATGGAAAAGCAATGGGCACCCAAAACAAAAGAGTGTTCCAAAGGTATTGATATTCTTACCTTATGAAACACTCTTATATACATCTATGGTCTTTCTAAATTATATCCTTATAGATTATGCTCTTTATAATTTGTATTAATTATAAAATTATGCCTTTATAAATTGTACTCATTATAAATCATGCCCTTATTAATTATACTCTTAATAATAAATTGTACTTATTATAAATATGCCCTTATTAATTATACTCTTAATAATAAATTGTACTTATTATTAAATATGCACTTATAAATTACACTTAATAATAAATTATACTTATTATAAAATATGCACTTACAAAGAATACTTTTATAAATTATTTACTTTATCAATTTTGTTATATAAATTATGCCTATTATAAATTATACTTTTATTCATTATACGCTTTATAAACTTTATTAGGACAATAAGAACTTCTCATGAACTGCATTCATAGCCTTCTCTACATGAGCTTCATCAATTAAAACAGTTACTCTAATTTCAGAAGTAGAGATCATCTTAATGTTAACTCCGACATCATAGAGAGCCTCAAACATTTTTGCAGCTACACCAGCATTGGACATCATTCCTGCACCAACGATGGATACCTTAGCTACTTCTCTTTCCACATCGATCTTCTCACATTTTAAGCTTCCTTGGCGATGAGATTCTAAAATAGATACAGCCTGATCCAGATCATCTTCTTTTACTGTAAAGCTAATATCTTTGGTTCCATCTCTTCCAACAGACTGAAGAATTATATCAACATTAACATCATGCTTTGCTAAATGATTAAATAATTTAAAAGCCACTCCAGGCTGATCTTCTAATCCAATTACTGCGATACGTGCTGTATTCTTATCAGCAGCTACGCCGCTTACGAGCATTTTCTCCATTTTAACTTCCTCCTTGACTACAGTACCTTCTGTTGTATTTAAACTGGAACGAACGACTAATTGAACACCATATTTTTTTGCCATTTCCACAGAACGATTATGAAGAACGCCTGCACCAAGTGAAGCCAGTTCTAGCATTTCATCATAGGTGATTTCGTCTAACTTCTTTGCATCTTTTACAATTCTCGGATCTGCAGTAAATACGCCATCAACATCGGTATAAATTTCACAAGCATCTGCATGAAGCGCAGCTGCCAAAGCGACTGCTGTTGTATCAGAGCCACCTCTGCCCAGTGTTGTATAATCATCGAATTTATTTACACCTTGGAAACCGGTGATAATAACAATTCTCTTATTTTGTAATTCATTACGAATTCTTTCAGTGTCAATTCTTTTTAGTCTTGCATTTCCATAAACAGATGTGGTATGCATTGCAACCTGATATGCATTCAAGGATACTGCAGGTACACCCAGGGAATCCATAGCCATTGCCATAAGAGATACTGATATTTGCTCTCCTGTTGTAAGGAGCATATCAATTTCTCTTTTTGATGCATTCGGATTAATATCTCTTGCCTGTGCCAAAAGCACGTCGGTCTGTTTTCCCATAGCGGACAAAACTACAACTACTTCATTGCCTTTTTTGTAATCCTCGATACATCTTCTGGCAACATTAAAAATTCTCTCTTTGTCGGCAACGGATGTGCCACCGAATTTCTTTACTATTAACATAGCTGCCTCCTACTATCTCAGTTTTTAGCTCACAGCCTCTTCCTCTGTGATTTTATTTCAACTCAACATTTTTGATAAAGTCAAGCTGTTTGCTTTTTACAGTTCAAATAATCTGTCAATAACAGTATATCCTTCTTTTATCACATTGCCACTTAATTTAGCTTCATCTTCATTATAAAGCCAATTATTCTTTTGTTCCTTTGTACTATCATAGAGTAAATACGGAACCGGATCACTGGTATGGGTTCTGCACCAAATTGGAGTGGGATGATCTGGCATAACAAGCATTCGATAATTTGCTTTCGCTTTCTCCATTTCCTCCATTACTATTTTAATTACTCTTTGATCCAAGTACTCTATCGCTTTTACTTTGTTTGCGACATTTCCCTGATGACCCATTTCATCCGGTGCTTCCACATGGATATAAACAAAATCATAATCATCTTCTAACAGTACTTTTACTGCAGCCACTGCTTTGCCTTCATAATTGGTATGTAACGTTCCGTCCGCTCCGGCTACTTCTATGACCTTCATATCTGCACCTACAGCGATTCCTTTTAGCAAATCTACCGCAGATATCATAGCTCCTCTTTTATGAGTCTTGGTTTCAAAGGATGTCAAAGCCGGTCTTGTACCTGCCCCCCAGAACCAAATGGAATTCGCCTTGTTTAATCCCTTGGCTTTTCGGTCCTCATTGATCGGATGATTGTTCAAAATATCATAACTTCGCTTCATCATCTCCCTTAACGCTGTATCTTCCGGAAGATAAACGCCTATGATTTTACCTAAGATATCGTGGGGTTGAGCTAGATCCACCACATTGCCTTGATCCCAAATCGTTAGGTGTCGGTAACTCGTACCTACATAAAATTTATAGCAGTTATTCTCTAATTCTTTTCGAACCGCTTCAATCAGAATTCTAGCGTCTTCCGTAGAAATTTCACTGGAACTATGATCTAATATCGCTTTTTCTTCATATGGTTTATCATCATCGGATAAGGTTACAAGATTGCAACGAATAGCAATATCAGTATCCTTCATGTCTACACCAATGCTCAGGGCTTCCAGTGGAGATCGTCCGGTATAAAAATTTCTTGGATTATAACCAAGAACCGCTAAGTTAGCTGTATCGCTACCCGGTTTCATGCCGGTTGGAATTGTATGGACCAAACCTAACTCTGATTTTTTTACTACTAGATCCATCTGTGGCGTTTTTGCTGCCTTTAAAGGGGTCTGCATCTCTAATTGCTCCAGAGGTTCGTCTGACATTCCGTCCCCTAGTACAACAATGTACTTCATTTTATCATTCCCTTTCTTCCATTACCTCTTTATTAAAATCGTACTCGTATGGCATTAAGTACTTGAAGGTTTTCTTTTTTCTGGTTAAACTGTTCTTCTGACTGCATTGATGTAATAAATGCATACTCATCTAAGATGGTATCTACAATAACCTCTTCTACTTCACCAAATAATTGTTGTACCAAATCTTTGATATTCTCTTGCTTTACTACTCTAACAAAGAAACGATGCTTTACTTTATTTACATCCGTAAGTTCTAATTTCTTACTGCTCCAAATCGTCCATATATTTTTTTCAAGGTGCTTAGCTGCATCCACGATATCTGCCACTACTGCACTGGCTGTCGGAAGCTTCCCTGCACCGCTTCCATAAAACATAACATCACCAATTACATTACCTCTGACAAAGATACCATTAAAGACATCATTGACACTGTATAACGGATGATTTGCTTTAATTAATACTGGAGCTACCATTGCATATACTTTATTATCCTCTTTTATGCTCGATGCAAATAACTTTATTCTTGCTCCCATGGATTTTGCATAACAGATATCATTGTAGGTTATCTTCGAAATCCCTTCGGTATAGATATCCTCAAAATCAACCTGCATACCAAATGCCAGCGAAGATAAAATTGCAATTTTTCTGCAAGCATCATATCCTTCGATATCCGCTGCAGGGTTTCGTTCTGCATAGCCTTTTTCCTGCGCATATTTTAAGGCAGTATTAAAATCCAGCCCTTCATCACTCATCTTAGATAAAATGTAATTCGTAGTTCCATTGAGAATACCTGTAATCTCCACGATCTCATCGGCAGTTAAGGATTGATTTAAGGGACGGATAATCGGAATGCCACCACCTACGCTTGCTTCAAACAAGAAGTTTAACCCTCTCTCTTTTGCCATATCAAGCAATTGTGCTCCGTGCTTTGCTACCAGCTCCTTATTGGAGGTACATACACTTTTTCCCCTTAATAAAGATTCTTTTACAAAGGTATAAGCTGGCTCTACACCACCCATTACCTCCACAACAATTTGAACTTCGGGATCATTTAATATAATATCTATATCATGAACCAGTTTTTCCATAATCGGATCTCCGGGAAACTCTCTTAAGTCAAGGACATATTTAATGTTAATTTTTTCTCCGGCTCTCTTCTTGATACTTTCACCATTCGTATTTAATACTTCGACTACACCGGAGCCAATGGTGCCGTATCCCAAAACTGCAATATTAATCATAACTGATCCTCCATTCGATGTTCATTTATATCTTTAAGAACAAACCGGTCATACAACAACCATTTGTCATGAATTATCATTTATATAGTATAATAATTTCTTATTCCCTAGAAACAATTTTTACGTAATGAATTCCATCCATAGTTTCAATGGAATCTATTAAATTTGAAATACTCATAGTCTGAGGTAAAATCTCTATGCTGAGTGTAATCAGAGCAATACCATTGACCGGAATACTCTGATGAATGGTGAGAATATTAGCCTCGCCTTTTGCAACCTGATTTAAGACTTTGGATAAAAGACCCGGTTTGTCATCAATCTGCAGCATAAAGGTTATCGTTTTTCCTCTGGTACTTTCATAAAAGGGAAAGATGTCATCACGATACTTATAAAAAGAACTTCTACTGATATCTACAGCATCAGCAGCTTCCTGAACCGTCATCACTCGTTCTGAATCAAGTAGACGCTTCGCCTCTACTACTTTAAGCAAAACCTCCGGAACTGCTTTTTTTTTCACAATAAAATATTGATCTCCGTTCATGCATACTCCTTCTGCAGTAAACTGCAACATGCCATATCCTCACATAATCTTATTGTATGTATTGCAAATACAATTGTCTTTCTTGGAGAGATATGTTACCACATATTTTTACATAATGCAACTACTATTTTCATTTAAATTATTACTAACATGTAAAATACTATTTATGATACGATGGATATAAACTAGCTTTTGAGGTGCCAATGATTAAACCAAGACTTATATAGGGCATTTTATTTTAAATTTAATGAGATCATTAAATTTTTTTTCATTGTTATACTTCTTATTTTATATCATTATGTTATAACGATACGTGGAATATAGTATCTTTTAACAAATAATTCATTTCTAATAATGCAAAGGTCCGAAAAGACATTCTGTTATTAAAAATATTAATTTCTTATGCAACACAAAATGAGTTTGCCCTAAGCTCCCATTATATCTCAATCTCAGATAAGTCTCAAGTGACTATCATTCATGTTAATGTTAGAAGTTTAATTAGGACAAACTCATTTCCTATCTATGCTAGCTGTTACAATATTTTTGATAAAAATTCTTTCAGTCTGGGATGCTGCGGATGATCAAAGAAATCCTCAGGTGAGTTTTGTTCTACAATTTTACCTTCATCCATAAAAAGAATTCTTGTAGCGACTTTTTGTGCAAATCTCATTTCATGGGTTACAACAACCATTGTCATACCCTCTTCTGCTAACTGTGTCATTAAATCAAGTACTTCCCCTACCATCTCTGGGTCTAAAGCTGAGGTAGGCTCATCGAATAACATTACATCCGGATTCATTGCCAGCGCACGAACAATAGCAATTCGTTGTTTTTGTCCACCGGAAAGCTGATTTGGATATGCCTCCGCTTTCTCTGTGAGCCCAATTCGTTCTAACAGCTGTAACGCTTTTTTATCTGCTTCCTCTTTTGTCATTACTCCTAATTGTACAGGAGCCAATGTTATGTTTTCTCTGACCGATAAATGTGGAAATAGATTGAACTGTTGGAATACCATGCCCATCTTCTGTCTAATCGCATTGATGTTAGATTTACTGTCTGTGATATTGGTTCCCTCAAACCAGATTTCTCCTTCAGTAGGAACTTCTAATAAGTTTAAACAACGTAAGAAAGTGGACTTTCCCGAACCGGAAGGCCCAATAACTACGACTTTTTCTCCCTTTTGAATGGTTTCATCGATACCATTCAGTACCATATGATTTCCAAAGGCTTTTTTAAGATTTTTAGTGACGATCACCTTTCGCCAGCCTCCTTTCAAAGACAGATAGTAATCTGGATAATCCTAAAACAAGGATTAAGTAGCAGATTGCTGTTATTATCAGGGGCGGTAAAATCTGCCAGGTTCTAGACCCTACATACTGAGCCGCTTTTGTCAAATCGGTTACTGCAATGACACCTGCTACCGATGTCTCTTTTATAAGTACGATAAACTCATTACCCAATGCCGGAAGGATATTCTTAACGGCTTGGGGAAGGATGATTAGTCTCATGGTTTTTATATAATCAAGTCCCAAGGAACGCCCTGCTTCCATCTGCCCCTTGTCAATAGATTCAATTCCTGCTCTTACTATCTCAGCTACATAGGCACCTGAGTTAATACCAAAACATACTGCTCCGACAATAATTTCATTGGTCGTTCTTGATACAAAGATAAGATTATACATGATTAAAAGTTGTACCATAAGAGGTGTTCCTCTTATAATATTGATATACGTATTGCATATTGCCGTTAGCCATTTGATTTTATAATTCGCTGAGGTTACTTTCACTACCGCAACCACAATACCAATGATAATACCTAAGAGTATTGCCATCATTGATATTAAAACCGTAACCTTTAAGCCATCCAAATAAGCAAGATAACGCTGATCAGGTACAATAGCATTATAAAATGATTGATAGATATCGAGCATCCAGTTTAATATTGCATTATACACTGATTGGAAGATATTAGTCAATTGCACCAAAAAAGCATTATTCGTATTCCCAGCCAACGAGATATATTGATTCAAAATCGTTCCTCCTTCTAACTTGATAACAGACTCTCCTGTTCTATATACATGCAGCTATGTCTATTATTATTACAAAAGCCAGTAAATGTTATTATAAATTATTGCAAAAAACAAGATAGGGGCTGCCGAAAGAAGATGACAGCCCCTCAATATTTATTTATTGCAAGGAATGTAACACAAGTTATTTACCTGTGTGGTTTGCGGTAAACTCTTCGATTTTACCTTCATCTTTTAACTTCTGGATTACACCATTGATGGTTTCTAATAATTCTGTATTACCTTTTTTCACCGCAATCGCATACTTATCTGTAAATAACTCTCCATCCAATATTGCAAGACCTTCATTACCGGCTACTAGTTCTTCTGCTGGAAACTGATCCATAACAATACAGTCAATTTTTCCGTTTTTTAAATCTTCTGCTGCCTGGGCAAACTTCGTATATCTTTTAATTTCTTTTGCTTCAATATTTTCTTCTACATAGAAATCCGCAATATTCCCCTGTTGTACACCTATAATTTTACCAGCCAAATCTTCATCAGATGCAGCTGCAACTGCCTGATTAGCACTGTTTACTACTACAACCTCGGTTGAATTTACGTAATCATCAGAAAAATCCATTACTTTTTGACGTTCTTCGTCTACAGATACACCTGCTGCAACAAAATCTACCGTTCCGTTCTGCACAGCGAGTAAAGCTCCCTCAAAATCCATATTCTTAATCTCTAATTCCTTGCCCATTTCATCCGCAATTGCCTGAGCAATATCCATATCAATTCCGACTACATCATTACCTTCCATGTATTCATAAGGAGCGAAACCTGCTTCTGTACCAACGATTAACTTATCATCTTTCTTACTGCATCCTGCAAAAACACTGACAACCGTCATAGATAATACTACTAAACCAACTATTTTTCTCTTCATACTAATACCTCGCCTTTCAACTAATTATCTTCCCTATTGGAATGATTACAATCTCCTTGATCGGCGGGATAGTTCCGTCGATCCTACGATTCTTTCTGTTGTTCTAAAACTTCTTTGATTTGTTCCTGTTCGTCACTAGATAGAATTCCGTTCTGATCTAAGAGTATGATGAGATGACCATTTACATTAGCTACGCTTTTGATATAAGCGGTATCTTTATTCTTCACAATAGATGGTGTATCATTGATCTGATCTGACTCCGTATCTGTAATTTCCTGCATTTTATCTACTTCATAGGCCATTCGGATTCCATTTGATTGGATGATTATAAGCTTTGTTTCTTCGTCGGGCTCTTTCTCTTCCAATGCAAATTTTCTGCGTAAGCTGTACACCGGGATATCTTCTCCTCTTAAGTGAATGATTCCATTCATATTAGCCGGAGCATCAGACACCTTCATTACATCACCATACTTTTCAATCGAATTAACAGCCATGATGTCTAAACCGTATTTCTCATTACCTAGCTGAAAAATAACATGTTTTGTACTTTGCATACTATCCCTCCTTGGTAGCTCTATGGATTATTTAATTTGTTTTGTGCATTCCATTTTAGATATGCGTTTATAAAAGGATCTAAATTACCGTCCAATACACTCAGCGCATTACCAACCTCTGCATCCGTCCGATGATCTTTCACCAGGGTATAAGGTTGCATAACATAGGATCGTATCTGATTACCAAAACCTATTTCCTTTATTTCGCCTCGAATGTCAGAAACCTTTTCTGCATTTTCTTGCTTTTTCAGAAGATAAAGTTTTGCTTTTAGCATCTTCATCGCTTTGTCTTTATTTTGGAGTTGTGACCTTTCATTTTGGCACTGAACCACGGTGTTGGTTGGTATATGAGTGATACGAATAGCCGAAGATGTTTTATTTACGTGCTGACCACCAGCTCCACTGGAACGGTAAGTATCGATTCTTAAATCCTCATCGTCGATTTCAATATCGACATCTTCTTCAATATCTGGCATGACATCACAGGATACAAAGGAAGTCTGGCGTTTACCTGCAGCATTGAAGGGTGAGATCCGTACTAAACGATGAACCCCTCGTTCTGATTTCAAATGCCCGAAGGCATTAATACCATTAATCTGTAGTGTCACGGATTTTAATCCAGCTTCTTCTCCATCTAAAAAATCCAATATTTCAGTCGTATATCCTTTTTTATCAGCCCATTTTTGATACATTCTGCTTAGCATACTTGCCCAGTCACAGCTTTCCGTTCCTCCGGCTCCTGCATGCAAAGTTAAAATAGCATTGTATCTGTCATATTCCTCTGACAACAACGTGTCTAATTTTAATTCTTCTAGTTCTTCTATGAATGAATCTAAGGCTTCCTTGATTTCCGGAATTAAGGATTCATCATTCTCTTCGTATCCCATAACAATCAGCGTTTGAACATCCTCATATTTTTCCTTAATCTGATAATAACTATCAATAGTGTTCTTAAGGTTCTTGAGTTCTTTCATGTAATTCTGCGCTTTTAGGGTATCATCCCAAAAGTGAGATTCTTCCATGATCTGTTCAATTTCTTTTATGCGAATTTCCTTGTTAGGGATGTCAAAGTGAATCCCCCACTTCGATCAATGGCCTTTCATAGGTCCCCAGCGTGTATTTAAACTGGTCTAATTCAACCACATCATCACCTCTTTCTATGAATTATATAACAAGATTTATAAAAATGCAACTAATATAGTATAAAAATACATTAAGAATTCTTTCCACAGCAGAATTTATATTTTTTTCCGCTACCGCAAGGACAAGGATCGTTTGGTTGAACTTTTTTACCAACTCGCTTAACCGGCCCTTTTGCCACGGAATCATCTCTGTTTGTGCCAGTTACTTTCGCAACTTGCTCTCTCTCAACCTTCTGTTCAATTCTTACATGGAGAATAGCTTTTACGGTATCTTCACGAATAGCATCAATTAACGAATCGAACATCTCATAACCTTGGAATTTATATTCCACAACTGGTTGTCTCTGACCATAAGCTTGCAAACCGATACCTTGACGAAGCTGATCCATATCATCGATATGATCCATCCATTTACGATCAATTACTTTCAAAAGAACAACACGCTCTAATTCTCTGATTTGTTCTATTTCAGGGAACTCTGCTTCTTTTGCTTCGTATAACTTAACTGCATCCTCTTTTAACTGCTGCAGAAGATCGTTCTTCTTCATATGATTGATTTGCTCATTGGTAAGCTTAATCTCAGGAAGCGGAATGATTGGAATCAATAAACTATTTAGTTCAGCCAAATCCCATTCTTCCGGAGTCTGATCATCACTGATGCAGGTGTTAACACAATCTTCTACGGTATCCGTGATCATACGATAGATGGTATCACGCATGCTCTCTCCGTCCAGAACTCTTCTTCTCTCGGCGTAAATGATTTCTCTCTGCTCATTATTAACCTGATCGTATTCCAATAGATTTTTACGAATACCAAAGTTATTATTCTCAATTCTCTTCTGAGCCTTTTCAATTGCATTCGATAACATCTTGTGTTCAATCTGCTCACCTTCCGGCATTCCAAGGGAGTTAAAGATCGCCATCAATCGTTCGGATCCGAACAAACGCATTAAATCATCTTCCAGGGAGATATAGAAGCGAGATTCACCAGGGTCACCCTGTCTTCCGGCACGTCCACGAAGCTGATTATCAATACGTCTTGCTTCGTGTCTCTCGGTACCGATAATCTTAAGACCTCCGACTTCCTTTACTCCTTCGCCTAACTTAATATCTGTACCACGACCAGCCATATTCGTTGCAATCGTAACTGCTCCAAATTGACCTGCGTCTGCAACTATTTCCGCTTCCATCTCATGGAACTTTGCATTTAAAACTTTATGCGGTATCCCATTGCGCTTTAATAAACCACTGATTTCTTCCGATGCTTCAATCGTTATGGTACCTACTAACACCGGCTGACCTTTTTTATGGGATTCGATAACTTCGTTGATGATTGCTTGTAACTTTTCTTTTCTTGTTTTATATACGGCATCCTGACGATCTATTCTGGCTACAGGGACATTAGTCGGAACCTCTATAACGTCCATTCCATAGATTTCTCTAAACTCCTTCTCCTCAGTTAACGCAGTACCAGTCATACCACTTTTCTTCGTATATTTATTGAAGAAGTTCTGGAAGGTAATTGTTGCAAGGGTTTTACTCTCTCTCTTAACCTTAACATTTTCCTTTGCTTCAATTGCCTGATGTAAACCATCACTATATCTTCTACCCGGCATAATACGACCGGTAAATTCATCTACAATTAATACTTCATCATCTTTTACTACATAATCCTTATCCCGGAACATTAAATTATGAGCTCTTAAGGCCAGGATAATGTTATGTTGGATCTCTAAATTTTCAGGATCAGCAAGATTTTCTATATTGAAGAAACGTTCTACTTTCTTTACACCGTCTGCGGTAAGATTGACATTCTTATCCTTTTCATTCACTACGAAATCGCCGGTCTCTTCAATATCTTCCTTCATCAGTGCAGCCATCTTTGTTAACTCCGCACTTACTTTACCTTTCACCAACTGTCTAGCAAGAATATCACAAACACGATATAACTCTGTCGATTTACCGCTTTGTCCTGAAATAATCAAAGGAGTTCTTGCTTCGTCGATTAATGCAGAGTCAACCTCATCTATGATAGCATAATGAAGCTCACGCTGTACTAATTGCTCTTTATAGATAACCATGTTATCTCTTAAATAGTCAAAACCTAATTCGTTGTTCGTAGCATAAGTGATGTCACAGTGATAAGCTGCTCTTCTCTCATCCTTTTCCATACTATTTAAGATTACGCCAACTTTAAGACCTAAGAATTCATGAATTCTGCCCATCCATTCGGAGTCACGCTTTGCCAGGTAATCATTAACGGTTACAACATGTACTCCTTTTCCTTCCAACGCATTCAAATAAGCAGGGAAAGTAGATGTTAACGTTTTACCTTCACCGGTACGCATCTCTGTAATTCTTCCTTGATGAAGAATAACACCACCCATTACCTGCACACGAAATGCTCTTTGTCCAATTGCTCTCTTTGCAGCTTCTCTTACTACCGCGTATGCTTCTACTAATAAATCATCTAATGTTTCACCATTTTTTAATCTGTTCTTAAACTCTATTGTCTTAGCACGTAACTCTTCATCTGACAGTTTTTCCATTACTGGTTCGAGGGCTTCAATCTTGTCCACGATCGGTATCACAAATTTGAGTTCCCTTTCACTGTGAGTACCAAAGATCTTTTCGAATAATCCCATATCATCCACTCCTGTACTATTCCATATTCTAGACACAACAATTCATTCTATATTGTATCATTTACCCAGTTACTATTCAACTTAATTTTTCCTATGGCAAATTTAAATAGTTCTACCATTCCTTACATAATTGTCTTTCGTATAAAAGCAGGAGCTATCCTATTCGCCACTGCGATCGGATAGCTCCGTAAGTTATTAATTTTGAATTACAAAGAGTCCTGATTATAATATCTAAAATTCAGGCTCTATGAGTCCGTAAGTATTACCTTTTCTTTTATAAACAACATTAACCTCATCGGTCTTGGAGTTACGGAAAACATAAAAATTATGTCCTAACAATTCCATCTGAACACAAGCTTCCTCTGCATCCATTGGCTTTATTGCAAATTTCTTGGTTCTAATGATATTAATTGTATCATCTTCGTTATAATCGTCTTCCATAAATGCTTGATTAAAATTAGATGCTGCCTGCTTTTGATCAATGATCTTATTCTTATATTTCCTTAGCTGGCGTTCGATAATCTCCTCTACTAAGTCTATCGATACATACATATCATTGCTCACTTGTTCTGCTCTAATAATATTACCTTTTACCGGAATTGTTACTTCAATCTTCTGTCTGTCTTTTTCGACACTTAATGTAACATGAATTTCAGTATCAGGAGTAAAGTACCTCTCTAGTTTACCAATCTTATCGTATACTGCAGTTTTTAACCCTTCCGTCACGTCAATATTTTTTCCGCTAATGATATAACGCATATGTCTCAACTCCTTCTTTTCTTATCTTTTCGCAAGCATCGGAAATCGCCTAAACTATAAGACGATATCAACTATGCTAGCTTTATTATAACATAATGACGGGTATGTGACAAGCAACTTTCATTAGGAATACCAGTTCATTACCATCACCATAACCGCACTATTTATCATTAATATACATTTTTTTACAGGATGTTTTATATTACCTTAATTCTTCACGCAAATTGTGCCAATTTTCATCTAATTCACACATCATTTTTCCTATTATCCGACAATAGAAATGTCAAGTAGGAAATGCAAAATATACTAGTATTTCATTCGATTTATCATAAGTTACAAAACGCATATTCGTTATTGACACTAAATAAGATATCCGACAAGAGTAGTTCATGGCTGTGGATAATGTGGATAAATCGGTGTATAACTTCTTTTCTTTTGAAAATAAGGCATCTTATATGTGGATAACTTCTTGATAAAAATGGGGATTACTTGTCCACAATGTTGGATTTAGAAATTATTGCCTTTCCCTTTGTGCATTTTGTACATATAAGAGTTTTTCTATAGGCAAAATTGATAATCATTCCTTTTTTCTCTTGTTAGTAAATTTTTTCGAATTGTAAGCAATTTTCTAACATTTTACGCTATTATAAATCTATTTAAAATACGACCATCCGACTTTCTTTTCTAGCGTGTGACATTTTATAATGCTGCGATCACCCTAGTTGTACAAAAATAGACTATAATAAGCATTTATTCACCAAAACTAATTCTTATTATAGTCTATCCATTTATTTCGACATCATCCATTTTATATGTTCTATTCTATTTTTTTTCGTATTTATCAACTTTGGCAGCCAAAAATGGAGCGAGTCCGACAAATTGGGCACCGTAGATATTTTGCCCCGTAATATCAATAGAACTCCTTACAATTTGAATGACAGCTCTAAAGAAGTCATTCTCCCCCAAGTTAATCAGAGCTTTAAAATAATATCCTACCGGTATACTGGCATCACTCATAAATCCAATTCCGTCTCTTGATATGTCAAAAACAGTAATTTGTGCACCAAGGTTTTTAATTACCATATCATCTTGTTTAAATACTTCGTCGATTTCCAGACGCAGTTCTATCGGCTTCCGTCTACTTCTTCGTCTTTCCCTATCCTCCACGATATAACCATACCTTTCTTCACAGTATAAAGTGAATTGTAGGATAATTCACTTCGTACCCTAAATAATGCAACACCATTTATAGTAATTATATCAAGGAATTCCAACTTTTACTACCATTTTATGTAGCTTTTATAAAACCCCTGTTTCATAGTATTTACATTAAAAAAACTGCCTTAAAGATAATCTTCTTTAAGACAGTTTAATAATTATATTATTCTACGAATGGTATAAATCGATCTGTAGTTATATTTCGAAGTAATAATACCTTGTCTCGTATTCGCTGCATGTACGATTTTACCATTGCCAATGTACATTGCTACATGATTTACTCTTCCGCTGCTGTTAGTATAGAAAATCAAGTCACCAGGTTGAAGATTTGATTCACTGACTCTCTTTCCTGCAGATGCCTGATCCGCTGATACACGAGGTATGCTATAACCAAAGTTACGATAAATTGTCTGAACAAATCCAGAACAGTCTGCACCATTGGTTAAGCTTTCTCCACCCCATACATAAGGGTTTCCTACAAACTTTAGCGCATAGGATGCAATGTCTGATCCTCTACCGGAATAATTTGAAACAGGTTCCTGTGAAGTATTATTTGAAGAGCTCTCTTCCTGATCTTCTTTCTCCTCATTTCTTGCTTCTTCTGCTCTCTCCGCAGCTTCTTCCGCTCTTCTGCGTTCTTCTGCTTTTTTAGCTTCCTCTTCCGCTGCAAGCTGTGCAAGTCGTTCCTGCTCTGCCTTTTTCGCTTCTTCTTCCGCTTTAATTCTAGCATTCTCTTCTTCTATTGATATCGCATATTCAAATTCGACATCTATGTTTACGTAATCCTTTGATACAAAACCTGTAAAGTCTCCACCGGTCTCATCGTCCGAACCTAACAGGATTTCTACCCATTCATCATATTCTTTCACAACTATGTACGTCTCACCCTGTGGGATTTGAGTCAATATTCTGGAATCTGTACTTTTTTCTTCTCTTACATTAAGCGTTATTGTATCTACAGTTACCGTCTTTGTCGCATAATCTTCTATCATATCTTCTGCATCTTTACCAATTGCAAGAAAATCAGATGCAATATAACCGGTAACGTCACCGGATTTGATCTTAACCCATCCACCATCCAGATGATCCAAGATATCTGCGGCACAGCCACGATATAACTTACCTACTACTTCACTTTCCGTGTTTGGTTCTTTTCGAATATTAACATAATTATCTGCTATGGATACACCTAAATTAGCGTAAGGTGAAATGATTTCTGTTCTTAAAATATTGATTAAGGACTTATCAGAAGATTCCTTTTCTGAACTATAAGATACGGTATAATAATTCTCTAACGATTGTGATATTCCGGCGATACCTTGCTCCGGTAAAATCTTAGCGGCCAATGCTTTTGAATCTGGTGCAAATAATAAGAATGCTGCTGACATAAAGCAGATTGCAGTTGCTTTGATTGCCCTATCTTTTCTCATGTATTTTCCTCCCAATGGGTGCGAGCGAAACTCTTCCTTTGTATCATCTCAAGATTTCGATCCTATTCTTGAATTGTTACAAATTTGTTACATATCATGAGGTAATTATAGCAAAACAGTCACTTTATGTCAACGCATTTTCATTACAAATAATTATATTTTTCTATTCAAAAGTGTAATTTTTCTTATATTTTCACTAAATATTTCATTCTACCCTTATTCAAGATGATTTAAATACTTTTCTACAGCTGTAATTGCATTTGCTCCGTCGGATGCTGCTGTAATTATCTGTCGTAGGTCTTTTGTTCTAACATCTCCTGCTGCATATACTCCTGGTATATTGGTCTCACAGTTTTCCCCTGCAATGATATATCCTGCTTCATCCACAGCGACTACCTTTTTATAAATCTCTGAATTAGGGATATAACCTACTGCGATAAATACACCTGAGACTGGATAAATATTATTTTCCTGTGTCTTAAGGTTGCTGACATGGATACCTGTTACGGTTTCTTCACCAGCAATCATTTCCACTACACTATCCCAGAGTACTGTTACATTTTCCATTGCCAACAATCGTGAACTAATACTTTTAGATGCTCTAAACTCATCTCTGCGGTGTATCACGTATACCTGCTTACAGATTCTTGCTAAAAATATAGCATCTTCCACAGCAACATCTCCACCGCCAACAACTGCTACCGATTTATTCTTAAAAAATGCACCGTCGCAGGTAGCACAGTAAGATACACCCAGGCCGGAGAACTTATTCTCCCCTTCTACGTTAAGGTGTCTTGGGACACCTCCTGTAGCAATAATGACTGATTTAGCCGAATATTTGGTTCCATCCTCTAATGTAATAACCTTTAATTGATCCTCTAAAACAAAATCAGTTACCTCTCCTGTGATAAACTCCGTTTCTAAGCGGTCGCAATGTTCCCTAAACTTCGTACTCAAATCAAATCCGCTGATTCCAGGAATACCGGGATAATTATCTACTTCATAGGTATTAATAATCTGCCCGCCGCTGATTCCAGCTTTCTCAATAACAATTACACTTAACTCCGCTCTTTTTGCATATATGGCAGCTGCTAATCCGGCTGGTCCTGAACCTATTATAATAACATCATAAATCATCTATATACCTCCTTAACATGTCTTAATATTTCTTCCCAAACAGGAACTTTTTCTTCACCTTTCGCGCTCGATATGATATAATTATTTTAGTTTTAAATATTTCTATCATTATTAATAGTTTCTATATTTATATTCATTCTATTACAAAGGAGGAGCATATGGATATAACATCCTTATCAATACCACAGCTTCCTGTTAACCAAATGACTAACATTAATGTTGCTATCTTGAATAAAAATTTAGATACAATAAAACAGGCCGGAGAAAGCTTTATCAAAATGATGGAGCAATCGGTCCAGCCTAATCTAGGGCAAACCATCGATATAAAATTATAATAATTATAATATAGAATAAAGCATTTCATAATTTATTGCTTATTAATACTTCGTGATTTATTAAACTTTATATTTTACTTTTCGTTCCTAATATATAGACTTATTTTTATCTCTTTTTAATTACGTTTGAATTAATGAAGTTTTTACATAAAATTCCGTTCATATTCTGATTCTATTTTTCTTACCGTAACATTAATCCAGATATCTTCTCTGTCTTTCCTGATATCCTCACTCTTTTTTAATTCAATCAACTCCAGCTGATCAAATCGCGCAAGAATCTCCTTTATTGTTTTTGTCCGGTAATCTGTATAATAACGATCTTCTCTCATTCCTTCAAAATCACCATATTTGAAGGACATATATAATATTCCACCAGTTTTCATGCTTCTTACTACATTATACAGAATATGGTCCATCTGATCCTTAGGAACATGGAGCAACGAAGCACTAGCCCAAATACCATCAAATACATTACAGAAATCCATCTGCTCAAAAGATAAGTTCAGAACTTCATGTCCGATATGTATGCTGGCTAAATCACACATTTCTTTTGATGCATCCATAGAAGTTACATCAAAGCCATGATCTAACAAATATGCACTATCCCTACCCGAACCACAACCCAGATCTAAAACAGTTCCTCCTTCGGGCAATAATGCTATAAATTTGTGCAAGATCTCTGACATATCTAGATTCACTGTATTTTCGTAGTATTCTCCTGCGTGTATATTATAATAATCTATCGAGTCCAACAAAACTCCTCCTTCCAAACAAGTTTATTATAACAAATCACCGCGAAGAATTCCAGCCTTTTTCTAGGGAAAGCAAAAAGCTTGTCATTTGTATAAAAATAATGCTATGTAATATAAAAAATTAATGATATAATAAGGAACAGTAAAAACCGACATGTAATATTTGACAGAAAGGTTTGGTTTGTTATGTATGCTTTTGAAAGCAGAGTTAGATATAGTGAAGTAAATCCAGAAGGGGTTATGAAGCCCTCATCGATTATTAATTATTTTCAAGACTGTAGTACCTTCCAATCTGAAGATCTTGGACGAGGACTTTCATACTTGAATAGCATTAATCGAGTTTGGTTAATGAACGGCTGGCAAGTAGAAGTCAACCGATTTCCTAATTTAGGGGAGACGATCAAGGTAGGAACTTGGGCATATGATTTTAAAGGATTTTATGGATATCGCAATTTTATTATGAAAGATGAGAATGATGTGGTGCTAACGGTTGCTAATTCCATATGGGTTCATATGGATACAAAGACCGGACGACCTGTCAGAGTCCCAGAAGGTGGAGGTGGTTATGATTTGGAACCTCCCTATGAAATGGAGTATGGCGCTAGAAAAATAGATATTCCAGAACAATTATCCGATTATCTACCCTTCCCTGTTTTAAAATCAAATATTGATGTGTATAACCATGTAAACAATGGGCAATACATAAAAATGGCTGAAGAATTTCTGCCAGAGCAATTTCAGGTAACAAAATTTCGAGTTGAGTACCGTCTTTCAGCCGTTTTTGGTGATATCATTGTTCCTAAGATTTCCAGCCAACCAGATTGTATTACCGTTGTTTTAGCAAACAGCTTGGATGCTCCATATTCTATTATTCAATTTCAGGGATATGATGCATCAAATCAAGCTTAGTAATAAAGGAAGGCTTTTTAAGGAAAGGAGTACTATATGATAGAATTAGGTAAATACCAAACTCTAGAGATTGTAAAAAAAACAGACTTTGGAGTTTATTTAAGTGAACCGGGTACCGATGGTAAGCATACGATATTGCTACCTAAGAAAGAGGTTCCGGAAGGTGTACAAACAAAAGATGAATTGAAGGTATTTTTATATAAGGATTCTGAGGATCGAGAGATTGCCACTACAAACGAAGTACCTCTCACAATTGGCCAGGTTACTGTATTAAAGGTGAAAGAAGTAGGTAAAATTGGTGCATTCTTGGACTGGGGCTTAGTAAAAGATCTGTTTCTTCCATACAAGGAGCAAACTTACAAGATTGAAGAAGGTGATCAAGTCCTAGTGTCATTATATCTTGATAAGAGCAAGCGACTCTGTGCAACAATGAAGGTATATGATTTATTATCGAACGATTCACCATACAAAAAAGATGATATGGTTTCCGGAATTGTTTATGAATCCATTGAAACCTTCGGTGTCTTTGTTGCGGTAGATCATAAATATTCGGCTATGATACCAAAGAATGAATTATTTGCTCCTGTGAGATTAGGGGAGACGGTAGAAGGACGAGTAATCAATGTAAGAGAAGATGGTAAACTGACTTTGAGTTTAAGAGGTAAATCCTATGTTCAGATGGACTCAGATGCACAAAGTATCATAGATAAATTAAAAGCAGCTGGTGGTTTTCTCCCTTACCATGATAAATCAGATCCCGAAGAGATCAAAGAGGAATTTAAGCTAAGCAAGAATGCTTTCAAGAGAGCGATTGGAAGATTATACAAATCAGGAGATATCACAATCACCGAAGAAGGTATTCGGTTATCATAATATCTCCATAAATTCACTTCTTTCTCAAATTACTTACTGTGTTTTCCACTGCGAGGAAGACCCATCTAAATAACGCATTTTAGGATTCTCTTTTTGAGGATCCTTTTGTTTTTGTGGTGGTGCTTCCTTTTGATATAGATCCCCAAGTCCTTTTGCCAGCTTTTCTTTGCACGACTTACATAATCGTCCTGTTTTTATGGTTACACCACATCCCTCACAATCTAAGCCTATCATTGAATCCTCAGCAAAAGCTAATCGTTCGTCCCTAATCCATTGTTTAATCTGTGGTATGGAAACCTCCATCTCCTCTGAAACTTCCTGCATTCCAGCACCGGGATGATCATATACATATTCCTTCACTGCTTCAAATTTCTGATCTAGAGCTTTGATACAGTTAGGGCATAGCGGGGGGCCTGATAAATAGTTATATAATTTTCCGCAGCTTCTACAATTCCTTACATCCATGTTTATCCCTCCTAAAAGCCTTTTCCTATACACAAGGTAATAAAATAAACTTCCTTTATCCCATGTTCCAGCAAAACATTTGTACAGGCTTCTATCGTACTGCCCGTTGTGTAAATATCATCTACTATTACTACTCGCTTTATTTCTCTTTTATATTTAGTTGCAACTTCATTATTATAACGAAATGCTCTTTGCAGGTTTTGCAGTCTCTGTTTATCGCTTAACTGCTTTTGCGGAACAGTCTTCTTATTACGAACTAAAAGCTTCGACGCCACCGGAATATGAAGTTCTCTTCCTATCCCTTTTGCAAGAATATCTGCTTGATTATAACCACGGTGAGCTTCCCTGCTTCGATGCAACGGTATTGGCACAATAACATCCGGAGCCAGTCTTATTATCTGTTCTCCATAATGTTTCACCATCTCTTGAATATAGAAAACGGAATACTCTCTTCTACCATGATATTTAAAGTAAGCGATGGATTTCTTCATACTATCATTGTATATCCAAATTGAATACCCTTTTTTATAGTGAAATTGTTTTTTTACACAGTCACTGCAATATTCCTGTTCCTCAAACTCTATGGGTTTACTACACTTTTTGCAGCGAGGCTCACCGATATACTCCAGTTTCATCCTGCAGGCTGGGCAAATTCTCAGACCCTTCGGCAGAACAATATCATCACAGATGGGACACCTCACCGGATATATCATATCTAGAATAAATTGAAACAAAGCTTACTCCTTATCCTTTTAGAATTAGGTTATCTCTCTATGCCATCGTAAGCACAAGGAAATATTTCTATTATATCTAATTATAACTCAAAAACCCTGAACATGTCTATCAGAATCAATCGTTCATTTACGTAGTTCTCTAATTCTAGTATTCAAACCAGAATAGCGGTTTTGTTCACTTTTATTATCTATCATAAATTGCAGCATGTCTTCACTACCTACAATAGTTACGCAATTTTTTGCTCTAGTAACGGCTGTATATAAAAGATTTCGGTTAAAGAGCAGCTTTGGGCCATCAAGAATTGGCAAGATTACAGCCGGATACTCACTTCCTTGCGATTTATGAATGGTTACGGCATATGCCAGTTCTAGTTCCTCTAATTGACTAAAGCTATATTCTACTTGTCTTCCATCATCAAACTCTACAGTTAGATGCTCCGAAAAAAGATTAATCTCCCGAATGATTCCCGCATCCCCATTAAATACGCCAGTACCTGATTGGGTTGTAATACCGTAGTTGCTCTTTATTTCCCAGGTTAATTGATAATTATTTTTTATCTGCATCACCTTATCCCCTTCCCGGTAGATATTCTGGTGATATTCTTTCTCTTTTTTATCAGGAGCTGGAGGGTTTAGGGCTTGCTGCAGCACCTGGTTTAATTTTTCAACACCAAGTTCTCCCTTTCTCATTGGAGTTAGGACCTGTATATCAAACGAGGTTGCTTTAACGTAACCAGGTAGTTTATTCTTAATTAAGTTTATCATAACAGCGGTAATAACATTAGAACTATCTCTCTTTAATAGAAAAAAGTCCTTACTTTTATTATCTAACCTGATTTTTTCACCCGCATTAATTTTATGCGCATTCACTATAATATCGCTATCGGCAGCTTGTCGAAAGATTTTTGATAATTTTACCACGTTAAAATTGTGCGAGGCAATGATATCCTTTAATACATTTCCAGGTCCTACACTTGGCAGCTGATTTACATCACCAACAAGAATCAATCGTGTACCTACGGTAACTGCTTTTAACAAGGCATTCATTAATGTAATGTCCACCATAGACATCTCATCAATGATTAAAACATCCGTCTCCAAAGGATTTGTTTCATTTCGTTCGAAGGAGAATTTGCTCTCCTGCCCCTCTGACATTCTGGTAAGTTCCAATAAACGATGGATGGTTCTTGCTTCATAACCGGTAGTCTCAGTCATACGTTTTGCAGCTCTTCCGGTTGGTGCTGCAAGAAGAATTTCTAATCCCTCTGTTTCAAAAAACTTAATAATTGCATTGATGGTGGTCGTCTTTCCGGTTCCTGGTCCTCCTGTCAAAACAAGAACTCCATTACTAGCCGCTTCCGAAACTGCAATCTTTTGCTGGTCATCTAATTCAATCTTAAATTGTTCTTCAATCTTCGCAACTTTTTTTTGTACGTAATCAGCCATGTATTGATAACGAATATTCAAATCACATAACATTCTGGCCGCATTCAATTCCATATAGTAGAATACGGAGGAGTAAATATACTTAGCTTCATTTTCTTCTCTGATAATAACCTTTTTTTCTATAGAAAGACTGACTAGCTGACGGTTAATCGCTTCTTCATCAATAAACAATAATTCTTTCGATTTAGCGACTAATTCATGATAAGGTAAATATACATGACCATCGTTACTCGCTTGTAAGAGAACATATAGGAGACCAGCTTTGGTACGATAATCCGAATCACTGCCAATCCCTACTTTCTTAGCAATTTCATCTGCAGTTTTAAACCCGACACCAGCAATATCTTCTGCAAGGCGATATGGATTTTCTTTTAAAATTTCATACATCTTTGGACCATATTCCTGATATATTTTCACTGCAAGATTACCGGAAATATTATATTGCTGAAGGAATATCATAGCATTGCGCATATCCCTTTTTTCTTCGAATTGCTGATATATTTCCTTTGCCATACGCTCGCTGATGCCCTTAATCTCAGCAAGTCTTTCTGGCTCTTCCTCAATGATGCGTAGCGTATCTAATTTAAACTTCTTAACAATTCGTGCAGCCAGGGCTGTTCCAATCCCTTTGATCGCACCAGAACCCAGATACCGTTCTACCGAAAAAATATCCTGTTGTTCCTGTAACTCATAACTTTCTACGAGAAACTGTTCTCCATATACCGGATGTTCCGTATAACTACCTACTGCTCTGATAAATTCTCCCTCAGTGATAAATGTGAAGCTACCTACGCAGGTGATTTCCTCTTCTTTTCTCTGTAAGCTTAATACGGTATAACCATTCTCCTCATTTCGATATACGATTCGTTCCACGTATCCTTCTAAGATATCCGCCAAGTTTTCACCTACCTTCACACATTTTCCAGAAATTATACTCATGAAACCTTATACTATAAATAAAGGAGCAGCATGTAAGCTACTCCTTCTTATTAATTATGTAATTCAACTGCTAGGAGTTACGTTTCATAGATTCGTATAGCATCTGCGCTATGCCAAGTCCTTTCTGTTCTGTTGCTCCTTGAGCAATTTCCTCATACATCATATCTCCAAAGTACTCTAAATATTGATTTTGTTCCTCACTATTTGGTACAGTCTTTTTCATTTCCTTCATAACCTGTTCCAGCAAATAAGATTCAAAGCTTTTACATACTTCCATTAGTTCTTCGTCAGTTGCAGGTTTACTTTGTAGTTTGCTCTCTAAATCACTGGTTTTTGTCGTTGAATTATTCCATAATCCGCTTACCCCAGCACCGGATAAATCAGACCCGATTGCTATGCTCATCCTCTTACTCCTTTCCTTATATCATAAGAATTCATGATTATCTCAGGTTATTCGCTTGCTGTAACATCTCATCCGTAGCAGTAATCACTTTGGAGTTCATCTCATATGCTCGTTGAGCCACAATTAGATTCACCATCTCATCCACTGCTTGAACATTAGAACCTTCTAGATAGCCTTGTCGCATCTTACTGGTTTTTAAACCTGCATCAGCTGACTCTATCCGTGGTTCTCCTGATGCTTCCGTGGCCTTTAATAAACTGTTGGACATCTTCATAAGCCCGCTAGGATTATTAAACTGTACTAGGCCAATTTGCACTCCAAGGGAGGTCGCTTCTCCATTCTCACCCGGATAAAATAACTCACCATTCTCTTGAATTGTTACTTCAGAGGTATCATAAGCTTCATCCAAAATAATTGGAGTTCCTGTGGAATCCAAAACGGGGTTACCCGCTTTATCTGCTAAGGTATATCCTTCTGCTCCGATTGAGAACTGAAAAGATCCATTTCTTGTATATGATACACTACCATCCGGAGATTGAACCATAAAAAATCCCTTTCCTTCAATAGCAAAGTCATTTTTATTACCTGTCTCCGATAAGGTACCCTGGGAAAAGTTTGATGTGATTGCACTGTATCGAACTCCAAGACCCACCTGGATTCCGGAAGGTTTTGCTTCCCCATTGCTATCGGTAGCTTTTCCCTGCATCGTTTGATACAATAAGGATTTGAATTCAACACTTTCTTTTTTATATCCTGTTGTATTAATATTAGCCAAGTTATTTGATATGGTATCTACATTCGTTTGCTGCGAAATCATACCAGATGCTGCTGTCCATAAGGAACGCATAGATACAATCCTCCTATCTGTAAATCAACAACCAGTTAACAATTACACCTTGCCTACAGCATTTGCTGCAAGATCTAAGGTTTTATCTACGGATTGTATTACCTTCTGATTTGCCTCATAAGCTCTGGTAATACTGATCATTTCAACCATCTCAGCTACTGCATTGACATTGGACTGCTCAGTAAAACCTTGTTTTATTGAGGCACTTCCTGTAAGCTCTACAGCTCCATCCAAGGTTTGATACATGGTATCATCAGTTTTTATTAAATAATCATAATCTTCAAAATCCACAACCTGTATCTGATCTATATAGGTTCCATCTGCATAGATATTACCCATCTCGTCGATGACCACTTCAGCTGCATCCACCGGAACCATCACTTCACCACTTTCACCCATGAGATGATTCCCTTCCGAATCAACTACATACCCGTCTCTGGCCATAGTAAATGAACCATTACGGGTATAACTTATCCTATCATTTCCTTGATTATCCGTGGAGGACACTCGAAAGAATCCGTTACCCTCCAATGCTAAATCGTAGGTATTACCGGTTTGTCGTAAGGAGCCTTGTCCATAATTCGTATATACTTCACCCAGTTTTACACCAGGACTCATTCTACCTATGGGTCGGTTATTATATGCTTCGGATGAATCTCTCATCTTAATCGTAAGTAAACTATCAAAAGACTGACTCGTTACATTTTCCTCCTTATATCCGACAGTCGCCGAATTTGCGAGGTTATTTGCAATAATATCAAGTCTTTTTTGCTCATTAGCCATTCCTGTGTAAGCTGTATACAGCCCTCTTACCATAGGATCTCTCCTTTAATCTCTTTTTCCGCTTAAGAATTCAACGAATTTTCCTGTTCCTATCGCTACTGCTGTCATAGGATCTTCTGCAGTCATCGTCGTAATTCCTGTCTTCTCCTCAATTAGTTCCTCTAATCCATAGAGTAGACATCCACCACCAGTTAATACAATACCTCTGTCTGCAATATCAGCAGCTAATTCCGGAGGAGTTTTCTCAAGAACGCTGTGAACTGCTTCTACAATTTGTGAAGTTGTTTCTTTTAATGCTTCTTCTGTTTCTTCAGAGGTAACAGCAATCGTCTTAGGTAAACCAGTCACTAAGTTACGACCACGAACCTCCATGGAAACAGTTTCAGGTCTGCGGTATGCAGAACCTATTTTTATCTTGATATCTTCTGCTGTTCTTTCACCAATCAACAGATTATGTTTCTTTCTCATATATCTTACAATTGCATCATCAAAATCATCGCCAGCAATCTTAACCGATGTGCTAACAACGGTACCTCCTAAGGAAATAACTGCAATATCTGTTGTTCCACCACCGATGTCTACTATCATATTACCGCAAGGTCTGGATATATCAATACCAGCACCAATTGCCGCAGCAATCGGTTCTTCAATAATAGCTACTTCTCTGGCACCTGCCTGATAAGTAGCATCTTCTACTGCCTTTTTCTCAACTTCAGTAACACCGCTGGGAACGCAAACACTAATTCTTGGTTTACGGAATCTTTGCTTACCAACTGCCTTCTGAATAAAATACTTCAACATCTTCTCAGTAACGGTATAATCAGAAATAACGCCCTGTCTAAGAGGACGTACTGCAACAATATTACCCGGTGTTCTACCGAGCATCAATCTAGCCTCCTCACCAATCGCTTTTATCTTATTGGTGTCTCTGTCAAATGCTACTACCGAAGGCTCTTTTAAAACGACTCCCTTACCTTTTATATATACCAATACACTTGCTGTACCCAAGTCAATTCCAATATCACTACCTAACATAATGCATCTCCTTTCCAATCCGTTCTTTTAACGTACTATTTAATCTAATTTATTAAGAAGTTTATCTCATCAAGTTCTATCATATATATTTTCTTCCAATACTCGGTAACTTAAACATACTCGAGTATATTATATATTGTTTTTCCGTAATTTTCAAAGGAAATTTTAAAAAGTTTTCTTATTCGCCATATTTCTTGGGATTTAACCAAGAATATTCCATTCCTATACTTGCTATTGTGAGTTACTCTTCATTGTACTATAATTAACACAAAGTATGAATGAAAATGAGGTACTCCCATGTCAAATAAATCAAATCTTATGAAACAGGAATTACGGAAAATAGCTAACTATATAGCAGTGATACAGACAGGCCGTTTTGAAACCATATCTCTAGGACTATCTATCATCTATGTCCTAACAATGAAGTTTGCTTTTGCACCTATTTATATCCTTCTTACTCTACATGTTCTACCTTTGATTCTATCCTTTTGGGTGAAAGATTACGCAAAAAAATATCAATATGTATATTTAGAACGGATCGTAACTGAAGATAAGTTCTTATTAAATCAATTAAAGGAGAAATATCATTATAATAAGCTTAATTATTTGTCCAGGTCTATTACACTGGGTTTCACTGTATTCTTATTATTTTTATGGCAGTATCGTTTTCATAACCTAGAGCATCCCAATCACTATTTTGAGAATTTACCCTCAGGGATTATAATTGGGGTAGTACTTATCCGGATTGTTGCTCCCTTCATTAATTATATCAGACTTCATAAAGCTTTGTCGATGAATAAAGTGTAAATACTGCATGGATATTGATGGGTAATCTATATATAGCTCATACTACTGACTTCTTTCCTTGCTTCATTGATTGGTAAATAGTTATCTACACTTTAGTAATATTGGACTTTAGTAAATGTTCACTAAAGCCAATATTACAATTTACCTACCTCAGTGATGACTCACATTTTCAACCATAACTCTTATGTCTTTATAAGTGATAACTTCTTAGATTTATCTTCAAGCATTTTTTGTAATCATATGACTACCTATTTATATCTAATTTTAAATATTATAAAAAAGCTGCCTCTTGGTAACCAAGAGACAGCTTATTATTTAATTTAATTATGCGATAATAGTAGCAACCTTACCGGAACCTACTGTTCTACCACCTTCACGGATAGCGAAGCCTAAACCTTGCTCCATAGCGATCGGATGAATTAATTCAATGTTCATCTCGATGTTATCGCCAGGCATACACATCTCTACACCTTCAGGAAGGTTGCAAACGCCAGTAACGTCAGTTGTTCTGAAATAGAACTGAGGTCTGTAGTTATTGAAGAAAGGAGTATGACGTCCACCTTCTTCTTTTGTTAAAACGTAAACCTGAGCAGTGAATTTCTTATGGCATTTGATTGAGTTTGGTTTGCAAAGAACCTGTCCTCTTTCAATTTCGTTTCTTTGAACACCACGAAGAAGTGCACCGATGTTATCACCAGCCTGAGCCTCATCAAGAAGCTTTCTGAACATTTCGATACCGGTTACAACAACTTTACGGTTCTCTTCTTTAATACCAACGATTTCAACTTCCTCAGATACGTGAAGAATACCACGCTCAACACGGCCAGTAGCAACAGTACCACGACCAGTGATAGAGAATACGTCTTCGATAGGCATTAAGAAAGGCTTGTCTGTCTCTCTCTGAGGATCTGGAATCCAAGTATCAACTGCTTCAAATAATTCAAGAATCTTATCGCCCCAAGCGCCGTTAGGATCTTCAAGAGCTTTAAGAGCGGAACCTTGGATGATTGGAGTATCATCGCCAGGGAACTCATATTCATTTAATAAATCTCTAACTTCCATCTCAACTAACTCAAGAAGCTCAGGATCATCAACCATATCACATTTGTTCATGAATACTACGATGTAAGGTACACCTACCTGACGGGAAAGTAAGATGTGCTCTTTTGTCTGAGCCATAACACCGTCAGTAGCAGCTACAACGAGGATAGCACCATCCATCTGAGCAGCACCAGTGATCATGTTCTTTACATAGTCAGCATGTCCTGTGATACCTCTTGCTTTTTCTTCTGGAGCTTTGTCGATCTGATCGAATGCTACAACTTCGCCAGTTCCAAGTCTCTCATGAAGGGTCTTTGTGATTGCTGCTGTAAGAGTAGTCTTACCATGGTCAACGTGACCGATGGTACCGATATTACAATGTGGTTTGTTTCTTGTAAATTTAGCCTTTGCCATTTTACAACGTCCTCCTTTAATTATGAATGCTTATATAAGCAAATGTTTATTTGCCCTTACAGGAAATACTCTGTTAAGAGCATTCCCTTTAGGGCAGATTTTATTTATATTGCCTCATATGCCATATTATATTTCAAGTTAGAAATATTTTCAAGCAAAATTAACTTATATATTCACTTTTGTCTTTAATTTCTAACTCTTTTTTAAATTAATTATTTCTTACCTTTTAAAGAAAGTACTTTTTCCTGAACGTTTTTAGGAACCGGCTCATAGGTTGAGAAGAACATGGAGTATGCACCACGACCCTGAGTTCTGGAACGAAGGGATGTTGAGTATCCAAACATTTCGGACAACGGAACAAATCCTCTAATTAACTTCGTACCATTAATATCCTCTGTACCTTCAATACGTCCACGACGGGAGCTGATATCACCGATAACATCACCCATATAATCATCCGGAACTGTTACTTCTACTCTCATGATTGGCTCAAGTAAGATGGAATCTGCTTTGTGCATCGCATCTTTAAATGCCATAGAACCAGCAATCTTGAATGCCATTTCATTGGAGTCAACTTCATGGTAAGAACCATCGTATACAGTAGCTTTTACACCAAGTACTGGATATCCACCTAAGATACCAGCTTTGGTTGCTTCCTCGATACCTTCACCAACTGCAGGAATGTATTCTCTAGGAATAGCACCACCAACGATTGCTGAAACAAATTCGAAAGTCTTCTCGGAGTTAGCATCCATAGGCTCAAAGCGAACCTTACAATGACCGTACTGACCACGACCACCGGACTGCTTAGCGTATTTACTATCAACTTCAACAGTCTTAGTAAAGGTTTCTTTGTATGCAACCTGAGGAGCACCAACATTTGCCTCAACTTTAAACTCACGAAGAAGTCTATCAACGATAATTTCAAGGTGTAACTCACCCATACCGGCGATAATTGTCTGACCTGTTTCTTCGTTTGTAAATGTTCTGAAGGTAGGATCTTCTTCTGCAAGTTTTGCTAAAGCTTCACCCATCTTATCCTGACCAGCTTTTGTCTTAGGTTCGATCGCAACCTGAATAACAGGTTCAGGGAATTCCATAGACTCTAGGATTACAGGGGATTTTTCATCACAGATGGTATCACCTGTTGTAGTAACCTTCAAACCTACTGCTGCTGCGATATCTCCAGAATAAACCTTTTCAAGGTCTTCTCTCTTATTCGCGTGCATCTGTAGAATACGACCAACACGTTCCTTCTTGTTCTTTGTGGAGTTAAGTACATAAGAACCTGAATTTAAGGTACCGGAGTAAACTCTAAAGAATGCAAGCTTTCCAACGAATGGATCGGCCATAATTTTGAATGCTAAAGCTGCAAAAGGCTCCTCATCGGAGGACTTTCTGTGAACTTCATTACCATCCTCATCCACACCCTTGATGTCAGCAATGTCGGTAGGAGCTGGTAAATATTCAATAACAGCATCCAGAAGTTTCTGAACGCCCTTATTTCTGTAAGCGGAACCACAGCATACAGGGATGATCTGAACATTGATGGTAGCTTTTCTTAAAGCTGCTTTCAACTCTTCAGTAGAAGGTTCTTCACCCTCTAAGAATTTTTCAATCAATTCATCATCTGTCTCACAGATAGCTTCAATCATAGTAGCTCTGTATTCTTCTGCTTCGTCCATCATATCTTCAGGGATTTCGGAAATTGAGATATCTTCGCCCTTATCATCATTATAAAAATAAGCTTTCATCTCAAATAAATCGATAACTCCCTTGAAGGTATCTTCTTTACCGATAGGTAATTGAATCGCAACTGGATTTTTACCTAATCTGGTTCTAATCATTCTAACAACATTGTAAAAATCAGCACCAGAAATGTCCATCTTATTAACGAATGCCATTCTAGGTACCTGATATTTATCAGCTTGACGCCATACGGTCTCTGACTGTGGCTCAACGCCACCTTTTGCACAGAATACACCAACCGCACTGTCTAGTACACGTAAAGAACGTTCTACTTCTACAGTAAAGTCTACGTGACCAGGAGTATCAATGATGTTGATACGATGCTCCTGCGCACCAGGAATTTTCTTATGCTCAAACTCTTGAGTCCAATGACATGTTGTCGCCGCTGATGTAATAGTAATACCTCTTTCCTGCTCTTGTTCCATCCAGTCCATGGTTGCAGTACCTTCGTGGGTATCACCTATCTTGTAGTTAACACCGGTATAATATAGGATACGTTCGGTAAGTGTTGTCTTACCAGCATCGATATGCGCCATAATACCAATGTTTCTAGTCTTCTCTAACGGATATTGTCTTCCTGCCAAGGATAATTCCTCCTTAATTTTGACAAAGAATGATTTCCATCATTCTCTATATCTATGCTCCTACAATTATCACAACAATAGACCACCTGCTAAGCAGACGCTCTATTGTCATGAGTAAAAGAAGCTTCTGCCGTGATAATTAAACTATTACCATCTATAATGAGCAAATGCCTTATTCGCTTCTGCCATCTTATGCATATCTTCTTTTCTTTTTACAGCTGCACCAGTGTTATTGGATGCATCTAAAATTTCATTTGCAAGTCTTTCTTCCATGGTCTTTTCTCCTCTTTTACGAGAAAAAAGAGTAAGCCAACGAAGAGCTAGCGCTTGTCTTCTGTCCGGTCTAACTTCTACCGGTACCTGATAAGTTGCGCCACCGATACGTCTTGCTTTTACTTCAAGTACAGGCATAAGGTTGTTCATAGCTTCTTCGAAAACCTCAATGGCTTCCTTGCCAGCCTTAGCTGCTACTCTATCAAAAGCTCCGTATACGATTTTCTGTGCAGTTCCTTTTTTTCCATCTAACATAATGTTGTTGATCAGCTTGGTAACAACTTTATTGTTGTATAACGGATCTGCTAATACATCTCTTTTTTGTATATGTCCTTTTCTTGGCACGTTTCTTCCCTCCTTAATGATAGCTTAACGAATTGTAAAATTCGCCAGTCAATTAATTCCTCGGTACTCACAACTGCTAGAACAATCTGTCCTTAACTATTGCTTGTGTTCGTGCTCAGTTTAACTCAATTTTCCAACATAACCTGTAACCCACAGAAATACAAATCAAACGGAAATAAAAAATTAATCCGGCACTTAACTTAGTAATGAAATAATAGTATATGAAATCATTATTTCATATTCCTTATTATCTCTAAGAAATTAGTTTAAATTATTTCTTTGCTTCCTTAGGTCTCTTAGCACCGTACTTAGAACGTGCTTGTCTTCTCTTAGCAACGCCTGCAGTATCAAGTGTACCTCTGACAATGTGGTATCTGGTACCAGGTAAGTCCTTTACCCTACCACCTCTGATCAGAACAACGCTATGCTCCTGAAGGTTGTGACCTTCACCAGGGATATAGCTTGTTACTTCGATTCCGTTGGAAAGACGAACTCTGGCAATTTTACGAAGCGCTGAGTTAGGTTTCTTAGGAGTTGCTGTTCTAACTGCGGTACATACGCCTCTCTTCTGTGGTGAAGAAACATCCGTAGTTCTCTTGCTAAGTGAGTTAAAACCCTTCTGTAAAGCAGGAGAGGTTGATTTCTTCTCAACAGTCTGTCTTCCTTTTCTTACTAATTGGTTAAATGTGGGCATTAATTTTTCACCTCCTGAAAATTATTAACAATCATAACAAAAATGTTCTGTGGTTTCAATGTGCACCTTCTTAAAAGATACCTATATAAGGATCAACAAAAAGTGCATAAAAAATACGTTGCATGTAAAAATTTACACGCTAGATGATTATAAGCAAAGTAGCGATAATTGTCAAGTAATTTTTTTATCATACAGCATGATTTCACAATTATTGTTTACATCTCCCAATTTTTTCAAGTTATTTATTGTATTTTAGCTTCTTTCCTAACTTTCCCTCATTTTCTGTTCTTTCTTGATTCTTATTTCAGCTTATAGTAAGATGTATTTAGTGTTTTATTCCATATCGTTTCGGAATAAAGGTATCTTAAGGAGGGGTTTTTTATGAAGGACATGGCACAGACAGAAAGGCAGATTTTTATCTTGCTCTTACTTTCTGAAAACAAGCGAGGTTACACGATTAATGATATTCATGATTCACTGGAAAAATGGAACGTGATCGTGGATAAAAAAACTATTATGCGAGATATTGACAGCTTATCCAGTATTTGTTTTATTTCAGAAGAACAAAGAAGTGGCAAGACCTATTATACCGCAGATAAGTTCCGCTTACGGGATATCACCTTTACTTCTCCCGAGCTGATCTCTCTCGCCTTCTTATTAGAACTATTAAAACCTTATAAACATATGGCCATGGGAAAGTCCTCCATTGAGCTAATTCATAAATTAATAGATAATACGACAAATTTAAACCAAGAATTTATTAAACATTTTAATGATTTAGTCAGTATAAATACGAATACGCATGTTAATGATTCCGTTGATCCTGAGATTGAAAAACTATTACAATCAGCGATACAATCTAAAGTAAAAATACATATTGTATACCGAAGCTTTCAAAGCAAAGAAAATACAGAAAGAACCATACATCCCTACGAACTCTTTATCAATGACGGATGTTTGAATGTCATTGGCTTCTGTGAGTTGCGTAATTCCATACGAGATTTCCGTGTTTCCCGTATTAAAGAAATCACCTTAACAGAGGATAATTTTACAATTCCCAAACAATATTATGAGGAACGAAAACGAAATAAATTCATCCATTTATCCGGGAATGAGCCGGAGCAAATTGTTATCTCTTTTGATCAGAAGACCTCAGACTATATCAAGGAATATGAAGCGGAACGGGCTGATGAAATTGTAGACGAAGGGCATGGTATTTTATTTGTAAGAAATACTGCAATCACCGATGAATTGATTCGTTGGATTCTTCAATTTGGATCTGGCGCTAAGGTAGTTTCACCACAAAATTTAAGAGAACGGATAGAGAAAGATTTAAAAGAAAACCTTCAACTGTATGAAGATGATAACATATAATAAGAACAATTTATATAAGCTGCCACAGACATTCTAGTATAGAATAACTATATTAGCATATCTGCAGCAGCTTTTGTCTTGCATTTATATTTTGCTTCTAAATTTTATATTACATTTTGCTTTTATGTTTTGCATTTGTATTTCGTTTTTATATTTTGTATTTATTTTTGTTTTATTTTTTATTATTTTGTATCTATAGTCTTGTATTCCTTATCTTATGTCTTTATCCTTATCTACGATCTTGTCCTACCCACTTAATTAATTGGCAAAGCCTCAAGAATTGACTGTACTGTATTGTCAAGCCAGCCACCGTATAATGTTTCTACTTCTTCGTCATCAATTGCCTGCGCAATGGCCGGATTAATCGGTACTTTATCAAGAACCTTAAGATCGTACTTTTCTGCAATTTCTTCGATATGGCTGTTACCAAAAACGCTAATTCTCTCGCCGCAGCTGCCGCATTCAATATAACTGTAGTTCTCCACCAAGCCTAAGATTGGGATATTCATTGTACGAGCCATATTCACAGCCTTAGACACAATCATAGATACCAATTCCTGAGGTGAGGTCATGATAATAACACCATCTAAGGGTAGGGATTGGAACGCAGTCAAAGGAACATCACCGGTTCCCGGAGGCATGTCAACAAACATATAGTCAACCTCTTCCCAAGCTACCTCACTCCAAAACTGTTTTACCATACCAGCCACAACTGGTCCTCTCCATATGACAGGGGTTTCTTCTGTATCCAGAAGCAGGTTCACTGACATAACCTTCACTCCTGTTCTGCTTTGAGAAGGTAAAATACCGAACTCATTCGCTACTGCTCTCTCATGAAGCCCAAATGCTTTTGGTATGGAAGGTCCTGTCATATCCGCATCCAATATCGCAGTCTGATAACCCTTCCGATTTAACAAAACAGATAAGAATGAGGTAGCAAAGGATTTTCCTACTCCACCTTTTCCACTAATAACACCGATTACTTTTTTTACGTGACTATTTTGATTTGCTGGTGCCAGAAAATCATTCTTCGAAGGTTGTCTTGAAGAACAGGTTTCTCCACAACTGCTGCAGCTACCGCTACATCCTGCCTGATCTTGGTTTAATTCATTGCTCATACACCATATCTCCATTCTATCAAAATTATATTAAAGGTTTTGAAGTAAGTATATCCCTTCTTACCTATTTGTCAACCTTCGGATGAAAAGGAATAAAAATTAAAAAACAATTCGATGTTGACATTTTTCCTATTACTGGATATACTGTAGTAATAGTAAAACCGATGAGTAAGAAGAGTAGATATTGTGCTTATATCCAGAGAGCTGCAGGTGGTGCGATTGCAGCAATAAAAGCAATATTGAATGGACTTACGAGGGTGGGAAGAAAGGTAGAAATACCAAGTAATGCCCAACGGGATCTCCATCCGTTACCAAGGGAGCATATATGTTTGTATATGACAGAGTGGGTGCATTGCACCAAACCGGGTGGTACCGCAGAAGTTTATATTAGGCTTTTGTCCCAGTAATTTACTGAGACAAAGGTCTTTTTTTATACCCTAAATCAAGTAATTCAATAGGAGCAAAATTTGAAAGGAGAATTCATATGTCGAAAAAAATTCCACACAGATTCTATTTAACGGAGGATCAAATGCCGAAGCAGTGGTACAATTTACGGGCAGATATGAAGGAACAACCGGATCCCATGTTAAATCCCGGCACTCTACAGCCTGTTACTGCAAAGGATCTGTATCCCGTCTTTTGTGAGAAACTTGCCAATCAGGAGATGGATGCTACGACCAGATATGTTGATATTCCTGAAGAGATACAGGAATTTTATAAAATGTATCGACCTTCACCCTTAATCAGAGCCTATCATTTGGAGAAGGCCCTCGGTACTCCCGCAAAGATATATTATAAATTTGAAGGAAATAATACCTCAGGTAGCCATAAATTAAATTCAGCCATTGCTCAGGCCTACTACGCAAAGGAGCAGGGTCTTGCGGGACTTACTACTGAAACCGGTGCAGGTCAATGGGGAACTGCATTGGCCGAAGCCTGCGCTTATTATAATCTTCCACTTACCGTATTTATGGTTAAAGTATCCTACGAGCAGAAACCCTTCCGTAAAGCTGTAATTCATACCTTTGATGCTGATATCATTCCAAGTCCAAGTATGACCACCAATGCCGGACGCTCCATTTTAGAGAAAAATCCAACTACCGGTGGTAGTTTAGGCTGTGCAATTTCAGAGGCAGTTGAAAAGGCAGTCACCACTCCCGGTTATCGTTATGTATTAGGTTCTGTTCTTAACCAAGTTCTTTTGCATCAATCCATTATTGGTTTAGAAACCAAGATGGCAATGGATATTCTCGAGGAATACCCTGATATTGTGATCGGATGTGCAGGAGGTGGTTCTAACCTCGGTGGCTTGATTGCCCCTTATATGCAGGATAAATTATTAGGTAAAGCCTCCCCAAGAATTATTGCTGTAGAACCAGCTTCCTGTCCTTCCTTCACCAGAGGACGTTATGTATATGATTTTTGTGATACCGGAAGAGTTACCCCGCTGGCAAGGATGTACACCTTAGGCAGCAGTTTCATGCCATCAGCCAATCATGCTGGCGGATTAAGATACCATGGAATGTCACCCATTCTTTCTAAGTTATATCATGATGGTTATATGGAAGCTATTGCAGTGGAACAGACGAAGGTTTTTGAAGCTGCTACTTTCTTTGCAAAACAGGAGACCATACTTCCTGCTCCGGAATCTGCTCATGCGATCAAAGCTGCCATGGATGAAGCCTTAAAATGCAAAGAAACCGGTGAGTCCAAAACAATTCTCTTTGGATTAACCGGTACAGGTTATTTTGATATGACTGCTTATAATTCTTATTTAGACGGTTCTATGACAGATTACATTCCTTCTGATGAAGATTTACAGAAAGGGTTTGACGAATTGCCAAGAATTCCAGGAATACAGTAAATCGTATCCTATACATCATAACTGTTTTCAACAATACCTCACCATAACTAGTAATAAACAATAGCCCAGGATAGGGTTGATTGCCTCTAAATCCTGAGCTATTGTTACTATAAGTTAATCACCTTTTGGGCGAAACATCCTATAATGGTTATCCTCCCGTTCTATTACCCAGGTCCCGCCGAATTCACTAACGACCCCCCACCCTGACCGATTAAATTCATCAGAACAAACAGTCCCAACACAACCATAATAATCATACACTGAAACGCTACATAGGAATATCCATTGATTGTCATTTTTAGGTCTGCCTGATAATCTAGACCATGGTCTTATACTATCAATCTCATGATAGCTATAGATGATTCCTTCCTCATCTACATAAGCATCACAGTTATAGATTGCAAATTTCCATTCCTTATGATCCGTACTCAAATATTCTTCCAACTGTTTCAAAAAGATATCGGCAACCTCCTCGATACTTTTCTTACCAGTTTCATCCGTATATTCAAATGTATTACAGATCTGCTCGATGGATGTTATATAAGGCACGATAAATGGATAGGGTTCATGCTTCGTGAACAATCCCTCTCCCAGTCCCTGAAAACCTTCCTCTATCATATCCCGTATTACTGTCTCTTCCATATCAGTATACTGATACTCATTTCCTTTTAGATTATCTGCATCGACTCCACCATATCTTACAAAGTAATAGATACCTTTTCCTAATCCGATATAATCTTCCCTCTCTCGATCAAAACTCCAGTGAACATAGGCAGCGATCTGATCTTTTGGCACTGTTATTATTTTAAATAATTCCTTATATTGAGAAACTCCCTTATCATCAACTACACCATCCATAACAGCTGTTAATTCTACAATATCTTGATTCACATCATCATATAATACATGATAGGACTTTGTAAAATGATATCTACCTTCCCACTCACAGGGAATCTTAATATGATAGTCCGACGAATCAAAATAACAGTCGATGTAGGCACCAGGAACCACAACTGCCTTTGGTGGACTGTAATTAGCATCAATCATACTATCCAGCTCGACTGCTTCTTTGGCAGTGGAAATTGGTGGTACAAAGGGCAGCTCCTCCCCCAGTTCATATTTACCTTCTCCCAGAGTTTCAAAGGCTTTCATTACTATGTTTCTTAGAGCATCCGTAGTCATCGTTTCATACGAACTTAAGGATCGGTTTACCTGGGCTTCTGAAAATCCATAGATTTGAGCAAAGTAATAATAGCTCTTACCTTCTCCCAAGTATTCCTCTCGTTGTTTATTATAATCAAGTCGAATATAATCTTTTAACTCATCCTTAGGAACAGAAGAAATCTTCATTAATAAACCGCTCTGAGCTTCTTCTCTTCTGTTCATCCATCCGTTAAGGGAGATATAGATCTCATAGGCAATATCCTGGCCCAATATCACCTGTTCTTCATTCGTTTCGATTACAAATTTACCTTCCCATTCCTTCGGGAATTCCAGTTGGAATCCCAAATCATCTTTTATATTGGTTTTTATAATATTCTTATCTTCTATCAATGTAACAGAAACGGAGGAGTCGCTTTCCTTTCGCTCTTGAACCATTTGATCCGTAGTATCTATTACATTCTTTTTTGTGCATGCCGATGCCGTAAGGATGATGCATAATAACGCTATGAAAAAAACCATTTCTTTTTTCATAAGATTTCCTCCGGTTAATTTATAGAAACACCTTTTATTGCATGGTTATGCAAACCAAGCAACTAACTAATTTTATCATGTTATATTCATTGTGTCATATTTTTCCTGTGCTTTATTTCGACAGTATCGACAAAAAGGAAGTGCTTTATACCAGCACTCCCAAAAACCCTTGTGAACAGTAAATCACATTTGATCAATTTCATTCTTTTATACTCGTATTTGCTTTGCACTCAGCCGATTTAATCTTCTTATCTCAAATATAAGAAACATAGAAGTAATGAAAAAAGATATAGCGTCAGATATCGGTGCCGCATATAATATACCAGTTATCCCATGCAATTCGGATAGGATTAAAATTGCCGGAATTAAGATTAATACCTGTCTTGTTAGCGTCAATAGCAAAGAAATAATTGGTCTCCTGATTGCCTGAAAATACAAAGACCCAATAATCTGTAAACCCACCGTTGGCAACATCATCATCCAGATACCAATTGCTTTTGTCCCAAATTCTCTAAAGCTCTCCTCTTTGCCGAAGGCACTGATAAGTGCACTCGGAAATAGACGTGTTATTATAAAACCAGTCACTGCAAATATTGTCGCCGCAAGAATTGCCTTCCCCATAGTTTCTTTAATACGATGATAATTGCCTGCTCCACGGTTATAGCCAATGATTGGTTGCGCCCCATGGCTGATACCGATAGTTGGTAATACAAGCAACTGTTGAAGACTATTAATCGCTCCCATGCTGCTGATTGCTACATCACCACCATAATATCCCAACTTATTATTTAAAATGATATTAAGAAAGCTATTACTAACCTGTGCAAAAAAAGACGGTAGTCCTCCTAAGGCAATCTTGCCAATCAAAGCTATATCTAGTCTTAAATTTCGTATTCGTAGCTTCATATTACTACGTTTTGATATAAAGTATGAGATTCCCCAAATTGCCGATAACCCTTGTCCTCCGATGGTAGCCAATGCAGCACCGGTCATTCCCATGTGGAACCAAAAGATGAATATATAATCAAATACAATATTAAATCCTGCACCGATAAACATCGAAAACATCGCGGATTTGGGGCTTCCGTCAGCTCTCATAAAATGGTTGCAGCCAACTGCCGGTCCTTGTAATACCGAAGCATATAATATAATTTTCATATATTCTACAGCATATGGCATACTCGCCTCACTGGCACCAAACAGTCGTAATAGCGGTTCTAAATTAGCCAATGCAATAACCATAAATAAAAAGGACGTGATAAAAATCATCGCTATGGAATTACCTAGGATTTTTTCCGCACCTTCACGGTCCTTCGCTCCCAAACGAATTGAAAAAAAGGTAGCTCCACCAGCTCCAAACATAAGAGAGAGTCCCATCATTATCATCATGATCGGAAAAGATACAGTGAGCGCTGCAAGACCAAGCGAAGCCAACTCCTGCGCGTTACCAATGAACATCCGATCAATAATATTATACAAAGCGTTAACCAGCATACCGATCGTTGCCGGAATTGAGAACTCCATTAGTAAGGCTCCGACACCTTTTGTCCCCAAACGGTCCTGCGTACCTTGTACTTTAACCTTCCTATCTTTCATTATTTAATACCCCTTTTTTACTATTTTATATTGGTTAAGGTATCATAAAACCCTTATTAGCAAAATCTTCAAACAGGTTAGATTATTTTATGAATGGAATTTGATCTACGAATCCATATAATATCATAACATTTTTATGATTAACAATATTCTCAAATTTATCCAAAACACATTATTTTATTTCCAACTATGATTTTCCACTTAGTTTTTCCTGATTCTTATTTCTTTCTTCTCTACGCTATGTTATAATGGTGATTAGCGCAATTTTACTAGTCCCAAAGATGGAGGATTTTCAATGAACGAACAACCTATTCAAAATATAATGGATGAAAGGGTTAAAGATTTAATTGCATATGCCAATAGGCAAAAGGGTATTATAGATGCACAAAAGGTTAACAGCTTAATTAGTGAACTTAATTTAGATAATACGCAAATAGATAAGGTCTATGAAATGCTGGAAGCTTATAATATTGTTATATTAAGTTCCCCCGACGAGGAAGAGCCTGACGAGGACATGCTTCTTGAACTTGAGGAAGATTCAGAAGATATTGTTTCTGAAGTGGATGCACTTTCCGGCAATTCTTCATTTGTATCCGATGACCCGGTGCATCTTTATTTAAAAGAGATCGGTAACTATCCTCTATTATCCATGTCAGAAGAGGTAGAACTAGCAAAAAAAATAGTAGATGGTAACGAACACGCAAAGCAGTGCCTGGCTGAATCAAATCTTCGACTTGTCGTTAGTATCGCAAAACGTTATGTAGGAAGAGGATTGTCGTTCTTGGATTTAATACAAGAGGGAAATCTAGGTTTAATTAAAGCAGTTGAAAAATTCGATTATACAAAAGGTTATAAGTTCAGTACTTACGCAACCTGGTGGATCAGACAAGCTATCACAAGATCCATTGCTGACCAATCGAGAACCATTCGTATTCCGGTACATATGTCTGAAGTAATAAACAAAACTTACCGTGTGTCCCGTAGTCTGCTTCAGTCATTAGGAAGAGAACCATCCGAGCAGGAATTATCCGATGCATTAAATATGCCAATTGAGAAGGTAAGAGAAATATTAAAAGTATCTGCAGATCCAATTTCTTTGGATACTCCGATTGGAGAAGAAGATGACAGTCATCTTGGAGATTTTATTCGGGATGAGTCCATGATGGGTCCGGAAGAAGCTGCTTCCTATTCCATCTTAAGAGATCAAATCGCAAAACTATTAGATACATTAACCGAACGTGAACAGAGAGTACTGACTCTTCGTTTCGGACTAAAGGATGGCCGGAGCCGTACACTAGAAGAAGTTGGCAAAGAATTCAATGTTACCCGTGAAAGAATTCGCCAAATCGAAGCAAAAGCCTTAAGAAAACTAAGACATCCCAGCCGTGCAAAAATGTTAAAAGGTTATGATATGATTTAATTGTGTATATAAATATAAGATTCGATTTCGAAAAAAGGAGAAACTTATGAAACGAATTGTATTCATGTTTATTCGCAGTTTTTTTAATTTACCTTTTTGGTTCTATAAATTATTTCAACTATGTAATATTGAAAAATACGATGCTACAACTAGGTATGCATTTTTACATCATGTTGCTCCTATTGCAATTCGTCGGGGACGCATTAAGATTGAATGTTATGGTCTTGAGAATTTACCTAAAGAGACTGGATATGTCATGTTTCCTAACCATCAGGGGTTATTTGATGCATTAACTTTTCTACAGACCCATGAACGTCCTTTCGTTACGGTTATGAAAAAAGAAGTAAAGGATATCTTCCTGTTGAAACAGGTAATTCGGCTTTTACAAGCTGAGATCATTGACAGAGAGGATGTTCGTCAGTCCATGCAGGTGATTATGAATATGACCCGTCGTGTAAAAACCGGTGAAAACTTCTTAATCTTTGCAGAAGGTACTAGATCACGAAACAAAAATGAGCTCTTGGAATTTAAAGGCGGAAGCTTTAAAAGTGCTATGAATGCCAAGTGTCCTATTGTTCCGGTAGCTTTAATTAATTCTTACCAAGCTTTTGATACAAAATCCATTCAAAAACTAACGGTCCAGATCCACTACCTTAACCCTCTCTATTACGAGGATTATCAAGGAATGAAATCAACAGAAATTGCTGAGTTCGTTGCTTCACAAATAAAACAGACCATACAGGAACACGAAAACAGATAGGGCAATTATGGTAACCACCATACTCCCGAACGCATAGTATAGACTAGATAACTTCATTTATAAGGAGATACTATGGATCACTTAATTCCGTTATCGAAACTTCCCGTAGGTAGCTCATCTAAAATAAAAGAACTATGCAGTACCGGAAGCATGCGCAGAAGACTTCTTGATCTTGGCTTTGCTCAAGGTACTGCTGTTTCATGTGTTCAAACAGCTCCGTCCGGAGATCCCATTGCTTATAGTGTAAAAGGTGCCGTAATTGCACTTCGAAAAGAAGATGCTGAAGATATTCTAGTAAGAACTGAGGATAGCACAGGAGGTTTTAAGGGAAGTGACTTTATTTCATGAGCTATGATCTAAATGATTCAGTTTTAACCACCAAAGATGAGCGAATGTTCCTTATCAACCGAACGAAAGAGGATAAAGTTATTGCTTTGGCAGGAAATCCCAACGTAGGAAAAAGCACTATTTTTAATGGATTAACCGGAATGCACCAACATACCGGAAATTGGCCCGGGAAGACGGTTGTTACCGCTTCCGGCAGCTGTAAATATAACGATATTGAATATATGCTTGTGGATCTTCCCGGTACCTACTCCTTAATGGCTCATTCCTCCGAAGAAGAAATTGCACGAGATTTTATTTGTTTTGGTAATCCTGACGTTACCATTGTTATCTGTGATGCTACCTGTATGGAGCGAAACTTAAATCTTGTTTTACAGACTATGGAAATTACAAATCACGTCATTATATGTGTAAATTTAATGGATGAAGCAAAGTCTAAAAAAATTACAATTAACCTGAAAGCTCTGGAAGCAGAGTTAAAGGTTCCTGTTCTCGGAACCAATGCTACGAGAAAACGTGGCATAAAAGCTTTGATGGAGGAGGTATCAAAGCTTTCCATTCAAAATGAAGAACCTCCTGTTCTATATGATTCGACCATAGAAACTGCTCTTTCATTCTTACTTCCATCTCTGGAACAATTACTTCCTGAATCAATCAACAAACGATGGGTCGCCATCCGATTGCTTGATTATGATGAACCACTCATGAAATCCTTAGAGGATTATCTTAACATTCAGCTATTTCAAAATGAACTCGTGTCAGAGCAATTATCAAAAGCTTATACCTTCCTACATGAACATGGTATTGAAAAAGAAAATATTAAAGATTCCATCGTCAGCTCCATCTTAAAACGGGCTGGTGATATTAATTCCAAAGTAGTAAAAAAAGAAAATGACAGCCTGGAAAGCCGGGACTTAAAAATTGACCGTATCTTAACCGGAAGACGTTTTGGTATTCCAATCATGATCTTACTCCTTCTAGGAGTCTTTTGGATTACGATTACCGGAGCTAATTATCCCTCTGATCTTTTGTATCAAGGTTTGTTCTGGATCGAAGATAAACTTCTCCTTGGTGCACAGGCTATCCATATGCCCGAATGGTTATCCGGTATATTAATATTAGGGGGATACCGAGTACTTGCATGGGTTGTTTCTGTCATGCTCCCTCCGATGGCAATCTTCTTTCCTCTCTTTACTATATTAGAGGATCTTGGATACCTGCCACGAGTAGCCTTTAACTTAGACCATCAGTTTAAGAAGGCCTGTACCTGTGGAAAGCAGGCTCTTACCATGTGTCTGGGATTCGGCTGTAATGCTGCTGGTATCATTGGCTGCAGAATCATCGACTCCCCAAGAGAACGACTCATTGCTATTATTACAAATAATTTTGTACCTTGTAACGGACGGTTTCCAACCTTAATCTCCATCATAACTATGTTTTTTATTTGGAGTTATTCCGGTATTGCTGGTTCCTTCCTCTCAGCAGGAATATTAACTTTGGTTATTCTGTTTGGTATTTTCATGACATTTACAGTATCAAGATTATTATCAAAAACAATCATTAAGGGAGTCCCCTCCTCTTTTACTTTAGAACTACCACCTTACCGAAAACCTCAGATTGGAAAGGTCATTGTACGATCTATATTTAATAAAACCCTATACGTTCTAGGCCGTGCGGTTCGTGTTGCTGCACCAGCAGGACTTTTGCTCTGGTCCTTGGCCAATATTAATATCAATGGATTCAGCTTGCTAAGCTATTGCACCGATTTTCTTGATCCAATCGGAAGGTTGATGGGGTTGGATGGTGTTATACTGACTGCATTTCTCTTAGGGTTTCCCGCCAATGAAATTGTTGTTCCTATCATCATTATGGCTTACTTGGGTGAAGGAAGTATCCTGGAACTGAATAACCTGGCTGAGTTAAAGACTTTGTTAGCGGACCAAGGGTGGACGATAATAACTGCTATCTGCTTTATGCTATTCTCTCTGATGCATTGGCCATGTTCCACTACTCTAATTACAATTCATAAGGAGACGCAAAGCATCAAGTGGACTTTATTATCCGCTTTCATACCAACTTTGATCGGATTTATCCTCTGTGTTGTAGTCGCATTGATAGGAAAATTGTTATTTCTTGTATAATATTGTAAGGCGCTTCCAGCGAAACCCTAAAACAGTTGATTTTCCCTGTATTATCAGCTATAATAACAAGTAGTTTGTGCAATAACAATTTGTTAGAGGTGAAAATCAATGAAAAACAGAAAGACCTTAACATCCATATTCACATTTCTAGTTGTTTTTTGTATCACAGGAATTATGCCCTTACCAGCCCAACATTTCTCAGAACAAAGCTTGCATACTAAAACCGTAGAATCTATTGATATAACGAAAGATACCAACGAAATTGTTTCATATTCCGTTACCGACACCAATGAGCCAACGAAGGTTGAAAGAACCTTCGAACCTTCAATGGTTGAAACCAAGGACCGCATAACAGTGGATAACGCTCCCTCAGATGATCTTTTGGAAGAAGATTTAAAATCAAAGGTAGATGAGGAAAACCAAAAAGCGATCGCTAATTCTTCCAATGGATCTATGGAAGAAACAAATGCCACTACAGATGAATTATTAACTGACAATACCGATCAAGACAGTATATCAGTTGAGGAACAAGAGATTGATCTTATGAATACAGAAAAGCCCGTGGGTAAAAAGATACCGGAATCTGCTCTGTATTCTAATATTGGCATTTCAATTGCCAGTTCCTTCGTCAACATAAGAAAAGACGCTGATACAAACAGTGAGATACTTGGTAAGCTTTACAAAAATGCTGCAGCTGAAATTCTTAAGACAGAAGGCGACTGGTATTATGTTGAATCCGGAAGCGTGAAAGGTTATGTAAAATCAGAGTTTATAAAGACTGGACTTTCCGATAACGAACTAATTCAAAAGTATGGTGTTCTTCATATTAAGGTTGATGTCGATGGTTTAAATGTAAGAAAAGAACCTGAAATTGATTCCGACAAGGTCACATTGGTTTATGAGGGTGAAACATTCCCTGTAGATGAAGAGTTAGACGAATGGGTAAAAGTTAATATTACAGATGAGAATAAAGTTGGTTATGTGGCCAAGGAATTTGTTGATTTGGTTGTTGAGTTTGAGAAAGCAATCTCCAAAGAAGAGGAGCAGGAAATTCTAAAGCTCCAGGCTGAGGCAAGAGCAGCTGAGGAAACCATGGTAAAATACCGTGATGAAGTCAACTATTCCGCAGCCGATTTAAAGCTTCTCGCCTGTCTCGTTCATTCAGAAGCGGGAACACAAAGCTATGAAGGAAAACTAGCTGTGGCCAATGTCGTTCTTAACCGTGTAAAATCCAGTAAATACCCTGACACGATAAAGGATGTTATTTATCAGAGAGGGCAGTTCTCCGTTGCAGCCAGTGGTTCTTTAGAAAAACAGCTAAACAATTTCGGAAACTATTCCTCCAAGTCCCAGAAGCTATCCATTGAAGCTGCCAAAGCGTCCTTAGAGGGTGCAAATAATATCGGAAACCGATTATATTTTCACTCCTATAAAGCAGCTGTAGCAAAAGGGTATGATCAGAAATCAAACAGTGTAAAACTAGACGGACATCTATTCTGGTAATTAAGAATATCAATGTGAATATATGAAGTATTCAAAATACGGATCAGGAAAATGTTAATGATTTTAACAATTTCCTGATCCGTATTCTTTTCATTCTTAATAATTTTCTATTGCTTTTTCTTTCGTGTCTCAATTCTTAATATAGCTTGATTTGCTTAGGAATACCATTTTCATATTTGATATTTGTTTCTCCTTGTATTAAAGGAAGCATATAATCCATCAGCTCGCTCGTAACATCATTTCCTGAAGCAGTAATCCATTCCATAGGAACCACTTTTTCATGATTTGCAACTTCATTAACCGGAACACTGATAAACTCAACTCGGTATGGCTTATCACTAATTCTACGGATTGCTGCCATTCTGCCAGTTTCCCCATCCAATGCACAACGAAGTGCTTTCTGGCCCAGCATGCTAGATTCTATGATGTCTGTTTCACTGGCAATGTGAGCTGCAGCTCTTTGCATTAGATTCAACTCCACAGAACGTACCTTGCAGCCGATCTCATTACGAATCATCTGCTCCAAGGCTCTAGCTGCTCCGGCAATATACTTATGACCAAAATTATCTACTGCGCCGGTGGAAACCTGATCTGATACGTAAACTCCGTTGTTATCCTTAACACCTTCACTAACTGCAATCAGAATTCCTGGTTTTTTCGCCAATTGTTCTCTGACATCCTGAATAAACCTATTGTTATCAAAGTCCTTCTCGCATAGATATATAAGATCTGCTCCAGCACCTCCATTTACCCTTGCGAGGGCCGCTGCCGCAGTCAGCCATCCTGCATTTCTTCCCATGATTTCTACAATTGTAACTGCAGGAACATCATATACCGAAATATCTCGCTCTAACTCTGCTACTGTTGTTGCGATATATTTCGCTGCTGATCCAAATCCAGGACTGTGATCCGTTAAATTCAAATCATTATCTACTGTTTTTGGCGCACCCATAACGATGATATCATAGTGATTTAGGCTGCAATACTCCGATAGTTTGTCCACAGTATCCATGGAATCATTTCCGCCAATATAAATAAAGTATTTGATCTCATTTTTTAAAAGTACTTCCACCGCTTTCTTATATTCCATCTCATTGGTACGCCAGTCACCCATCTTGTGTCTGCAGGAACCAAGGGCAGAGGATGGCGTATACAGCAATGTGTCTAACGCTTCCGTATCCTGTACTAATTCATTCAAATCAATGAACTCTTCTTTCAGTACACCATCAATTCCATTCTTCGCACCAAACACCTTATCTACTTTGCCACTGGCTCTAACCCCTTGTAATACACCAACCAGCGTAGCATTTATTGCAGCGGTCGGTCCTCCGGACTGAGCTACTAATAAATTATTCATTTCATGTCCTCCTTCATTCGGATCTGCCTATTGGCATTACTTCTTCGTTGCAATCTGATTGCTACAATATCCCATTCTATCATGGTTAGGAAGTTACCGTCAATATAAGCACAATCTGTATTAAAAATTACTTCCAGCATATCCCCAGGTCTTTAGTTCTTCATATGCCACATAGATCTGATTTTGTGCAATATCTAATTCACTTTTTATAATATCAGTTAATTCACCAGTCAGCTTCTCATAAGCTTCTTTGGTAGAGCTTCCTAATAGCTTTACCTCAACAAAAGCAATCGGGCAGTCACCTTTTCCTTGAAAATACAATGATCCCTTATCCTCAAAAGAAACCATCAACCACTGCTCACTTTTTCCGGGAATTAATTCAATGGCTTTTCCGAACTTCTCCTTTAATATTATTTCCTTTTCTTTTGAAATCTCAACATTCGTCTTTGTATTAATAAATGGCATTTCATTATCCTCCTTAACTTTAGTAAGTTTATTTTCTGTTTCTACTGTTGGTTTGTCAAGGCTGTTTTATGCATATATCGATTTATTTCTTAAAAAAGTTACCATTACTTATTAATATCAATAAAACTTTAATTCACAGACATTAAAAGAGCCTCGAAAGGTGTAGCACTTTACAGTCTTTCGAGGCTAACGAAAAAGGTTGAATTAACTATTTCTTCATATCAAAGGATGGATTGAATGCGTAGAAGTTTCTGGAATCCAAATCATCTTGAATCATTCTCAATGCTTCACCGAATCTCTGGAAATGAACGATTTCTCTTTCTCTTAAGAACTTAATCGGGTCACATACTTCAGGATCTGTGACTAACCGAAGAATATTATCGTAGGTTGTTCTTGCTTTTTGTTCTGCTGCCATATCTTCAACCAAGTCAGTAATCGGATCGCCTTTACTCTGGAAGAAAGTTGAGGTAAACGGTACACCGCCTGCAGATTGCGGCCAAAGTCCTAAGGTATGATCTACATAATATTTTTCAAATCCGCCTTCTACGATTTCCTGAGGAGACAGATTCTTGGTTAACTGATATACAATAGCACAGACGATTTCCATATGAGCCATCTCTTCCGTTCCTATATCAGTCAATAAACCTTGAACCTTGTTGTTGCTCATGGTATAACGTTGAGATAAATAACGCTGAGAAGCTGCAAGTTCACCATCCGGACCACCGAATTGGCTCATAATAACCTGCGCAAGTTTCGGATTACATTGGGTTATAATTACTGGGTGTTGTAATCTTTTCTCATAACTCCACATATACTAGCACCTTCCTTCCCATGGCCACGGATCATCCGTCCAGGTCCACCTGTTTTTTACATCAACATCATACATATTAATCGGTCCAAAGCACTTTGTGTATTCTTTTACAGCTTCATTTCTAACTTTTTCTGTTTTGCACCAATATTCCAAAGCTGCCTGATCAGTAGGATGTGTATCTAGGAATAATCTTAAATCATCCAGTACAAAGCTGGTTGCAGTGATAAAGTGAAATAATTTTTCTCTATTATTAACATCCATCTTATTTACAGCTCCTTCCGCAAAATTCCAGATCCAACTCTTTAAAAAGAGTGCCATGAGCTAAAGCTGCGAATTCATTTTCATATAGATTCTGAAAACGCTGCCAAGGAACATAGCACATACCAATAGGAAAGCGGCCTAATAAATCATCCGAATAATCATCTCTATCACACATATCTTCATGATGATCATGATCATGTTCATGTTCATGCTCATGATCATAGCATGCATTTTCCCCACATCCATTGTTTGGTCTATATGGAGACATATTTCTATCACATGGTGTGCGATATCCCATGTTTCCGTTATAAACTCCTCTTCTATACCTTTCCATAATACAAGTATCTCCTTTCATTTCTATACGAGCAACATCGCAGACTGCTTTTGTTGTTCTATATATCTTATGAGGAAAGGAGAAAACGGTGCTTATCGTATGCTGTAAACTGTTAAAATATGAATACTTTTTGAATAATTAGGAAGATTATACTTCTTCTAATCATTGACAACAAAATAAGAATGGGCTAATATTTAACTAGTAATTGCAACTATGCGGCACCTGTGGAATAAGGGAGAGAAAGTATTATATGTACCATTTTATTATTAATCCAAAATCATGCACCGGGCGGGGGATAAAGTATTGGTGGATTGTAAAAAGTGAATTAGATAAAAGAGAGATTCCATATACCGCCAATTTTACTCGACATACTGGACATGCGACGCAGATAGCGGAGCAAATCTGCAACAGCGTAACAGGAATCAAGAATATCGTCATCCTAGGAGGTGACGGGACTTTTAATGAAGTAGCGAATGGCATTACAAACTATAAAGATATATTACTTGGATATATACCCTCAGGCTCCAGCAATGACCTGGCCAGAAGTTTAAAGATACCCAAAGATCCTGTAAAAGCCTTGTCAAACATTCTTAAGCCTGTGAAGTTTCAATATTTAGATCATGGAAAGATTACTTTTTTAGGGACGGATATTCCGCCCAGAAAGTTTGCATGTTCCAGCGGTATCGGATTTGATGCCAATGTATGCAAAGAGTCCTTTACTTCTCCTTTAAAAAAGAGACTCAATCGTTTTGGTGCGGGAAAGTTTACTTATCTTTTGATTGCAATTAAGCAAATTATTGGACATAAGCCAGTAGATGGCACCATTATTGTCGATGGCGTAAAAAAAGACACCTATAAGAATATCTTCCTGGTGTCTAATATGATTCATAAATATGAAGGGGGCGGATTATTGATAGCTCCGGATGCGGACCCATCCGATCGTAAGCTCACAATCTGTTTAGTACATGGATTAAGCCGGCTCAAAATATTTGTACTATTACCCACTATTTTAGTCGGAAAGCATATCTATGCCAAGGGTGTGGAAACATTTCACTGCTCCGATATTGAGATCATTATGAGTGAAACTATGGCCGTACACACTGATGGCGAAGTAGCAGCATCCTGTTCTCATGTGAAGATAACCAATATAAAAGATCAAATACGTATGATATTATAAGAAGGCAGGTAGGAAGATGCAAAGAAGATCATCCCAGTTACAGAGCTCATCTTTAATTGTATTTTTTAGTATTATCACAATTATTGTTCAGTTTATTACGTATTACTTCTTTGTATCTCCTTACCTCATATTAGGTATTTCCTGTTTCATTTCCATCCTTTTTTGTATTATATTAATCGAACAGACGAGTAGCTATGAAGCCGGATTGATTTATTCCATATTAACCCTATTTGTTACTTCCATCATTACCTTCTTAACCTATTTTTCAAAAGAAAAATCATTGATTCCATATACTGATTTTCTTCTTCTGATGCTCTTAATTCCTTGGTTTATACCAACCCTTACCTCTATTGTCCGCAATATGTTTGATCACAGAACCAGACTTACCGGCTTTCAGGATTTTTTCCGTAATAACTCAATCTTATTTCTTCTGTTTTACTTTACCGCAATTCTAATTGGATCATTCTCTCCCCATACCTTCTCATGGGTCAACCAGCTTTCTATCAGTGCGGCCAATTTTACTCCTTTTATGGGTCTTGCAACCCAAATTGAAGATTTTATTTATCAGGAAAATACCTTGTTTGATATCTTATCTTATCTGGTTGTAAGAATTGCAGTCTTCCTCCCCTATGGCTTTTATTGTACCTTATTACTTAGGAAGCAGTCACGCCTCCTAAGACTTCTGGTATTGTTGTTATTTCCTGCAATTCTTGAAATAATACAGTACTTTTTCTATATCGAACGTTGCGATATCGATGATGTCATCTACGCTTTGTTTGGCGGAATTCTAGGTGCAGGTTCCTATCATTTATTTCATACGATTTTTCGTTTCGTATCAGGTAAAGAATTTCTGGAAAGAGAAACCGATTACGGATTTGCTAACAGTAAGATTCATTTTTAACAGAACTCTTCTTGATCAACTTTTTTCCAGAAGGCACCTAATTCTTTCTTCATGGTACTTAGGTTGACAGGAATATTCGGATACCATTCTCGGGGAAAGAGATTCATGTATTGCTTCTGACTAAATCTCTCATCCAATAGAAGGATCGCACCACGATCATCCCTTGTTCTTATTACGCGCCCGGCTGATTGGAGTACTTTATTCATCCCTTGGTAGAGATAGGAATAGTCAAAACCTAAACCATTTTTTTGATCATAATAACCTCGAAATAGTTCTCTCTCATTACAAACCATAGGTAGACCGGTACCTACGATTACTGCACCAATCAAACGATTCTTCTTAAGATCAATTCCCTCGCTGAAAATACCTCCCATAACACAAAAGCCGATTCTGCTCTCAACGGGATCTTCAACGAATTCTTCTAGAAATAATTCTTTTTCTTCTTCCGTCATATTACTACTTTGCATTACTAACCCTTGCAGCTGTTCCCCAGCTTGCAAAGCTACCTGTGACATCATCTGATAAGAGGGGAAGAATACCATATAATTACCGGTTCTGGCTCCGGTAAATTCTATGATATAATCTAATATTTTTTGATATTCTTTTTCACTTCTTCTTGAATATTTCGTACTTACATCCGAGCCTACCATAATAATCCTGTTTTCCGGCAAGAAAGTGGATGGGGCATAAACTGCATAATCTTCCTTCGTACCTCCTAATTGATCCATATAATATTGAATCGGAAGCAAGGTGGCAGAAAAAAGCACTGCACTTCTTCCCTTATCCATGTAATATAGTAAATTTTTTGAAGGATCCATGCATTGAAGTTTTATACGGAATTGTCCTGCTTCATCATAATCTGTATATATAGTATATTTATCATCATGAATCTCGTACATGTTCATGAAGTGCCGAATGTCCATGTAGAGTGTAAGTATCTCCTCTTTTCCTTCCAAAATATGATTTTCTTGAAAGAATTCATCTAACTCCGTTAATAACTGCAATAAATGCAAAGCAAAATCAGAAATGTTATCAACCACTTCAAATTCATCACAATCCCTTTTTAATTTAAGCAGGTCATTATTACAGTGATCCAGACATTTAGTTACCTTAGAAGAATAATCCTTCACAAGTCTCTTCACTTCAAGAAAACTATCCTTATATAGCACTCCGCTATACATTTCCCTTGCTCGGTCAACTAAATTATGAGCTTCATCCACTAGAAATATATAATCATTAGGCTTGTCGTTGGTAAAAAATCTCCTTAAATATACATTTGGATCGAAGGCATAATTATAATCACAAATAATCGCATCTGCCCAGAGCGTAACATCCAGACCCATCTCAAAAGGGCATACACAGTGCTTACTGGCATATTCACTGATTAAGTCCCTAGAAATCTTATTTTCGGCGGTAAGTAAGTCATATACAGCGTCATTAACACGATCATAATACCCTTTGGCTCGTTCACATGCGATTGGATTACAATCTGGTTTATCTAAAATACAGATCTTCTCCTTCGCAGTTATAGTTACCACTTTCAGAGGCAATCCTTTTTGCTCCAGGATTTGAAATGTATCCTCTGCTACCGTACGAGTGATCGTTTTTGCTGTGAGATAAAAAACTTTCTCCGCAATCCCCTCTCCCATAGCCTTTATGGTCGGAAATACCGTAGAGATGGTTTTCCCAACTCCTGTCGGTGCCTCAATAAATAATTTTTTCTTCCGTAGTATTGTCTTATATACACCCGCTGCCAATTCCTTCTGACCATCCCGGTATGGAAAAGGAAATTCCAATGCTTTGATCGCTTCATTCCTGCTGCTAATCCACTTTATCTGCCAGACTGCCCATTTACCATATTCCTCAACTAAATTATGAAACCAATCCTCCAGTTCAGGAAAGGTGAATGTCTCCTCAAAATAACGGATATTTTCTATTTCCAGATTAACATAGGTCATACGAATCCCAACTCGTTGATGGTTGTATTTCACTGCATAAATATAGGCATAACACATCGCTTGAGCTCTATGAACCCCGATTGGAGCATTCAAGTGGGACAGATCCATATAAACACCTTTGATTTCGTCTACAACAATCTCCGGCGGATCCTTATCCTCCACTTCATAAATTAACACGGCGAATTCATCTTTCATTTCCATTTCATTCTTTATGATACCATCTGCTCTACCTTCAATGGTCAGATCAAAAGCTACATCCTCTCTCACTACGGGAATTGTAATGCTAAGAGGGACCTCTGCTGTATAATTTGGCCCCATCTGTTTTTGTAGCTTTCTATGAATTTTACTTCCAGCCTGCATTGCATCCGCTTCTCTTCTGGCTTTCGTATTATCCAGATCTCCGGAGCGCATAATAAACTCTACCAGATTACGGACTGAAATCTTAATTATTTTATTATTCTCCTGCATGGATGATCCTTCCCTTCGTTATCTATTTCATAAATGATCGGTGAGCTACAAGTCAATTCATTTATATTAAATTACAATATACAATTTTTTATATAACAAGGAGTATGATAACTGGATTAATACTATAATAACTTATCTCATTTACAAGCAGATAACACTCTATTAATTTTAGTATGTCCACCACTTTTATATCAATAAGCATGAAATCGATCATAAATAAAAGCATCCTAAATGACGATAGTCATTGCAAGATGCTTCTATAATTTATTATTATTATATCATATTACTTAAATCATGCCAAGCTTATTAAACTACTATAAATTTATTTATACTGTCTGTTATAAATATTCGGTATAGTCCTCATCATCATCGCCGAATAAACCGGATTCATATCCTTTCGTCCAATCGATACGAGTACCTTTTTTTTGCTTTGCCAAGGGGCGTTTTTGCTTTTCTAGTTCCTCTTCCCTGTTCTTTTTCATAAGTGCCTTTTTCTCTCGCTCCAGTCGTTTGATCGTCTCAAGTTTATCTGGCTGCTGTTCCTTTTCTTTTGTCTGAGAGCTTTTTGTTTTTATATCGCCAGCTTTATGGCTTCTGGCTCCTCTATTATCAACTTCCTCATCCTTGTCCATAAACATATTTCTATTAAAATCTTTGTTTCTCGGATATGGAAAGGAGACTTTATTTGTTTCATTGAATTCCTTCGGTTTAAAATTGTTTTCCCTTGGTTTAAAGTTATTATCCCTTGGTGTAAAGTTATTTTCTCTAGGCTTAAAGTTATTTTCCCTAGCCTTAAAGTTATTTTCCCTAGGCTTGAAATTATTTTCCCTAGACTTAAAGTTATTTTCCCTCGGCTTAAAATTACTCTCCCTCGGTCTATTATCATTATCAGTCGATTTAAAATTATTATCTCTCGGCTTATAATTATTATCTCTTGGTTTATAGTTACCATCAGCCGGTCTGTAGTTGTTATCCTTGGGTTTATAACTACTGTCTGCGGTTTTCATGCTGCTATCCCTATATTTATAACTATTATCATTGGATTTTGTGAAGTTGTCTTTTGGCTTATAATTGTCTCTCGGTCTAAAGTTCATTTTGCTGTTCTGATCTTTTTCGTAATTATATCTGGCTTTGCTCTCATTTGCATTGGTCGTTGCCACCAAAATGTACCCCTCTCTTCGCATTATTCCTTTGGAATATGCTGTTTACAAGTATTCACGTATTTATTTTATGCTATTTGCGTATAAAGTCAATATTTTTTTATAAAATTAATTTATGTTTTTATCTTGAATTTTTTAGCTCAATCTGGTAGATTCTAGTTATATTCCTCTATAGCATTTGGGAGGTAAATTTTAAAAAGCGAGGTATATTTATGAGCAAACATAACCATGATGGTCACGATTGTGGCTGCGGACATGACCATGATCATGAACACGATACGATAACATTATCTTTAGATGATGGAACTGAGTTAAACTGCATAGTACTTGATATTTTCCCTGTAGAAGATAAAGATTACATCGCACTTCTTCCTGAGGATGCTGAAGGCGAAGATAGTGAAGTATTCTTATATCGTTACATCCAAGAGGATGATGGTGAGCCACAATTGCTGAACATTGATGATGACGATGAATTTGAAGCAGTTGCTGACGCATTTGATGAGATCCTTGATTCTCAGGAATATGATGATATGTTTGATGAAGAAGAGGAAGAAGAAGGCGAAGAGGAAGAAGAGGAATAATCTCCACTGTCTTTAAGTATTTCTAATGTAATATAGTTCATACTATATAAAAATCTCCCGGATTAAGTTAAGACCAATATCATAGATATTTATCTTAATTTAGTCAGGGAGACTTTTTATTGTAGAAAACTTAGCTTTTTTATAGATCTCTTTATAGATCCCGTACATCCACTTCTTTGACATAATAACCAACTGATCTATTCCATTAATTCTTCGATAAATCTCGAACTTTGCATCTTCTTATTATACCGGTCTTTGGAGCTGTAAATATAAAGATGTTCCTTGGCTCTAGTCATTGCTACATAGAATAATCGGCGTTCTTCTTCCAGATCTGGTCCTAGAACCGCTTTTTTATGGGGAGTAATTCCCTCATTGGCATCTACAATAAACACCGCTTCATATTCCAAACCCTTCGAGCTATGCATAGTGGCAATTGTAATGCTGTCTGTATTTTTATCCTTTTTATCTTCCAATTGCTGCTTTAGCTCTTCTTTATACTCTTCCATATGACAAAACCAGTCCTCATAGGTCTTATAAGGTTTGGCACTTTCCTGTAGTTCATCCAGAAGATCCGTTAGCTCCTCAACCTTAATCCTTCGAAGAGATGCATATTCCTGTAAGTATTCCTCATAGCCAATTCCTCTTCGGATATAATTTACACCTGCATAAGGAGTCATCTTTGCAATCATTGCTAAATCATATTCAAAACTTTCCAGCCGCTCCAACATCCATTCTTTATCTTCATAATAATCCTTAACTTGTTCAAAATGAACCTCAGGGTTATCAAAACATTCTCTGCTGACATAACGTTTCGGGCGGTTAATTATTTGAAGATAAAGGTTACGATCTGTAGCTCCCAACGCTACCTTTATATAGCATATCAGGTCTCTGGTAATCCAATGATCGAATAAATTCGGTAGGACGTCTTTCATACGGAAGGGAATGTTATATTCCATTAATTTATGCAACAAAGCTCCAGAACCCATATTCGTGCGAACTAAAATGGCAATTTCTTTCAGAGGAGTCCCTATTTGCTGTAGTCTTAGTATTTCCTTTGCTATGGTATTATTTTCTTCTGCTAAGGTTTCAAAAACTTTCTTAACAATATCCTGCCCATTCTCTTTGTTTGCTTGTATGTTTTTCGAAAATCGATTTTCGTTATGGCTTACCAGTTTTGATGCTGCTGTAACTATTTTTCCTGTACAACGATAATTTGTATCCAGTAATATCTGCTTACATCCCGGAAAATCTTGTGGGAACTGAAGCATTATCTCTGGTTTTGCACCTCGAAATCGATAGATGGACTGATCATCATCCCCTACAATAAACAGATTATTCCTTGGAGCTGCCAATAAACGGACGATATCATATTGTACTTTATTAATATCCTGAAACTCATCTATTAATATATATTGAAATTTATACTGCCACTTTTCTAATATATCTTTTCGCTGAGATAACAACTGATAACAAAATAATAACATATCATCAAAATCTATTAAATTCGCCCTACGAAGTTTCCCCTCATATTCTTGAAATATTTTTCGGAATACTTCATCCGCACAGTGGATGGAATAGTAATTTGATAGATCCATCTGATCTCCCTTAACCAGACTAATTTCAGATGAGATATCTGAGATAAATTCTTTTTCATCCTCATATTCCAACTGATGATGGTGTATGATTTCCTTTAGAAACTGCACCTTTACATCTTCCCTTAGTATATTAGAAGAATTATAACCATAAGCCGCCTTCAATATCGTAAAGAAAACTGCGTGAAAGGTTCCAAAATTAACACCAGAATGAGATTTTGATGCTTTCCTTAGAAACCGTTCTCTCATCTCAGTGGCAGCTGCCTTGGTAAAGGTGATAACCAATATCCGATCCGCAGGGATATGATAATGTTCAATTAAATATTTCGTCCGCTCTGTTATTACAAACGTTTTTCCAGACCCCGGACCTGCCAAAACAAGCATCGGACCGTCCAAATGCTGTACCGCCTGTTGCTGTGATTGATTCATCTGCATATTGTTTTCTCCTGATGTGACTCGGTATAGAATTCTATGATTAACAGATACCTGGTCATAGAATCTGAACATTGTCAGCTTCATCATAACCAAGTGATGAAATAAATTTGGATATAAACTGAACTAGGGTTACAAAACACTTGATAATATAAGAATCGTTATATGATCAAGTGCCAGGAATTATTGATCTATCTATCCAAATTCCTGGCACATATTATTTTATTAACTTAATTTTTTAATTGCAGTTTTTATACGTTGTAAACTCTCACCCTTACCTAAGATACTCATAATTTCATAAGCACCACCTGGGGTTGATTGTTTTCCTGATACTGCTGTTCTAACCGGCCAGAGACCTTGACCATTTTTAATTCCTTTATTTTGAATATAGTTCATGATAAGCGCTTCAATGCTACCTTCAGAATAATCCTCCAAAGCTTCAAATTCAGGAAGTAAATCCTGCAGTACTGCTAAAGAGCTCTCCCGATCTGTCTTCATCTTTTTATGGGTATACATTGCAATGTCATAATCCGGTAGTTCTTCAAAGAAATCAATCATATCTTCGATATCTAGAAATGTTTCGATTCTGGTCTTCACCAAAGAAGCTATTCTCTGCAGATCATAATCCTTCGATATAACTTGTCTGACGTAAGGAAGTGCCAACTCAAAATATCTTTGATCATCCATCCGTTTGATATATTCACCGTTCATCCAGCGGAGTTTTACCATATCAAATACAGCGGGAGCTTTATTAATATGCGTATAATCAAATTCTTTAATCAGTTCCTCTAGAGACATGATTTCCGCATTGCTCTGAGAACTCCATCCTAATAATGCGACAAAGTTAACAATTGCTTCTGATACAAAACCTTGCTCTAGTAAATCCTCATAGGAGGAATGACCGCTTCTTTTGCTTAATTTCTTATGTTCCTCATTTGTAATCAATGGACAGTGTACATATTTAGGCTCGTCCCACCCAAAAGCCTGATATAATCTTGTATACTTCGGAGTAGAGGATAAGTATTCATTCCCTCGTACAACATGAGTTATTTGCATCAAATGATCATCTACTACATTAGCAAAATTGTAAGTTGGGTAACCATCGGATTTAATCATGATCATATCATCAAGTTCTTCGTTATCTACCGTAATATCACCAAAGATTTCATCATGGAAGGTCGTAGATCCATCCTGTGGATTGTTCTGGCGAATAACAAAAGAAATTCCACTTGCCAATTTTTCTTCAATCTCTTCTTTTGATAAATGAAGACAATGTTTATCGTATTTTGTGATTTCCTTCACGTCATCATGGTCATCATCTTCGGAGGAACCCACTGCACTTTTTAAAGTCGCAAGACGCTCTTTCGTACAGAAACAATAATAGGCAGCACCTTTTTCTACTAGCTGCTTTGCATATTCCATATAGATTCCCTGTGCCTGACGGTCACTCTGCACATAAGGTCCAAAGCCGCCATCCTTGTCCGGGCCTTCATCATGAATTAATCCGGTCCCTTTCATCGTACGATATATAATATCAACGGCTCCTTCTACTGTTCTTTCCTGATCCGTATCCTCTATTCTTAATAGAAATGTACCATCTTCATGTTTTGCAATCAAATACTCATATAAAGCAGTTCTTAAATTACCTACATGCATTCTTCCTGTAGGACTTGGGGCATATCTTGTTCTAATTTTACTCACGTTAATAACCGTCCTCTCTATTTCCTTAATTTATTTCATATCATAGTATATCAATTTATTGATAATTTTTAATGGAATTCATCATATATTCATTCATATATTTTTGGAAAGCAGGATCTCCAATCATAGTTATTAGCATCGACATAAATATTACAAAAGCAACTCCGACTACAACCAGCATTGCTCTCGCCCAATTCTTCTTACTTGGTAGGGTACTTTCTGTAAAGGACCATACAAAGAGCATTACTACAAATACGAGGATACCAACGACCGGAATAAATAGAAACGCCATCGAACCAAGCCAACTAATAAAGCTAATCGGCTTTTCCTTTTTATACATGACAGAATTTTGAGGAGGAGCAGTATTATATACGATGCGTGCTTGTTCTCGAAATGAACTTCCACAATATTCGCAAAAATTAGCTTCTTCATTCAGGGTATTACGCCCACACGTATTACATATCATATTCAATCACCTCTGTACACATTTGTTTTCCCCATTATACCATAACCTTGTTAAAAATCAACTTTTTGTTTCCTTTACGGGGACTTAAAAAAACTCTAAACACGTAGGAGAACGATACGACTGCCCTTTCGGACACAGCTCGTATCGCCCTCCTATTTTACTCTATATTATTCAACACCAGATATTAACCTTCTGTCTTCATTGCTTCAATTGCTCTAATCTTCGTAGCACGTCTTGCCGGAAAATATCCGGATAAAACACCGATAATTATTGCAATACCCACGGAAACCGGTGGCAACCATATCGGAATAATTGAAAACTGTGTATTCTGTAGATCATACATATAGTTCGAAGACATTAATGCTTTAAAAATCGGCTGACCAAATTTATTAATTAGCCAGGAAGCTCCATAGCCAAAGGATATTCCGATACATCCTCCTAGTAGGCCAATGAGAGCGGCTTCAAACAGGAATAATTTACGAACATCCTTTACTGCACAACCTAATACCTTCATGATACCAATTTCTTTCGTCCTCTCATAGATGGACATTACCATAGTATTGGCAATACTAATAGCGGAAACAAGCATGGCCACAGCTCCTAAAGCTCCAAGAACCATCTGCATTGTATCTGCTGCTTCCATTAAAGGCTTATAATTACTGATCAAACTAGAGGACTGATATCCCATCTCTGTTAACTTTTTCTGAACCTCTTCTACATTATCAATCCAAATCCATATAACAACTGTAATCATATTCCCAATTCTGCGTTGCAACCATTTTAGCAACATTTTTAAGTTCCATAGAGAATTCCTTTTTTCTTTCATTCACCGGATATTCCTGAAACTTTAACACTAATCGATCTTTCGCCAGATCAATTGTTTTTGTCTGTTGACTACGTCCAGAAAAATAATAGAATTCATAAAGAGCCTGGTTACCAAAGATAATGGTATCGTTTGTCTCTTCATCCGGATATTCACCCATTTCTAGCTCTGGGAAGCCAAAATCAGCAAAACTGCTACTATCCATAGCATAGATTTGTGCCCAGCCTTGATATTTACCGGAATATAAAGTGACACCCTTTTGAATGACTGGAGAAACCGCTTTTACGTGCTCCATGACTTTGATCTGCTCGACTAGTTTTTCATCCAGCTTCTGCTGTTTTGAATCAACCCATTGACCGTTATCATCCCAGATATCAGCATAGGTGCTTACCGTAATCATTGTTAAGCTTCCCTGCTGCATAACCTGTGACTGGTAATTACTTTTCATTCCAGTTCCTATGGATACCATGACGATGATGGATAAGGTTCCGATAATTACACCAATAACGGTTAGTAAGGTTCTAGCCTTTCTTCGGGTCAGATTTCTCAAACCCATCTTCATCAAATCGCTAATCTTCATATAGCTCAATTCCTTTTTTGATTTTTCTTCTTGCCAACAATGCTCCCAAGGAAGAACTTATTACTAATACTGCTACAGATATTCCAATTACAAAAAGCCAGGATGAAAGAAGCGGGTCCTTAACTTCTGTCATACCCGTTCCCATAGTAGGATCTACAACCGTACCCTCGCCATAGATTGGTTCACCGGAGACTCCGCCTTCCATACCAGGATCGATTGCTATGTCCCCTGTTGCGTCCTCTTTCACTTCCTCTGAGATTACCTCACCCTCAGCAGCTCCTTCGGTTGTTACCTCACCTTCTACAGTTGTATCTCCTGTCACTTCGCCTTCGACCGCAGCATCTGAACCCTCAGTTACTTCTCCTTCAACGGTTCCTTCCAGTGTTGTTTCACCTTCTACAGCTCCATCAGTAGGAACTTCTTCGGTTGTTACTTCTGAAGTATTGGTTGTTGCTGTAGTATCGGTTGTTGCTGTTGTATCGGTTGTTGCTGTTGTATTGGTTGTTGCTGTAGTATCGGTCGTTGTTGTATTTACCTTTATTTCAGTATCACCGGATGTCGTAGTAGAGGTTTCACCTGCTGCTATGGCAATCTTTACTGCTGCTTCTGATGTTGCTACTATATTAAATGGTGCGTTTATCATTACTTCACTCATATTATCCTCCATTCTTATGTCTCAAAAGGTTTCTTATTATAAATTCTCTGCCTCTTTCTTACGAAGCTTCATCTTATATACACCGATGATAGCTTTTCTTGTAATCGGAATAAATGCGATGAAAATAACAACCTGGATGACAATAAATAACCATACCGGTAAAATCTCTTTCTTTGTCATCGGAACTTCTGGATTAAACACTTCTCCCGAACCACCGTCAACGACTCCGCCGCCATCCCAAACTACCTCACCTTGAACAACTGTCTCGAAGTCCTTCGTCATTACTACTTCGTTGCCATTACTATCTTCAAATGTTATGCTGACAACACCTTTTGCCGTACCTTCCAGACTCGGCAGAACTTCAAATTCGACAAAGGATGCTTCTCCTGCCGCTACATTACCGATGAAATACATATTACCGTCTGATTTAATAAAATCACCCTCAACGGTTGCAATGACATTGTTTAATGGAGATTTTCCCATGTTATAAAACTCAAAGTTTAACATTGCAGTTGTATTAACCACTATATTTCCATCATAGGAATAAACATTGACATTATCTACAACAGGTCTTGAATTTTCTACTGCTTGAAGATTTAACTTCTCTATTTTACTCTCACCAATAACTCCGGTTTGTGGATTAGGCTCTGCTCCGTCGTACTCATAATCAATCTTAATCTCGATCGGATATGCACCTGTAGTAGCATCTGACTTAACTCTAAGTTCCAACGTCTTTTCAACAGTTTCTCCAGCTTCTATCTTATTGATAAAAAAGCTGTTACTTCCCTGAGTTACGCTAAAAACATTATTTTCCTGAGAAATTGTAATTGTAATATTCTTTGCCGCCACGGAAGAGTGGGTATTATATATCTCAAAAATAAAGTTAAATGTGGAACCTGCACGTAATTCCTGAACATCAGTAGTATATTTGCTTACGATAAGCTTTGGTTTACTGCTGCTTCCAAGGTCATTCTGAACATCGAGAACTGGAATTACTACTTCATCTCCACCTGGGTTACCATTGGCATCGATATAGGTATATTTAATCGTAAGGTTATTAAGCCCTTCCGCAATTGCTTCGGATACCGTAAGCGGTATGGTGATGTTCTTCTTCGCTCCACCTTTTAATGTCTCTATGTACTGATAAGGTTCTGAACCTGCCGGAATAAAAGTATCTGCGGTAAGATTAGTTGCTGCAACCTTGATCTCTTTGATATCAACCTGACTCTTGTTCTCCAAATTAAAAGATACATTTAACTGACCTCCCGCATTTGGTTGGAGAGGACTCTGACTTACATCATTAATTACAATATTGGGTTTTCCATCCGCTGTAGTTCCTTTTGGAGTGGTAACTTCAGGATATACTGTTGAAGAAACTGTATATGCAACTCCTGCAGCATCGATGTAATTTACATTGATCTTTATTGTTTTAATGCCACCGGTAGCTTCCTTTGATACGATCAAAGGTATTTTTACATCTTTCTTTTTATCCTGACTAACAGAACCGATCGGTATATTCTCAGTAAAATAATTCTTGATAAAGGTTCCAGGTCCAATACTGGAGGGATCTACTGTTACGGTTACTTCTTGAGCTCTTGAAAGACCTGTATTACTGATGGTTGCAACAAGAGTAATTTCATCCCCAGGCTTCATTTCACCATAAGTAACACTTTCAATTTCTAACTTTGGTACATTATCGCTTTTCTGTACATTAATTGAAAAATCATAGGTATCGGTTAATGCAGTTCCAATTGAATCTTTATATTTAAAATTAGCTGCAATTGTCTTATGACCTGCAGTTGCAGTCGGTAAAATTGTCAGCGGTAGTGTGATTTTTTGTTCAGCACCGGCAGCTAAATCTCCCACCTTAATATTTGACTTAGTATAGCCTTTTGCAATACCGGTTTCGCCAAAATTTAATGATAAGTAGGTACTATGAGCCGCTACTTCGCCTTCATTCTTTACGATGAAAGAAACATTGGTATTACCACCAATAATGGCATTCTCGTAGGTTAGACTGCTAATGGTGAGCTGTGCAGGAGCCTTTTCCTGTAGGATCTGTAAATTCACATTGACGGATACGGTTTCTTCCTTGCTATTAATGTAACTATAGTATACTGCCTTCAGTGTAATCGGATAAATTCCTATGCTGGCTGTCTCTTTTACAGTAACATCAAATTCTACATTTGTTGCAACATCTGTTGCAAAGCCATATACCGGTTGATTGTTGATAGACATCTTTGTCTGGGATAATATAAAGGGTGAAGTTGATGTACCCTCAACGGTAACTTTGGGATTCGCTATGTAACTACCTTCTGCCTTAATTGGCACTGAAATATGTGTTGTTTCTCCCGGAACTATAATCAAGTTCAAATCGTCATCTGCTACAACGATGGATGGTGCTACTCCTATCTCGGCATTTACCGGCAGCACTTGATAAAAAACACTGGTAATTAATAATAACATTGATAAAATAGCTGTCGCTAATTTCCTTTTCTTCATTCCTATTCCCTCTTCTTCCTATTATATTTATATTAAGCAATATCACCATCTACGCTTTCCAACTGCTGCTCTTCTTTAGGCACCTCAGCATTCGGGCTACGTAGATCATTCAGTATCTCGATACCCTCTACCTTGCCGTCAAAGATATGGATGATCTTATCCGCATATTCCGCCAGTCTTCTGTCATGGGTTACCATTACGATGGTCTGATTATTGGCTCTCGCTATCTCTTTAATTAAATCCATAACTTCTTTCGAAGTTTTAGAATCTAGATTACCGGTGGGCTCATCGGCAAACACAATATCTGGTTTAGCCACGAACGCTCTGGCGATACCAACTCTCTGCTGCTGTCCACCACTCATCTCTTTCGGCTTGTGTTTGAGTCTCTTTTGAAGCCCAACCATCACCAGCATATCCTTTGCCATCTTTTTTCTTTTCTTACTACCGATCCGTTTGAAAATCAGAGGCAGCTCCACATTCTCTAAGGCAGTCATGGAATTCAGAAGATTGTAGGATTGGAACACGAATCCCAAGTTATTCTGGCGAAATTTAGCCAGACCTTTCTCCCCCATCTTATGAATACTCTGCCCTTTGATTATAATCTGTCCGCTGGTCAGCTTTTCAATTCCTGCCATGAGATTAAGTAAAGTAGACTTTCCGGAGCCGGATACACCATATAAACAACAGAACTCTCCTTTAAGAATGGAGAAACTGACGTCATCCACAGCGCTGATTCGTTCATTACCCATCCGATAGATCTTCTTTGCATTCTTAACCTCAATCACTTTTTGGATTTCATTGCTCATTCCTGCACCTTCCTACTACGTTACTGAGTACACATTTGTGCTTAATTATAATACTATGCTACTCTATAATTCTTAAATAAAGTCTATAGAAATTCTTAATTTTTCCTTACGATTTAACTAGATTTTCCATGGAAATATTAAAATAGTACTAATAATGACTCTATTCCCACTATTTATAGTCCATATACTAAAGTTTATTCTTCCTCGTTATGCTCTTCCTTTCTCTTAATCTGATTGTCCACGAACCTAACAAAGACTAGCTTGACATAAGCACCGATCGGAACCGCCAGAAGCATTCCCAGAAAGCCGCCTACTGCACTACCAAAGATCAGGGATATTATTATAATGAGTGGATGGATTTGAATCGATCTGCTTAATAACTTCGGACCAATCACATTACCGTCAATAGCCTGTATAATTGCTAAGGCAATAATCGATATAATCATCGTCTTAAAATCACCGTTAACCAAACATACTAGTATCGTTCCTATATAAGCTACAATTGGCCCAAAATACGGAATAAGATTACCGATTCCTGCTATGACACCTATCACAATGGCAAATTTGACTCCGGTTAAGGTCAAGACTAAACTAATTAAAATCATCATGACAAAAGCATCCGTCAGCTGACCCCTGATATAACCTGAAAATACTTGATCCAGGTCATGAATAATGTTTTGTAATCTGCGATTTGTATTTTTACTTAATAAAGCAGAATTCACCTTTTTTATATAATCCATGAACATTCTGCCATCAATCAACAGATAAACACCGATAATAAAACTAAAGATAATTGTAGTTAGATAACCTGATAAATTCGTCAACGAATTAATGATCCCATCTGCAAAATTTCTTAACAAATCTACAACGAAGGTTGTAGCATCTGTAACATACTGCTGTATCTCCTGGGATTGTATATCTAAATCTTCGAGCTTTTTAAGTAAGGTTTGATAAAACGAGTCCAGACCTGACATATATTCTTGGCCTAATCTAATAATATCATCAAAATTAGCTAAACGAATTTGATTCGTCACAGAGGATACTAATAGGGAAATTAAAGCGGCAAGAGCTACAAAGAGAAGGAGCATTGATGTGATAACGGCAACAGATCTCGGTGCTTTAATAATCCTTCGAAGTTTGTCATTACGGTATCTGCGTTCAAAGAAACTCACCACAGGATCCATTAAGTAAGCAAAGGCAAAGCCAAGAATTAAAGGTCTAACTACTCGTATCAGCCAACGTACCTTGATCATCACTTCAGCTGCTATGGTTGGGGCATTCTTGGCAACCAGGCTGAGGGAGTAGATGATAATCGATGTAATGATAACGTACAACGATATTTGCAAATATTTATGATTAAACTTATCTTTCCATTTCATCGATTATCATTTCACTCCTTTATTTATCGCTATTCATTGGACTTTTATTGTACTTCATGCTCTACGAAATTCTTAATACATTCTACGGTATAATCAATACCAGCAAAATTGCTTTTCACAGAAAGGTGATAGTTTTCTGCTTTTCCCCATTTGTCGTTGGCATGATAATTATAGTAATTAGCACGTCTTTTATCTATTTTTAGGATTTCTTCTTCTGGATTTTTAGCCGATAGATGGTACAACGATATTGCCCTGTTCTTTCGATACTCTAAGTCTGCCCAGATAAAAACATTTATTACATTCTGAAAATCTCTTAAGATATAATCAGCACATCTTCCTACAATAACACAGGGTCCTTCCATAGCAACATTGCGTATTACTTCAGATTGTGCCAGGTAGATCTGGTCATCTAAGGATAGATGCGTAAAGCCCAAATCTTGATTCCCATACGCATTCATCCCCATGGCAATGGAATATAGTAGACTATTGGTTGCTTTTTTTTCCGCATTTTCAAAGGCAGCCTCTGCAAATCCACTTTCTTTCGCAGCTCTCGTAATAATGTCATTATCATAAAAGGGTATCATAAATTTCTGTGCCAGTTTTGCGCCTATTTCTCTGCCTCCGCTACCATATTGCCTGCTGATTGTAATAATCTTATTCATCGCAGTCACTCCATTCCAAATAAAATCTCGTTCTAACTATATTATACCATAGCTTACATAAAAATGAAGGTCTTTTTCGATTTAGATTACAAGGATAAGCTTAAAATAAATTTTTTGCAGGAAAGAACTTTCCCGGTACGCTTTCTTTATTAATCTTTTGTAAAAATCTTCTACCTGCCTGAATTCTTCCGTATTTAATCTATGCTTTGAAAATCTTGCTTTTAAAATATGTTCCATAAAAGGGGAAAAGGTTCCCTGCTTGATATAAGGGCAGTGGGATTCTGCATATGCAATAGTATCCTCCACCCGGTAATGCTCTTTTAATGCATGACAGCTTTTTAAAACCTTTACTGTATCATCATATAGAAATAAAGCCCGTTTGCTAAGATTTTTAAAGCGCTTTTCTTTTGACTTTTTATATTTAATAAAAGCAAAACGAAGGAGAAGAACTATACCTGTTAGAAATAACAGGATAGCCACATATTTTATATAGAATATTATCCCTGAATCCTGAGACCTAGATAAATGATCCGGATTATTGTTACTATTTTCCTTTGAAGGTTTATTCATAGCGGCTTCCTTCTCGTTTATTTGCTCATCCTTTGGCTTTTCCTGAATAACCGTCGGCGTTGGTGATGTTGTCGGAGCACTCGTCGGGGCTTTTGTAGGCTTAGGATTTTCCTGCGTATTGTCATTACGAGGTAGTAACAGATCCTCAACCGGTGAGGCTTCCTCAAAGTTTTGGGATCCGGGGGTAAATTCAACCGGAATCCATCCTGCTCCATCGAAATACACTTCAACCCAGGCATGGGCATCGGAATCTTTCACAGATACTTTCACTTGCCTTATACTGTTTTCATAGATATTCATCTTAGTGATGCGCTCCACGGTCTGATCCGGTAGCTGATTATCCATGTCTGCATCCTCATATCCAACCGAATAACCTTCGACATAACGGGCAGGAATACCCATCGCTCGAAGCATCAGTGTCGCAGCTGATGCAAAGTGGGTGCAATATCCTCTCTTCGTTTCATACAAAAAATATTCTACAAAGTCCTTTCCTTCCGGTAATCTTCCCGGAGATAATGAATACTCTGTATTCTCTTTCAGATAATTTTTTATCAGTATGATCTGATTCTGAACATTTTCCGTAGTTGGCTCAATCTTTGAACCAAATTCTCTGATTAACCGGTCAATACCCTCTTCCGGCAATTTGGTATAAGTATCATAGACATAATCTCGATATGCTTTCTCTTCCTCTTTATATTCTTCCAATACTTTATCTTGTCCTGTATCCCAAAGAGCTCCAAACTGATCCATCATGGAGATATTATAATAATAATCATATTCATACTTATCTTCTTTTTTCTTTGGTGCCGCATATAGATCCTCAACGTACAAAATATGATCCTCTGTTGTAAAGTCGGTATAGTAAGGAGTGTATAGAAACGCTTTATTCGCATCTGTGTATTCAACTATAATCTTCCCCTTATAAACCTGATATGGGCTATCAGACCTTGATGCGGGAACCGATACCTCCGGTCGCGATCGAATGCTTAATTCTCCCAAGTGATTAAATAAGTCCACTGTTTGATTAATTGGCTCAAGGTTTGGGAAAGTATCGTCTTTCATTTCGGAATACAATAATTTTGTCTCATCACTCGGGCCATCCCAGCTATCCCCTGTATATACACTCCCTACATACCCTTTCAGATATAGCCCATCGGTAATAGATACCAGTGGCAGGGTCAGGCTTAATTGTTCGGTATGATCAAAAGAGACATAATCAAATCTCCCTAATTTTCCTCCGCTTAATCCGCCAGAAGCTCTATTTTTACTTTCAAAAAGTACCAGCCCCATATTATTTATTTTATTCACTAGATCATAAACCGTAAAATCCAGTAATTTTGTCTGAATCGTTGTTTTTGCATCTTTTACAGGTGTAAAGCTTTCATATTGTTTGGGTGTAACAACTACTCTTAATAGTAGAAGAAGGAGAATACAAACAGCACATAAAATAATTGCTGTTTTGCTGTGAATACGTTGTACGAATGCCGACTGTTCCTTACTGACTGCTTGCTGCCCGGAAGCATTGGCTGTTGCTAGGAATATAATAACTAGCAAGCTTGCTATAAAATATCTTTCTCTTGGTATGATACCAACTGCAAAACTTAATGTATAAGAAAGTAATACCGCTATATAGCAAAAGTATTTTAGCTTATTTCGAATCACTGCCATGGTTAACAAACCTGCTATAATCACGACTATCAGGATGAGTACAATGGTTGTATCAAAGTTCATCGTATCATAGTCGGCGATATATCCTGCGATATGCATATTGTAATAGCGGTTTACTTTAGATATGGACAGATTTTCAAGATGATAAAAACCATTTATTAATGCTTTACGATAAATATAAATCAAAGAGATGCTCATAAATGATATAAGAAATAGCTTGGTTTTATCGAAGGAGTGCCAATATGCTAAAAGTGCAAATAAAGTTACCGAAGATATAACAGCCCAGTGAATATAATTGATGATTACAGGTATTTCAAAGCCCTCTATCATACATAAGCTAACACTCCAGGTACCAAGAAGGATGGCAAAAAACTGCAGTACCTTCTCATACCACGTAATCACAGCTTTCTTCCTAAAATCCATGTGTACCAGCTCATTTATGATAATTCCGTTCGGAAACTTTTTATTCATCTTCTCACCACCTCTTACGCTAATCTCCATTGCTCGATGTCTTCTGCAATACGACCTATCCCTACAGGAAGAATCCCAATTCCCATTCCATTAAGAGAATCCAACATATCCTTCGGAAGCAGATGATCCGCCAAGCCTGTTCCATCTTCGTATATCTCATGACCATCTCTTACATAAATCATCTGCCTTGCTCTGATATTCATTAGTGTTATGGTATCTAATTGTTTCTCTGATATCTCATTGGTAATATAGAAAAAATCGGTATACTGGTCATAGGGATATTGTGCATGGTAGTCTTGAAGTGATTCCACTTTCTCCGAATAGGAACTTACCTGTAACAAGCCATCCACTGCTTCGAAGAAATCCTTTTCCAAAACAACTCGGATTCGTTTGCATACGCCCTGCGAATCATCATACCATGCCAGATAATGAATAATTCCTTTTGTAAGAAAGGAGTATGACAAGGATAAAGAACATTCAAGCAGCGCATCTGCTGCCCTTAAGAAATCTTTCTTGTTATGGATCTTAAAATCAATATAGATTAAAATAGAGCAATTTAATGGAGCAGAAAACTCCTTAATCATTAGCTGATCCTGCTTACTGCTTAATTTCCAATGTATCTTCTGAGGCCTGTCCCCTTCCCGGTATTCACGTATAGCAAAGACTTCAGAAGGATCATCACCGCTTTTATGAGAGGAATAATAATCACTTTCAATCGGGATACGGCTGATATCCGATATTAAATTCTCAGTAATCTCATGAAGCTCCGGTAAAATAGCAATTTTAACTGTCTCCTGTTTTTTCATCTTTAAGGAGAACAATTGAATATAGTCATAGATACGATACCCAAGAAAACAAATTTCCAAATTACCAACATACTCTGATTGCAACTGGATATTCGTCCGAATACTTGTTTTACGATCAATGGACACTCGAAAGGACTTCTTTTCCTTCTTTTTACTGTAGCGATTGCAATAAGAGAAATAAAGATCCATATTGGAAATCGGAAATATGGTAGGGTTACGAAGGTTTACTGCAATTGAAATCGTTTCCCCTTTTTTAGCTATGTGCATATTAGTAAGTAGGGTTGCCCGTACTTTACCATAAGTGTAGCTAAGTATGGCAAACAACAGTGCCGGAATCACTAGCACTGTTAGAAAAATCAAGCCCATTGTATATTCGTTATATAAAACAGCCACGACACCTGCTAAGAATAAGATCAACAGGTATTTGATTTTATTTCGTATCATTCCTAATAACCTTTCTAATCAACTTTACCGAACAGCAATCCTCGGAGGATGAGTATTACGAAGTATCTCCTCCAAAAGGTTGTCCACTGTTACATTATTTACCCGGGCTTTTGGCTTCAGGATCATGCGGTGAGCTGCAACATCTTTAAATACTGCAATAACATCTCCGGGAACGACATATTCCCTTTGACTTAGGAATGCAGTAGCCTTGATCATATTCATCATAGCTAACGTACCCCGGGGACTTACTCCCAGCTCAATCAAGGGATTCTCCCTCGTTTGCTCCACAAGATAGGCAATATATTCATAGATGGAATCATGAATATATACATCTTCCACCATATTCTGCATCATTAATATTTCTTCTTTATCCACAACCTGTATTACATTATGAAGAGGATTCATGTTTTGTCTGCCTTTTAAAATACCTATTTCACTTTTTCGATCCGGATAACCCATGGTAAGCTTTACCATAAACCGATCCAGCTGTGATTCCGGCAGCATCTGAGTTCCAATGGATCCAATTGGGTTTTGTGTTGCAATCACTACAAAGGGGGTTGGAACTTCCCTGGTTATACTATCTACAGTTACTTTCCCCTCTTCCATAACTTCAAGAAGAGCAGACTGTGTTTTAGAAGAGGTACGATTAATCTCATCTGCTAAGAACAAATTGCACATTACCGCACCCGGTTTATATTGATAGCTGTTTCCATCTTTACTTAATAAATGAAAACCTACCACATCAGTCGGGAGAACATCGGGAGTAAATTGTAATCTGTGTTGTTCCAGTGCCATAGCTTTTGAGAACGCTAATGCCAGTGTTGTTTTTCCAACACCGGGATGGTCCTCCAGTAATATATGGCCTCTTGCAAGGATTGCAGTAAGCACTTTTGCGATAACTTCTCTTTTGCCAACTACTACTTTATTTACTTCCTCTATGATTTGAATTGCTTTTTCTCTATATGATCCCATATGAAACACCTACTTAAGTTATTTTTATTCCTTGTCCATTATAACATAAATTTACTATTTTGCAATTAAATTGCCAATATTTGCTTATTATATCGGGCTAGTTTTGTGGATCATATGATCATCTTATCAAAAATTTACTTAATAAAAATACTGGGTTTTAAGTATATTTTGTGAACTGTCCGCTAATGTATTGACTTATAGCTAGAATTGTATAAAATGAGTTTAAAGACTATTAGGGAGGTAGCAAGGTGAGCAAATTAAAAAGAACTATTAAAAAGCCACAAAAAAAGCAAATAACAAGTATAAAACAAATTAATCCAAAGGTATGGATTTCAACTCTTGCTGTATTTGCGGTATTAATTGCCGGAGTTCTATTCTTTGATACATTCTATCAACGGCCACTCCTAACCATAGGAGACGATAAGTATTACAAGGAAGATTTAATGTATTATTTTTATACTGTGGAACAAGAATACTCCTATTCCGACCAGTTATACCAACAGTTATTTGGAAGTAGTTATTGGGACATGCCTGCCACCGATTCATCCACTAAAACTATGCGTGATGTAGCAAAAGATGATGTTATCGAACTCGCTTTAAAGTATGAAGTTTTATATCAAGAAGCTACAAACAAAGGCTATGCCTTAACTGCGGAAGAAGAGGACACCATTGCTACTGAGGTAGACAAGCTTCTTACCGAAGGCTTAACAGAAGAACAAGTTGATTATATCGGTTTTACATCGGAATATCTAACGGATATGATTGGTAAAAAAACATTGGTAGATCGTTATTATAAAGATGTTGTAGATTCATTGGATATCGATGATGCTGCAATCAAGGCAGAATACAGCTTTGAAGATTATAAACAATATGATATCGAATATTTCTTCATCTCCACTAATACTACCGATGATGATGGTAACTCAGTTGCTATGAGCGATGAAGAGAAATCTGCTGCTTATGATAAGATCAATGGTATCTATGAGACAGTGAAGACCACAGAGGATTGGTCCAAGGTGTTAGGTGAGGACGAGAAAGAATTGATTTATCGTACCGATAACTTTATTGAAAGTGATACCACCTTCGATGATGATTTTGAAGCCAAGATTATGGCTATGGAAAATGACACAGTAAGTGATATTTACGAAGCAGAAAACGGTTATTATATTGTAAGAATGATCAATAACTCTTCTACCGAAAAATACGATGAAACCGTTAACGGTGCTATCACCAAAGCTGAGACAGAAGGTTTTAATGAAGTATATACAGACATCTTAAAAAATTATAAGTATAAAGTTGGCAGAAATGCTTTACAAAGATTTACCATGGGTCAGGTAACTATTCCACAAAATTAATAATTTTCAGAATAATAAATTCATTTCTAGTCATAATAAAAGTGAAAACAATGGAGCTAAATATTATGCTTGCGGCGCAAAGTTTGCAGGCGATGAGAAAGGCATGGTTTTTATTATGGCACAGAATAAAAATAACAATTTAAAGAACAATGCTAATAATAGCAGCAAGAATTCAACGAGTACATCAAACAATAGTCAGAGTAGCTCTAAGAATTCAACCAAGAATAGTCACGCTCAGGTTCCCGATGACCTTCCAGGTCACAGCGGCCCAGGTGGAGAATAATCCGAACAAAACATTTCATGTAAACAGGCTAGTTGAATGTTGAAAATAAATTACCACTCCTTCCGGAGTCAGATAGAATTGATTACCTTTATAAGACTTCTCCACTAATTGGCTGTAATCATCAAAATAAACCTGGTTACCTTTCGCAAATTCTTCAGCAATCATGGTATCGATTTGCTTTATAATATGTTCTCTGCATTTTCGTCCGGGAAATAACTCACAAAGTTCCATTCGCTTACTCTTATTAAGCTCCCAGGTGTCTGAAGAACGAACTGTTAACCCATGGGCTCCACCTGCATATTCATATTGTAGGTCACTTCATAATTTACATAGGCCTCATATGTTCGTATAGGATATTGATTGGCTACCGAATATTCATACTCTACCATGGACATTTGGTACAAGTTCATCACATTGGTCTTTAGGTACATATATGCTTTTGTTTTATAATATCCATTTAACTTCATTAATAAAGTTTCAAAATCATCAGAAATAAACTGAGGATAGTTAATCACATATTTTAATACGAGATGGTCTTTATAATACATATTCTCTTGTAATGTTTTTTCTTTTACAATTACTTTATTTTGCAATATGATATCCCCCTTAGGATTCTCCTGAAATATCATATGCTTCAAAGCCTTTTGATATGCTTGTCTTTGAGGGGGTAGATCTAAGCAACTCTTTTATGATTAATCCTGATAAATTCTCATTTGTTCATATTCGTCCTTTATCTCTTTGGAAGGTTCTTTCGATAATAAGGAAACTACGATAATTGCAATACAAGAGAGCAAAAATGCAGGCAATAACTCATAGATACCAAAGATCCCACCCATCGGTTTTAGAATCAGCTTCCATACAAAAACCATACCTCCGCCTACCAACATTCCTGCAATCGCACCTTCTCTCGTCGTTCTTTTCCAGAATAGGGAGAATAACATAATTGGTCCGAAGGTGGCACCAAACCCTGCCCAGGCAAACGAAACCACTAAAAAGATAATACTATTCTCATCCAATGCGATCAGTATACCGGTTACAGCAACCAACAATAATACAATACGAGACATAGTCATAACCTGTTTATCGGTTGCATCCTTCTTAAGCATACCTTGGAATATATTCTTTGATACCGCAGAGGATGCGATTAACAAATAGGAGTCGGAAGAACTAATTGTTGCTGCCAAGATCCCTGCCATTACTATACCTGCGATAAAGGTCGGTAATAAATTCATTGAGAGTGTGATAAAGATATTTTCGGCACTTGAACTGGTCAAATGCTCAACGGGGAAGATCGCTCTTCCGATCAAACCGATAAATACTGCTGTAAATAGGGAAATAGCACACCAAATTGTTGCAATTCTTCTTGATTTTTTAATTTCTGCGCTTTTTCTAATCGCCATAAATCGAAGAAGTACTTGAGGTACACCAAAATATCCAAGCCCCCAGGACATAGTTGATACTATTGTTAAAAACCCATATTTTGCAGCGGGTCCAAAGACTGGCGCACCATTTTCGATGATCTGGGTTTTGATACCGTTTATTTCGGTGGTTTGAGGTGTCGCAATTCCAAAGAAATCCAGAAAGCCCGGTATCTTCTGAATATTATCCATAACAGCTCCTAATCCTCCAGCATGAACCAGAGAGGTAATTAATACTATCGCAAGAGCCAAAATCATAACAATTGCCTGCATAAAATCCGATGCACTTTCTGCAAGGAAGCCGCCAAGAAATGTATAGATTATAACAAAGATTGCTCCGGCTATCATCATAGAATGATAGGAAAAGCCGAACAAGGTGCTAAACAGCTTACCCACCGTTACAAAGCAGCTGGAAGCATAAATAGTAAAGAACACCAAAATAAATAATGCTGCAATAGTCATGATAATTTTATTTTTTTCTTTAAACCGATTACTGAAGTAATCAGGAATGGTAATAGAGTCATTTGCAATAATTGAATATGCATGTAATCTTTTAGCTACAAATAGCCAATTAATATAAGTTCCAATTAGAAGTCCGATTGCAGTCCAAATTGCATCACTAAAACCAAGATAATAAGCAACACCCGGTAACCCCATTAAGAGCCATCCACTCATATCAGAGGCTTCTGCGCTCATAGCAGCAACCCACGGTCCCAGTGATCTTCCTCCTAAAAAATAATTCTCTGAATTTTCATTGGCCTTCTTCGAAAAGTATAGACCAATTCCTATTACCAAAGCCATATAGCAGCTCATAGTAATAAAGATTTGAATATCACCAACGTTCATATGGTATCCTCCCTGTTTGCCTTTCTATAATGTGAATAATTATACCAAAATATTTAATATTATACAAGCCTAATTGTAAATGATACTGCTTCCTTATTCTGTCTATCGCTTTCTAATCATTATGTAACGGAATGCCATGTTCTATCCTTGGATCTTAATATTACGTTTATTCAGAAAATTCTTACACACTTCAAGGATTGGTTCTGTATATAGCATATTAAGGCTCGTCACTTAAATACGATCTCGACCGCACTCATCACAACAAAAAACTACTGCAATTAACAGTTCTGTTATTTGCAGTAGTTTTTGTCTATATGAAAGGGAAAGTAGTATTATTCTTCATCCTGTAATGCATCGTAGCCTACTTCTCCGGTTCGAACTTTTACAACATTTTCAACATCATATACGAATATTTTACCATCACCGATGTTACCGGTATATAATGCTTTCCTTGCTTCCTGGATTACAAGATCAACAGGAACTTTACTTACTACGATTTCTACCTGCACCTTAGGAAGTAAATTCATATCAAGCGGTACACCACGATAATACTCCGTCGCTCCTTTTTGAATGCCGCACCCTAATACATTGGTCACAGTCATACCGGTTACTCCAATCGCATTCATCGCTTGTTTTAAGGCTTCAAATTTATTTTGTTTTGCGATTATTTCAACCTTAGTAATTTTAGTTCCGGGTTTGTGATCGGAAGAATGATTTAACCTCGTTACAGGTATTGATGCTTCGACAGCTGCTGCAGCTGGTACCTTAAATACATCGGATACAGAGTCCACAACCGGCATAAAGTCTGCATATGCACTTACTAAACCATGCTCATGAACATCAAGTCCATCCATCTCTTCTTCTCTGGAAACTCTGAGTCCTATGGTCTTTTTAATAACAAAGAAGGTGATCGTAATGGTTACAGCTACCCATCCAATTACCGCTAATACGCCAATTGCCTGAACACCTAGGAGATGGAAACCACCACCATAGAATAAGCCGCCTTCTTCTGCAAATAAGCCTACCATCAAGGTTCCAAGTGCACCATTCACACCATGTACACCTACCGCTCCAACCGGATCGTCAATCTTTAAAACTTTATCAATAAATTCAATCCCAAGTACTACTGCAAAACCTGCAATGATACCTATTACAGCTGCACCAAATGGTGTAACTAGGTCACAGCCTGCTGTAATTGCAACCAGACCAGCTAGAGAACCATTGAGCGTCATGGATACATCCGGCTTCTTATACCTGATCCAGGTAAAGCACATTACAGTGATAGAAGCAACTGCTGCTGCCAGATTCGTAGTTACGAAAATCTTACCCATAGCTATCAAGGTATCATCTCCAGTTGCGGATACGGTAGAGCCACCATTAAATCCAAACCAGCAGAACCAGAGAATAAATACACCAAGAGCACCTAACGTTAAGCTGTGACCTTGAATCGCCTTTGGCTTTCCATTTTTATCATACTTTCCAATACGAGGACCTAATATTTTGGCTCCGATCAAGGAAGCAACACCACCAACCATATGAACTGCCGTTGATCCGGCAAAATCATGGAACCCTAACTGAGCAAGCCAGCCACCACCCCAGATCCAGTGGCCTGACACCGGATAGATCACTGCACTAATTACCATACTATAAATACAGTATGCTGAGAATTTAGTTCTCTCTGCCATTGCACCGGATACAATTGTTGCTGCCGTAGCACAAAAAACTGTTTGAAAAATCAAGAATGCCATTAACGGAACCCCATTTGGTAATATGCCGGAATAATCTCCTTTTACCATTGGGTCAAAACCGCCAATTAAGGAACCGGAACCTGCGAACATTATACCAAAACCTAATAACCAGTAGATCGGAGTTCCAAGGCTGAAATCCATTAAATTTTTCATAATAATGTTTCCTGCATTTTTAGCTCTGGTAAACCCCGTTTCCACCATAGCGAACCCAGCCTGCATAAAGAAAACCAAAGCAGCTGCAACCAAAACCCATATCGTGTTTGCTGATGAATACATAATTTTTCCCTCCTAATAGAAAAGACGTGTATCGCAGGCTAGCCTCTGCAGTACACGTCTTCGCGTAATATTTTAATAGCAAAAAAGGAGCTGTAAGTAATACCTACAGCTCCTTCGCTATTAATTAATTTATGTTGATAGTATATGAGTGAAAATCACTTTTGTCAATCTAAAAACGAATAAAAGTTTATCTTTATTAAAAATATAGAAAATAATTCACAAAAGACTGACTATTTTGTGTTATTTTAATAATTTACATAATAATCAGTTTTGACCATTGTTTGTTGATGAATCTGTCAATATATCAAAATGTTTATCAGTGTCTTACTTTGAATCATGATACTCCCTGCATGCAGTAAGATATGATAAGATCAATGGATGAGGATTATCTGGGGTAGAACTTAGTTGAGGTTGGAATAAGGATGCAACATAAAAACGCTTTTCCGGTAGTTCCATCAATCTTGCTTCCCCTTGCTCATCCATACCTGCTACTATAAACCCATGCTCATCTAGCAATTTCTGATAGGTCGGATTTACACCAAAGTTACAATTATATCGTTCCGTAATCACTCTATTTTTATAGTAGGAAAGTACCATAGTATTCTCCTTCAAATATATTTGCTTGGTTTCACCTAGCAAAGAGCAGCTTAGGGCGGTAATAAAAAGATCACCGTGTGTGGTATCGTATTCCGGATGTCCTGCATTATGAAATCCTAAAATATTTCGGATATACTCGAGTACTGCATGCTGAAACCCTCCACAGGTACCGATGAATGGAATATCATTTTCTCTGGCATATTGTATCCCTGTGATTGCCCCAAGCATACTATTGTAGGGGCTTCCAGGGGAGCACCAAATTCCGTCATAACCTTTTAATTGCTTGTCGGGATTTTGTTCTAAATTTTCCGTTGGTACCCACTGTAAAGAGACATCAAGATCCAGGTGTCTTGCACAATGCTGTATCGCTTCATTTGTGGCTTTGTGAGCAGGACGCTTCAGATCAAAATCACCAATGATTCCTATCAAAATCTTATCTTTCATAAGTCTCCTCCGTTTCGTTAGTTACATCCCTTTCTTAATCAAAATTTACATGATTGATAACCTTTTTACACGGAATCAGCAACCATATTCTGCATTTATCTAATAATTTCATAACTCATAGTGTAACATTGTAGCATAAAAAAAGATAGTAAAATATGTATATTCCACTATCTTTTTATTAGGATAAAACTACATTTTATTCTATATTATTTCATAAATCATTACCTGATTGGGCAAGCACCGGATTCGCATTCCTTATCCAGGATCTCCCTATCCTCATCGTTATCAAAGGATGCCAGTAGATCATAATCAATCCCTTTTACTTTTTTAATTCGTTCTTCATAATCTTCTTTTGTCGTACATTCATAAGGTAGCAACGGATAGGTCTCCTCAAATAGGGGCAGGAAGGTAATTCCTACCAACTCCAGCTGTTCGATTGCTCCAACTTCATATTTCGTCTTTCCCTCCGGAGCTTTTATCGGAAATTCGATTACTTTGATCGTACAGTTCTCATCCGTCTGTCCGACCTCATTATGAATTGGAAAACTTCCTTGCTTCTCAATCATTTTATACAATGGATCCGATGCTGATATTCTTATTCTACGAATGTAATAATTGGAATGGGCATAATGGATTCCCGAGCTTACACAGGGAAGTGTGGAAAGGCTTCCTTCCGGCTTAATGGTTGTCATTAATTCAGGAACGGAAATACCCAGCTCGTTACAATATTTTCTTCCTTCTTCATGTACCACTTCACGTAAATCCCTTAGAAGTATGGCCAAATCTTCATAGCTCATATGAGTTTTATTAACCATATCCATCATTCCTGTTAAGGAAATACCAATAATTCTGTCTTCCTGCATCACTTTATCCCATTCTGGTAATTCCACTTCCACTAAGGTCATACGGATTGCAACCCTGGTGGATAAACGAAGCGTCTCTTTCAGCTGCATTAGATCTAATTTATTTTCCTCATTCACAAAGGAAACCAGATTGTTGGTTGTAAGATTACAACACTGCTTGGATTGCAATAGTATTTCACCACAGGGATTCGTACCATGGAAGGTAGTTTTGCGTCTGGAAGCCACCATTCCATTAATAAATCCAGGTTCACCGTTGATTCGAATAGACCCAAGAATTTCTTTGATTCTCTCTAAGGATGGTCTGTGGGTATACAGCACTGAATTATTGCTCATACGGCGATGGGAAATCTCTGGGTCTTCTATCCACTGTCCGTCCACTACTTTATAAATGTTTCTTTTGGCAGTAATAACCTCTTCATCTTCTTCATCACAGATCACCATCATTGCACTGCGTCTGACCCCACCAGATACTACATTCTCACTTATGATTGTAGCGATATCCAAGATATCAATGGTTTTTAAGTTTTCACCATCTCTTAGCGCAAATACTCGGTTCATCTTCTCAAACATTCTTTGGATGGACTTATGTCCTGATGCTCTACCACCAAAACGTTTCAATCGTTCTCCCTCGGGACGAACAAAGCTGTAATCAATTCTAATTTTATTAATATCATTAAATTCAGACTCTGTCACAAATCGGAAATACAATTCTAAAGCATCGCACCAGCCTTCCTTGCTGTCACCGATGGTTAATGTAAGAATAGAACTATCTATGTTATCGATATGATATCTGGTATGTTCCATGGCTTCCTTAGTCGTACCTAGCCGAACAGTCGGGTCATAATAACTCTCCATCGGAACATGTCTGGTATTTTGTATTTGAGCCACCAAATCCCTACTAATGCGAATTCCCACACCGCTACCAACCATAAGAAGATAGAATACATCCACCAGATCCTTTAATTTCTGAACCATAGTAAATGCACAATTATAATTCGATAGCGGATATTCCTTCACGATTTCCGTTCCGCCCATATAGAGAGTTCTGCCGGAAGTAAAAGTCTTTAAATGATACAGTCGATCAAATAAAGCCTCTGCTTCTTTTCGTTCCTCCTGCTCATTTAGTTGTATTCCGCTCTTCTTTTTATATTGAATCCCTAATCCTATATTGTATTCTGTTGTTCTAAGTACCGTTTCATACCAGTTTTCTCTACGTTTTTTATCTTCCAAATATCTGGAATAGGTTCTTAGATATACAAATTCGCCAATATGGCTTAGCGGAGTTTTCTCATTCTTATAATTGGATAAAAACTCATCTGATAATATATGTTCCATGTTAACAATCTCCATTTCCCAAGGAAGTATGAGTTCCTTTTTAGTTATGTATTAAGTTCATTGTTGATTTCTTAATGTTCTTTATTTTACTTTTACATTCTGCTTTCAAGCAAACATTGTTTAGCAGACATTGCTTAACTAACATTGCTTATGTAAACTTCTTTCCTTATGATATTCTTACCTTATGTAATATTCTTTACTAAAGTATTCGAAATAAAACCACATTTATTTTCCATTACACAATATATTGTGTTATTATTATACATTTGCACTATATATATGTCAATCCTGAATCTTAAAAATGATTGCTATTATCATCTAGTCAGTATTTCCTAGAACTTTTCAATAAAAAAGGGAGCTTCACTCGCTCCCTAGGGTTAATGTTATACTCTCATATATATTAACAGCGTCTGTAATATTGTACTGTTCCGTACTATGATCACCAGCTGCATCTGCTGACACAAAGATATATTCTTTTCCATCAATTTCTGCTAAGCTGGCCAAGCATAAACCCGCTTCACTGGTAAATCCTGTCTTCCCTCCAAGAATCTTACTGTGGGAAAGTTGGTAACCTTTTAATTTATCGAATAGAGTGCTGTTATACGTTATTCCTCCCGAATGGAGATTCGTTGCAGGGGTACTGTGTCTTGATGCTGTAAATACGTCCCGAAACGTAGGATTTTCAAGGGCATATTCTAGAAGAAGTGCCAGATCTTCCGCAGTTGTATAATGATCTTCATCGTGTAGTCCGGTAGCATTGGTAAAATTCGTGTTATTCATTCCAAGTTCCCTGGCCTTTTTATTCATTAATTCTGTAAAAGCCTCTTCTGAGCCGGAGATCTCATCAGCAAGACCAATACAGCACTCTGCTCCAGAGGGAAGTAATACTCCATAAATTAAATCAATTGCCGCAACCTCTTCCTTAGGTAAAAAACCTGCTAAGGATGCATCCTCCTCATATAACTTCCGAAACATCGAGGTAGATAAGACGATCTCTTGATTTAGATCCTGTAAGCTCTCAATTGCGACTAAAGCTGTCATTATCTTTGTTAAAGACGCCGGATAAAGTTTCTCATCACTATTTTTTTTGAATAATACCTTTTGATCCTCCAGTCTGACTAAGATGGCATTGTTGCTGTGTAAATAATCAATACCTTCTAGTTCATCACCTGTCTCTGCTTCCTCACTCGTTGCATTGAGTGGAATTGTTTGAGTTGGATAGGGTGTGTTTGTCCATTGACCGGAACCATCTGCTTCCTTTTGTACTGCTTGAAATAACTCAATACTCTTATATCCAGCGATCACTCCCAGTGTTATAATACAAAATAAAATAATTACGTTGCTCCACCGAATTTTTTTATATTTTCTTTTCGACATAATAAAAACTCCTTTCTATTCTATTAAACCAAATGGAGAGGAGTTCTGTTTTAAAATATACTTATTAAATTCTTAATATTTTATTATGATTTATGGAACAGATGAATCACAACATCTTAGTCCGGTAACTTAACCGTAAAGATTGTTCTCCCTTCTTTACTGTCTGCTGTAATTGATCCGCCATGGGCATTTACTATGTTTTTTGCTATTGCCAGTCCTAGACCGGCACCGCCGGTATTCGAAGAGCGCGCATTATCCAGACGATAAAACTTATCAAAGATTGTTTCTAACTTACCAGCCGGAATGTCGTTACCCTGATTCGTAAAGGTGATAACGATTTCTTTCCCTATTTTTTTTGCAGAAATTTGAATCGTGCTGTTATCACTACTGTAAGCAATTGCGTTCTTCATGATATTATTAAATACCCTAGCCAGTTTGTCTGCATCACCATATAGGATAAGATTATCCTGTGCTTCCACTTCCGCTGTTTTTCCATCCAGGACCATCGTAGGGTAGAACTCATCTGCCATCTGCATCAGCATATAAGGAAGCTTGATTTCCTGCTTTTCAATGATAATAGTCTGAAGATTAAATCTTGTAATCTCAAAGAACTCATTGATCAGCTGCTCTAATCGATATGCTTTATCTAACGTAATCTTTACATATTTCGCTTTCTGTTCTATCGGCATGTCTTGTGCCTCTTCCAAAAGGCTCAAATAACCGATGACTGAGGTGAGTGGTGTTTTAATATCATGAGCCAGGTAAACCACCAGATCGTTCTTTCGCTGCTCTGCTTCTTGTGCATCATGAGCTCTTTTCTCCAATGTATTCTTTACGGTGTTCAACTTTTTCTCAATAAACTCCATCTCCTGGGAAAGTCGGATATCACCATTCTTCTCCTCTACCAGTTGGTTGATACCGGAACTTACTTCATTAAAATACCTCGTAAGTCTTGATAACGCCTGATAAAATATAAATAATAGAATGATAAAGTAACCGATGGCCATCCAAACATATTTATAATTTCGAAAGATCTGACGGTATCGATACCTTGCCTCCTCATCACTAAAGCTTAAAATTCTTTTGCAAAAGGTCACAAAACCTTCGGCAAACGGATCTTGAAAGATTCCATCAATGAATAAGGTCATTATGATAAATCCCGTCGCAAGAGAAATCAAGGCACATAAGATAACCCATATAAATAGCTTCCTCTTCAGTTTGACAAAATCATTTTTCAATTTTATACCCCACTCCCCATACGGTTTTTATATACTTTGGATGTTCGATCGAATCATTCATTTTCTCTCTTATATGGCGGATATGCACCATTACTGTATTGTTATTATTTGTAAAATATTTTTCACCCCAAACTTTATGGAATAGTTCTTCCGAGCTAACCACTCTTCCTCGATTTGAGCAAAGAATCCATAGGATTGAAAATTCAATGGGAGTCAATTGCAGTTCCCGTTCATTCAAGATACATTTATGGGTATCCTTTTCTATAATTAAACCTGAGAAGGCTATAATATTCTCTTCTTCTTTTTCTGTGTCCGGTCTGTTATACATCGTATAGCGGCGGACTTGAGCCTTCACCCTGGCTACCACTTCTAGAGGGCGAAAGGGTTTTGTTATATAATCATCTGCTCCTAAGGTAAGCCCTGTTATCTTATCAATCTCCTGCTCTTTTGCTGTCAGCATAATTACGGGAAAATTATGATTTTCTCTAATCTTTCTGCAGATTGTAAATCCATCCATATCCGGAAGCATAACATCTAAAATTGCCAAGTCCAATTTCACGGAATTAACACAATCCAAAGCTTCCTTCCCATTATAAAATTTATATATAGTAAAGCCTTCATTTTTGAGGTAAACCTCCACCAAATCGGCTATTTCTTTCTCATCATCTACAACAAGAATTGTTCCGTTCATTTTTCCACCACTTTCTATAACCTTTTCACCTGTTTATTATATCATCGGAGAAATAAGCGAGCTAATTTTTATCTTATGAAACTCTTAAGAATTTCTTAAACTCTACATTTTACTGTTTCGACAAAATACAACTTTATCTATTTCTAATTATATCCAGAAAATATAAAATTTCAACCTATAATCAATTTGTAGCTATATTCTCTTACTATCCATCTTTGATATAAGTTTCATTCAATCATAAAGCATTTTTTGTATGACGATTTTATATTGGATAATAGTTTAGTATTTATATCCTGGGTATACTGTCATGATTTAAAAAATCACATAAAAAAGGAGAGTATCAACGATTTAATGACACTCTCCTTCTAGGTTATATTATCCATATGCTTTTGCTTATCGCCTTCCTTTCATTATGTTAATCTTTTGTAATAAATACTATGTTTTTAGCGGTTTACCTGCCTTTCTGTAGATTTGATGGGGTATTTCACTTATGTTCCTGTTGGAGGATACCTGCCTTTCCTAAGATTTTTCTATGGGGTATTTCTCTTATGTTTCTGGTGGAGGATACCTGCCTTTCCTAAGATTTTTCTATGGGGTATTTCTCTTATGTTTCTGGTGGAGGATACCTGCCTTTCTTAAGATTTTTCTATGGGGTATTTTTCTTATGTTTCTGGTGGAGGATACCTGCCTTTCCTAAGATTTTTCTATGGGGTATTTCACTTATGTTCCTGTTGGAGGATACCTGCCTTTCTTAAGATTTTCTATGGGGTATTTCTCTTATGTTTCTGGTGGAGGATACCTGCCTTTCCTAAGATTTTCTATGGGGTATTACGCTAACGTTTTTGGTGGAACCGCCCTCTTTCTATATGTATTGTTGATGTTAATTTGAGATATATATTATCCTTCAGAGGAAGAAGGTTGTTTTCACCTCTCCTATCTCATTGAGAGGTTTTTATTGTGTGTTCAATGGTATCACCTTCTTGTCTATTTCTTTTGTTTGAAATTTTGTTTGTTGTTTGTTATGTGTTTATTATAATCTATGGTCATTTAATTGTCAATACTATTTTGATTAAATATTTATATTTTTATAATTGTATTCCATTTCTTCTAAATTATCTGTTAATTCACATCTAATAGGTAAATCTTCAGTATTTTTTCCACCCATTATCAAATACGAAAAATATACAAAAACCTCTCTAACCAATAAGCCAATACACCAGCTTTGTTAGAGAGGTTACATGTTTTTATTTTGATGAAACTGTTATAGAATCAGGATTTTAGGAAAAATTATCTTCCGAATTATCTTCCCGATGGATCTTCATTAATCTCCGATTTAAATCCCTTGCTGTCTGTTGATCTACCTTGAATAAGAACATTGTTACACAAGCATAAATAATCGCTACAAAGACAAACATAATAAAGAGACCAAAAGAGTCCTCCAAATTAATCCATTGAAATAAACAAGCTCCGCCAATCACTACGATGTTAATATAAAGATAATGAACTAAGGTACGGATAAAATTCTGCTTCTTGCTTAATTCATGCCTGGAAAGAAAAATAAATGTTCCTAAGGCACAGATCGCTGCAACTATGATAGCCTGCCATAAAAATGACTGGTCGATATCATATTCCGGTCTGACCACCGTCACATACAATGCACCACATATGGTATTGCCCGCCGTAACATAAATAAAAATCTGTACAATTTTCTTTAAGAAATCCATATCCTCCTCCTATAACCCTAGCTTCTTCTTGAGTTCCGGTACATATTGCCTTGATATAATGACTTTTTCCCCATTAAATAATAGGGCTTCCAGCCGTCCCGAAAATGCGGGGCTCAAGCTCCTTACTTTAGATATGTTAATAATAACCGATTTGGAGGCACGAAAAAAGTCAGAGTTCTCATAAGCTGCTTCGATTTCATACAGCTTCAATTTTGTTTCATACACATTCTGCTTACAATAGATAAATACCTTGTTGTCAACCCCTTCAAAATAATAGACATTCTGGGGTTCAATCATGATAATATTGCCGTCCTTCGTACCGGTCAGCTTTTTCTGCCCCATTTTTAGCTCAGAGATCAATTTCATCACAGTCTCGCTCATATTACTGCAACGGATAATAATCTGTTCTTCTTCGTCAGGGTTACAATCCTCAATAATAATCTTCATAGAACTCCTATCGTTTCATAGAGTTTTTATTATTTAGTATAAATGCAGAGATTCCAATAAATACAATACCACTTATTACAAGAAATGCAACTGATATACTATTATTTATCGTTGTATCATTCCATTTCAAAGCGATTCCCATATACTCCTTATAACCTTCAATAAATTCCTCAGGACAGTTCGTAAAGGTTGTTTTTATAGCTTCTCTGGTAAATACTTCTCTCATCATTGCACTGCCATGAAGCATCGGCAGACTTTTTAGTACCGCTTGTACTTTCTCTGGAAGTGCACCCATCGGAAGATAGATTGCAGACAAAAAACCTACTAAGGTACCAATAATAGTGCTTAACCCTGCAAATGCACTGGTGGTGTGGATAAAAGCCGCCAGAAGAAGACCCAAGCCAGAAAATGTGAATACATTTATTATTATATATAAAAGTATCGAAGTCAGCTGATGAACAGATAACAGGGAACCCCCGGCTGCCCATAGGATGACATCTGAAATAATAACTGTCAATACACACATAACAATTCCAACGATTACAGCGGCTGCCATATATCCAACAGCTAGTAATCCTCTGTTTACCGGAGCAACAAAAAAACTAGCCAGACGGTTTCTTGCTTCGTCCTCCACCATAATTCCTACCATTGCAAGCGTTACCGTTACAGAATTAACTACAACGATTCCGGCAATGGACCATAACATAATTAAGTTCTTTGCATTTTCCCGGTCTAGTATGCTATCCCTCTCACCGAAGTCCTGAAGCATATATACTACATTATCAATATTCATATTACCTAAAAATAAAACCATCAAACCAATAATAATGATTACGGAGAGTAAGGAGAAGAAAATATTCGCTCTATCTCTGGTATATACCAAGATATTTCTTTTCACTAATTTCATTATTCTCATAAGAATACACCTGCCTTTCTAAACACTCTACAAACTTTTCCCTGTCACATTTAAAAACACATCATCCATGGCTCCTTGAACAACTTCAAAGGCAGTGATCTGATCCCTTATCTGATTAAGTAGATCCAGACTATCCATGGTGCCTGGCAGATATACTCTAATATGATTACTACGAATATCAAAGTGATACTCCTGCTGTTCCAGATTAAGAAGCAGCTTTTCTTTGTCCTTAGGTACCAATCTGAGTAAATCGTTGGCATATTGTGCTTTGAGGTCAAAGGGTGACCCTTGAGCAACTATCTTGCCTGCTTCCATGATTGCAATGTATTGGGCTTTGGCTGCTTCCTCCATATAGTGAGTGGTTAGAAATACTGTCATATTCATATCCTTACGAAGTTTTTCCACACTATCCCACACATTTTGTCTCGTCTGGGGATCAAGACCTGTGGTAGGTTCATCTAGGAATAAGATCTCCGGTGTATTCATCAATGCCTTGGCGATCTCACAGCGACGTTTCTGGCCACCGGATAATTTACAGAACTGACGGTTCAAGAGATCATGGATATTAAGTATTTCACTGATTTCATACATTTTTCTTTTAACAGTAGTAGAACTTTTTTCATATAGGGATGCCCGGATCGTCAAGTTTTCTTTGATTGTCAGTCGTTCATCCAGAGAATTATCCTGAAAAACAACACCGATTTTACGCCTAATCTCATGATTCTCCTTATCTAGGGAATACCCACAGACGGTTACATCTCCTGAATCCTTTTGTAATAAGGTACATAGCATATTGATCGTTGTTGATTTTCCTGCACCATTAACGCCGAGGAAGCCGTATAACTGACCTTTTTCTACTCGGAAGCTAATGCCATCCACTGCTTTTACCTCTTTAAAATATTTTTTCAGATTGGTTACCTGAATTATATTATCCATACCATTCGTCCTTTCCAAAGACTAATTTGTTTCCATATCCTGGTATGAGTGTACACGATATTATTTTTTCATGCAATACAACTTGAAGCAAGTTGCTATATTTTATAGGTAAGTGGTAATTTAACCGGAATAACCGGTTTATGATTCCTATATTTTATATGTCCCTAAAGCAAGATTCCGTTATAACCTGCTATCTTCTAATTACATTTTGAGATCTGTATTTTTTATTCATCCTTGATCTTTATCGGTCATTAAAAGCTTCTTATACCAAAGATCAATTCCGATTGCTCCAAAAGGTGCGGTAATTAAGATTGCCAAAACAGCTGTTGTAAGAACAATAGGTCCACAATCAAGTCCCATAGAAAGAGGTATCGCTCCAATAGCAGCTTGAACCGTAGCCTTTGGTGTATAAGCAATCATGCAGAAGATCTTTTCTTTCATGCTCAGCTTTGTGCCAAAAACACAGAAAAACACACCAGCCATACGGAATATTAAGGCCAGAATGATAACTATAATAGTATTCAAACCTGCGGATAAAGCATATCGTAAATCTACCGAAGCTCCCACCAGAACAAATAAAATGACTTCTGCTGCAACCCATAGCTTCGTGTATTTTAAGGATAAACGCTTTGCTACTACTTCATAGCTCTTATATAATGCTCCACCCATACTCATGATCGCAAGTAATGCTGAAAACGGCACTATCCCTTGTAATATCTGTTCCAGTTTAATCAGCAGAAAGGAAATGCTAAGAAGAATTAGTACTTTTACGGAGTCTCTCATATGAAAAACTCTAAAGAATAACGACATAACAATTCCAAATATAATACCAATCATCAGACCGATTAGGATTGCAACCGGTATCTGAACAAAATTCCCTACTGCTACACTTCCTCCCGTAGCCAACGAAGTGAATGCAGTAAATAGGACAAGAACAAAAACATCATCTACTGATGCTCCTGCTAGAATTAATTGCGGGATACTGTTTTTATTACCATACCCTTCCTCCATTAACTTTAGCATTCTCGGTACGATTACTGCTGGGGATACTGCTGCCAGAACTGATCCCATAATAGCTGCTTCCAGCAAAGTAATATTTAAGAAATATGGTGCAAGAAGGAGAATGCCGATTATCTCAAAACATGCAGGTACAAAACACATTAGAACTGCAGGCCGCCCCACTTTTTTCAGATCATTAATATCCAATGATAGCCCCGCTCTGGTAAGTATGATTACCAAAGCCACCTGTCGTAAATCCGGTGCCATCGTTAGGATAGAATTATCCAGGAGATTGAGAGCATAAGGGCTTAACAACATACCTGTAATTAGCATACCTAACAATCGTGGCAATTTTAATTTTTGAAAAACAGATCCTAAGAGTAATCCGATTAAAAAGATTAGTGCTAAACTAGTTAACATTTTATTTTCCTCCATCTTTACAATGTAAAAAAGCTGATGAATCCTGTGCTCTTAAGTCACAGAAGTCATCAGCATAAATGCGGTTTTGGCAAAAGCCATGGGAGAACTTCATTCCCATAGCCATAATATACGAAAAAACTATTGTTTGTCAATCATTACTTTACTGTATAGCACAATTTATTTATCCATTCTAACTTCACTGGTTATATCATATTTATGGCAAGTTCTGCTGCTTTTGTAGCATGAATTACTGTGGTATCAAATAGTGGAATTTTGATATCTTCTTGCTGCACCAGTAGTCCTATCTCAGTACAGCCAAGTATGATTCCCTGTGCACCAAGCTGACCCAGTTGATTCATGATGTTTATAAAATCCCTTTTTGAGGTTTCCTTTATTTCTCCAAGACATAATTCATGATAGATGGTATGGTTAATCAATTCCCTTCCTTTTTTATCCGGCACGATTACATCCAAACCTCTGTCAATCAGCTTTTGCTTATAAAAGTCCTCTTCCATGGTATACTTCGTTCCTAACAAAGCTACTTTTTTCAACCCTTGATTCAAAAGTACATCCGCTGTTACTTCGGCTATGTGTAATATCGGAACAGAGATCCTTCTTTGTATGTCATCAGCGACTTTATGCATGGTATTGGTACATATGATAATAAAATTGGCACCGGCTTTTTCTAATCCTTGGGCGACTTTTGCCAGCATATCTGCGCTTCTTGTCCAATCACCTGCTGACTGACATTCTGCTATATCATAAAAATCCACACTATAAAGTAAACATTGTGCTGAATGAAGCCCGCCAAGAGCTTCTTTCGTAACTTGATTAATTATCTTGTAATAGGTAACCGTACTTTCCCAACTCATTCCACCGATCATTCCTATCGTTTTCATCTATCTCATCTCCTCGTCCCATATTTGAGCCTATTTTACCTTGAATAGCAATTCTTGTAAATAAATAGTTCATACCTTTCATGTACTAGCATAACATGAATTTCATCTTCTCGTGCAATTAAGTGAAATAGAATGTTTCGTATAAGAAGTAATAAATAATGGAACTCTATCACTGATTTGTATATTACGAAGTTCATTCAATTATTTCTATTGAAACTTCTTGCAAGGAGTACTACTATGAATACTAATATCCCAATTAAATTATCAAAGGATCTTGCTTCTAATATTGAATTATTAAAGCACAATCTACCGATTAAAACTAGCTTCGATGTAATTGGAAGAGAATTAATCCTCGGTCAAACAAAAGCTTACTTAGTTTTTATCGACGGCTTTGCCAAAGATGATATTATGTTACGCATTCTTGATATTCTTCAATACAACCAGAATTCAGACCAGATGAAAGAAGATATCCAGATTCTCATGAAGCAAAAAATCGGTTATATTGAGGTTGAGAGTTTTAATGATATAAATCAGATGAAAACCTTAGTTCTAGCCGGTGCTATCGCTCTTATCATTGACGGCCAGGAGGAAGGCATTCTTATCGATGCAAGAGAATACCCTGTCCGAAGTTCGGAAGAACCAGAGCTAGAGAAGGTAACCAGAGGGTCGCGGGACGGTTTAGTAGAGACGGTCATTTTTAATACTGCTTTGATCCGTAGAAGACTTCGGGACCCTAATCTTATCTTCGAAATTAAAACTGTAGGAAATCGGTCAAAAACTGACGTTGTCATTGCTTATATTAAAGATCTGGCAAATCCTAATTTATTGAATGAAATAAAACAAAAGATTGATCAAATTGAAGTTGATGCACTCGTGATGGCGGAGAAAACCCTGGAGGAATTATTGATTAAGAAGCACTGGTATAATCCACTTCCTCAGATAAAATTCACAGAGCGGCCGGACGTAGTCGCAGCCCATCTTCTGGAAGGCCACATAGCTATTATCGTTGACACTTCCCCCAGTGTCATGCTCCTTCCGGTCACTATGTTTCATTTCACGCAGCATGCAGAAGATTATTATCAGAATGTATCCGTTGGTACTTATATACGTTGGGTCCGCTTCTTAGGTATGATGTCAGCTTTTATTCTTTTGCCCCTTTGGTTACTAATTGTTATGAATATTAAATATATGCCTGAGTTTCTTCAATTTCTTGGACCGAAGGAAGAGTCTACCTTCCCTTTATTCGTACAGTTTATTCTCTTGGAATTTGGTTTGGACTTGCTTCGTATTTCCTCCATTCATACCCCCAGTGCTATGACCACCTCCTTAGGTATCATAGGTGGCTTGATGCTAAGTGAATTAGCAATTAAGGTGGGTATGTTTGTACCGGAAACAGTCCTTTATATGACGTTAGCCGGTATCGGAACCTTTGCAACTCCCAGCGCTGAATTTGCAATGGCAATCCGTATCTTCCGTCTATTCTTGCTTATCATGACTGGTTTATTTAATGTGATTGGTTTTGGTATTGCTATGATAATCATCATTGTCATAACTCTTACTACCAAATCCTTTAAAAATAGCAAACGATACACTTGGCCCATTCTACCTTTTGAATGGAAGCCTTTATCCCATATTATATTTAGAAAGCCGATACCGGAATATAAGAACAAAAAGTAGTAAAACATAAAATATTACTTGACTGGCTAACAAACGATAGTTATAATTAAGCTATCGGATGTTAGCCTCTTTTTTTAAAAAACAGTCGGAATACATCTATTTTCTAATACTTCTAGTCCCTTATTTCTACCTTGTTTGGTTGGTATCTTTTAATAGGATCAACGTCTTGATCCATGAATTCGTATTACCTTCGTAATCAGGGATAATGGAGGAATAGAAAAACGTTATATAAGCGAGGTAGTTATGGAAAAAAGAAACACGAAGGAAGTTATATTACAAGAATCACTCAATTTATTTTCAATTCACGGATTTGAAGGAGTTTCCGTCAGAGATATCGCAAAAGCGGTTGGAATTAAGGAAAGCTCCTTATATAAACACTATCAGAATAAACAAGCTATCTTTGATTCCATTATCAGCGAGATGATGATACGGTATGATAACCTCTCACATAATATGGGAATTCCGCAAGGAGAAAGCAGTGAAGCTGCAAAACAATATAATAATATTTCAGAAGATGCTTTAATACAAATGAGCCAAGGATTGTTTCATTTCTTTTTAAAAGATGAGTACGCTTCCAAGTTTCGTAGGATGCTTACCATTGAACAGTTTCGCAATCCGGCAGCTAGCCGTACCTATACACAGATTTTTATCGATGGTGCACTGGATTTCCAATGCAGCCTATTTGCAGAATTTATTACCCTTGGTACCTTTCTAGAGGGGGATCCCTACACCATGGCATTGCAATTTTACGCACCTATTTTTCTTTTACTCAACAAATACGATCATCACCCAGAGAAGGAAGAAGAAGCAATCGAGCATGTAACACAACATGTAAAGCAGTTTAATAAAATATATCATTCCAGAGGGAAATGATATGAAGGTTACAAGTATATATGGAGTTACCCAAAAAAGGGGTTACCTTTGATCGTGTTAATCTGTTTTAAGATGAATTAAGTAAAAGAACTGCAGTGGTATATAAGACAATTCGGTTGTAATTTCATAACGAGGTATTTATATGTTTTTTATGAGACCTTCCGAATAAAGTCAGCAATTTCTGTTTCACCCATAACTATAATTCCGTGTTCACGAAGCAGTTGCGCAGTTACACCATCACCTTCGATTATTTTTCCCGTAAAAGTTCCATCGTATATCTTACCAGTTCCGCAGGATGGGCTACGTTCCTTTAATATTGCATAATTACATTTATAAAGTTTTGCAAGAAGTAGTACCTCCTCTGCTCCCTTATCAAAATATTTCGTAACATCCTCTCCTGTCTTGCTGACCACTTTTCCATTTAAGCACTCTGACGGTTCTCTCGGTGTCATTAATCCACCTAGTTGCTCGGGACAGACCGGAATTAAATGATGCTGATCAAGAAGGTTCTTCAGTTCTTCTACCATTTTTCCCTCCCCATTATAGCGGCAATGAACTCCAAGCAGGCATGCACTCACTAAAATATTCATCTGTAATCCTCCTGTTAATAATTAATCTCATACAATCTAAACCATACTAAATCAGGAATATTTAGCCCCAAATCCACTGTGTCTACGTAGGTAAAACCGCTCTTTTCATATAACGCAATGGCAGGGGAGTTTTTATAAAACACATCCAGTCGAAGGGTCCTTACCTTCTGTTCCCTGCTATAATCCACAGCGAACTCCATGAGTTTTTTTCCGATCCCTAACTTCATAAATCTAGGATTAACAGCCAGTGTATGTACTACAATCACCTCTTGCTCTTTTGCATCTACACCCCATCTTACGTTATTATAAGCATCTGGTTGATCCTGATTTAGTATTATGGTTCCTGCGATCTCGTTATTTCGTCTTATGACGAACAACGTTCCATTCTTTACACCTTCTTCGGCTGTTTCTCTGATTGGATAAATTCCTTTGATCCATCCCGGGTAGTTCGTGTTAGTGCTTAGGTAATCGTTGAGATCATCATACAGTTCTGCTAATGTATTGATATCCTCAACAGTACCCCGTTCTATTCGATCCTCCTGATTGTTGTTCTTATCTTTTACCAATGTTTGTTCCATGGTTATCGCTCGTTCCTTCCGGTAAATTCGTCTAGTAAAAAATTCTATCATCACTCCCTTTCTGAGGATAACGAATTTATATATTCACTTATTATCACATATTTTTCCAAATATGCAAGCATTTAATTTTAAAGGAGTCTAGAACTATTCCACACTCTATTCCACACCTGATAACATTGTTAAGATTCTAATTCGTCCAAGAACATTCTACTTACAGGCATTCTACTTACACAATTGATCAAGAGGTTCCTAAATCCATATGATCATCTTAATTTTTGTATTTATTACTTCATCGAATACAATATGAGTTAAACGAAAAAAACGGTAACCCTTTTGTGGATTCAGTCCATTTCAGGTTTACCGATCTTTTCATCTTCTATTTATGTACTTAAATTTATAAATCCTTATCATTTTTCCAGACAGCTGTATAATTGTATGAGCATCGATCCTAATGTGAACTGTATGAATTCCCACCAAGCATGAAACTCCATTCTTCTTTTCCATTATCCTAGAATTTTAGTTAGCAGAATTAAAACGGTCCAACGCATTCTGTGTAATCTCGACAGCTCTTACTAAACCCATATCCTTCATTTGTTTTATATAACTATCCCATTCCTCATTAATATTACTTACCCCAGTTATAAATTTAATTGTCATATCATTCATATAATTATTAACATCCGATACAATTTTGCTGCGTTCCTTTGATTCATCACTGTTATAGGACAGAAATGCTGGCAGAATGTATGCATCATCTCCCACGCTCCAGACATCATAGGCAGCTAAATCCTCAACAGGAACTGCATCCAGTTCTCGTGTCCAGTCGTATAACCCACCTAATCTGGCAGGCGGGAGAAGATATAACGCCTGCGCTTGCCCCATACTATAGGTTTTGTTCTTTGATATCTTATCGGTAACTCTTGGTTTCCCTTCCGGATTATAAGTAAAGGTGTCATCTTTCCTCCCATAGTTTGCAAGAAGAGACCCTTCCTCCGTATATAGATAATCCAATAACTTCATTGCAATTTCCGGATACTCACAATCGGCCGAGATTGTAACTGGTTGTCCGATACTACAATCTTCTCTTCTAATATGTAACTTATCACCTTTCTTTTTTACCGGTGAAGCTACCGGTATTACATTCATATTCGTAGCAGAACCTTCATATTGGGACATCATGATATACATCGCATTCCACGCTCCGGTCTGATCATTTTCTACCATCGATCGATCAACCTGCCATTCTCCGTTTATCATAAAATTAGGATCGATTAAGCCTTTTTCATACCAGCTATTTAACAATGTTAAATATTCCTTCCAACCTTCCTGGACAGGACCATATATCACTTTACCATCTACCTGCATAAAATCTTCATAAACTCCAAATCCGGCACTCAACCCGTGGGAATATTCCATAAAACCGTCTGCCCCTAGGGAGAGAGGTGAATATGCACCTTTTTCTGTCTTAAAAAGAGTCAACATCTTCTCCCAATCATCATAGGTAACCGGAATCTCAAGACCAAGATCATCAAGCCAATCCTTTCTCACCTGCATTCCCATCCACGGACCTTGTTCTTTTGTATATAAGCTATAGCAGGCAACAACCCTGTCAGCACCGGTAGTAGTACAGTTTTTTGTGTAAGAATCTCTGTTACGTGCAGCATTATAATTTTTTAGGAATGTATTCAAGTAAGGTGTTAAGTTAAGATAAAAGCCGTCATCAACTGCAGCATCTAAACCATCGGGGTAAGCATATCCGTAGTGAGATATGATATTTGTAAAATTATCCGAAGCAATCATGGAGTAGTAAGCGTCGTATTCCGCTCCAATTTCCGGGATGACAAATTCCAAATGAACTCCTGATCTCTTTTCTAATTCCTGAAAAAACTCATTCTCATTATAATCATCAATGATGCCCTCCAGATTACTATCGAGTCCTGCAAATACGGTTAGAGTAATTGGTTCCTCGGTGAATGGGAGTAAATCTGAATTGATCAATTGCTGATCATCTATTATTTTATCTTTCGTTGTGCATCCACAAAGAAATGTAGCAGACATTACGATCACGGTTAATATGATTAAGACCTGATTTCTTTTTTTCATTGTTTCCTCCATTCGTATCACAGATATGATAACAATTACCTTCAATCATACTCATTTTTGGAACATGATTTTTTATCTCTCAGACACTCCTATTATAATTAGATTTTTTTATGAATGAATAGGGGCAATCTTTGTTTTCTGGTATTAAATTTATACATCTTTATTCTCGATATGTGCGAATAGGAAGCAATTTTTGCTTCCTATTCCTTGTGCCCTACTATTTTGTTATGCCAGTTTAATTATTTCATTTTCACAGTTACTTTTAAATTGTCCTGGAGTAATCCCTTCGTATTTCTTAAAGATTCGGATCAGTGATTTCGAATCCAGATACCCGATTGATTCAGCAACCTCTCTCACACTCTCACCTAAAATAAGGCGTTTTTTGCATTCCTCTACTCTCTTCATATGAATCAAATCTGTTATCCCATATCCTGTATAGCTCTTAAATGTTCTTCCCACATAAGATAGGTTCATATTTAATTTGTCCGCCAGAATTGAAACGTTAAGATTAGGATCATCATAATTGTCATCTACAAAATGAATGATTTCCTGTATCCACTTCGGATGTTCATTCGTTACGCATTCCTTAAAATGATCGATGATATCTTTAAAAATACCATTCAGGATATTTCGGATTGAATCAATGGAATTTGCTTTCAGCATGCGTTGCATTAAATTTAATTGTTTTAAAAACTCTACATCACTTCTTCCAAGTGTATCACTTAGACAGTTATATACCGTATTAATCAGTCCATACATTCTGCATTGATTCATATCCATAAACTGAACTTCCTTCACAAAAGTTTCATCTAAAATCTGATTCAATAAATCAACAGCCTTTTCGTATTCTTTCGCATTCACCAGATTATATAGCTTTTTCTGCTTCTCATTTAACATACTATCGGAGTTATTTAACGTATCATGATGTGTATTTGTTTCCTCATAGAAAGCAAAAGTCTCGAAGTCCTTACCCCAGAAAGATTGGAAGGATAGTACTTGGGTAGACTCATTATATGCTTTTGGTAAATCCTCTGCACCTTTATGGACTCTACTTGCACCTATATTTACCTTCAAATTGAGCAGTTTTTTATAAATACTGAGGCATTTACGGATGTCATAAGCCAAGGTTTCATTCTTTGTCATATCATCATTTACATTGATTATACATAAATGCATTCCATCAATATCACAGAAAAATCCCGGATATTTTGATAAAATAGTCTCTTCAAAAATATTTTTGAACACAAACTTTAACAGTTGGAAGGTTTTTTCTTTATCCGAATCATTAATACCGATAAACAGGTTGCAATCCGAGATATCCATATATGAAATAACCATAGTGATATAGGATTTATTTAACGTTACCTTCGAATTTGTTGAAATAAGATCTTCCAATACAGTTAAATCGTAATTCCATCCCTTAATAAAGCTTGAAATCACCTGATTATACAACGCATCCTTTGCCTGATACCAAGAATTACTTAAGGATTGATTTTCTTTGTAGAGGTTATCGATATAGGATTCCATGTTTTCAAAATTAAGATAATCTTTTGCTGCTTTTTTATTCTTTCTTAGTAAAGCAATTAACTTTGATATCGGCTTATAATTTTTAATAGAATAATATCTAGCCAATAAAACAGACAAGGCCACCATTACAATTAATTGTAAAATCAACACCTGCTTCAGGTTATTAAAGTCTTTGAAATAATATCTTTGTGGTATTGTTATACAATACTTAAAATCGTAATATCTGGAGTTAATAAAGGAATTTACATGCTTTACCTTACCGCTGCCGGTAAATATCAGTTGATTCTCATTGACATAGTCCTCATAAGATATCTCATCATTGGAGACAACTGTTTCATCTCCCTCGAGAATTTGGTTGTTAGAATTTATCCAATAGATCTGTCCTTCATTGATCGTAGCAATATTCCCTGCAATATTCTTCCACGGAACCACTGTTACGATGGTTGCCAGTTTATCCTTATAATTATAGCTATATACATTCTGCAAAAATAAAATCGTTTTATATCCCTGATCATTCTGTATGATTTTGTAACCTTGGTATTGCGGAATATTTACCGCTTCCAGTAACTGATCCTTCGTAAGTTGGTAGGTATCTGCAAATATGTAATTAATCTCGGAAGAATATAGCTTCGTATTGGATACGATATTATCATTCCCATAAAAGTAAACGAATATCTCACTACAAAAATTAATACTGTTTTTCACCGTATTAATATCATCCTTTAGCTTCCATACTTCAAGCAAATCCTTTTTTGAAAAGTTTTTTCGGTTCATTAAAGAATTAATTTTATCGTTTTCAGATAATAATTGACTCGTCTTTATAACTGTTTCAAGGTTATCATCAAAATTGTTCTTCAACTGAGAAAGCATGTAGGACTGCGATTCCCGTATATCTTTCATTACAACCTGCCCATAATTAACAAAGACAAATAAGGAAATTACAATAGGTAGAATGCCTATTACCAGATATGAGATTAAGTAAGAATAGTACACCTTATCTTTTGTTTTGAAATTGAATAATTTCTTAATCATATTCTCCCTCCGTTATCAGATTTCTATTTTGTTAATCCCAGTAATACCTTGTCAGTTTGCATTATGTCATATAGAAACGTTTCTATAAATTATGTGTTGTTTCACATAATTTATTAATCGCAGGTGTCTTACCAGTCCCTCTCCTTCGTAATCATATTGCTTTTACCTTCGCCGAATCTCTGTAGATGATCTCTCCCGTCAGTTGTTCTGTCACACCCATACTTTCCTTATCAATCATATCCATGAGAATTTCAACAGCCCGAATTCCTTGTCTTGCGATGGGATTTCTCACTGTTGTCAAAGAAGGAGTAAAATACTGTGCTACTTCAATATCATCAAATCCTACTACGCTTATATCCTCTGGGACACGATATCCTAATCTGTTAAAAGCCTTAATACAACCGATTGCACTATCATCATTGGCAGCGATGATTGCATCCGGAATCGGTATATTTCCTAATCGGAATTTCGAAATGATTTCGTTATAAGCATAACTTTCTTCAAACATTCCATGAAAGAAATAATCATTCGTTACCTTAGTACCAATTTCCTTCATAGCAGCCAGATAACCGTCTTTTCTTCCTAAATTATCATAGGTAAATTCTTCACCCTCTATATAATAGATGCGCTTATGCCCTAAATTAATTAAATACTTCGTGATATCATAGCCTGATTTATAAGAATCAAATACTACACTGGATATGTTCTCACTCTTGACTTCACGATCTAAAAAAACTGTTTTTATCTGATGCTGAATAATAAGTTCAATTTCATGCTCCCTAACACGTTCACTATCAAAAATAACAATCCCATCGAAATTCTTGCTGATGATATTACTCAGTAGGACCCGTTTATCCCTGCTTATAATAACATTTAGCCCATATCCTCTTCGCCTGCATTCTTTAAACATGGAATCAACTAAGATATAGAAATAATGACCGCTGACACTGGAAGAGAAAAATCCAATCGTCATACTCTTTCTTGCTTTCAAAAGTTTTCCACTCATGTTCGGAACATATTTGATTCGCTCTGCAACGGATACAATCTTACTTCTGGTATCCTCGCTGACCAAAGGAGAATTGTTGAGTGCGTTGGAAACTGTCGAAATTGATACTCCTGCTTCCTTTGCAACATCTTTTATTGTAGCTTTTTTCATAAAATCTACTCACCTTATATAAAAACGTTTTTATTTATTATAACATATTCACAATAAAAACTCAAGTATGGATATTAATCATATATAATATTCACAAATTGCTTTTCATCTTGTTATTCATATTACATAATAAAACGTCTTAGACCTTTCCTCAAATTGATCTTCTTATTGTTTTCGTACTTTTATCGGGAACGTTATCTATACTTTCCAAACTCCTCATAACCATATCATTCCAGACCGAATAATGTATTAGTAAATCCATAGTATCGAATGGATTGGTAATTTGGTATTATTCAAAATTATCCATTGAAAAGCTGCTACTGGCTAACCAGTAGCAGCCCTTGATACATCATAATTTATAAACATCTTTTAAATTACTTCTTCATTTTATTAAGGTTATATATCTATAATATTAATCTGTAGATATGAATTATCCCTCAATTTTAAACATATTGATGGAGAAATCCAGGTTCTTAGCATCTTCATTTAGTTGTAACACTACATCGTTTAAACAGCGAACTTCTTTTAACTGTTCTTCTACCGTTGCTCCGAGTTCACCGGCCGCAGCGGCTGTCTCTTCCGAAGCTGCTGATATATTTTCTATCGAATTTAATGTATCATCCTTTGCCTGCTCAATTTCTTTGATGTCTTTTGAAATATAATTTAAATTGTTGATCAGTTTTTCTACATAGAGATTAATCTCTGCAAATACGTTGATCGTGTTATTCAGAGCTTCCTCCTGGGTTATTACCAAGGCATCTGCTTCTTTTGCTGCATTTACTGTTTTCATCGTCTGGGAAACAATGCTATGAACAACCTGTTCAATCTCCTTTGATGAAGTCAACGATTTATCTGCAAATTTCTGAATTTCACTGGCAACAACACGAAACCCTCTGCCTGCCTGACCAGCTCTTGCTGCCTCAATCGCAGCATTTAAGGATAATAGTTTGGCTTGCTCTGCTATATCATTCATCGTCTCTATAATCTTAGTAATTGCAATTGTTTTAGATTCCATTTGCTCAATATCCATGATTACAGTTCTTGATACTTTTGAGGTAATCTTAACCTTATTTCCTAAATTGTCTACAATGCTAATACCATTTCCAATTACTTCTTTTGTTTTTGAAGCAATTTGTTCTATATTATCCGAATTTCGATATACTTCACTAATTTTATCCGCAAGTTTCATCATCAGATGCAAGCAACTCTCAGCATCTCCAGCTTGTTGTGTTACTCCTTGTTCTATATCTTCTACTGCACTCGATATATTCTTCGTAACTTCCATGAGGACGGTGGAAGTATCCGCTACCGTAACCGATGATTTTGATACTGTCTCACTGACACTGATAATCTTCTTGATTAAGTTAAGGAAACTACCAACCATTTCATTGATACTTTTACCAAGAATATGAAATTCGTCTTTTCTTTTCACCATTAAAGTATTCGTAAGATCTCCCGCAGCTGTTTTCTGTAACATCACGATAATCTTATTTATCATACTGCTTATCCCTGATGCGATTATAGTACCTAGAACAATTGCAATTACACAAGCGATAAATACTATGATGAACGTAATATTTTTCATGTTATCTGCCTGCTTCACAATATAACCTTTCGGAATAAAAGCACATAAGACGCTGTTACTGATGTTCTCTTTTGCATATACAAATAAATATTTTGCTTCATTGTATTCGATATATTCATAACCTTCCTTATCCTTCTTCTCACGAATCGTATTGATGTAATAATCTTGTTCCGTGATTTTAAAGTCTTCGGCTATTTCCCCATGGATCACTTCTCTGCCATCCGCTGTAACAAATGCAATGATACTGCCCTCCGGCAAACCGCTGCTGCTTATGGCATCTTTCACAAAATCCATTGAAAAATCAAGTACAATATAACCTACGGGTTTATTTGATATATTATATAATTGCTTTATATAGCTGATTGCATATTTATCATCTGTCTTATTTGTCTGGTTATCGATGTAGGGGTGACTTCCTATCCAACGACTGGTCATTGTTTCATCTGTGAATAAAGACCCTTCCCCATCTGCAACAAATTTATTATAAAACTCTGTATTTAACGACCCATTTCCTGAAAGTCCATTCCCATAATTACTAAACATATAGATATTTTCTATATAGTCCTCTAGGAGCACATTAGAGTTTACCAATTCTTGAATTTCTCTAAAACGTGATAACTCTTCTACTTCGTCCTTCTGATAAAAACCTGAATAATACTTTTTCAATGTATTATCCGAATTAAGCAGATTTGCTTTCGCTTCTACCATATTCAGTCCAAAGCTCATATACTTGACCATATTGGACAGATTGGATATGGTAGATTTCTCATAATTTCCGATTAACCCTTCTGATGATTTTGAATAAGAGATGATTCCCAATATTATAATAAATGATACCGGAACTAAGAATGCCAGAATTAACTTGGATCTGATTGTATGAAGATTTCGTACAGTTCTATTGAATTTTAATTCATTGGGTGGAGCGTCTTGGTTCTTGCTATTGTATTGATGATAATCACTATTGTCTTTCTCTTTCATCTTTTTGTTCTTCTTATATTTTTCATCCATTTTTATTTTCATATAAGCTCCTTCGCTATTATCAAGCTATCTACCAATTGATATTTGATTCAATTGTTAATAACATACGGAAAACACACAAGATGAGTTAGCATGCTAATTCACTTGTCATGAATTAAACTAAAGTATATGAAATTTGTGAAACCTCGGTACATTAACGGTCCATCTTTAGTGATTGTTGAGCTCTGAAAGAAATAGCTGCTGCAAAATATTGGGTAATCCAATTGATAGGAGCGAACTCCTATCAATTGGATTAGACGTTCTACAACAGCTTTTCTCGATTTATATTCGTTATTAATTGTTATTTATAGGCATGGGATTCACAATATGCTGCCCATTGTTTCTTAAATTCTTCCTGACATGTAGCTAGACCTGCATCAGCAACTTTTTCTCTGAATTCTTTTACTGCTGCATCAACATCATCTACAAGACCAGCCTGAAGAGGAGCAAGGTATTGTCTCATAACATCGGATACAGAACTTCTTTCCACTTCATATGAGCTGTAATCTTCAGCAAATCCACCAAAAACATTAACGTTAGGGAATTTTGTCTTATTACCAAGCTCTTCGTACTTAGCAAACATTTCATTTAAAATCGTATCGCTTGCCTGAGGCAGTTTATAGTCACCATTTCTTAAGTTCCAGGTGTTAAGTCCTTCATATTTGAAGTTTTCAGAAAGGTTCTGATAAACACCACTAGCGTCAACATCATAATGAGTACCTTTAATACCATACTGCACTAAATCATTTAAATCTTTATCTGTGAGCATTAAGTCAAGCGCCATTAAGGCTCTTTCCGGATTCTTAGAACCACGAACTACTGCAGTAGCGTTTTGTGTTGCATGAGCCGGGAAGATAACACCATTTACTTCACCGTAAGCGATGTATTCTGACTGCCATTCAGGATGATCTTTCGCATAGTTTGTAATTGCAGTGATATTTTTATTTGGATTCTGTCCTGCAACAACTGCTACGCAAACACCATTATTATATGCCTCAGAGTCGTTGGTATCAGACAATGCACTTCTTGACCAGAAACCTTCATCAGCAAACTTCTTCATAAGTTTCATATCTTCTGCAAAATCATCGGAATTCCAGTAATCATATACTTCGGATGGTGTATCATAATTAGCGCCTAACCCATAAGGAAGACCGTTTGGTGTAACCCAGGAATACTTAAGGTTTAATATGTTAGCAGCATCAAATGCTACCTGTAAACCAGTACTTTCTCCTGTTGTCGTAGATAATAAACCTTGTGCAGGATCGTTCTGTTTAATTCCCAACAGATATGCTTCTAAATTTTCAATGGAATTAGGAACGGGAAGATTATATTTTACTCTTAAATCTTCACGGTAGGAGATACCACTTACCGTATATTCCGGCCAGGAGTTCGGTATACCATAAAGAGTTCCGTTTACCTTTAATTGATCCAGTAAGCTTTGATCATAGGTAGATACAACATTTGGAGCATAGGTTGAAATCAAATCATCTAATTCAAGGAAAGCACCTGAGTTAGATAAGGTTGCATAATTTATCCAGTTAGCTACATAGATAAGATCAGCTGCACCGGAAGTTAACTCTAAATTATACTTCTGGCTCCAATCAGTCCATGTGGAGAACTGAAAATCTACGGTAGCATTGATTTTTTCTAATAAAATTTCGTTGATCGCATCCTCTACTACTTGTTCATCTGTTGGTGCATCACCCATTACATAGAATACTAAATCTGCTCGTTCAGAAGTATCAATTGCTGTTTCCGCCGGTTCACTGGTGTCTTCATTCGTGTCAGCAGTGTCCGAAGTATCCGTGGTATTTTTGGATCCTTCATTTGATGTCGTGTCTGATTCTGCCGATTCTTTTTTATTCCCACAGGCGATCAAAGAGAACATCATGGATACTACTAGAAGTAAACAAAATAACTTTTTCATTTTTTTCATACTAATCCTCCTTATGATTGTAAAATTATATTATAGCATCCGAAAATGCTTTAATATCAGCCTTTTACAGCTCCTACCGTAATACCCGATACAAAATATTTTTGGACGAATGGATAAAATAACAGTACTGGACCTGTTGCTACTACTGCCATGGCAAGTTTGATTGACTCTGTCGGCAGATCGCCAGTGGATACGCTTGTATTCTGTGCCATTTGCTTTAATGCTTGCGTTGCGTTTAACAAATCATATAAATAAAACTGTAATTCCCAGGTTTTACTGCTGGTGCTGAACATGGAAGATCGATACCAATCATTCCAATAGCCAATTGCAAGGAAAAGACCTACAGTGGCAAGACCAGGTCCGATTACAGGCATAACGATTTTCAAAAAGATCGTAACATGGCCTGCTCCATCCATCTTTGCAGATTCTGCAATAGCATCCGGAACGGATCCCTTAATGAAGGTTCTCATCAAAATTACCAGAAAAGGGCTCATCAAAGCGGGAAACCATATGGCAAATGACGATCCTTTCAGTCCCAACACATTGGCATACATTAAATACCAAGGGATCATACCACCACCAAAAATACTGGTAAAATAGATGATAAAGGAAACAGAATTACGATATTTGAACTCCGGTCTGGAAATAACATAAGCGGTCATCGTAATAATAAATAATCCAATGCCAGTTCCTACAATTGTGTAATAAAAGGTCATCTTATAGGCTTGCAATATGTCCTGAGGTGCCTTAAAAATAGTTTCATAAGCGGATAGCGTAAAATTCTTCGGTAAAATCCCATAGCCTTCGGTTATAATTGTATAATTGTCTGTGAAAGAACCGGAGATGATAACAATAAAAGGGAAAACACAAATCAATGAAACAATGGTTAACATAATATATATAATCACTTTAAATATGACTGTAGATTTTGAGTCTTTAATTTTCATTTTTTTCTCCCCTCCATCAGAATAATGCGTAATCCGGGTTCTTTTTCTTTACCACATAATTTGTTAACATGATTACAATAAACCCAAATAATGACTGATACAGACCTGCTGCAGTACCGATACCAATACTAAGTGGCTGAGTTGTTGTAATTCGGTATACATAGGTATCAAAAATATCCGTTGCATCGTACAATACGCCATTTGTTCCGACCATCTGGTAGAATAGTTCAAATTGACCTTTCATAATGCTACCCAGTGAGAATAAGAAAAGAATGATAAAGGTAGGTTTAATTAACGGTAACGTGATATAACGGATCTGCTGTAATAAGCTGGCTCCATCTACCTTAGCTGCATCATAGTATTCATCACTGATTCCTAAGATGGTTGCAAGATATACCACCATGCCATACCCAAGGTTCTTCCATATGTAGAATAATGTGATAAGGAAAGGCCAATAACTGGGCTTGTTATAAAAGTCGATCCTGTCAAGTCCCAACGAAACCACTAAGGTATTAATAACACCGGAGTCATACTCAAACAGGTTATATACCAGTACCTTAAGAATAACGAAGGATACGAAGTAAGGCATAAACATCAACGTTTGTGAAGTCTTTTTAAACCATCGGCAGCCGACCTGACTAATAAAAATAGCAAATACAATCTGAAGCAGGTTGCCGATCGCTATAAATACGAAATTATATGTAATCGTGTTTTTCGTCAGGTTAAGTAAATCCGCTTTTAATAAGTATTCAAAGTTCTTGAAACCAACAAAAGGACTGGCCCACAAACCGTCTCTGAAGTTAAAGGATGTGAATGCATAATAAACACCGACCATGGGTAGGTAATTATTTATTAATAAATAAATAGCAGCAGGAATTAGCATTACAAACAAAACCCAGTTTTTTCTTAACTCATGCCAAAAACCATATTCGCCGTATATCTTTCTTTCTGCATTTTCCACAACTTTCACAGATAAGTAGGCAATAACGGATAGTATTAAAACAAGATAAACAATCGGAGAAATAAAAAACACTGTCGTCCCCAATTTCATATCAACAAAAAACTTATATCCTAAGGTTGCGAAAGAGAAAATGATGTTAAATATCATTGATAACTTCCCTAAGAAGCATAAGTATAAATTTCCTTTTGTTTTATTCTTCTTTTTTAATACCCTAATCAGCATTATGATGTTGAAATAAATAGCAGCCACAAAAATCAGCAACAGAAGCATTGAATATAAACCAATATTTCCTTGTTTCGAATACTTAACAAAAGATAGGAGGTTAAATATGCTGTAACTGGATTTCAGTTTACTTATCATATCTTCCCCTAGACCCAGGTTGTTATATAAGGTATCTGCCTGGATTACATAAACCCATTTAACAAAAGGCATAGATAAAAGAACTGCTATAATAGAGACTATCATACTAATCAAAAGCCCCAGTTTTTTACCGAGGTACTCTTTTTCATACATCACCGCCAAGCTCGAACCCAGTTTATGATTTTTTTTACTTCTCATGCAAACTCCCGCCTTTAATAAATTTTCAATTTGAAATGGATCATTCTTTCAATCTGGTATTTTTTGATCTTTTCACTTTAATTGATCTTTTTGCTTTTAATTGATCTTTTTGCTCTTAATTGATCTTTTTGCTCTTAATTGATCTTTTTGCTCTTAATTGATCTTTTCACTTTTAAATGATCTTTTACTTTTAATTAATCTTTTTGCTTTTAATTCGCTTGATTAGTTTTTGACTCTTTATTTCTTGATTAAGATTCTTGATTAGATTTTTTAATGATTATTAATAGCTTAATTTAATTAGATTTTTAATAAATTTCACTTTCGAATTCATACTAAGTCACAATTTAAATTAAATATTGATTAATAATTCTTCTTCGTTTCTAGTAACAATGATGTCGTATACAACAATTTCATTATTTGTCTAAAACATATAAAATGATATGGGCAAAATTTTACTTATGGTCAATAAAATCGAATTATCGAGTTCGTAGAAATGTATTTCAATTACCAGAATTCTATTTTTTACACAAAAAAAGATAGAAATGCTATTATTCCAAAAATCCATTTCGGAATTTCATCACATTTCTATCTGGTTGTTAGGATTATTTTTGTGCATTATTAACAATGAATAACCTTGTATTTACTATTATTCCTATCGGAAATCAACTTTAAACAATCTTAGTACAATACATCATGTCAGCTATTTATTATCGAATTATTTACTTTCATTTTAATCATTATCTTCCTGTTCTACGAACAGATCCGCTTCATTAAAAAATTGGTCCGCTAAATATAAAGCCCCTCCAATAAAGTAGCCATGACTATAGCTTAAGTCTGAATATACGATTTTTAATTCCTTTTCAATCTTGAAAAAAGGGAGGGAATGAATTTCCTTTTGCAAGGTGGTAAGAAAATAATCTCCTGCCTGCGTATAGATCCCCTGTAGAACAATTACTTTCGGATCATAAATTAGTACAATATTACGGATCAACAAAACAAAGTAAGCTATTATTTGATCCATAACCCTGCATGCAAATGCATCCTGTTGATTTGAGGCGCGAAACACTTCCTCATAGTCAATCTGGTCCAAACTGGGGTACAATGCGGAATTCGGATAATCCTTCTTTAACTCTTTTGCAAATTTAATCAGTGCTTCCGGTGATATCATTGTTTCAAAACACCCGTAATTTCCACAAGCACATTTTTCACTGCGATTGGTTGGAGCTACGGTTATATGACCAACCTCTCCTACAAATCCGTTGGCTCCTTGTATCATCTTGCCATAGTCCAGAACACATCCACCGGTAAAGGAACCGGAAGCTATTACAAGAACATTATCCTCAGCATAGTCCGGGTGCTTTAAAAACTCTGCATATCCTGAAAGTCGGCTGCCATTATTAATCGATATATTCTTATATTCCGATAAAAGCTCCTGCAGCACTTCTCTGGCCTTAAGATTTCGTCCCCATGCAGTATTGTGGATTGGAAAAAGAAGAACTCCATTCTCCGCATCCACAATGCCGTCAAAGCTAACTACGATGCCCCATATATTAGATGGTTGTAATCCAGTGTCTGTTACTAGTTTTTCGATCACAGCAGAAATTTCATTCATACATTTTTCAAAGTTTTCGCTATCCTGATATTGAAAATGACAGGTATTTATAATTTCACATTTTAATGTAGAGATGGCACAATGGTTATGGTTTCCTCCGCAGCATACTGAGATAACATATTTATAGGTATCATTGATCGCGAATAGTTCCGGTTTTTTACCGCCTTCCTCCGTGGAATTCCCCTTGCCCATAGACTTTACCAGATTCTGTTTGAACAGAGCAGCCAGTATTTTTGTGACTGATGTAATGCTTAGATTGATCCGCTCGGATATTTCACTGGCTGTCATCTGACTATATTTTCTTAAAAGTGATAACACCAGTCTCTGATTATAGTTCTTTATATTTTTCGGTTTCCTACTTAACGGAGAAGAATCTTTTCTAATTTGAGTACTCATATCATCTACACCTATCTCTGTTTTTTCTCATTATCCTTCATTTTTCTGGTAGTGTCAACCGATAAACCGTAACCCTCTTCTCCTATTCGATAATCTCTGCTCTTTCATCCCCTTTATGATCTGTGATACTACATTATTTTTTAACGTTCTTCCCGGGAATAAACACTGTACTTGCATTTTCTGATCCATTACCGGGTATTGTATTTCAAGAATGATATAAGGATTTATTTAACATATGACCCTTCCTCTTATGAAAGACTATGAACTCCCTGCTCATGAGCATTGTCAAACTCTAGGCCAAGGTAGCGTGCCACTTCCCGAAGTACCGGCAGGTAATTTCCATAGGTTACACCCAAATGGTGGATATATGGTCCAAACATAAGCTTTTCCTCCCAGCACTTCCAATTGTCAACCTCCATCCATACATAGGTGCCACTGGTTTTTGGTCCTTGGGTTGTTTTCCCCTCTCCAACAAAGAGATGGTACATTCCATCCATATCATCAAAGCGGCAAACTGTTAAGTTTCCCTGTTTCAACTCAAATTGTTCCTGAGCATCGATTAAAGTAGCTTTACTGTCAGTTGCCTTTAAGGAATATGGGAAGGGGCCACAATGCCACAAAAGTTCTGCATTGTTATTCTCCGGATGCCGAATGGTCAGATCAGCCAGAAATTCCGAGGCTTCGTATAGATTGCATGCTCTTAGTATTGCCATCGATATGGCCCCGTTAACATCCGTCTCACAGGATAAGGGCAGGCCCTCATCTGCCAGTTCACCAAGGGCAACACAAGGACAGATCCCTAATAAACCGGGAAAGGCTGACCAACATTCAAACGCACCAGCGGTACAGTTATTGTCCTCCATATGCTGCTTCACCGCCATCTTTAAAGCGGCTGCCTTTTTAACATCCTCATCTTTCATAAGGCTGCAATCAATTCGCATTGTGAGATCCATATAATAATCCAGAAAATCCGCTTGCTCTTCTTTCATAATATACTTAGCAGTTTCCGTTATCTTAAAGGGAGATAAGGGTACGATGGTGATACCAAAGTGTTTCATCAGATTTGCATCGTTGGTCATGACACTTAAGAAAGGTGCAGGGCGTTCACCAATCTTTGCAACCCGAAGTCCCTTCAAAGCTTTTATTACAGCTGCTACCCGGATAAAATTCTCGTAACCATCCCTAAACTGTTTACTTTCTGTTTCACAATTAAAAATATAGCTATATTTCACGCCGTAACGCTTAAGTACCTTAGTTGCAGCAAACATACCGCACTGCGTGTCTCTTCCCCTTGACTCGAGGGTATTCGGACGTTCATCCCTGGCTCCCCAAATCAGGGTCGGAACTTGGAATGCTCTTGCTATCTCTGCGGCTACCTGTTCCTCACCAAAGTCGCAAAAGGGGATAAATAATGCATCAATATTAGTATCGCGAAATCTTTGTATTACAGAGGGAACTTTCGATAACTCCCACATAATCCCATTCTCACATAAATCATCTACTGTAACTATTTTTACCGCATTGGGTTTTATTATAGAAATCACCTTCATGAATTTTTCTTTCTGCCGATTGGCTTCCTCCATACTTAAGAAGCCTCTTTTCACTGGAGCAATTCCAATTACTACCGTCTGTTTATACATGTTCCATCCCCCTTTGATAGAATTTAACTCGTTGATCTATTTCCATATAATCAATGATCCCGCTCTCCATGAACCTCTCTGCAGTCTTCCGATCCGGTATACCTGCTCGCCCTCCGATTCTTGTACATTTAATCGCGGAGACCGCACTGGCAAACTGCGCTATCCTGGGTATTGGCCAGTGATACAATAGTCCAGCCACAAAAGCACCATGATAAACATCACCGGCACCAACCGTATCAACCACCTCCACCTGATAAGCCGGAACCGTAAAGTATCCTTCCTTAGAAAATCCTACACAGCCTTTCTCTCCAAAGGTAAATACAACCACCTCCGGTCCTTTCTCCATTACAGTTCTGCAATTTTTTTCATAGTCCTCATCGGGGAACATGGAACGATATAAAAATTCAGAACCGATAAAAATATCAATTAGTGGTAGGTGATCCTCCAGATTATCCAAATATGAATCCGCATCTATTATGATATCAGCTCCTGACTCACGTGCGATTGTGGCTGCTTTTACTGTTACTTCATCAAGCCTTGCTATGTAAAAGTATTTGGTATTGCATAGATATTTAAGGGGCAGTTCATCAGCATTGATCGGTTCAGCACTACCCGGATAAAACAATATGCTTCTTCCTTTCGTTTTTTTATCACTAATAACAGTACTAAAATGTGTAGTTTTTCCTTCTCGGCTTAGTAACTGTTTTGTATCAATCCCATGTCGGATAAAATCCTTCCGGATAAAAGCACCATAAACATCATCACCGATGTTCCCAATCACAGCTGCCCTTGCTCCAAGTCTCGCTGCGGCAATTAAGCCGGTTGCAACTTTACCGCCTCCCTGCCAACTGCAGTTTTTTACAATCTGACCATGGTTAACCTCAGGAAACTGCTCAACATTAACTGCAAGATCGATACATGGACTATCTATACCAACCACATCGTACTGCAATCACTACACCTCCTATAAAGAATAATTATTCGGGTTTAAAAGCTTTAGTTTTCTGATTACGAAGGCTTTAATTTCATCACAAGCTGCCGTCTCCAGACGGAAGAAGGAGCCTTTGTTATCTGATGGGTTGATGCTATTGCAGATTGCATGGTAGAATGCTCTGTCATACTCTGTAGCTATATTGAATTTACTAATACCAAAATTAACACTTTTTTGAATTTGTTCATCGGGGATGTCAGAACAGCCGTGTAGGACCAGTGGGATCGATACACTGGAACGTATCTTAGCAATTCGTTCAAAATCTAGGTTTGGTTCTTTGATATAGACTCCATGAGCATTACCAACTGCTACTGCCAGGGAATCACAATCCGTCCGCTCGACAAATTCCACTGCCTGCTGCACAGAGGTATAATTATTTGAATCGATGATGTCCTCTAATTTAGAACCTGTTCCTACATGGCCCAATTCTGCTTCGATATCAACATCAAAGATCCTAGCTACTTTTATAACCTCCTTTGTTAACTGCACATTCTCTTCATAGGGATGCGAGGATCCATCAATCATAACTGACGGGAAACCGTCTCGAATACCCGCGACCGCAATCTCATAGGTAGTAGAGTGGTCTAAATGGACTGCTACTGGTACTGTTGCCTTCTGAGCCATATCCTTTGTAAAGTCAGCGATATATTTCAGGTTGATATGTTGACTAAACCCAGGATAGACCTGGATGATGATCGGAAGCTTCTCCCTCTCTGCGCCTTCAATAGCCCATTTAACCGTTTCATAATTAAAGACATTTATCGCTGGCACTCCAAATTTATGTATCGTAGCATACTGCAGTATTTCTTTTACACTGACCCTAGACATAACCTACCACTCCTTTTTTTCAAATAATGAAGCTTTGCAGATAAAAGCACCTAAGCTGTTATAACCTCCTTATGTGAGCTTTCTATATGAAATTGAAATCGTATTTATTGCCGTTATTATGATGATTATCCAATAAATAAGAATGGAAAATCATTCGTCAAAGTACCATTACTACATATACGTTCCTATCGATCCAGCTCACTTAGTTAAATTGCAATATTGGTAAACCGTATTTTATAAGGAATGTAACTATATTACTTATCCCAATTATAATTCACTAAACTTAGTTTGTAAATATACTTTATAAACTAAGTTTTATTTCATTTTATGTTTAATATAACGAAAAATATTACAACTAACGTAGAAAAAAGATCTTTTATTCATGTTAAAGATTACTGAATAATGTTACTTCAGTGGTTATTTCTCAGATTAGAAGTGGTTGAACTATAGATATGCAATAATATTAGATAAATCTAGATAACATTCAGATAACTTCAGATGGCATCGGATAATCTCCAGTTTATACATAAAAAGAAAGGTAGTAACAGTATTGATCAAACTTACAACTCCAAGTAAATTCATCAACTTCTGAAACTACCTCTGTATAGCGCTTTGTTATCTTCTTTTTCCTGTGGTCAGGCAAATAGCTACTTCACGAAACCGGGATAAGGTGTATTCATAAAACATCTCATAGGAAGAGCAAAAATAGTTTTTACCTATAGTATCCTGATCATTAGATACCTTATGTCTTCTACAACCGGTTCTGCATAAATACAAAAACTTACAACCCTTGCATTTAGCATCCATACCATTGGAACTGGAAACAAAATCACTAGCTACTTTGCAGCTTTTTAACTCCTCAAAACCATGGTCATGAATATTACCTAATAAATATTGGTCCAGAACATAAAAATCACAAGGATAGACGGAACCATCTCCCTCAATAACAGCATTGGCCGAACATACTCCATTCATGTCACAGCTTTCCGGAGGTTCGCCCAGTAACATAAAAAGAATATTATCAAACATCCGTATGCTGATTCGTTCTCCTCTTTTAAAGTCCTGATACCACAGGTCAAAGAGATTGCACAGAAACTTTCCGTAATCTTCCGGCAGTAATGTGTAAGATTTCACTTCCTGTCTCTCATCAAAATCATCGAGACAAGGAATAAACTGTATGTACTGTATTCGGTTCCTTTTATAGAATTGGTATACCTTAGTAGCATGTTGTGCAACGTCTTTTGTTACTACACAAAGCACATTAAACTCCACACCCTGATGAGTTAAAATCTGTACTGCTCTCTGTACCTTTAAAAATGAACCCTCCCCTGATCTGTCTTTGCGGTTTAGGTTATGAATTTCCTTTGGTCCATCCATTGAAATGCCTATTAAAAAATTATTTTTCTTAAAGAACTCTGCCCATTCCCGATCAATGGCAATACCATTGGTCTGCATAGAAAGTGACACTGCAATATTTCTTGTATTATATTTATGGATGTATTCCATTAGCTTCTCATAAAAAGGTAATCCTGCCAGGGTAGGTTCCCCTCCTTGAAATGCAAATCCTACAAATTGATCCGCATATTGAAACGACTTTATTACAATTTGCTCCAGAGATTCTAACGTCATAAAACCATAATTTTTAACCGCTCGGTGATTCATTACATCATAGTAAAAGCAATAGTCACAGTTAAGATTACAGCTGCCTGAAACCGGCTTAATAAGAATTGTTTGATTTGGCATTATAATTTTCTCCATAAATATACCGGTATCGGTGAAACGTCAATGTTTTGCCAGCGTAACCGTCATATTTTCTACATTATATGTATTCAGCATCATATCTAATCTTTTGGAAAGCGCTTCTCCCTCTCTTCCAGGCATAGACTGATGAATAAAATCATATACCTGACCGGTTGATACTGCTTGTATCTGTTTTTGCTCTAACATAGACAAAAAATCACGAAGGATCTGTTCCTTCCTACTCTTATGAACCATATGAAGCAGTACAAAAAGGGCTTTTCTCCCCGAAGCATCCACATCAACACTCATTCCCAAATCAATATGTTCTGCTTCCTTCTTCTCATTTTCAATCTTATGATATAGTTCAGTAGTCATTTTTTCCTTCTGTGGTATTCCTATACGGATATATTGCTCCTCCGGAGCATCATTCTTTAACATCAAACTCCGCATCAGTTCAATCAGCCTAAGTTCTTCTTTCACATCCCGATAAGGTCTCACCTGATTTGGATCGTTCTCCAGATCAAATAATAAAGTTCCATACCAATATGGATTTACAAAGCAATTACTCTCAAGCTTCATAAGGGAGCAGTTCTTGGTAAAGTCAAAGGGCTTCTGTAATTGGATATTCTGCAATTCATTTACACTAAACATGCAATTCATATGGGTTGGCATCAGAGTATATTCACACAAAGGTGAATTCGTAATATCTTTCGGTGCTCGCATATAAACGAAACGGCCATCGGTGATATTTACATGTCCTCCAAACATTCCAAAAAGCGCACAGTCTCTAACTTTTTGATCACTGATGATCGTATCCCTTAATGGTCTTCCCTCCATGCTTTGTGGTAACGGTTGCTCAAAAAATTCAAGAAGTGTTGCAGGGAGATCAATCGTTTGAACCAAAGCATCACGAGTTACATTTTGTACACCGGTTCTTGGATCCCAAATAAAGAGAGGTGTATTCAAAATCTCATTATAAAAGGGTTGAACATTCTTGCCCCAATATTCTTTTTCTCCTAATAAGAAACCATGATCCGTATTAACGATAAGCATCGTATCTTTCCACAGATCATAGGTATCCATCCGGTCAAGCACTTTCCCCAGATAATGATCGCACATACTGACAAGTGCAGCATATTCATAGCGAACATGCTCTACCTCATTTTCTGTTTCATATACCCGTCCATAATCCGGCCAGTCATTATGCTTTCCATCATAAAAGTGAGGGTATAGTTTTTTATATTTTTCCTGTGTGAAAAATGGTTCATGAGGATCAAAGGATTCAATCTGAAGAAACCAGTTATCTTCTCCTATATTCTTCTCAATAAAATCGAGTCCGTTCTGGAAGATAACTGCCTGCGGCTGTTCCTCTTCTGTCTTAAGGTATGTTCGATTGATCCAGTCCTGCCTCCATAAATCTCCTACTTTAAATTTGGGAGTACTCTCCGGTATGTAAGGATCAGCTATGCTTCCTTTCCAGGGATCCCCTTCCTGTCCTCTGGCTATTTCCCAGGAATTATACCTGGTGTGATAAGTTGCGCCGCCATCCTCCCAATAATGGGTGTGATCACTAACAAGATGTGTGTATACCCCGTTCTTCTTAAGTATTTCCGGCATGGAATCGTCAAAAGGCTCCAGTGGACTCCAACTTCTATGCAAAAAGTTATACCGACCGGTATGTAATTCTCTTCTAGCTGGCATACAAGGTAAGCTTCCGGCATAGCAGTTGTTAAAAGTTGCTGTTCTTTCTGCTAATCTTTGAAAATTAGGCGTCTTGGTCCATTGACATCCATAAGGATTTAGAAATCTTTTGTTTAATGAATCAAACATTACCATAATCGCTTTCATTACTACACCCCATTTCACTTGCGGGATAACTCCCATAAAATATTTTCAGAATTTATATTATGTAAGCTCATCTGTTGCATTCACTAAAAATCTTTTCTATTATACTTATGCTTTTGCAAGTTTACCATTATATCCTTCTAGATCCCTCGTATTATTACTAGTTCATTTATGCTTACTTCTATCCCTTTTTTATCTTTTTTATCTTTATCTTTTTCTATCTTTCTATCCGTTTCTAAGCTTTCCCTCGGTAAGACATTGGTGACATCCCACGATATTTTTTAAATACCTTGGAGAATAAAAACGGATCCGAATAGCCAACGGAATTAGATACCTCCGAAATTGATAAACCTGAGTTATTTAACAACTCACAGGCCTTCTGCAACCTAAAATTAATCAAATAGTTTTGCGGAGATACACTAAGGATATCAGAGAAGAGCTTACTGAGATATTTTCGATTGATTCCTACATACCCTGCAATATCTTCAATTGTTATTTTTCTAGAGTAATTTGTATCTATGAACTCGATTGCCTGTTTTACATATGCATCCTGACGTTTTACCAGGTTATGATCCGTATGGATAATACTAGTCTCTTCGATCAGTGTAGCGATAAGTTCATAAAAAGCACTTAAGGATTTGACATCCATGGACTTTTCATATCTGGTCGAATCAAAGATCTGCTGAAAGCAATGATTTAAATGCAATTCTTTGGAGCATTGAAAAACAGGGTTAGCTTCACTTAAGTTAGCCCTTTTTAAGTAAGCTTCTGCATTGACTCCATGAAACGCTACCCAGGAATAATTCCAGGAGGTTCCGGGATCCGCCTTATATGACACAACTACATTTGGACAGATGAGAAATCCTTCCCCCTTGGAGACATGATAGGTTTTATCTCCTGCTTTAAAAATGCCGTGGCCGCTATGAACAAAGTGCAGCTTATAGTGATCCTTGATTCCCGGCCCCCAGGAATAATTACACTCGCAATCTCCAGTTCCACAATAATAGAGCTTTATATCTAAGTTTAGATCCAAATTTATATTCTCATTTTTCGGTTTAAAACATATCATTGTTGCTCCCCCTTGTTTGGGCATTATATGACATTATAACATTTTTATAAGTCATTGTAAAATGGCTTTTCCTTATGAGAATTACTATAATTGTATTTGGTGAAAAAGTAAAGGACAAAAAGCTATTACATTGAAGGAGGGAACGATAATGAAATATCGTGATTATGGTAATACAGGAGAAAAAGTCTCCACACTTGGTTTTGGATGCATGCGCTTACCTGAAGTTGAAATTAACGGTGAATGGTACATAAATGAGGATAAAGCTCTGCCTCTTCTTATGAAAGCTTATGAAAACGGTGTAAATTACTTTGATTCAGCACCTTATTATTGTCATAAGAACAGTGAATATGCTATGGGAAAAGCATTAAAAAGTGTAAGAGATAAAGTTTTGATGACGACCAAACTGCCCCTTGAGACAGTAAAACAGCCATCTGATATGAGAAAAATGCTAGAGAGCAGTTTAAAGAAGATGGATACTTCTTATGTTGACTTTTATCATTTCTGGGGAATTAATAAAGGATCCATTGATCACCTCAATAAAAATGACTTGTTCAATGAAGCAAGGAAATTAAAAGAAGAAGGCTTAATCCGTCACATGAGCTTTTCTTTCCATGATGCTCCTGAGAATATGATAGATATCATAGATGCCGGAGAAGGTGTATTAGAGACCGTATTATGCCAGTATAATTTACTTGATCGCTCCAATGAGCAGTCCATTGCTTATGCAAGAAAGAAAGGACTCGGTGTAGCAGCAATGGGTCCTGTTGGTGGCGGAAGACTCGCCGCTCCTACTCAGCTCTATGAGAAACTCACCGGTAAAGAATCTATGGCAACCTACGAACTGGCACTTCGCTTCGTATTGGGCAATGAGGATATCAGCCTCGCTTTATCCGGTATGGAAAATGAAGATATGCTGGAGAAAAATCTTGCTATCGCTAATGTAGAGACTTATATGACAAAGACAGAATGGGATAAGGTTGCCGTAGCGATGGAAGAGATTAAGAAGTTCTCTGAATTATACTGCACCGGATGTAATTACTGTCAGCCATGTCCAAAGAATATTGTTATTCCAAGAATCTTCAATATGTACACCTATCACAACGTATATGGCTTAACCGACGTTGCTAAAGGTGAGTTCAATAATTACAAGAATAACCCTGATCGAGGTGCTATGCCGGATGCATGTACCGATTGTGGTCTGTGCGAGAAGAAATGTCCTCAGAATTTACAGATCAGATCCGAACTTAAGAGAGTAGTTTCCGTATTAGAGACAATTTAATATATTGAGTAGATAAAACAGCGGAATTGGTGATATCCCGCTGTTTTTTATTATATTCGAATAGGTAAACCAAAAACTAGAATGAATGGCTAATCGACGTTGTTTTGACTCATCAGGTTTGACGCTTGATGTTATTGTTCCATCAACGAATTCTTCGATTATCCCCAAATCTCCTGCATCTCATCACAGTTTTTCAACAGTTCTTCCAGGGTTCCCTTCCCATAGATCCTACCATCTTTCATGACAATAATCTGATCCGCTTGTTTTAAAGCACCTCGACGGTTCGAAACGACAATACAGGTTCCTTTTCTTTTTTCCTGCAGTCTGCTCCAGAGCTTATGCTCCGTTTCCACATCCAGAGCACTGGAGATATCATCAAATACCATTAACTGCGCATTTCTGGCAAACATCCTGGCTACTGCGACTCTCTGTATCTGACCTCCGGATAATTTTACACCCTTGGGACCTATAACAGTCTCCAGCCCTTGATCAAAAGCTCCCATATCACCTTCCAAAACGGCAGAATAAATCGCTTCCTGTATCACCTTCTCATCATCCGGTATCCCAAATAGTATATTGTTCTTGATACTATCGCTGATTAGGTTTGGTATTTGTGGTGTGTATGCACAATTAGGAGCCACAAAGAAGTCCCCCGGATGATCCACCGGTGTTCCATTCCAAAGGATACTACCTTGTTTTGCAGGCAATAATCCAATCAATACTTTTAGGAGTGTTGACTTTCCGGATCCGATGCGTCCCGTGATTACTGTAAAAGAACCTTCTTTTACTGAGAAGCTGATATCATCAATTCCATTCCCGGAAGAAGCATATTGATAGCTTACATCTTTCACTTCTAATTGTCTCAACCCATCCTTCCTATCCATTGATTTCTCGTTCATCAACTGCTGTGTACCATTCTTCTTTTTGGTAATAGGAAGTTCATTATGCTTTACCGCTTCCTCTGGAGTCTCTTCTTGCATAACATCCGCAATCCGTTCAAACGAAATTTTCGCTTGCCTATTGTTCGCAATAAAACCTCCGAAGAAACTGGTAAAGTCGGAGATAAAATTCAAATAGTAGATGAACAAAGATAAATCCCCCAGGGTGAGTTCACCACTCTTCATACTATTCGCTGCTAGTAACAGAATAAAACCAGTTCCAATACTTACGGTATTATAAAAGATGGAATGTAGCGTTTGGGTAAGCAGAGTATCCTTTAGCATCATCTTATGGCGCTTATTATTCAAGCTCTCCAGATACTTTGTAACATGTTCCTCTTCTCCTGCAACCTTAATTGCCTGTACTGCACTAAAGATCTCTCCCATGGCACCGGTAACCATCGCTGTTGCTTCCCGGGACTCTTTTCGATATTTTTTTACTTTCGAACTTAGCAATTGAACAACTCCAACTACAAGAATTAAAGGTGTAAACACAAAGAGTGTTATTCGTTCATTAATGCTTAGCATAATAACTACTGCTACAATTACAAAGGTAACATTTCCGATAAAATCCAATGTCCAGCTAATTGAATTTTCAATTGTCTCAGCATCATCTCGAAAACAGTTAAGAGCTTCCCCGGAGGATGTAGGAATGGCTTTGGCTCCCGGTTTTTTTAGAATGCTCTCGAACATATTTCTTCTTAATAATGCACTCATTGTAAATCGATGCAAGTTATCAACATTGGCACCCCAATAAATATTAATCATTCTTCCGACCGAATAAACAGCGGATAATACAATGACAGATGTTAAATTAAATACAAAGGCCTCATTATGTGTAAGAGAATTAAAAAAACCTTTAAAAATCAAGCCCAATATCAAAGGCTCTACATGGATAAGAGCCCATAAAATACAGTCTAGGGCATAAAGTCCCGGTTTATAGGTCATCATTTTCCAAAAAAGTTGTAACAGGTGTATCTTATTACCTGCAGTTTTTTTCAGCTTTATTTCACTATTTAATGCATTATGATCCATTATACTAACACCTCCTCAATCCCACAGCGAAGCAGCTCACTAAATCTTGAATTTGTATCATCTTCCAGACTCCTTCTGGATCCATACTCTAAGATAGCACCTTTATCCAGGATTAGGATATCGTCTGCTTTCTGTATCGTTCCCAGTCTATGGGCGATAATGATACAGGATCGTCCCTCCATCAGCTTCGCAAAGGCTCTGTCCACCAGTTTTTCCGTTACTGGATCAAGTCTTGAGGATGCTTCGTCTAAGATAATCAATTTGGGATCTTTTAGAAATACTCTTACTAAGGTCAGAAGCTGTGCTTCGCCGGACGACATTCCTCCCCCCGGTTGTACTAAAGTATTCAAACCATCACTTAAGTTATCATACCAATCTCCCAGTCCCATCCGGTAAATCGTCTCCACAATAACCGAATCCGCAATCTCTGTATTAAAAAATGTAATATTATCCCTTACAGAAGCATGAAATAGCTGCACATCCTGCGTAACGTAAGCAACCATATTACGTAATTCCTTCGTAGGTATATCCTTTAACGGTGTATGATGAAACCTTATCTCTCCGGAAATAGGATCATAAAATCTTACCAATAGCCTAGCCACGGTAGTCTTTCCACATCCTGTGTGTCCAAGAATTCCAAGAATTTTACCCTGAGGTAGGTCAAAGGTAATATTTTTTAAAACCGGAACCTTTTCTTCATACTCAAAGTTCACCTGATCAATATGAACTGTAAAAGAATCCGTGGGCTTTATTCCACTCTCCTCAGTTTTTACATTCATCGCAGACTTCATCTCAAACAATTCATTGATCCTTACCATACTGGCTGATGCTTTCTGAATATCCTGTAATTGTTCTCTCAGCTGCTCTAACGGTTTTTCTAATAGTTGCAGGTAATTAATCATCAAATAAACAACTCCAAGTGTTATCTTGTCCGTATACCATAGATAACCACCCAAAGCAAAAATCATTATATTGCCCACACCAAAAATCCCTTCTAAGGTGATCCAGATTTTATAACCGGAAAGATGTGCTTTTAAAGTGATTGGCAGCCATTTCTGAACAATCTGATAGAAACGGTTCATCACATACTTGCCCGCTCCACTGGAACGAATATCCTCTGTACTCCCTATGTGTTCCCCTAGAAAGCCATAAAACCTTGCGGTTATCTCACGGTTTTTCTGAAAATTACCCACTGCCTGACCTTGAGTCTTAAAGATCACTGCAAAGGAAATGATCGTAAATAAAGTAAAAGCAGCTCCAACCAAAAGATTCTCCGCTGTCAGAAGAAGTATAATTCCAACCATTAAAAAAAGATTATTGATCAAGCTAACTAACAGCTTCGAGAAGAAATTAAACAAGGCAGCCACATCACCATCGATTCGCTCCACGATCTCCCCGGATGGATGTTCCTTATAATAAGACATGTCGAGACTCAGGCAGTGTTTCACCAGATCAAGTCTTAATTTGTTCGTTGCTTTCCACCCAATGTTCTGGCTCAAATACGTGGATCCTACTGCAAGAAGCTGCTGCAAAAAAGCAGTTAGTATAAATAATACTGCTGCAAAAATCAGTGACTCTGTAGGCATCTTCTGTCCAATTCCATCAATAAAGTAGCTGACAATTTGAGGGTTGATCAGCTGAACGATAATTATTGCCCCCATAATGAAGGCCAGAAGTACTATCTGTCCTGTTGCTTTTTTTAAGTATTTTGATAAAAGTTTTATATATTGTGTTAATGGTAATTTCATGGAATCCCACCCCTTTAAATTTGATCTTTCTGCATAAAAATAGACGCAGATTAAGGTTAACTCTGCGTCTTCTCTTTGATACATAAAAAATGTATGCTATCCATCTATATGATATAGAAAAAGCCACAGGCATAGCATAACCTGCAGCTTAACATTCACTTACAAAGATGTCGTTAAATATCCTTGGATTATAGTAATAAAAGGCTGGTCATGCTTAAATTATTAAATTGTAGTATTTTACTTGTAATCCTCATTGCATGACCTCCTTTCTGATCGCTTTTATTTTTCGTTGCTTACTTAAGATAACATGATTTTCCATAAATAGCAATATAAATTTAATAAATTTTTCCAGCCAGTATTTACATTACCATTTTATGGATTTATAATGAAATGAGTATAAAATAAATATTAGGGCAGGAGGATTTTATGAACAAAGTAATGAAACGCATTGCTGTTTTACTGTGTATCGTCTTTATCGCACCTTCTATTTTAAGCTGTATTCCTACATTAAATATGGTTTCCACAGCATCGGCAGCAAGTACCAAAGCTTCTCTAGGAATTACCAGCGGAACCATCGGTGTGTACAGTACCCCGGAATATCTTTACATCGAACATTACAATAGTAACGCAACCTATACCTTCACCAGTTCCGATTCCAAGATTGCCATCGTAGATGAGTATGGAATTGTTACCGGCGTGAAAAAGGGCAAAACAACCATTTTAGTGAATGAGACATTAAACGGTGAAACAGTTAAGATCGGAACTTATACAGCGAATGTCGTTACCGCTTCTCTCTACAAGGAAGAGTTAAATGTGGGGATAAATTCTTATGGATACGTTCCCATCCAGTTTCTAAATAATAAAGCAACCTATACCTATAAATCCTCGGATACCTCCGTACTTAAGGTTGATAAGGACGGTTCTCTCGAAGGGATCAAACAAGGGAAGGCAACGATTAGCGTATCAGAAACTTATAACAAAAAAACTACAAAGATCGGTTCTTATACGGTTAATGTCATACCCGCAGCCTTAGGATTAAAAGAAGTAGAAGTTCCTGTCTCCGATGTCTCTTATAATGAAGTATATATTGATTATCGAAATTCCAAAGCAACATACACCTTTAAATCCTCCGATACCAAGGTTGTTAAAGTAGATAAACAGGGTTTTATTACCGGTGTGAAAGAGGGAAGTGCAACCATTACAGTATCAGAAACTTATAATAAGAAAACCAGAAAAGTCGGCACCCTTAAAGTAAATGTTGTAGGACCTTATATCCATCCCGATTGGAGATCCATCGAGATAGGTATTAACTCCTCGAATTATCTCAGTGGACTTTTCTATATCGCATATCAGAACTATGAAGCTACTTATACCTGTGAGTCCTCCGATCCCGCCATCGTATCTGTACAAAATCAAGTCGATGCATGGGGTTATTCCTCCTATATGGTAAATGGTGTTTCCCTTGGTACCGCTACCCTTACTGTATACGAAGAATACAATGGTAATAAAAAAGAAATTGGAACTGTAAAAGTTACTGTAAAAGAATTTCCGATCAAAGAATTTTATATCAACCCATATTATTTGGAAGCTGATAAGGATGCTTTAAGCATTGATTACTACTTAAATTATGATTACTCCTATTCCAGCATCAGTTATTATTTTTATATCGATCCTTACAATACAACTACACCGGTTACGTATACCTCCAGCAATGAAGCAGTCGCAACCGTTGATGAAAAAGGCGTTGTAACACCAGTAAGTACAGGTACAACGCAAATAACAGCAACCTGTGGAGAATATAAGGGCTCCATCGAGATCGTGGTAAAGCCGGCGGAAGATAACCCTTATTTCTATTAGAGTAAGCAATCTAAAGTAATGTATATCGTTATATAACCCGCCATTCTTTATAAACAGAGCATAATTAAAATAACGCAGATTACTGCACCTTATTTGATAATTATGCTCTGTTTGATTCATGACAAGATCTATACATTTGCTGATATATCTTGTTTTATTTAATTCTCATTGATGCTTGGAGGAATGATCCTTGAAACATAAAAAGAAGAAAAAAGAATTTCATGATCTACTGCTGCCCATACTTTTGATCCTAACCCTATTGCCATTCATCACTCGTCTTATCTTTTATGATAGTGGTTTATCCTCCTATCCATGGTTCTCAGACCAAGGAATGGTTTCTGACTTTTTCTCATATTATAAAAGCTATGGCTTCATGATCCTTGCAATCCTCTGTGGAATCCTTTTGCTTTTTTATCTTCCTTTGCATCGTGGCAAGAACAAAGAGCTTATATCATTTATTCCACTTGCTATCTATTGCCTGTTAACTATTCTCTCCACCTTTTTTTCCGTCCATTATTCCTACTCCATCGTTGGGGGAATTGGTCATTTTGAAAATGTAATTGTTTTAATTGGATATGCGATTGTAATCCTATACACCTATCAAATTGACAAGGCCGAAGAGGATTATATCAACATTACCAAGGCATTATGTATTGCCTTATGCATAATGGCGATTATTGGACTATTTCAGGCAATTGGTAAGGATCTATTGCAATTCCCATCGATACTAAAACTTATCTTACCCTCTGAGTATCATGCAAAATTTCTTAATCAGACCAAGAATCTACTGGTTACGAATGCTGTATCCTTGACTTTAGCAAATCCAAACTACGCCAGTGTATACTTATCCATGATGATTCCCTTTTTAGCAGCACTGATGATACCAGCTGAAAGCCGAAAGAAAAAGCTTGGATATCTTGTCCTCATTTTTGTTCTTATGATATTACTATTTAAGACGTATTCCAGATCCGGCTTACTTGCTATTTTCCTTACAGGTATTGTATTGCTTTACTTTTATCGACACCAACTCCGTAAGATCTGGAAACAATGTCTTGGGCTTGCTTTCGTTACCCTCCTTTTATTCACCGGTATTGATTCCTTCAATGAATTTCGCTTTACCACTAAGATAGCAGCTACCTTCCAATCTTTTCAGGCGGAGCGTAATCATACTGATTTAGAGGAGATATTGACAACAAAAGATTTTATCAAAATCCGTTATCAGGGGAAGGAAGTATGCTTATCGTTGATTGAGACGGATGCTTCCGAATACCAGCTTTCTTTTACTGATGAGTGGGGTACGGATATTACAAATTTATATAACAGAAGCAGTAAAACCCTTGCAGTTGACCCTTTTGATGAGCTGGAATTTTCTATTGAGAAGAATGTAGACAGTCCACCACTTATCTTATGTAACATCAATGATATTACATGGAAGTTTTCTTATCATAAGGTATTAGGATATCAATACATCAACGGTTATGGTAAGAGGGATTCCCTTAGTCCGGTTGAGAAGTCAGTATTTACCTCCTGCGAGCATATCGGTTCCGGTAGAGGATATATCTGGTCCAGATCAATTCCTATCATGAAAGATACCATCCTGATTGGAAAAGGTCCCGATACCTTCCCTCTCGTATTTCCTCAATCCGATTATGTTGGAAAGGCAAACAACTGTAAGACTCCGTATACTCTGATCGAAAAGCCTCACAGTATGTATCTTGGGACGGCAATACAAACCGGTGTCCTTTCTTTGTTCGCTTTCTTATGTTTTTATCTTATCTATGCTATACATACGATTAAGCTGTACCGCAAGGCTTCCTTTCTCACCTTTACTGAACGGTTTGGGTTCGGGTGCTTTCTAGCCACCTTAAGCTTTATGATCAATGGCATTTTTCATGATTCCTCCCTTCAAACCACACCTATCTTCTGCATTTTTATTGGTTTGGGGATGGATATCAATTATGTTTTGAAGAAAATAAAACGGTAACCGTTACAATCCGTTGTTAGTAATCACATTATAATTAAAATGATATCACAATACTTCTGCCTAAGTTAAGTTTATTTATATTAACTTTCAAAAAATAATTGACTTAATTTGGAATATTGCTATAATACAATTATTAAAAATGAAAGGTAGGTTATTATATGTTAAGTGTGTCTGTTATGGAGGTTATAATCAACTAAATAGTGGAATGGGTAGCAAAAACCATATCCTACCGGAATTATATCGATTCCGGAGGTTCTTTTTGTGTACCCATAACATCTACCTTACAGACTGCTTCATATGAACCTTATTGATAAGCCCACAGGAGCATCATGTCTATTGGCGAATTCTATTTTCGCGTAGATAAGGCAGGTGTTTTACTGTGGGCTTTTTTTGCTCTTTTTTATAACAAGGGAAGCGATTTGTGCTTCTTTGTGTAACTAATTTACACAATAATTGAAGTGACTGCTGTTTCCTCATGTAACCAATTCATATGGCGAGGAAAGGACTTGCTACTTCATCGTGTAATTAATTGAATATTTATCATGAATGAGAAAGGAACCATAGTCAACATGATTGAAACAAAAAGATTAACCAAAACCTTTCAACGGTATAAAAAGGAAGAAGGACTAAAAGGAAGTATCAAAGGATTATTTCATCGAGAATATATTACGAAAACTGCTGTCTCAGATTTTGATTTATCGATCGCAAGCGGTGAATTTGTAGGCTTAATTGGACCAAACGGAGCCGGGAAAACCACCCTGGTGAAAATGCTGACCGGAATTATAGCTCCCTCTTCCGGCGAAATCTCAGTGCTTGGTCATTACCCAAACAAGTTGGAACATGATCTTAAGCGGCAATATGCAGTAGTAATGGGGCAAAAAAGTCAGCTTTTCTTTGAGCTTTCTGCCTCTGATACCTTTTTACTCTTCAAAGAATTATATGGTATTGATGATCAGGAATTTATAACAAACCGAGATTACTTTGTAAAACTATTTCAGGTTGAGGATCTCTTGGATGTACAGGTTCGGACTTTGTCACTGGGTGAACGAATGAAAATGGAATTGATTGTTGCTTTGCTTCATAATCCAAAAGTTTTATTTCTGGATGAGCCAACCATAGGCCTTGATGCCGTAGCACAAAAGCAAATCCGTAAGTTCTTAAAAGAAGTGAACGAAACAAAAGGAACAACGATCTTACTTACCTCTCATTACATGGAGGACATCAAAAGCCTGTGTAAACGCTGTATTGTAATCAATCATGGGCAGAAGATCTATGATGGTGATACCCAGGGCCTTTTTCTTCAATACCAAACGCATAAGAAGATCACTCTATCCTTTGAACATGAGACGAGCGCTAAATTACCGGATAGCTGCATCATTCTTGAAGAAAATCCGTATAAAATTTCCTTTATGGCACCGAAGGAATTATCAAATAATGTGTTACGAGATATATTAGCAAGTTATTCCATAAATGATATCACAATCGAAGAAGACGATATCGGTAATATCGTAGAACGGATTTATTCACAGGAAGGAGGAGCTGCCAGTGAGAAAATATCTGGAAGTCATGAAGATCACCTTTAAAAATGAGCTGGCATTTCGATTCGATGTAATTTTTAACATGTTATTTACGGTCATTAAAATCTTATTTGCCTATATCCTATGGGGTGCCATCTTTGGAAGCAATAAATTAGTAGCAGGATTTACCTATGATACTATGTTATCTTATTATATCATCAGTTCCTTTTTATCTCAGATTGAATTGTCTGATGGTGTCAGTGGAGAAATCAGCGCTCGTATACGGAATGGAACATTTTCAAAGTATATGGTATTGCCAGCTCATGTGGAAGCATATTTTCTGGTTCAAACCCTGGGTGCAACTGCCTTTTATTTATCTTTTGATTTTATTGCGGCTTTGATCTGGATTTTTATCTTCCATATTGAATTTGCATTTACCGGAAGCCTGTTTCTGATTGTGATTGCTTTCGTTTTAATCCTTCAGGGCCTCGTCTTTATGGTACAGTTAAATTATCTGCTCGGTATCTTAACTTTTAAGTTCCAGGATATTCAGTTGTTCCTTATGATTAAGAACAATCTCGTTGCATTTATCACTGGAGCATTAATCCCATTGGCTCTTCTACCTGAAGTAATTACAGCATTTATGCGATTCTTTCCTTTTTATTATGTAACATATCTTCCTTCCATGTTACTCATTGGAAGAAATGGAGAGGAAGCGATCACCGGTGTTCTCGTTCTTGGAGGTTGGATGGTTGTATTGTTTTTCCTTAATAGGTTTCTATACAATCGCTTACGAAGAAAGTATGATGGGGTGGGTATATGAGAAGAAATATTAGATTTATTAAGACACTTATTAAAATGAGGTTATCACATCTGATGGTATTTCGATTATCTTTTTTTGGTGCCTTTTTTGTTGATGGAACCTTATTCCTAACACAATTACTCATGTTTAACTCCATCTATGCTAATGTTGATTCCATTGGAGATTGGAGTAAAGGGGAGATGACCATTTTTATTGGTACCTTTTCCTTAATTAATGCACTGAATATGGTCATCTATTTCTTTGGTATAAATTCATTACCAGATAAGATCCGATCAGGATCCCTGGATTTTTATATTACAAAGCCAGTAAATCCCTTGCTTCGGATCACCTTTGAAAACGTGAATCCAGGCTCCATTCCGCTTATTATTTTCAGCATTGTGATTATTCTGTATGGGGTTTCCATCAGTGATGTTACGATATCAATTTCAACCTGGATACTCTATGGGGTGCATGTTCTGCTTATGACCATACTCTTTTATGATACCGAATTGATCATACGTACGGTCTCCTTTTTTGTTATTTCTACGGTCAACTTCACAAGAATTGAAAACCTGATTGAACTATGCATGAAGGTTCCAGGAGTTTTATTTAAGGGTATCTTTAAATTCCTGTTTTATTTTGTTCTCCCTTACGGAATCATGGCCACTATTCCTACACAGGTTTTGATGTCCACGATTACCTTAGAGGGAATTGCATATGGCATTATAATTGCAGTTGGATTTACCGCATTTGCCCTATGGCTATGGGATGTTGGATTGAAGCATTATAAAAGTGCCAGTAGCTAACAGGATCTTCTTTGAAAGAATCGATTCGTAAGTTCCGAACTGAACAGAAGTATCCCCGCCAATACAGCGATGACTGCTGGAAAGATAGCCATTGTGGTTGCCCCTGCGGTAAAGCCGAAGATGGACGGAAAGAAGGTACTTCCGGTATAAGCAATCGCCATTTGTATTCCCATAAGCCGTTCTGAATTTGCTGCACCAAACCTGGCAGGCGTTTCATGAAGCATACAAGGATAGATCGGTGCACAACCAAGACCGGCAAGAATTAAACCAAGATTAGAGATCATATCCGGTAAGGGGAGGATTAACAGAAGTGCCCCTCCTAAGAGAACCCCCTCCCCCAGCCGGATTAATCTCTTATTATTTAGTTTAAGAGTTAAAAAGCCGGAGACAAACCTACCAAAGGTTATCCCTCCAAAGAACAGAGACACCCACCTCGCAGCAATCGCCACATCGGAACCCTTCACATTGACCAGAAAACTACTACTCCATAACCCTATAGTTGACTCAATTGCACAGTACAGAAGAAAAGAAAGCAGAACCATTTTAACTCCCTTTTGTTTTAAGGGAGGAACATTGACGGAAGGATCATCTGCATCTACATTTTCTACTGGATTTGTTAGAGACCCTTGGTCCGTAATCTTTTTCTTTTCTTCATTTATCTTTGACATTTTGTTCCACAATGGTAGTGATAAGATAAGTACCGCTACTAAAGCAAATTGCAGTATAGCAATAATGAAGTATCCCCTTCTCCAGGAGGCTCCACTATGAATGATTTGTGAAATTATGATTGGACTCGTCATTGCCCCAATTCCCCAAAAACAATGTAACCAGCTCATGTGGTAAGATTTATAATGAGCAGCCACATAGGCATTTAAACCTGCATCCACCGCTCCTGCACCAATTCCCAGTGGTATTGCCAGAAAAAACAGCCATAGAACAGATGGAGAAAACGAAAATCCCATTAACGCTACCGCAGTTAAGAAAACACTGATCGCTGTTACCTTACCGGTCCCTATTCGTTTAAGAAAGATTCCACTAAAATAACTGGATATGATTGTTCCACCAGATACTATCATTGAAATGATGCCCGCAAGCCCCAAGGGAGCGTTAAAATCTAATCGGATTACCGGCCAGGATACACCAAACAAGGAATCTGGTAGACCAAGACTAATAAATGCTACATAAATGATAATAAGAAGCTGTAATGCCATACTAATACCTCATTTCTTTAAAACCCTTCTTATCATTCATATGGGTTTTCTATTCCCAATCATTATAAACTTCAACAATTAATACCACAATCAATTTTTATTTTTTTGTATTCATTTAAACCTTATACTATCTCATTTTGATATTACCTAATATGATTGAAATATATTGAATCATTTCAGTTTGATATCTTTCATTCATTATTGAAGTATCTTTCATCACTTTATTTTTTGAATCTTCTACATCTTATTTTATTTCTTTTCTTGTTTCATTGATGGTTCATCTTGTTCAAACCTGACATAAAAACATTTGAATTATATGTTCCTAAGTCTATATAATTATAAAGCACCGAATAATAATCCTCTCTTTGGTATATCTTCAAATAGTCTATCATTTTCACTCCATGATAAGAACATTGTCTATGGAAATATGTAAAAAGGATAATTTATGTCCTATGGCAGATGAAAGAAGCTTTTATAACTTCTAAGTATATGATTTATTTTATGTGGATGTACATTATTTTTATATAACTTATGTTCAAATTCAAGATGAGACATGGTTCAATTGACTTTGTACAAAGATTATGCTATCTTAAAGCTATAGCGAAACCAAAAAATATTAGGTTATGACAATATTACATGTTTTCATATTACATATCAGATAATAAATTTTGAACATAACTACAATAAGACATAGACATGAAGGTTGTAACGACCGATGCCAACGGTCTTATACTTCATGTTTTTTCTTTCAAACAAAATTGAAAGGTCATCCTTAGTTATTATGAACTTCTATAGGAAAACTTTCTAATAGAATTTATAACCCCAATGATTTTGATATAATGAACTGTGAATGAAAGGTTAAGGTTATCAGAATGGATATCCATGAATTATTGCTCCAAGTAAAAAATAATCAGATTGAGTTATCAGAAGCTGAGTCTATTTTAAAGAAACTTCCTTATGAGGATTTAGGCTTTGCGAAACTTGATCATCATAGATCCCTACGCTCTGGCTTTGGAGAAGTAATTTTCTGCCAAGGAAAATCCACACCCCATTTAGTTAGTATCTACCAGCGGTTTTATGAGCATGATACCAATGTATTAGGAACCAGAGCCACGCAAGAGCAATATGAAAGTGTAAAAGCAGTCCTCCCTATGGCCAAGTATGATCCCCTGTCTCGTATTCTTTCCATTCAGAAGAATGAGCAAAAAAGAGAAGGTTGCATTGCGGTTTGTACCGGTGGTACTTCAGATATCCCTGTTGCAGAAGAGGCAGCGCAAACAGCAGAATTCTTCGGAAGCAATATATTGCGAATTTATGATGTCGGTGTTGCCGGAATACATCGTTTACTATCTAAGGTGGATGATATCCGGAAGGCAAATTGTATTATCGCCGTTGCCGGAATGGAAGGCGCACTTGGTGGAGTTGTGGCTGGCCTTGTCGATAAACCAGTAATTGCTGTTCCTACTTCGATTGGGTATGGTGCAAATTTCGGAGGTCTCTCTGCACTTCTTACGATGTTAAACTCCTGTGCGGAAGGAATTGCCGTTGTTAATATCGATAATGGTTTTGGTGCCGGATACATTGCTACGCAAATTAATCGTCTTGGAACACAGATCGAGGTATAATCTCACTTTGTTCCGCTTTTATGTTAGAACTACTGAATGATAAAATTATGTAAGAAGTATATCTATGATATTATTCGTGTTGAAAGGCTTTTGTAAATAAAGTTTATGAATGAACAACATGATTTATAAGGGAAAGGAGTACGTAGTAGAATTGCTAATAGGTTCATCCGGAGCGTATCATAAATGCGTGTAAGCATGATTACTTTACCTTCTACTTCTGATATTTACCATGCACATGTCAGATGCCTTATTATCCGTAGCAGTTGGATCAACAATGATTGCTGCTTCTAGCGGATCGATTGGTTATAGTGTAAAAAAATTAAATCAATTTGATATGAACGAAAAGAAAATCCCCATGATGGGTGTTATGGGTGCTTTCGTCTTTGCATCACAGATGATTAATTTCACCATCCCTTTGACAGGTTCTAGCGGACACATTGGAGGAGGTGTTTTACTAGCGGCCCTCTTAGGTCCTTATGCTGCTTTAATTACCATGGCATCGGTTCTATTCATACAATGTCTATTTTTTGCCGACGGTGGTTTACTTGCTTTAGGATGTAATATTTTTAATATGGGTGTTATCCCATGTTTGATTGTTTATCCTCTCATCTATCGGCCTATCATAAAAAAGGCGATGAGTGGAAAGCGAATTACGATAGCCTCAATCCTGGCAGTAGTAGTTGGTTTACAATTAGGGGCCTTTGCTGTTGTTTTAGAAACCGTATTATCAGGAATTACGGAGCTACCCTTTACCTCCTTTGTTGCGTTTATGCAGCCTATCCACTTAGCCATCGGTTTGGTCGAAGGTATTGTTACCGCTTCCGTTCTATTATATATAAAAAATTCAAGAAAAGAAATCTTAGAGAACGCCTTCCATCATATTCCCCTTGGAAATGTATCTCTTAAGAAGGTTCTTACCACTATGCTGATTATATCCGCTTTGGTAGGTGGTATCTTTTCTCTCTATGCCTCTTCTTTTCCCGATGGTCTGGAATGGTCCATTGAAGGAGTTGCCGGAACAACAGAACTAGAAACCACTTCCGAGGTACATACCGCAGCACAGGATATTCAAGATAAAACAGCCGTATTGCCGGATTATGCTCTACAAGGGGAAGCTTCGGATTCAGCTATAGGTACCAGCATCTCCGGTATTATCGGAGGCGCCATCACCCTACTGGTGGTTGTACTAATGAGTTTTATTATTAAATTACTCAAAAACAAAAGACATACTGCAGGACAGGCGAATTAATTCACCAATTTATATAGAGAGGATTCCTTATGGCAGATATCAAAAAGACAATCCTTCAATTATCTTCCATGGAAGATTATGCACAATCGAATTCTCCCATCCATCGTTTGGAGCCATCGGTTAAGGTTATTACAACAGTGTTATTTATAATCATTGTAATTTCCTTTCCGGTTTATCAGGTGAGCGGTATCATACCCTGTATCCTGTATCCCTTCTTTTTAATTAACCTTAGCGATGTCCCATTAAGACCGCTGTTTCACCGATTATTGATCGCCCTGCCTTTTACTTTGTTTGCCGGATTATCCAATCTTCTTTTGGATCAAGAACTTAGCTTTACAATCCTTGGTCTTGGTATAACAGACGGAATGATATCCTTTTTCTCGATTATCTATAAGGTCATTCTTACGGTCTTGTCTGTTTTACTTTTAATCTCTACTACAACCATGAATGATTTGCTTTATGTAATGATACGTTTTAAAGTTCCCTCTGTAATCGTGATACAAATCATGATGACCTATCGATACTTAAAGGTCTTGACTGAAGAGGCAATGATTATGTATCAGGCATATCTTTTAAGAGCACCAAAAGAAAAAGGAATTCGATTAAAAGATATGGGTTCTTTTTTAGGACAATTAATTATACGAAGTTTTGATCGAGCGGAACGGATTTATCAAGCAATGAAATGCAGAGGTTTTGAAGGTCATATTACCTTTTCAAGACCGTATAAAATATCTTTCAAGGGCTGGATCTATCTGATTGTTGTCAGCTTCTTATTAATCGGAGTGAGACTGGTTAATGTAAGTGAATGGATTGGTAATCTGTTTCTGTAGATGAATAGGGAGGTTTTCCTTTGTTACAAATAGATCGTATTAATGTAAAATATTCTGATGGTAACCAGGCTCTAGATCAGGTGAGCCTATCGATTGAAGACGGACAAACGGTAGGACTTGTGGGTGCTAACGGTGCCGGTAAGTCAACTTTACTTATGACATTAGTTGGCCTCCTTTCAATAGAAACTGGGCATATCCTACTAGATAGTATAGAAATTAATAAGAAAAACTTAGGTCAGCTTAGAGAAAAGATTGGGATCGTTTTTCAAAATCCTGATGACCAGCTCTTTATGTCCAATGTCTATGACGATATCGCCTTCGGTCCCAGAAATTACGGAAAGGGCGAAACACAAATTAAAGAAAAAATCTCAGATATAATGCACAGGCTTGGTGTTGAACACTTGCGTGATCATAATTCCCATAAACTCTCCGGAGGAGAAAAAAGAATTATTGCTATCGCAACTATATTAGTAATGGAGCCCTCCTATCTTCTCTTTGATGAACCGTCTTCCTTCTTGGACCCGAAAACCAGAAGAAAATTGATGGAATTATTAAAGGGTCTTACTATGACAAAGCTAATTGCAACCCATGATTTGGATATGGCTTTGGAGTTATGCGATAAAATAATCATTCTTAAAGACGGAAAAATTTTTGCTGAGGGTAAGACGAAAGATATCCTGACCAACGAGGCATTGCTACTGGAAGCTGGACTTGAGCTCCCCTTCTGTCTGCAAAGAGTAAATTTGTAGCATAATGTTGATTTATTGGTATACCACTTTATTAGTTTCAATGTAAATTCGCTTTAAATGATAGTGATAAACATTGCAGGAAGTTACATCTATCTTTTAAATAATATCTTCCATCCTAACACGTAATGTTATATAAAGTATAATTACTATTTAAACAGAATTTATTGCTTATCTATACCAAAGCATTCTATAAAAATAAGCTTGATCAAAATGTAGATACTAAGTATCTGACAGTTGGATCAAGCTTTTCTATTAAAAAAATAAAATATCATTTTGCACCGGTTGATAGAACATCTTCTTTACTTCATTTACATCCGTGGTCTGTCCTAAGATCCACATCGTTTTCGCTACTGCTGCCTCCAGGGTCATATCATAGGCTTCGATCAAACCGAGGTTTTTCTTGACATCATGACCAACCTGATAGATCGTCATATCGCTTCCCTCCTGCTGAACCTGTGTTGTCATAACTACAACTTTACCATTTTTAATAAAGCGGTCCAAAGCATGATAAAAATCATTGTCTTCATTGGTTGGAATGCCGCCCACTCCAAAGCTTTCGATAATGACTGCTTCGTAGCGGCTCTCCAGATAGGAAAAAATATCCGCATTAATACCTGGAATTAGCTTTAATAGGAACACTCTATCATCCAGATCGTCATAAAAGGTTGGTGCCACTTGCGTAGATTTTACCTTAACATAATGAACGATTCTTTCATCCTGTATGATTGCAATGTAAGGATAATTAATACTGGTAAATGCATTGTAGCTTTTACTGCGTATCTTTTTTCCTCTGGTACCATCAATGACTTTTCCATCAAATACAATCGTAATGCCATGAGCATCTTCACAGGATGCATACCTTAAGCTGTCCAGAATGTTTAATCTGGCATCTGTGATATCCAAATTGATTGGTTTCTGTGCACCGGTAACTACAATAGGTTTTGCTGAGTTTTGTATTAAGTATGTAAGAGCCGCACTAGTATAGGCCATGGTATCTGTCCCATGGCAGATAACAAAGCCATCATACGCGTCGTAATGCTCCTTGATACAATTAGCAATTATGATCCAGTGCTTCGGTCCTACATTGGTACTATCCAAGTTAAATAATTGAATGGTATCCACATCACAGAATTCCTTATAGGAGGAAACATAGCTTAACAATTCATCGGAAAGCAAGACCGGCGTTAGCCCATTCTCGGATTTCTTTGAAGCAATAGTACCTCCAGTTGCAATTAGAAAAATTCTTTTCTTCATGATAAATTCCTATCTTTAATTTTAATATCCATACTACCGGAACGAAACCCTTCCAGATCCAGAGTAATATAGAAAAATCCCAAGGCTTGTAACTCTTTGGTTATCACATCGGCTTGTTCCATAAATAACGGGAAGTCTTTTTTATCCACTTCTATCCTTACAATATCCTCATGGGCACGAAGACGTACATTATAAAAGCCCTGTTGCTTAATTAATTTCTCTCCCTGATCAATTCGCTCCAGTAAATCAAAATCAAGCTTTACTCCGTACGGAAGTCTGGTTGCCAGACAGGGAGCAGAAGGTCGATCCGAAGACTTAACCCCCAGATCTGTCGCAAGGGATCTAATCTGTAGCTTCGTTATCTCAAGCTCTAATAGAGGACTGTTGACCCCCAGTTCCTTTAACGCTTTCATCCCAGGACGGTAAGCATTCAGATCATCATAATTGGTTCCGTCTATGAGATAATGATAGCCTTCCCCATTGGCATAATCGATGAGCGTCTGGAAAAGAAGCTTCTTACAGCGATAACACCGATCAACAGGATTATGCATAATCTCAGGATCAGCAAATTCATCAACTTCTATCGTTTTATGAACAGCTCCAAAGCTTAAAGCCATTTCTTTTGCTTCCTCTAAATCCCCATGGGGATGTAGCTTTGTCTCAAAGGTCACTGCCAGTACAGGTTTGTTGTATTTTTTTCCTGCTTCGCAGGCTATCTTAAGAAGCAAGCTGCTGTCTACCCCTCCGGAAAATGCAATACATATTCCTTCTGTGACATGCTCTTCCATTACTCTATTAATTCTATCCATAATGAAAACATTATTTTCTGTTAGATGATTTATATCTTTCATTCTATTCTCCTAAAATTTTGGGACTCACCATAAGAAAATAGTCTAGCTAGTCAGCAATACTTGCCGTATCTACTTCTATTCTATACCATCTTCTTTATGTGTCAATCCCATTCTATTGATCTAATCCTTAACCCAGAAACTATCTTTTCTGGGTTGCCAAAGTTTGCACCAAACTATATAAAGTCATGTAATCTTGCCCAGACTGTTCACACAATTTCCTTACACTATCACATTCAGGATAAAAGAAGGTTTTATCCTGATAAGTACACACCTTCACTAATACTTCTCCATAGGGAGTTTCAATTGTTCTATGTTCTCTTTTCAAAGTAGTTCTGGTGGCTTGGTACTTACGTATTCCAATGGTTGTTGTGTGAGTGAATATAATTTCTTCCATTTGTTCTACTTTATCATCACTGCAAAGGACTCCTAAAAGATAGGCAGGACGATTTTTCTTCATAAAAATAGGTGTGTAATAGGCATCCCTTGCACCACCTGCAAAAAGTTTCTCCATCGCTATGGACAAAGTCTCACCGCTGCAATCGTCTATATTCGCTTCCAAAACCCATACGGTATCGGCTATGGTATTGGATTCATTTTTGTTACTAAGTTCTTCGATCATCATTGCTCTTAAGATACCTGCTGTCTCATATTTTCGTTTTCCTGCACCAAGACCGATTTTTACAATCTTAAACTCCTTTGGTAAACTATCCTTCGTTTTAATTGCAGCAACGATAGCAGCTCCGGTAGGTGTAACCAATTCCCCTTTGACTGAGGTTATATGCAGGGGTATTTGATGGGCGGTAGAAATATTTATGACTGCAGGTACCGGGATGGGAAGCAGCCCATGTTGGCATCTGATTTGCCCTGTTCCTTCATATAATTCGGACACAATCACTTCTTCGATCCCTAAGTTATCAAGACAGATTGCTGCTGCCACAATATCTACAATGGAATCCACTGCACCAACTTCATGAAAATGCACTTCTTCTACTGACTTCCCATGGGCTTTGGATTCTGCTACCGCTACAATATGGAAGATACGCTTTGCTGTTTCCTTAGCTTTCTCTGAAATCTTTGATTGATCTATAATGGTGTTAATATCGTAAAGATTTCTATGCTCATGATGTCCGTAATGAATGTGAGTCCGGATTGAAGAGTGTGTCATTATTTCTGGTTGATTTTTATTATTATGATTCACATGGATTTGTTTATGGTTGTGGTCATGATCATGGTCTTCAATATCATGGTTCTGATTGTGGTCATGGTTGTAACCATGGTCGTGGATATGTCCATGGTCGTGATCATGTTTATGGTCGTGATCATGTTTATGGTTGTTGCCATGATCATGGTTATGTTCATGGTCGTGATCATGTTTATGGTCGTGATCATGGTCATGGTTATGTTCATGGTCGTGATCATGTTTATGGTTGTGGTCATGATCATGGTTATGTTCATGGTCGTGATCATGTTTATGGTCGTGATCATGTCCGTAGTTGTGATCATGTTCATGGTCGTGATCATGTCCGTAGTTGTGATCATGTTCATGGTCGTGATGATGTCCGTAGTCGTGATCATGTTTATGGTCGTTATCATGTCCGTGGTCGTGATCATGTCCGTAGTTGTGATCATGTTTATGGTCGTGATCATGTCCGTAGTCGCGATCATGCTCATGGTTGTGGTCATGATCATGGTATGTTTGATCTTGTTTATGATCATGTTTATGATCATGTTCATGCTCGTAGCTATGTCCGTGACTATGATGAAACGCATCTTCTTCCCCATAGTATTCCGTATCTATCTCTTCATCTAAAATGACATGAAAATCACAGGTATCGATGCTGTTCTTCTCTCTTCTGCTAATTTCTATTTTATATCCATCGACGTTAAGGCTCTTCAAACCTGACATAAGAACATCAATGTCAGCTCCCAAATCCAACAATGCAGCTACTGTCATATCTCCGCTGATACCTGAGTAGCACTCTAAATAAAGGGTTTTTTTATTCTCCATTTGCTTCTCCAATCTATCGCAATAATATTCTCAAATTATTACTCCAAGGACATTATACCAGTAGGAGTTATGTTTGCCCATATGATAGTGTCTAATAATTTTCACATAATATGTAATATTGGTATTTAAATCAAAATTGTCACATCGGCCTAATATAAGTTGTAAGTAGAAAGAGGATAACCAAACCGGTAATTATTTATTCGAACCGATTGGTATCCTCATTGATTATGTCCTGATTTTCATATTATATAACGAATCATTTTACTTATCTTTTGCTACCGTTACCTTAAGTTGTCTTCCTCCTATGGTTAAAGTTTTCATAGCTTCTAAAACCTTCGGTCCTTTTCCATGCAGTATCTCTACGTAGGTTAAGGAATCTAGCACTGTTATGATCCCAATATCCTCTGCGCTAACACCTTCTATATTAGAAATTACTCCTACAAAATTTGTTGCACGAAGCTTTTTATTCTTGCCTCCGTTAAAACGTAATTTTGTAATTTGACGATCCAACCGTACACTTTTTGATTGCTTTAATACGGGCTTGGCTTTTAATTTTATTTCAAATTCATTTTGTCTCTCTAAAATCTGCTCTTTTGTGGGTTTCTCCATGATCGGAATCTCAAATCCTATAAACTTCTCCAGCTCTTTTAAATAGGATTCTTGTGCCTTTGTAACAAAAGTGATCGCTCTGCCTTCCTGCCCCGCTCTACCTGTTCTTCCGGTACGATGAACATATCCCTCTTTCTCATGAGGTATATCATAATTTATTACCAGGCTGACACTCTCAACATCAATACCCCTAGCAGCAACATTTGTTGCAATAAGATAGCGAAATTCTCCTCTTTTAAAAGAGTTCATGGCTTTCATCCGATCCTGCTGCTCCATCCCGCCATGGATTCGATTACAGGGATACCCCTGTTTCTTCAGAAGATAAAATAATTCTTCTACTCGTTCCTGCGTTTGACAAAAGATCATACAGCTATCCGGACTTTCCATCACTGTGATTGCTTTTAGTAAAGTATCTTTCTCTTCTTCCGAAACATGAATTTTATAATGTTTCGTTTCTTCCACCGTAACAACATCTGATTGTATCTCGATCTCTTCTATCTGTCTCATGTGATTTAGTGCAAGTTTCTTTATTTCATCCGACATGGTTGCCGAAAACAGCATCGTCACCCGGTCCTTCGGTAATTGATTTAGTATTCCTTCCACTTGAGTTAGAAAACCCATAGCAAGCATTTCATCTGCTTCATCAAGAATAAGAAACTGTATTTGATCTAACACCAAATCTCCTCGCTCGATCAGATCCGCAACTCTACCCGGTGTTCCGATAACCACATGGGTCTTTTGTTTTAGTTCTATCTTTTGAATTGCAATCGGTTGCTTACCATAAACCGCTACTGCTTTTATTCTTTTGAGTCTTCCGATATTTGTGAAATCCTCTTGCACTTGGATTGCCAGCTCTCTGGTTGGTGTTAGAATCAATGCCTGTGGTTTATTCATCAGCCAGTCCGTCAGTTCACAGATTGGTATCGCAAAGGCTGCCGTTTTTCCACTGCCTGTTTGCGACTTCACAATAAGATCCTTCCTATTCATAGCTTCCGGAATTACTGCCTTTTGAACCTTAGTTGGCTTCTCATACCCAAGATAATATAGTGCCTTTCTGATCTCTTCACTTAGCTTAAAGTCCTTAAAAGTAGTTCGCTCCATTCCAACCTCTTTTCTATAACATCCTTTTTCCTGCGGTATCTTCTTTTCGCATAACGCTATTTATTATTTTCTATTCTGATGTAATCTGATATGGTTATTATTAGAAACAAGCAGTATAATAATCCTTTTCTATATCAAACAATAAATAAAATTCACATTTGTTATCTTCTTAAGTTATGGCATGAAATAAAATATAAGTCAATAAAAATAAATTTTTTAGAATAAATGAAAAATTAGATCCCTTTGAATTGTATTATAAGTGAAAGGAGCTGAAGAGGAATGGATTATTCATTTGGTACCGATGAATATATACAGCAGGTTTTAAATAAATACTCAACCATGTTAATTAGGTTAGCTTTTACTTATGTAAAAAATACTGCCGATGCAGAAGATATCGTTCAGGATGTTTATGTAAGCTTAATAAAGAAAGGTCAAAGCTTTGACAGCGAGGAGCATGAAAAAGCATGGTTGATAAGAGTTACGATCAACAAGTGCAAAAATCGCTTAAAATCCTCCTGGAATCGCTTCCATGTCCCCCTGGAGGAGGATATTAGTTATCTTCCCACGGAAGACAGTGAAGTTTTATCCGAAGTGCTAAGCTTACCCCAAAAATATCGTACCGTAATACATTTATTTTATTACGAGAATTATTCCATGAATGAGATTGCTGCAATGTTAAAGAAAAATCCAGCTACCATCGGAACCTGGCTCGCAAGAGGAAGAAAATTATTGAAATCAAAATTAATAGGAGGTTTTGATTATGAATAAAGACAACTATAAGAAATCCATCGATCAGTTACCGATAACCCCAGATTTTAATGAAAGGACTGCAAGAATTATGAAGAAAGTAATGTATGAAAATAAAAAATCAAATTTTATAACCAGAAAATTAGTAATATCCATTGCCAGTGCCGCTTTGATTATTACCACCGGAGCTATGGCTTTCCATTATGCGAACCTAACCCCATCAAAGCAAGGTACCGTAAGTGAGAACAGCATTACAATAGCGAAAGTAGCGATCGGTGAAAACAGTGGGAAAAGCCGCATGATGCCGCTCTTTGTATACCAGGGAAGAGTTTATCTGCATTACAACACCGCCATCGCAACAACCGATGGATACACCGTTACCGAGGAGGATATGTTAAATCTTCGTGGCGAATATCTAGGTAAAACGATCGGTAGTATTGATGAGTGGAGCAAACAGGATGATTATGCAACAGAATTTGCTTCTACCATCGGAGAAGGTGAAGTATATACGGTAAAAGGCTATGACAGCAAATATCGTTTGATGGTATATACCAAATACGAAGGCGGCTTTAGCTGTGAGATCTTCGACAGCTACGGTGGACTTACCTTAAATACCGGTGCGGATTATTTTGATCTTTTAGACTTAAAGGATCATGCAGCATCTTATCAATGGGAAAGCTATAATAGCTGGAATAATGGAATGAACGAACGAGTTGATGCAGTATCCGATGAAGCATTCGATAAATTTCTTGATAGCCTCTATGCTTCCGTTCCGGAAGATATAACCATTGATATGTTTACAGAGAAAACTGATTATGATAGTCAAAAATTCATCTATGTCCGTACAAAGGATAACTTAATTACAACCTTAAGACTCTTTAAGGATGGCTATGTATACGCTCCGGAAGTAGGCTTCTTCCAGGTCGATAAAACTGTATTTGATGATTTCTATAATTCACTTCCGGTTAACCAATAATTTCGGAAGCAACGGATCATATGTCACATAAAGAAAGAGGATATAAAGTTTCGCGGAAACTTTATATCCTCTTTCTTTATCATAATTTCATTATATATTCATATCTCTTCGTTGATAGAAAGCATAAGTTAAAATACTAAAAATTGCTGTAAGACCGATGGAGAGTAAAATAATCACGATGTTAAGTCCTTTTCCATCTACTATATCAGCATAACTAAAATATTTAAAAGGGGAGAGCAGGTTCAGAGCATTCACTTTGTCGGTCAGGTCAGTAATCTTAGAGAATAAGAATGCAAGGAGAAGGATCCCAATGGATAATGATCCTGACCCTTTTGACTTTTTACTTCCAGATGCTATGACTGCTCCAAGGGATAGAAAAATCAATTGTATCAAAAGCATACTGATCAAGAATTGAACAATCTCCGGTGTTATATCTTCTCCTTTATTATAAGCAGAAACCATAATTATTGAGGATACCAAGGAAACTGCATTCACAACCAGTACTTGAAATAATGCTGCAACAAGCTTTGCAGTAATGATACTTACACGAGAAACCGGCCTGGTAAGGAGGAATTCCGTTGTCTTGTCTCTCTCCTCCTTTGCTATAATTCCTGATCCCAGTAGTACTGCATGGATGGCTGCAGCCAATTCCATATATAGAAACAACATTGCAAAGTAACCACTCATTTTTGTGATTTCAAAAGATCCAAACCCTAGTAACGCTTTCACTGAATGGGGAAGTTTCTCAAACACATCGCTGCTTGCTCCTCCCGCTGAATATGCCGTATATTTTCCCATACCACTAACTACCAGGAAGAACATACAGATACTCCATATGAGTAAAGCTTTTCTATTCGCTTTTAATTCTCTTATAAACATATTCATAAACATACCTCCAATCTGTTCCAAATTTAACTTACGGCATGGATATCCTTTTTTGAATAGACCAGATAACTGCCTACAATACTGATGACTACTATGATTGCACTTACGAAAAGATAAGATGTTTCATACCCGGAATGCTCCATGATATAGGGAATATTAAAATATTTAAAGGGAGACAAGTAACGGGCTACATCCTTTTCCCCAGTGGCAAGGATAGCGCCGATCATGTATAAGCCAAAAACTACCCCAAGAGAAATAGGAAGAACCGAACGTAATTTTTGAAAAAATACTGAAAGGAATAATCCAACTGCTAAAAATATGAGTTGTATAAAGAATAACGTCAAACTAATCAGAAAAAATTGTTTTTTGCTGTAATCCGTAGTTGCTACAACAGAAGCCATGATAAAGGCTATCAAGTCATATAAGATATTGGTAATCAATAATATCGTAATTGCTGCACTTAGCTTCGCACTGATAATAGAAGTACGGGACACTGGTTTCACTAACAGAAAATCTGCTGTCCGATCCCTTGCTTCCTTCGATAGAATTGAAGTTCCCAATATCATTGCTTGAATAGCGCCTGTTAGGGAGATAATGGAAAATACCATAGAATAAAAACCCAGCAAGGAGGTAATGCTCTCAAGGGAAATGCCAAGGGCCGCTCTTATTGGTTCCGGATAAGCACTTAATAACTGTTTAAAATCTTCTGCATCACTTGCAATGCTCGGGTAGATCGAAAAATAAATAAAGGCCAACGCTACCAAAGACAGGGTCCATATCAGGGTGGATTTACGTAAGGACTTCAGTTCATATAGATACATATTCATAACATCAATCCTCCTTCGCATAATAATGCATGAAGATCTCCTCAAGATCCGGTTCCTCTATCAGGATATTCCGTAATTCCAACTCGTTTATTTTCTTTAAGATTGTATTGATATCTCCTTTGTAAATAAACCCTGCTGTATTATCCTTTACTTCCAGCTTACTTACTCCTTTTACATGGAATGATTCTTTGTCTAGAGGAGCTTTTGCTTCCAGGTTGATCTTCTTATAGCTGTTCTCCTGCAAAGTACTCATCTTCTCCAGTTTAATTATCTTTCCTTCTTTAATGAAGGCTACTCTGGTGCACATCTTCTGAACTTCGCTAAGAATGTGGGAAGAGAAAAATACAGTAGCTCCTTTTTTATTTTCTTTTTCTATCAGTTCAAAGAACTTTTGTTGCATCAAAGGATCTAAACCACTGGTGGGTTCATCTAATATAATTAACTTCGGTTCATGTAATAATCCCTGTACGATACCAACCTTTTTCTTATTACCAAAGGAAAGATCATCGATCTTCTTTTTTAAGTCCAAATTCATTACATCCGCTAACTCATTGATTCGTGCGGCACAATCCTTTTTGTAGAAGCTTGCTGAATACTTTAACAGATCTATCACTTTCATATTATCATAGTAAAATACTTCGCTGGGGAGATATCCTACCTCCTTACGCACCTCGGGAGAGTCCGTACAGCTTTTCCCAAAGATGGTTGCACTGCCACTGGTTGGTTTAATTAACCCTAACAGGGTACGTATCGCTGTAGATTTTCCTGCTCCATTGGGTCCAATAAATCCAAAGATTTCCCCTTCCTCAACATTTAAGTTCACATTGATAATTCCTCTGGATTTTCCATAGCTCTTTGTTAAATCTTTAAGTTCAATAACGCTCATATTGATATCCTCCAATCGTTTCTCATCATTATTAAGGATTTGATATTACACCTTTCATTTTCCTATTTACCAATACGTTGTACTCTTATGGTGAGATACCTTCTTTTATAATTTGAATAACATCCATCACTTTTTTCATATATTGCTTTTCATCTGTTCCATTCCAGTAGTATTCTTTTAATATGAGCGTATAAATCATATCAACGACTACATCGGTATCTACATCCGCTCGGATAAAACCACGGCTTTTATCTCGCTCAATCAGTTCCTTTAATCCCTTTGCCGTATCCATTCTAAGTTTCATGATAAACTCACTGTCATCAATCTCCATTAGCATACTGATCTTATTATAGGCAGGTTTTGATCTTCCCCATTCCAAAGTGACTCTCGTGGTCTGAATGCAAAGATCGAATACATCAGCATCGTGATCTAATATGTCCTGACGGAATATCTCCTTCTTCTCCTCCAAGATGTGTTGAAACATAAAGAGATAGAGATCTTCCTTATCATTAAAATATTGATAGAAACTACCTCTTGGAATTCCTGCTTTTTTTATTATTTGATTGATGGATGCTTCACTAAAACGTCTTAAGGAAAACTCATGAACCGCTGCTTCAAATATTCTGTTTCTTTTATCTTCAATTAAATTATAAAAAGTGTCTTTGGGCACGTAAGCACCTCCTTGGTCTTATCATAACACAATTGATCTATTGTGACAAGTATGTCATATGACAAAGTTGTCATAAAATATATATTATTTCTTCCTGGTATAAATTACCTACAAAACAGAACATATACAAATTTCAACCAGCGTCAATACGGATAGATAAATTTACTTTACTCTAACACTTATTCTTGCAACGCATATAATGGAATTAATTGAATATAAAGAAGGTTGATCAAATGAACCCATGGGATGAACAGCCTGTTGCCGCGAATCAAATCTCGATTCAAAGGCCTCAGGACGTAAATCGAATCCTTGCTTCATTCAACAGGGATTTTTCTAATTACTATTCTGAACTTCAACGATATGGAGTTCAACGACTCATATCTCGCCGTATTTTCTCCGGCATAGTTTCTTATGTACTGAATAATGAAAGTCGTTATCGAGGATCTATAGAAGAGAAGGCCAATCAGCTCATGAATGATCTTCGTAGGGACAATATGGTTTTATTTTACGCTTTGAGAGGATTTGGCGTTCCGAATAACCGTATTAACCAAATATTTAGAGAAGTTATCATCATAGTATTACGTAGTCTTGGAGGCGTTCCGTCACCCGGACCTGGTCCAGGACCCGCTCCCGGCCCCGCTCCTGGTTGGAGCAACTGGGAGGATCTTGATGGCGTATTAACCTCCGCACCAGCTGTTTCCTCCTGGCAGTCCAACCGACTTGATGTCTTTGGCAGAGGGCAAAATAACGCTTTGTGGCACATCTATTGGAATGGCTCCCGTTGGAGTGATTGGGAAGATCTTGGTGGTACCTTAACCTCTGCTCCGGCCGCAGTATCCTGGGGTCAAAATCGGATTGATGTATTTGGCGTTGGACAAAATCAAGCCCTCTGGCATATCTACTGGGATGGCAACCGTTGGAGTGCTTGGGAAGATCTTGGCGGTGTCCTGACATCTGCACCAGCAGTATCCTCCTGGAGTGCCAATCGACTGGACGTATTCGGCAGAGGTCAGAACCAGGCAGTGTGGCATAAGTATTGGGATGGTAACCGCTGGAGTGATTGGGAAGACCTTGGTGGCGTAATTACTTCTCCTCCAGCTGCGGTATCCTGGGGACAAAACCGCATCGATATCTTCGGCAGAGGACAAAACCAAAGTTTGTGGCATAAATTCTGGGATGGCAGCCGTTGGAGTGATTGGGAAGACCTTGGTGGTGGTGCTATTACATCAGGACCTGCCGCTGCCTCCACAGGAAGAAATCGTCTGGATATCTTTTCAAGAGGTCAGCAAAATCAACTAATCTATCGAACCTGGAACGGATCCAGATGGAGTGGATGGAGTAATCTTGGCGGTGTTATTACATCCGAACCTGCTGCTGTATCCTGGGGTGGAGACCGACTTGATGTATTCGCCAGAGGACAGAATAATCACCTATGGCATATTTGGAGACCATAATAAACTCGTAACACAGTCCAAATACTTTCAAACTCAAAGATTGTTCTTCGTTAGGTACATCAAAACCCCTTGGAACTTTGCCTTCCAAGGGGTTTTTGATATTGCTGCTGTAAAATGATCTCTATCTTTTAATGACACCATATAAATTAATCTCTATTTTCAATTTCAGTGCTAATAATCTTAATCTATTATTGTGTATTACGGTATAATAAAGATCATCTTTATTTTTATCTTTTATATAACTGATAAACTTAACTTATTCTTATTTTCTGCATTACAACTTCAGTCTATCACATATGCATTTTTAGAAATATAAGCTGCTTAATTTTTCAACAATGTCTTTCATACAGCCTTCTTCAAATGGAGAGTTTAACCCTACTTCCTTTAGCATAGGAACGTAGAATTTACTTGCAGAAATTTTACATAACTTCAAATAGCTCTCCCATGCTTTCTCATAATCTTCATCCATCTTCGTCTTGTATTGCAGCGCACAGGTCTGAGCAAGACAGTAATCAATATAATAGAATGGCATGCTATAAATATGCTGTTGTTTCTGCCAGAAGCCACCAACTGCAAAGAAAGGATCCTCCTCATAATTTATGTGAGGTTTGTACTCCTTTTCTAATTTAGCCCATACTTCTTTACGCTGGGTAGGGGTCATATCCGGATTTTCATACACAAGGTGTTGGAATTCATCTACCATACATCCGTAAGGAATGAACATGATGGAATCTTCCAGATGCATCTTTCTGTAATCTTCTGCTCTGTCTCCAAAGAAACGATCCATATATTTATCTGTGAAGAATTCCATAGCCATGGAGTGGATTTCTGCTGTTTCCATTGTGATATCCATATGTTCTCTGATTTCATAATCACGAACTACGTATCCTTGGAATGCATGACCGCACTCATGGGTAATAACATCAATATCGGAACTTGTTCCATTAAAGTTAGCAAAGATAAATGGAGCTTTATATTCCGGCATATAAGTCATATAGCCGCCTGCTCTTTTATTCTTTCTTCCAAGAACATCAAACAGATCATTCTCATACATGAAATCAAAGAACTCTTTGGTTTCAGGAGAGAGGTCGCTATACATTCCTTTTCCAGCTGTCAGGATTTCCTCCGGAGTGCCGGTAGGAGCAGGGTTGCCTCCCAGGAAGAACATATCATTATCATAATATTTTAGCTGATCCAGCCCAAGACGTTGTCTTCTCTGCTCATGCATTTTCTCAGCAAAAGGAACGAAATATTCCTTCACCTGATCGCGGAATTTTTTCACCATCTCTTTGTCATAACTATTGCGATTCATACGGTAATAGCCTAATTCAACAAAGTTATCATAACCAAGAAGTCTGGCTTGCTCTGTACGATTTTTAACTAATTTATCATACAAATTATCTAATTCTTCACGATTATCCATGAAAAATCCGGACAGCTTTTTCCAAGCAGCTTTTCTGGTTTCTCTATTGTTCGCAATTAAATACTTTCTTAAAAGAGAGATATTTAACTCTTCTCCCTCAAACTCGATTTTTGCACCTGCAATTAATTTTGAATAAGTGGTGGTCAGGTTATTCTCTTCCTGCATCAGCGGGATAAGCTTCGTATCAAAAGATTTTAACTTCAGTTCCATGTTTTTAAAAGCAACCTTACCAATCTTTTCTTCCATGTATTCACGGTATGGGGATTCATACAGCACCTTCATATACTTGGATAAGCTGTCTTCAAACTTTGGCATTACTTCATCGTAGTAGTTTTTCTCACCTTCGTAGAATTCATCGATGGTATTGCTGTCATGGCGGATTGATCCAATAGTAGCCATAGTCATTACTTTATCTACTAAGTCGTAGTATTTTTTATGTACCTCATATACTTCTTCTCCGCTGTTTGCTGCTTTTAACTCTTCGATCAGCTGCATAAAGATATCGTCTACCTGATCAAAATCCACACGTTCGTATGGCATATCTTGAAATTTCATAGATTTATACTCCTTTTTCTAACGTACTATATCTATAATATGGAAAATTACACCTCTTGTCAATGAGATAAATAGTTATAATTGTTATCTCCATGAGAAATAATCACTATGATTATAATTACTTAATACGTCAGTATTTCATAGCCTTCCTCGGTCACCGCAATCGTAACCTCCCACTGTGCCGAGCACTCTCCATCTGCTGTATAAAAGGTCCAACCATTCTTTCGATCCATGCGTATCTTATCGTTTCCTTTGTTTATCATCGGCTCTACAGTAAATACCATTCCTGGAGCTAACAGAACTCCCGTTCCTTTACCAATCACATAACTAACCCAAGGATCTTCATGAAATTCAATCCCTATTCCATGCCCACCGATTTCCCTAACTACAGAGTAACCATTTTGTCTTGCATGATCCTGGATTGCCTGACTCATATCCCCAAGAAAACTCCAAGGCTTTACTTGTTCCAAACCCAGTGCTACACATTCCTTGGCTACTCTAACTAATCTCCGATTGTCTTCACTGACATTACCCAGGCAAAACATACGAGATGAGTCAGAATAGTATCCTTGATAGAACGTAGATGCATCCACATTAACAATATCACCATCCTTTAGTACTACCTGTTCGGAGGGTATTCCATGGCAAATCTGATCGTTCACCGAGGTGCATACACTTTTCGGATACCCTTCATAACCAAGGGTTGCTGGTATTCCACCTAGTTCAACTGTCTTTTGGTATACCATACGATCTATCTCCTCTGTTGTCATACCAATGACGATGTGCTCTGATACATAATCCAGTACTGCAATATTTATCTTACTGCTCGCTCGAATACCGCTTAATTGTTCCTTTGTTTTTATCATTTCTTTGGAAGGTACTTCCGCATGATTTCTCTTATAAAACTCTATTTTTTCATCAAATGCCGCATGGCATTGCTTGTATTTTAATCCACTTTTGCACCAACAATAGTCATTTCTGCCAATATTACTTGCCATCTCTATCATTATCCTTTCCTTTACAAGAACCCAGATCCGGTCTCCCATAGTATGAAATGTCCGGATTGTGCTTTCGATATTGCTTTGGAGTGAAACCATAAGCACCGGTAAATGCACGAATCAATGCCTCCTGGGAAGAGAAGCCATAATCTAATGCAATATCTAAACATCTTCGATTACTGCTCTTCATCTCCTGTGCTACTAAACTTAATCTACGTTTGGCGATATATTGTTTTAAGGTAATCCCTACATATTCATGAAATTTGTTTGAACAATAAAATGGGGAATATCCCACATGGTTGGAAAGCTCCGTTAAGGTGGGGTTTTGTTTCATATTTTCTTCCACCCAATCTATCATATGTTCCATTGTTTTTGTAGACAATTTACATCACTCCTTACAGATCAGTATACCATATAGTAGATATGAAAACCTGATATGAATTGTAGTATCCTATGTTATAGAGGAATAATATGATACCCTATTGCAGCACCTATTTACCTGCTTTAGGGCAAATATCTTTATTTTCTACTTTTTTATAAGACTACTCTATATCATCCTTTCACTTACTATTCGGAATCAGATAATACATTCTATACCACTACCCTAATGAATAGCCATTTCATTCTGTGTCAAATCAATATCTTTCCATTTTTTTTTACATTTAATTTAACATAGTTTTATTATATCATGTTTACAGCTCCTTAGGAATTACATTTCATGTCGACACAAAAGGACTGACACATACATGAACATACCATTCATGTTGCGTCAGCCCTTCTCTTATGATTATTATATTGTAGTATATCTATTCTACTTTAAACCCTTCAATCAATATCTTAAGCTCATGAAGAGATTTCGCCATAGTAGAAGTCGATTCTGCGATCTGTAATATCGTTGCGGTTTGCTCCTCCATGGACGCGGATGCTTCCTGCGATCCTGCTGCATTCTGCTGGGCTACCGAAGATAATGTCTCCATAATACCAAGTACTATGTTTTTATATGCTTCCATTTGTTTTGCTAATTCAAACACCTCTTGCACTTGATCCGATGACATCTTCACTGCTTTGGTTATCTCTTTATATTTACGATCCGTAAATGCAACATTCTCTTGTAATTGGTTTGATATTATTTCAACATCCTTCATAATCTCTACGGAATTCGTAACATCTTCCTGAAGGCTACCAACCATAGTATCAATCATCTTTGTTGCTGCCGCTGATTGCTCTGCCAATTTTCTTATTTCTTCTGCCACTACTTGAAAGCTCTTTCCGTATTCACCGGCTCTCGAGGCCTCAATGGACGCATTTAAAGCGATTAAATTCGTACGTTTTGCAATAGAAGTAATAATATTGCTTGCTTCCCCGATGCTCTCCGAGCTCTCTTTTGTTCTAAGAATGCTTTTATATATGTTCGCTGTAGCATTACTGCTTTCCTTGGTCTTTTCTGCCAGACTTTCAACTGCAGATAATCCCTGTTCGACCAGCTCATCGACTTTCTCCGAGATTGCAGTTACTTTTCCAATATGATCTTTACTATCTTCTATCAAATCACCAAGCTGTACTAATTTATTGGATCCTTCTAATGTATTCTGTGCTTGATAGGTAGTGCTTTTGGCAATCTCATTAATCGCTTGGGCAACATCTTCAGATGTTGCAGCTGACTGCTCGGATGATACTAAAAGCTCATCGGAAGCTTTTGTAATTTCGTAAGACATAAGACTAACAGAGGCAACTATCTTATGAACTGTCTGAATAAAATTGTTAAAATACTTCGTCATACTTCCAATCTCATCATTCGATTGTATCTCAATACGTTTGGTTAAGTCCCCGTCTCCTTCTGATATTTCTTTTACTAAATTTGTTACTGTATGTATTCTTCGAATTACAGACTTATAGATTGTATAAAAAGATATTCCAACAATGATAATTACCATAACAAATAATATAATCGATGTTTGATACAAGGTCCCAACGTGTACCGATATCCTTTGATTCCCTTCCGAATAATTGTTATCGGCTTCCTCTAAGAGAACATTAACGCTCTTCTCCATCTCTATTGCAAAAGGATCAAATTTCTCCATGAAGGCATTTCCTGCGTCTGTTCCTTCCTTGATATAGGCAGCTGCCATTTCTTTTCCCATTTGATAATAATCATTTAGGTTTTGATCAATGTTCGTAATCACCTGTTCTTCTACACCCAATTCAAGCAAATGCTGCAGTTTGTCTTTTGCTGTCTGATAGTAATTTTCAGCTTCCTCATATCCATCATCAAATCCTTCCTTTGCTCTAGTCGCAGAAATATCGGTAAGCCACTGCTGGATTTGAATAATATCCTTTTGTAGTGATAATGACTCGATCATAATTGGTGAATGATAATTTTGCTGATCGTTTATAATTGTAATTATATTACTTAGCCCCGAGAGAATGAAAAACATCAGTAATCCTGTTGTCGCCATTATCCCTATCATCATTCCACCAAACTTTGTTGTAATTTTCATGCGTATCCTCCTGATAGAACTTCCTTCTTTTTCTGATGTACGTTTACCGAAAACAATTAGAATTATTTATTACCTTATTTCATTATTTTATCATTCGGATGATTATTTCACAATGTCGATTAACGAAAATTATTATGCTAGTATTTTCCATACATATCAACTAACGCTAGAAGCAGATAAAGCATTTCGTACCTCTTTTCTATTCTTATTCTGAGGTACAGCGGTACCTTCATTTATCATCATCTCTTCGATTACCACCGGAGCAACCGGTTTATTATAATAATATCCTTGTCCATAATCACAATCATAAGTATGTAACATCGTCTTTTGCTCCACAGTTTCAATTCCTTCTGCTATAATCGTAAGTCCAAGGTCATGGGTTAATTTGATTACAGATTCTACAATCACACTATCCTCTCCATTGTGTGTAATACCCTTCACAAAATTAGCATCCAATTTCACAACATCGATGGGAAGATTTTTCAGATACGTTAGAGAGGAATAGCCCGTTCCAAAGTCATCCAGTGCCAATTGTATTCCCATATTACTAATATCGTTTAAAACTTTTTTCGACAAATTCATCTTCTCAATAAATACTGTTTCCGTGATTTCCAACTGGATCTCATTGCTGTTTAAATTAGTTTCCATCAAGAGATTACGGATTTCGTTTACAAATCCATATTGAACTATACTTTTTCCCGACACATTGATTGACATTGTCAGATGCGGATACTCCGGATATTTATGCTCCCATTCTTTCTTTTGTAAAAATGCGGTTTCAATCACCCATTTTTCAATATCGTGAATTAAACCGGTCTCTTCCGCTAGTGGTATGAATTCCATGGGCGATATTAATCCCTGCTCCGGATGAATCCACCGAATTAGTGCTTCTACTCCGCTCAACCTTCCTGTTCTTAAATTAATAATTGGTTGGTACAAAAGCCGAAATTCCTCATTGTCAATTGCCTTATGAAGTTCATCAATCATAAAGATATGTTTTAAATCATGTTCTTTCATCTCCTCCGAAAAGATTACATAATTATTTTTCATATTCCTCTTTACTGCATACATCGCAATATCAGCATTACGGAGTAATATGGATTGATTATCTCCATGCTCTGGGCATAGAACTATACCCATACTAACGGAGATGTGAAACTTCTGTTCTTCATAAAACCATGGGCTTCTGATATTCCTAAGCAGATGCTGTACCTGATCTTCCAGAATTATCTTATCCTTACTATTTTCATAAATAATTGCAAATTCATCTCCACCCATCCTTGCCACAAAAGCTTCTTTTCCAAGATTATGTTGCAGAATTTCCGATAAGTTGACGAGAAACTGATCACCTGCCAGATGACCCATGCTATCGTTAATATTCTTAAAATTATCTACGTCCATAATGACCATTGCAAATTTCTGATCTTTATTTTCTAAGAGCTTGTTCACTTTCATCTCAAACATAGCTCGGTTTGGAAGCTTTGTTAATACATCATAATAGGCTAATTGATGCAGTTCTTCTTCGATTTTTTTCTGCCTGTTTAGATTTTGTTCTAAATTTCTCACTACTCCGTCAAATAAGAGAAGCATTTTCGATATATGAGTAAAGATGATAATTACTGATAATGATACAAAAACCCAACCTTTCATTAAATGTATTTCCTTTAAGACTTCATTATTATCAATAACCTTACGAAACGCTTGCTCTGGGAATATAAACCATATTATACCTAATAGACCATAGATCATTGAAATTTTTGATGCTTGATGATATGCATGAAGATGATTACTTCGTTTCAAGTAATAATCAGAATCTTTTGGCTTTTTCCAATCTATAGGAAGCAATTTTAGATATCGCTTTTCCTTATTGAATTTCATAGTAATTTATCCTCCTGAACACCCATGATGAAATATTTCATTCGTCTAGAGGTTCTTCTCGCGTTACCATATTTTAAAAGTAATCTATGTTTTATCTGTGATGAAACTATGTAATTTATATTAAGAAACTTAAAAAACAGAAAAGAACCAAGCTTTTTGCATGGTTCTTTTCATAATGCTATATTATATTAATCATCTTATATTTAAATCATATTTACGTTCGATCTATTCTCTGATTATTTGCTCTCTCTTAAGTTTCCTGATATGCCACGTTAAGGACAGAGATAAATAAATTAAGATAAGATCAATCATTCCCAGTAGGATAGCACAAAAAATATCCATATTCATTACAGATCCTAGTTGATAGCTATCTTTAACTTTTCCTATATAGTAATGGAAATTCGTAAGCGTTATAAAGCCTTCCAAAAACAATACCGGTATAATAATTCTACGAATTCTTTGATAATGAGTTACTTTCGATGCAATATCAGAGAACAACATAAATTCACCCTCCGATGCTTTTTTCCTAAAATAAACCCAACGAAACCAGGTTCCTATCATCACTGCTCCGGTTTCTTCGACAAATTTGATATAGTGCAAACTTTCCGGTGATGTAATGTTATTCTCTAAAAGTTCCAGACGGTAAATATATTCACCCGGATTGCAGCTCTCGAACTCATAACAGATACCACCTCTTATTGATACCATGGCAAAACCTTTTGCCGCCATCTCGTTCAGCCATTTTTCCTCTTTTTCATATTGGTTTACTAAAAATATACGAATTCTAGTAAATCTCATCACAAAATAACCTTACCTTTCTTCATAACCTACAAACCTGGGACCTCAGGCACAATATTTACGATCTTTTAATAATGTTTTTTCCATTCTGGAGTAACTCTTCTAAACGCAATATTTCATCTTCTACGATCTGTTTTCCGAGCTCTGTTATCTGATATTCCTTCTTACGGGAATTCATTTCCCCGGGTAAAGCGACGATCCAATGCTTCTCCAGCAAGGAATTGATTGCTCCGTAAAGTGTTCCTGCAGCAAGATTCAGACGGCCTTTACTCATATCCTCTACATGCTGCATAATACCATACCCGTGAAGTGGGTTATACAAAGATAACATGATATAATAAACGGCTTCGGTTAATGCAATCGATCCTTTGTTATCAGGCATCTTCTTTCCTCCCATCGTAAATATATTCAAATCATTGATACTTCGTTTGTTACTTCTATATTTAACTCTTTATATCGTTTCCCGTTATATCGTTATGTGATATACAATATATCGTATGCCGATATATTTGTCAATATGCATTGCATACAAAATATCAAATTCTTCCATCCAGCTTTAAGATGTTTAAATTTTACGAGTATGGTAATTCTATACTAGCGGTTATAAAAAACTTTTCATTTATAATCCATGAATGAAATCTCCTCTTTTACAATAAGATTCAATTGGATGGATTTCAAGAGGTCTATTAATGTAAAAATTATTTGTACCAAAATCTTCAAAAAAAATTATTGCATTTTTGTAATTTTATATTATAATATTAGTAATCGTTATTATTATATAATCAGGAGGTCAAGCTTATGCCAGCTTTTGCAAACCCTTTTCAGGGTAATGTTGAAAGAAATATGTCTAAGGAAGAGTTAATACAAGCTATACGCCTTGATATTGCCGGTGAATTAGAAGCAATCTATGTCTATGATGCGCACGTTCAGGCAACAACAGAAGAAATCGCCAAAAAGGTTCTATCCGATATTCGTGACGAAGAGAAAGCACACGTCGGTGAATTAATGACCTTACTTCAGATCCTGGATCCAAAAGAAGCCGAACTTTTCTTTTCAGGACAAACAGAAGTAAAAGAGATGCTGGAAGACTTGGGATTATCAACTCCCACTGTACAGCAAGGCGAAACACCATCCAATCTTGTAACGGTTGGCAGCTTAATAAAACAATAAAACTGGGAGGTGGATTACATGAGTTATTTATCAAGAGAAAGCGCACCATTGTCCGATGAGCTGTGGAAACAGATTGATTCTACCGTAGTGAATACCGCCCGAAACACTTTGGTATGTCGCAAATTTTTATCCATTTACGGCCCCTTAGGAATTGGCACGGAGAGCATCCAAATTGATGATGTGGAAGCCTTGGATGAGATGTATGAAGATGGCTTTATGTTAACCAAAGGAAGAAAATATGTAGAAATCCCAACGATATACGACGATTTTATTCTATATTCAAAGGACCTGGAAAACAGTCGGAAGTTTGGATATCCTCTGGATCTATCGAAAGCATCTATCTCTGCAGAAGCTTGCGCTAGAAGAGAAGATCGTTTCCTTTTCTATGGTAACCCTGCATACGGTTATGATGGCCTTCTGACTGCTCCGGGAATTAATAAGTTAAAGAAGTCGGATTGGTCAGCCGGAGAAAATGCATTTACTGATATCGTATCGGCTTTGGAACTATTTACAGTAAAGGGTATCTATGGAACATATGCATTGGTGCTTAGCCCTGATCTCTATATGCAACTGCAGAGACTGCAACCGGGAACCGGTTTATTGGAATTTGATCGGATCAGCAAACTGATGAATGGTAATATCTTTACAACCTCCGTCCTCGGAACAGATAAAGCTGCAGTACTTTGCACGAATTCCATGAATATGGATGTAGTTATCGGTCAGGATTTAGCGGCTGCCTACTTAGAGCAGAAGGATTTAAATCATAGTTTCCGGATTCTTGAGAGTATTCTGTTAAGAATCAAACGTAAACAAGCCATTACCGTATTTGAATAAATAAAAATAAATATAGATGATAAAGGAGAGATAAGTTATGTCAAATGTAGTTTTTTATCGTTGTAAAGTCTGTGGAAATTTAGTTGCTATGATTAATAATGGGGGCGGTACTTTGGTATGTTGTGAACATCCAATGACCAAATTAGAAGCTAATTCAACCGATGCTTCCCAGGAAAAGCATGTTCCCGAGGTTGTGAGAGAGGATGGAAAGATCAAGGTTAGAGTTGGTTCCGTACTACATCCTTCCTTACCGGAACACTTTATTCAATGGATTGCTCTTGTAACCGATGACAAGGTACAGCTTACTTATTTAAAACCTGGCATGGATCCAACCGCAGAATTTGAAGAAGTAGAATCCGGTACGGTATATGAATACTGTAATCTTCATGGTTTATGGAAGACTGAATTCTAATTATTATTAGTAATGCAAAGTAAAATCGAATATATTTATTTTAACAATAATATTTGAATGAAAAAGACGACCAATACTGATATCACTAGTATGGTCGTCTCTTTTTCTACCTTTCATGGTTGTATTTCATAAGGTCTAAGACATGGAGCTATTTTATTTCTTACTTTTAAGAAGAGTATTACTTTATATTGTAATCCACTATTTTATAGCCATAGTAACTCTCACTTCACCATTTAGAATATCCGATGAAGTGATCACTAATTCTTCTTTCTTTCTCTCTTTTCCATTGACAAGCCAATGTTCAAAGGTCTTGCCGGATGGAAGAATTGGTGTTATTGTCGTGTTATAATTAGAGTAATAGCTTCCGTCAAAATACTCATTGGTCCGATACGAGTTAATCATTACCTCACATTCATCTGCTGGAGTTACTTTAAGATTATAGATATCATCCATCATAAAAAATTCCTGATAGTAAGAAAGAATATACTCAGCTCTGCTTTTTCCATAGTTACGTACATCGGAGAGCCTACCTTCCAATTGATCCGGATATACCCAGTCCTCTATCAGCTCCGTATCATACATATTGGAAAGTTCATGAACTCTAGAGGCATTCATTTCAGTCAATACCCGATCTAAGTTTCTTGGGGCAAACGCTCCGTTTAATATATCTAATGTTTGGGTTATAAAATACTCCTTACAGTCCTCTCTCTTCATTAATTGGCTAAATAATGGAGCTGCATCTTTCATTTCACCATTTTGTCCTACAAAATTAGTAATGTTATTTGCTTGAGGACCACTGCCATAGATTCCAAAACTAAAATCAAGATCGTGAAGGAGGTACCTCCACTTCCCGTCAAAAGGAGCCTGCCCGTACTCCTCCCCTTCCGCTGCATAGTAGCGATAGGTTTTATAATTATTATGGGGCCAATCTTCATTACCAATATAAATTTGAAGTGCATAATAAGATAGGTAATTCTCAACATCCATAAGTTCACAGAGACGTTCATAGTCGATACTATTATTAAGATCCTTCCAGGCGTATGTGTACATGGCTTCATAGTCCCTTATAAATCTGGAGTTCTCAAAATCAGCATCGTCATTCTTAAAAGTCTCTCCGCCTTCAATGATTTCAAAACTTCCTTCATAGTCACCGTAATGATCTTCAAAATATTCATCACAGTATACCTCATGGAGCCAATAAAAACCTTGATATTCACCATTAATAAATAGTGTTACAGGTCGGACTGCTTCGTAATCCTGATATCCTGCCAGACCAGCCAGGGATTGGAATAATTCGTCACGGATAAATGCAAAACCGTTATCATTTCCACAGTTGCGAAGTACCAACTGCTTAAATGAATCTAGCTCATTACCGTCTCCTCCTACAGCACTTCTATCAGGAAAAAATTCATATTTTAACTTATTGTTTTCTTCATCATAATCTTTTCTCGCAAATATCTTGATTGATTTTTGCTCTCTTGCCCTAGACCACCCACCATAGGTTCTAATCCCAGCTGCTTGATCTGTGATCTCTTCGCCCTCCGGGGTTAGAATTTCCAGATTTACTTCTCTCTCGCTTTCTCTTCCCTTCCTATTAAAGTTAGCCGGGTCATTGGGTTCTATGGTATCATCCGGATTTTCTTTGATGTAATCGTCCCGTAATTTTCCTTCGACAAAGATACCATATTCATAATCGTAGAGGTTATATGGATCTGTTGTAACAGAGAATATCAAGGTATCAAAACGTTCTTTGATATCTTTTCCCAAGAAGTAGGTATGTACAATCGTCTCTGACTCTGTCCCATCATCAAAAAATGCCTTCGCTTTCACGCTGGTAACCTTTAATTGCGCATTACTGGTCAACAAGATACCCGTATCATATTTCGTTTTCGTCTGATCTGGTTCGGTACCATCCGTGGTATAGTAGATGGATCCAGCCTTAGTGCTGTTGATCTTAATTTCTATATCATCCGCATAAAAATAATCATTTTCCGAAAACTCCAAGGTTTTAAGTACCTGTACAGCAGTCTCTTCTTCGGATTCACTTTCTGAAGAACTCTCATCCGCAGCCTCAGCCCCTTCCCCTTCCACCGGAGCAATTACCTCTTGATTTGAAATTTCAGTGTTTACCGCTGTTTCCTTCTTTTGATCGCAGCCCCCCATCAAAAGCAAAACAAATCCAATCAATGCCCCACACTTATATAATCTCACCTTCATAACTATAACATCCTCTCTCCCTCTCATACGATTTCATACTATTAAATGATGTTTTGAAATCTTGAATCTCATCAGCAATTACGATTATGCAGTTTTATAGACTCATTGGTTGTTTAATACGATTTTTATATTCCCAAATTCTTTCTAAATTGCCGCATAGTTCGTACCCAAAACCTGGTAAGTATAACTTTATAATAGCATGAAATCGTTTACATTTAAATGATTTTTCTTTTTCTAAAAACGGAGTTATCTGCCTAATTTTCTTAAGTTGTACTATTTGAATTGGCATATTTTAGAGGTCACCCGTAATAGATTTAAACAAGAATACTATCATGGGAGGTATTACATGAATTATGATTTTTTAAAGAAATTATTTATCCGTATTACCTTAGCAACTTGCTTCTTATTACTACCCCGCGCTTATGCTTCCGCTTCTGATACTCCAACCATGAGTGAAACAAAAGTCAATATTTTGGAAGGTAAAACCTATGATTTGGATATTAGGAATGCACCGAAGAATTCCACCTATCGTTGGCAATCCTTTGACGAAAAAATTGTAACCGTTACTAAGGACGGAATGGTGAAAGGAATTAAAAAAGGGAAAACCGAGATTCTCTGTAAAGTAACCTCGGCTGAAAAGTCTTATTATCTATCCGCCAAAGTCTATGTTCACAAACCGGCTAGTGCCATTAAGATTAACTCCTCGGTCGAATATGTGAGGGTTGGCCAGGAAATCGATTTGGAATATCAGTTATCACCTCAAAACTCCATCGACTCAGTGATCTGGAGTTCCAGTGATACAACCATTGCAAACCCGGATCTTAAGGGAACGTTTACTGTGTTAAAAAGCGGTGCTGTAACCATTAGTGCAACTACCGAAAATGGCGCTACGGCTTCCATTCAAATCAAAGCGATTGACAAAGGCACATTAACTATAACACCAGATAATTTGAAAGATGCTTCCTCCTTACTAACTGCAAAATGTTATGAATCTGTCGTTATCTCCAATACAGTAGGAAGTCCCACCATAGCCATGAATAACGTAACAATATTCGGAACACTATCCCTAGAATCCGGTGCTGATTATACCGTAGAGGCTGTGAATTCTTCTATTCACTATGCTCAGATCTTTCTTCCGAAGGAATTTAAGAATGGATCGAAAGATCTTCCAGTTCCCAGCTTACAGATTGGGGATGGCTCAACAGTGGATACTGTTATGCTAGACACCACCAGTGTTTTAAAACAGTCCCCGACAGCCAAAATTAGCTCTATTACTATATCCCCGTGGATTACCGGAGATATTACCCTATCTTTATTTGGTTATCGAGGTGATATAACCATGGACAGTACCTCTTTTTCCAGTGTGAAGGCAGAACTTACCGACTGTGCCATAGGAACGATTTCTATCATCAAAATCGGAGGTTATACCATTGACCTTATATCGGATCAACAGCATCCTTCAACGGTTGATACCATCGATATGAAAACCAGTTATCGTACCAAGGTTGCAGTAAAGACAAATCAATTGATCGTGGAAGAAAGTGCTGCGGATCTCACATTAATTATCGCAGCACCTATCAACCAATTAATACATCATGGAAGTTCCGATCTACGGCTTCAACTCGAAGCTGAAGGTTTTGTAAAAGAGTTTGTAGATATTCCGAATAAGCAAAATAATACCTATGGCACCTATTCCTTTCAAAATTATAATTCACCCTCTAACTATATCTTTGACCTTAAGATAGGAAATACAATCATAGAGGACTTAAACATGGACTATTTTGATCAATTATTTTATTCCAACTGGTATGATAAGAGTATTTCGTACCAGTCTAAAAACATAAAAATAGAGCCTACCACCCTTAAGGATATCTATAAAATAATTCTTGATGGAACTGAGATTTTGATGTGTATTATCACTACCACTGACTATCTATGTATTTATAGTGGCAGCGACTATCAAATCATCAATCTAAGCTACATAACTCCAAAACAATAAAAAACTGCTGTATTGATCTTGAGTCATATAATTTAAGATCAGTACAGCAGATTTTTTGCAATTTAGTGAAGGATAACTATTCTTAATAATTCCCATAATGAAGCGAATCAGGATTTACATTGATCGTCGATTTATCCGGGTTTGATAACTGAAAATGCAAGTGCTGCCCACTGGAGTTTCCGGAGGAACCCATAATAGCTAAGGAATCTCCCTGCTTTACTGTTTGACCTTTTGTTACATAAAATGTATCCGGTGCCAAATGCATATAGGTTGCATAGGTTCCATCCTCATGTTTAATTTTAATATAATTTCCCATTCCCCAGTTGCAGCCGGTTTCTCTCTTGCTTACATGATAACAGGTATTTGGTGCACATTCGATAACTACCCCACCTCTTGCCGCTACAACAACAGTATTCGCAGCATTCGTAGCGATATCAAGTCCTACATGCCCACTACTGTAATAGCCAGAGATATATTTTACACCAGGTACCGGCCAGAGATAGGTAGCATTTGAAGTGGAATTTTCGGTTGCTTTTGTAAAGGTTATATAATCCCCATGGGAATATCCAGTAATGGTAGCACCAGAATTTCGGTCCTTACCTTCTACCTGATACCAGCCATTTTGTATCTCCCCGATGATGGTAATTTCCTGGCCTTCTGCAAATCCTCCCACTACAGCACCCGATGTTGATCCTTGATTTCTTACAAACACACCCAAGCCTCCGGTGTTATATATATAACCGGTTCTTCGATTTTCCACCGGCTTTGTGTTACTAGGATCACTGGCGGTAGCAATGAACCATCTCTGAAGGTTATTCGTTTCATCGTAGTTCCCAACGTTTACATTCGAGCCACTGGAAGCTGATGTAGCCTGAACGACCAGATTTGGATTAGAACTTAATCGAATTACATAACTTCCATCACTAAACTGATCCAGATAAAAATGCTGTGCCGGAACATCATTGTGGTCGTAAATGTCCACATTACAACCTGCTTTTAATGCTCCATTTGCAGAATTATTTGTTCTCATAACATCTAATACCTTATTTGTTGCACACAGCGGAATAAAGCTAACTGTGCCATCCTCATGATTTTCTATCGACCATACCTGAGCATCCGTATGATTGCTTTGATATACCTGAACATTTGCTCCGTTCACATTAGAAGCACCACTTACTTCAAGGCATACCTCCGTTCCTTTTAAAGTAAATAGATAGGTTCCCGATTCTAACATTACTCTTTGAGGTTCATCCGTTATAATAACTTCACAGGAAGCCTTAATTCCATTATTTGAACTGGCTGTAATGATTGCTTTCCCTTGGGTATTTGCTTTTACATTACCATAGTTATCAACCGATGCAATACTTGCGTTATTACTTGCCCAGGTTATGGTTCGATCTGTAGCGTTATAAGGCTCTATTTGTGCCACCAGACTAGTTTGATCTCCTGACTTCAAGGTTATTGATGAGACATTCAGTGTTACTGCTTTTATCGGTATCTGAGAACCCGCTTGCTCAGGAGTTGAAGAATCTTGCTCATTCGGTATCTCAGAATTCGTCTCATCAATTATCTCGTTCGGTATCTCAGAATCCGTTTTGTCAATTATCTCATCCTGATCTTCATATTCTTGATCCTCATTTCCTTGATCCTCATCCTCTATGATCTCCTCCGTATACTCATCCTCAAAAGATGTTACGGTTACTATGCAGGTTGCTTTTACTCCATTTTCTGCTGTAACTGTAATAACCGCTGTTCCTGTATCCATCGGAAATAGTGTTCCTTCTGAATCAACGGATACAATGGAATCATTGTCAGAGGTCCAGGTTAGCAAAGTATCTGCCTCTTCTTCCGGTGTAATAGATGCTTCTAGTGATACCAGATCTTCAATATCCATGGTAATGGAGCTAATGTTTAAGGTAATCGCTGTCACCTTTGCCGGAGCTTTGATAACTGTGATCTTACATAATGCCTTTTTTCCATTACTTGTTTTTGCTGTGATTATGGCTTTTCCCTCGCTGATTGCTGTCACTTTTCCCTTTGTGGAAACGGCTGCTATATTTTTATTACTAGAAGACCATGATATCTTTTTGTTACTAGCATTACTAGGTGAAATCGTTACCTTTAAGCTTTGGCTTTTCCCCTCCTCTAGGGTTAGACTCTTTTGATCCAAGGTAATCTTACTTGCAGATACTGCTGCATAAGCAGTTTCGCTGCCGGTCATACGAGTGAAAAAAGCAGAAAATGTACTCTGCGAAAATAGTAATGTCAGGATCATCAGTACTGTTATGGTCTTTGAAATCTTTTTCATATTAATCATGATACCCTCCTTGTAATAGCAAAGGTATCCTCGGTCAGATCAGATAATAGACGAAATGACGCGCTTATCTTACTCTTAACGAGGATATCTTTATCTACTTTTTATTATAGAAGGTTACATTTACTTTACAATATGTGCTTATGATTGTGCCAGCTTTTTTATCACTTTATTCGCTGCACCGCTTAGTGAATTACTCTACTATTAAGAACGCCATAAAATCTAACACAAGCTAACACTGTATTACCCTGATATTATGGCTTTGGTTTCTCCCCCGGAGTAAAATCTCCACCCCAGTTTCCACGGCCGCCCATAGCGGACTGTCCGTTACTAGTAACAATGGAGGATAAAGTAACCTCTGCAGATTGGTCTCCGGCAGTTATTGTATAAGTTCCATCTTTTACGAGACCAGGAGCACTCACTACTACGGATTGGTATTGTTTCTTTGGTACAAAGGAAACCACAACATTACCGTTTGTATCTTTTATGGTTACCTCTGTTCCCGCAGCAATGGAAGTTTCAAAATTATTTAATATTGAGTATTGGGCAGAAGTATCAGAAAATCCCTGTGCCATACCGGAGCTGCCTGCAACAATGATTGTTCCTCCGGTGATATCCGCTGTTCCGTTATAATCTAATCCGGCGTTATTGTTATTCACCGGACCGCTTACGGTGATAGCACCACCGGATATTGCCACGGAACCGTTGGAGTCAATACCATCTCCTGAAGCCTCGATTCGTATCGTTCCACCACTGATTGAAATGTAGGCATTGGTATCTGCTTCAAACTCTCCGCCACCTCCAAATCCACCTTGCCCTCTGCCGGGTCTCGTTTGTCCATTCGCATCCTGCCCCTGTGGTATCTCAAAGATTGTTCCATCTTCCTCTTTTGGCATATCCTGCGGCTCCCTAGTTGTAGCACCGGAAGTGGTATCGGTATCCTCTTCCATTCCTGTTGTACTTATGGTTTCAACTTCCACATTTACAGTTTCGGTTGAGGTACTTAATGATGTTATCGTATTCGAAGCTGTTGTCTGTGTTTGAGCACTGGTCGAAGTACTTGCGTTTGCTGCGTTAAGTCCATCGTCCTTTGCTGTAATATCAACGAAACCATCCTCGATTAGAATTACTGTTCCTTCCATCCCTTCCTGAGAGTCTGTAACTGTAATGGTTCCTCCGCAGATATATACATATCCTTTTGTTGGATCCTCATCATTCTTAGATTGAATTCCATTACCGGAAGAAGCACTTAAGGTGATATTGCCATCTTTTATTTTAACACTATCTTTTCCATTAATAGCATCTTTTAATGCTGTAATTGTTATCGTTCCTCCGGTAATAACCAGGTCATCCTTTGTGGCAATTCCATGTTTATAGTTTCCTGTGATGGTTAATGCACCACTGCCATTGATGGTAAGGTCTGCTTTGCTGTAGATAACACCATCAACATTATTATCATCGATAAGAACATATTCTGTTCCATCGGTTAAGGAGTTCAGAGTACCTTCCTTCAGCGTAATAAATACTTTATCTGCACTTTTGATATAGACCGGTGCATTATTTGAGTTGGTAATTGACACTCCATCAAATACTATCTGTATTTTATCGCTGTCCTCCGCATCCACTAACACCTGTCCGTCCGATAGATCTCCGGAGATAACATAGGTTCCCTCATCGGTAATGGTGAGTGTGCCATTTCGATATTCTGCACCACTTCCGGTAACTTCTGCTTGGGTATTGTCAAAGGTAATAAAGGATGCCGTACTTTCTTCATACCCTACTTCCAGATCCCTTGCAGTAAACTCTTTTTCAATCAAGATTTCAGAAGATGCTAAAGTAATGGCTTCTGATGCTGTATCAGTATCTGTTATATTGTTTACTTCTGCACCATCAGTATTAGAAGTATTGTTACTATTAGTGGTACTTTCTGCTGCGTTTTCAATACTGCTCTCTGTTTGACTTCCGGTATTCGTGGTACAGCCGGTAAGTACGATCCCAAGTATACTGATCACTGCGATTACTTTTTTTAGTTTTCTCATTTTATCTCTCTCCTTTTATAATTCATCGTTTCCAAAGGTCACCTTGCCGCAGGTAATCTCTAGGTTGCCATTTCTGCATCGTAATTCATCAATAAAATCCTTTTCCATGTCCGAACTCCGTAAAATAATTCGATAATCCAATTTGTACAGACTTCCCATATTGGATGTTTTTACTTTGATCAGTTCGTTCTTCACGGTGTATTTTCGAAATAAATCTTCGAAAATACCATTGTAATTTAGTCCTTCCGGTATCGTAATCTTTAATTCTTTCTCTCTTTGTTTAGGTTCACCAAATTTAGTGGTATGAAAGAGAATGCTGACTCCTCCTACAATAAGTACAAACAAGCCTGCGGCTGTTACAAATCCTGTTCCGGTTGCAAGTCCAACTGCCATTGCCATGAAGATACTGTTAATCTCCTTTGCATTACCCGGAATAGAACGAAAGCGAACCAAACTAAAGGCACCCATGACGGCAACTCCCGTTCCAAGGTTACCATTCACTAACATAATTACCATTTGTACAATGGCCGGTAGCAAAGCGATTGTCATAACAAAGCCTTTGCTACTGCTGTTATATCTGCTATGGATCCATGCAAGCACGATACCAAGTAATATGGAACAAGCGATACAGATTAAAAAGGATTGAATCGAAAATGTAGTTGTAATAATTGAATTAAGCATATTTTAAGTCTCCTATTCGTCTTTCCTTACTTTTTGATTGTAATGATTGTTGATACGCTTTTCCGTATTTCGAAAAGGATACCGGATAAATGTCTAGTTCATCCAAACTATGAGATAACCACAGAGGCATCGCTCCTGGAATTTTTATTTCCATTAATCTTTGCCCTTCCTCCAAAAGCCGATTTCCCCATACTCCACATTCCAACCACAGCTCATCCTCTCTCCATAAAATATCACTGTCAAAAGTGATGCGAAGTTGTGGATCCTCAACTCCATAGAAGGCGATTCGATGATAGGACAGATACATCGCAGGCTGCAGGTTATGATAAAATTGCATAAACCAATCAATTTCTCTGGTTATTTGAGTCATCTCACCCAATGGCTTCCCGTTGTATACATAGTCTTCTGCTTTTAAAAGATCAAATTTTTCCCTTCTCTTATAAACAACACCCTTATACTTCTTCTTTAGTTCTATAAACACTTGGTCTTCCGGAGATGGCGTTCCATAACTTCGTAGTCTTAATTTTTCTTTATAGACCGGCTTCTCTAAGGATGTTCGTATCAGAAGATGTTCCGGTGTATCAAAATAAATATTGCATATGGTGATATTTCCATAGTGATCAGCGATGGCCTTATCTTGCAGCTTCTGTCTTAATTTCTTATATTTCATCTCACTTAATAGATATTTTGTTTCATATCGTTTAAAGATCCCTTGGTATTGGTTCATTGCAACTCCTCCATCTGTTTGTTAACTTATGAATTTATTTTACAATCCTAACTTAAAAGGAACTTTAAATTTTACTTTAAATAAACCATAAATTAATAGTTCATTTCCATAGGTTCCTTTGCCAGCAGCCACCATACCGGAGATAAATCTACCTGAAAACAGTCAATTAGGTTTTATGTATGTTTTTTAACCACGAAATAAAAAAGCAGAACAATTGATTCCTCAATCATCCTGCGACATATTTTATATTATTACCGTAAAACAGATCGATTTACTATCGTCACTTCGAACTGTTATCTTTCCATGATGAGCTTCTACGATCGACTTTGCAATGGAAAGACCAATTCCATACCCACCGGTCTCTCTGGATCTGGAGGAATCTGCCCGGTAAAAACGGTCAAATAGCCGATTCAAATTACTCCTATCTATTTCTTGCACTGTATTATATACTTCAAGCATGATACCCTTTTTAGCAGCTGAGACTGTTATTGTAATCGTTCCTTCCTGATCAGAGTACTTCATCGCATTATCCAGTAGTGTAGAGACCAGTTGATGGATACTACTTTTATCCCCATTCAAGGTCAATCCCTGTGCGACCTCGATATAAAACTTCTTGTTCGTGGCTTCTGCCATCGCACGAAAGGATTCAGCGATCTCCGTTATTGCTTCACTAAGATTAAAATTCGTAAATACTAATTCAATCCTTCCTTCCTCCATCTTTGATAAAGTAAGGAGGTGTTTCACCAGTTTATCCAGACGGGAGGTCTGATTTCTGATACTGGTAATCCACTCATTATTCCCTCCCGTAAGCTCCAGTACATCTGCGTTGGCAGAGATAATTGCCAGGGGAGTCTTAATTTCATGTCCTGCATCGGTAATAAACTGCTTCTGCTTCTCCATACTCTCAACAATAGGTTTCATCGCTCTTTTTGAGAAAATGGATACAAGAAGGAATACCAGTAATAATGTTGCTAATGCTACTGCGCATGAAATTAATAAAAAGAAAGTAATGGTTTGAATCTGGCTTCTGCAATCGATAAAGATTATCATGGTACCACTTGTTTGCTCCACAACAGCGTATTTATAAATACCCAGATATCCTCTTGTTTCATTTTCTTTCTCTACTTTATCCACATACTCCACCGCATCTTCTGAGGATACTGCTGCTATATGACTCGTATCGATCTCCTGAATACTACCTTCGTTATTCACTTTAACGGTAAAATATCTGGTCTCAAAAGGAGTCTCCTCATTCATTCGAAATCCAAACTTCGGATCCTTCTGGGGTGGCTTTTCATGATCAAACTTAGGAAACTTCCCCTGATTTTCCGAAAGAACCTGAAGAGTTCCTTTCACTTTATGTTCCATTTGATAAAAATTTATTGCATTAATTGATCCCACCAGCAATAACATAACGAGAAATAACGACATCATAGTAACAGTAATAAATTTTCGCTGCAGTTTTCTTATCATTCACATTCCTCCAAAGCATAGCCTACGCCACGGACCGCCTTAATCTTTACATTCGCCTCCAAACTTTCCAGCTTCTTACGCAGATAAGAGATATAAACCCACACTACATTAATCTCTGCCTCCGCATCATACCCCCAAATTCGCTCCATGAATTGTTCTGTAGAAATCAATCGTTTCGGATTATTCATGAGCATTTCGAGCATTTGAAATTCTTTATTGCCCAGCCGAACAGAGGTTGTCTCACTGGATAATTCGTAGGTTTCTTTATTGAGCTTTATATTACTTATTTCAATCAGATTTGGCATAAACTCGGACTTTCTTCTCGTCATAGCACGTACCCTTGCCAATAATTCACCCATGGCAAAGGGTTTACTCAGATAATCATCCGCACCTTTGTCCAACCCTCGTATACGGTCCTCAATCTCCGACTTTGCTGTGAGCATCAGGACTGGTGTGTGAATACCTTTCTCCCTTAGTTTCTCCAGTACGGAAAGTCCGTCCAATTTCGGCATCATAATATCCAATAGGATCACATCATAATTCTCTGATAACCCATAATCCAAAGCATCTGCACCATCATATACCGCATCCACCGAATAATTATTATGTTTCAGTATTGCTACCAACGCATTGGATAATTCCTTTTCATCTTCTGCCAATAGAATTCTCATGGCAAATCCTCCTCTATGCTACTACTCAATTTATTTTCATCACTATGATACGATTTTATATCTTTCTTATTTTTATTATTTTCCAAAATAAATCTATAATCTTTTCACCTTACATCCTATATTAGATTAGGATAATCATTCATGTATGGGGAAACCGGTAAAGATGTTAAAAATATAGATCATTCCTACTATAACATATGAACCTTAAAAGAACTTTAATTAAATTCATTTGGAACCTGTACTATGATTTTATTTATTAGTTCAATATAACTTTAAAAATAAGGGCGTGTTGCAAAACTAACATTTTTTAGTTAGGATGCAACGCGTCCTTTCTTTTTCCCAATAAAAATGGACATTTTCAAAAATGTCCCCGACTATT
>JAQZBN010000109.1 GCA_029238935.1 Herbinix sp.
AGACCAGGTGGTTTGGTATACACAATGGTAAAACATAAATCAATGTTAAGTTTCAGTGAATGAGTTAAATGTATTAGAAGTTATTAATTAGAAAAAAAATCCATTTCTCGATTGAAATGAAAAAAAGAATCGAGTACAATAAGATTGTTAAAGCAAATATTGACAGCAATAATACGATTTAAGGACATGTATTTAAAAATATAAAACATGAATGAAATAAGTAGGGGTATCTAGTGCAGGAGGTTATATCAATGGGGTTTGAGAGTATATTGGGGGAGAAAAAGCCCAAAAAAATAAGACCGGATGATATTATAATGCCGAGTTTTTTTGTAGATTTAAATCTGGATCAGATCACTCAGGATATTATGGAGGAGCAAAAGCTCTATGATCTGAGACGCTTTTATTACTTCAAAGCCGAAGATCAGGATGAGATAAATTATCGTATGGATGTCCTTAGGGAACTGGAGAAGGAACACCTACGAAAATCAGTTGAAAATTTTGCATTAGGGATGAGGAATGCAAGGGAATACTTAGGTTATAGTATGAAGACCGATCATTTGGTGCAAAAACAGAAATGGAAACTGGATGCTATGGAGACCTATCTATCATCGGTTACCCGTCTATATGAGGCATTAATGAAGGAAACACTTTCTTCCAGAGGCTTTTTACTGTTACGGGAATGGTTAACCGGATATGTTTCAGGTCAGGATTACAGCAATATGAAAGATGACTGTAGTCAACTTATGGATCAATTTAAACAGCTTCGTTATTCTGTCCGCATTGAACGGGATAAAGTAATTATAGAGCAGGAATATCAGGAAGAAGATTATTGCAGAGAGTTATTAGAGACGTTTCAGGTGAAATCTGACATGGAACATGTTTATATGCAAAATCCTTTCGGAACCAATGAACTCTCCGCACTGGAAACACAGATCTTGGATGTATTGCAGAAGCTTTACGGTGAGGTATTTCAAAACTTAAAGAACTTTGATCAAAAATATAGTAATTTCCTTTCAGAAGTATTAAATGATCTGGAGCATGAGGTCTGGTTCTATCTTGCATTTCTTTCCTACCGAACTAAAATGGAACAAGATCATTATCATTTTTGTTATCCAATTCTAACGAAAGAATTTCATATTAAAGAAGCATATGATTTAGCTTTAGCAAAGAAAAATGCTATGGCACAAAAACCAGTGATTTACAATGATTGCTATTATCAGGAAGAAGAACGTTTTCTTGTGATTACTGGTCCAAATCAAGGAGGAAAAACAACCTATGCAAGAGCACTGGGGCAAATCCTTTATTTTGCATCTCTGGGTCTCCTGGTTCCTGCCAGAGAAGCCAGATTTCCTGTATTTGATATTATATTAACTCATTTTGCTGTAGAAGAAAGTATTAATAACGGAGCAGGGAAGCTAAAAGAAGAGCTGGTCAGATTAAAACAGATGATGTCTAAGGTTACAGAGCGAAGCTTTGTGATCATCAATGAGATATTTACCTCAGCGGCTTCTTACGATTCCTTCATCATGGGTAAGCGTGTTCTTGATTTTTTTATGGATAGAAGATGCCTTGGAGTTTATGTCACACACATTTACGAATTGACCAACCAGGATACTAGGATTGTTAGTATGGTTGCCGCACTTCGGGAAGATAACAGTAATGTGAGATCTTTTCGTATTGTAAGAAAGCCGGCTGATGGTATAAGTTACGCGGATACCATTGTATCAAAGTATCAATTATCCTATCAGCAAGTAAAGGAGCGTTTAATAAAATGAAGGTATGGCTGCTTTATGAGAATAGTGAAACCGATGTATCCAATTCCGGTATGAATAAGAATGAGATAATACAGGACCTGAATCTGGAAATTATATTTAAAGCCATGGCACGTAATGATAAATTTATCTATAAAATGGTTCGTAATGCCATGTTAAATTCATTGACAGAAAAACGTACGGTTCTGTATCGACAGGGAATCATGAATGATTGTATCAATTATTTTGATAACTTTTTAGAACTATATCAGATTATTACAGATACAATGGAAGAAGTGGAGAATTACAATGAATCAACAAAACGAATGAACAGCCATAATGTATCAAATGCTGCCAGTGTCCTACATTCCTTGGAGTTATTAAATATATTGGTGGTTCGAATGGAAAAGCTGAAAGGATTTTTAGATACGATAGAAATGAAGTTCAATTCCAGAGGAATGAGAGCATTCTATGATCGGTTATTAGAAGAGTATAGTGTTGAATTTGTTGAAAAGATAAAATCCTCAATACATGAAATGAATTTTCTTACTGAAGGAGGTCAAATCACCTTCAGTGCCGTGGTTGGACAGGGATTAAAAAGTAAGGATATTATTATCAATGATCTGTCCAAAGCAGAATTCAAAAAGAAAAAGGCGTATACAGAAGCTTTGAAAGAGTTTTACTATAAAATGTTTCGTAGCAATGTTATTGTTTTACAAGATGATAAATTATCCCAGGCTGCCAGAGAAATGGAAGCAGCTGGGTTGGTTCATATCATGAAACTGTATCAGAATTTTATTAAGGATATGTTATCCTATTTTGAAAATCTACGTAGTCAGATTGCATTTTATATAGGCTGTGCCAACCTTCATAACCGTTTAACACAGCTGCATATTCCTGTGTCCATGCCTTATGTTAATAATGAGGATATGAAAGGCTTTAAGTTTCGCGGTCTTTATGATATGAGTATGGCAATCTATAATAGGGAACAACCCGTTACGAATGATTTAGAGACGGAAGACCTTCTCTTATTTTTAATTACCGGAGCTAATCAGGGTGGTAAATCCACCTACTTAAGGAGTATAGGGATAGCACAGATTTTAATGCAATGCGGTATGTTTGTCCCTGCGGATTATTATTGCAGTAGTCTATGCAGAGGAATTTATACTCATTTTACGAGAAGAGAAGATACAGCCATGAACAGTGGTAAATTAGATGAAGAGCTTTCGAGAATGAATCGTATTATTCATAACATTACCCCTGGTTCCATGCTCCTGATGAATGAATCCTTTGCTACAACCACGGAGCGAGAAGGCTCTGTGATAGCCTCAGATATTGTAAAGGCCTTATATGAACACGGAGTCCGAATTCTTATGGTCACTCACTTGTTTGAATTTACGAAATACATGTATGAACATAGACTGGAGCAATCTATGTTCTTAAGTGCGCAGCGTCTTTCAGATGGGACGAGGACTTTTAAAATACTGGAACAGGAACCGGAACGAACCAGTTACGGACTTGATTTATATGATAATATTCTAGGTAATAAATAGAGGTATCTGAAGTAAATGATAATCGAAAGGTATTTAATTCAATTTCAACCAATAGCATAATACTATTTTGAAGAATCATAGAAGTGTTCCATTATGAAACCACTTGTATAATTCTACCCCAGGAGGAATAGGATGTTATAAGACTGCTCCAAGGATGTGAGACATGAATTATTATAGTTTCCTACCTAAGGATAATAATACAAAAACAGATTTTACTGACAAGATTACAGAGATTCATAAGGGAGATAGACTAATACAATTTCACTCTGGAAAACGAGATATTAGAGAAGGACTTGAAGTACTATTAAAGCAGTTGGTCAAGAACACATGGTAGTTGGCTATGTCAGAGTTTCCAGGGACGATAACAAAAAGGACTATATCTCCATTGAGAATCAAAAACTGATCTTAACACAATATGCAAAAGAACATGACTATATCATAGAACGATGGTATGAAGATGACGGTATTAGCGGGTATACCTTTGAACGACCGGGGTTTCATGCTCTACGGATGGATTTGGAAAAAGAGATTGAGATTATTCTGGCAAAGGATTTATCCAGAATAGGAAGACATAATGCAAGAGTCCTTTTATTTTTAGAAGAAATCAGAGAATTGGGTAAGAGAATTATTTTAACCGATGATTCCTATGACAGCAATAAGGAAGATGAAGACATCTTAGGGATTAAAACCTGGTATAACGAACGGTATGTGAAGGATACCAGTAAGAAAATCAGGAAGGCCATGAACGCTAGGCAGAGAGCAGGAACTCTTGCAGTTAATGTACCCATGGGTTATTTAAGAAATGCTACAGATAAATCTATGTTGGATATTAATGAGGAGGCTGCTGCTTATATTCGTAATATCTTTGAATATTACCTGGCTGGCTACGGATTTCGTAAGATTGCAGAGCTGTTCAATCAGGAGGGGATCCCCACGCCATCTCTTCAGGAGTACAGAAGGATGGAAGCTCAGGGAAAGAGCTGTAAAAAGAAAACTTCTTTTACGTGGTCACCTAAGATGATTGGTGATATTATTAAAAATGATATTTATACCGGTGTAATGCGATACCATAAGCTAGAGCGGGTAGCAATCCATGGTAAGGATCGAAAAGTGCAGCTTGAAAAGCAATATGTATTTGAAAATCATCATCCTGTAATTATCTCAGCCAAAACCTATACTATGGCTCAGCAGATATTGCATAAGAGATTGAAAACTTCTTATAGGGGCATGGGAAAAGACCCAAGTAAATATTGCGGTTTCTTATATTGTAAGAACTGCGGTAACAAAATGACGGCAATTACCAGGGATGGTAGTGAGAAATATTACATCTGCGGAAAATACAATACCAAGGGTAAACAGTTTTGCAGTCAGTCCTATCGGATTAAGGAGAAGGAACTTGATGTGATACTGAAAAGTTATAGAGAGTATCTGTTAAAGAACTATGAGGAAGAATTACGAAAAATGTATCAATTCCTGAAAGACCAGCAGAGAACAGCTCTATGTCATAACATGGAACAGTTAGAAAGAGCTCAGAATCAGGAGAAAGAAGAACTTAAGCTAATCATGCTCCAGAAAATCAGATATCAGCTTCATGAAAATGAAGAATATAATATATGGTATGCTGCGAATGAAGCCTTACAAAAGGAGAAGCTTGGCAAGCTCAAAAGTTTGAAGGAACAATCCTTAGAATTACAGATGAAATTGAACCGATGGGGTATTAGCTTAGAGGATCCTATCAAGGAATTATATCAGTTGCCAGTGACAAGACAGGAATTAGAAGGAATGATTGAATACATAGAGATTGCAGAGGAAGGGGCCATCGATGTTCATCTTAAGGATTGCATCCATCCTGTATAAGAGACCAGGTGGT
>JAQZBN010000110.1 GCA_029238935.1 Herbinix sp.
TTTTTTATTCCAAGTCCGGTTATTAATCGGTCGATATCATTTTTCTTACTTTCTTCAATCGCTTTTAATAATTTATCCGTATTTTTCTCTTTTCCAATATATCCTTTTTGGATTAATTCCTCCCTGAATTGCTGCAAGTAATAGATATCCGCAATATCTTTCAAATAACCTTCCTTATTCAATACCTCTACATAGGCTTCTCCGAACCCCTTAATATCCATAGCATTACGACCAACAAAATTCATTATATGCTGGGTTAATTGGGCAGGACATTTTAGATTAGTACATTTGGTATCTGCTGTATTCTCATCTCTTACTGTGGGACCACCACAGCTTGGACAAACAGTCGGTAACCGGAACGGTTCTGTTCCTTCCGGTCTTTTTGATGTAATTACTTGAAGTACCTCCGGAATAATCTCTCCCGCTTTACGAACAACAATGGTATCACCAATCCGAACATCCAGTTCATCAATACGGTCCTGATTGTGTAAAGTTGCTCTCTCTACATTAGTTCCACACAATCTGATCGGCTCAAAGATCGCAGTTGGAGTAATTCTACCGGTTCTTCCTACCGTGAGTCTTATTTCTTTTAATACGGTTTCTTTCTGTTCCGGTGGATATTTATATGCAACCGCCCAACGGGGAACCTTTGAAGTCGCTCCAAAATACTCTCTATCAGATAAATCATCCAACTTTACTACTGCACCATCAATATCATATTCCAAATTACCTCTGGAGTCTCCTATCTCAGTAATAGCTTCCCAGACTTCCTCTGCTGAATGACATATTTTAAAACCTTCAATTACTTTGATACCCTGCTCCTGTAACCACTTCAAACTGTCTGAATGTTTCTCAAACGTAATCCCTCTGGCATCTTGAACATTAAATACAAACATAGAAAGTTTCCGATCCTTTACGACTGTTGGATCCAGTTGTCTTAGGGTACCTGCTGAGCAGTTTCTGGGATTAGCAAATAATTTTTTTCCTGCAGCTTCTAATCTTTCATTTACTTCTTCGAAATCTTTATTCTTCATATAGACTTCACCACGAATCTCTAGATAAGGAATGCGAGTCTTTAACTTTTGTTTTACATCCCTAATCATCTTTACATTCTCTGTAACGTCTTCTCCTTGTGTTATACCATCTCCTCTGGTAACACCCAGGGATAAATCCCCATCCTGATATCGTAAGGAAACGGATAAGCCATCTATTTTCTTCTCAACAACAAATAATGCATCCGGTCTTTCCCTGTGAACTCTTTCAACAAACTGAGCTACTTCTTCCTTGGAAAACACATCCTGTAAACTTAGCATAGGCACATTGTGTTTTACAAGAATACCTGCTTCTCTCTTTACAGTACCTCCCACCTTTTGTGTCGGAGAGTTCTCGTTATTTAATTCCGGATTCTCTTCTTCTAACTTTCTTAATTGTAGAGACAATTGATCATATTCGTAGTCTGAGATCTCAGGATCATCCTGATTATAGTAGCGGTCATTATGATAACGAATTTGTTCACGTAATTCTTCTATTTGCTGCTGAATATCCATTTCTTAACCAATTCCTTTCTATTACTTAGCGATGATTTTGTCTTTTTCTTATCAATTGGTTTAAATCTTCGATTTCTTTCTCCGTCACATTTCTGTAAATGCCTGTTTTTAATCTTCCCAACTGTATGTTCATAATTCGTACTCTTGTAAGATTGACTACCCTGAACCCAAGATATTCACACATACGTCTGATTTGTCGGTTTAATCCTTGTGTCAAGATAATACGAAAAGTAAATTTATCTTCCTGCTTTACGACACATGGATTTGTCACTGTCTCTAATATCGGCACTCCCGATGACATCTTCTGAATGAATTCCGGTGTAATCTGCTTGTTGACTGTCACCACATATTCTTTCTCATGGTTATTCTCAGCTCTTAAAATCCTATTTACAATGTTCCCATCATTTGTAAGTAATATAAGTCCCTCGGAGTCTTTATCAAGTCTTCCTATGGGATATATTCTCATTCCATAATGAATGAAATCGATAATATTATCCGGTTCTCTTTGGTCTGTTGTACATACAATACCCTGTGGTTTATTAAACGCAATCAGAACCAGCTTTTCTTCCTTTTGTACCGGTTTGCCGCAGAAAGTTACTGTATTATGCTTTTCCACTTTAGATCCCATCTGTGCTTTAACACCATCAATGAGAACCTTACCTTCCTCAATAAATCTGTCTGCTTCTCTTCTGGAACAGATACCTGCTTCACTTAAAAATTTATTAATTCTGACACCTTCCGTTGTTTCCTCCGTTGTCGTCAGTTTCTTTGTTCTTTTCGCCATTCTTATCCTACTTTCTTCCTATATCTTCCTATGTTTGAGTGTAATTATACTGTATTTTATTACTTACGTCTACTAAATTTCTATTCAAAAAACTGCTGTCTCATCGTATGAAACAGCAGCCTTTCTATTATAGATAACTTTTCATGATATCGATATTTTTTTCTTCTTCCGTCACAAATTCTCTTGCGATCTTTGTGCAGGTTCCATCTGCATGGGGATGTTCATGAAGTAGTTTTGACATCTCCGTGATACCCATTGTACTTCCCTTGATCACCATATCTGCAATATGACTATCAGATGCATCCATCATGGTATTCATCTTAATACTACCTTTTAACATTGTTTTATCATAAATGGATTTTTCCTTTGCTTCCACACCTAGTTTATCCAATTCTTCCTTCGATTTGCTGGCCAGTTCCTGATAACCTTGCATTTGACGGTGTAAATCATTGGAAAAGTCTTGATTTTTAGCTTTATCCAATACGGATTCAATTGCCAAAACACCCATGGTTGCATTCTTGTACGTCTGTTCTAAAAGACTTTGATCTGCATTGTTAATCATATAAGACACTTCCTATTCTATTTTTTTAATAGTATAAGAAATTCTTCAGATATTATTCTCCAGCATCCTCTTCATTTGACTCTTTTCCAATATTATCTATAGCTTTCCAGAAGCTAGCAAGGTCTTCATCTTTTTCTCTTGCCTGTTCACCATTTTCATTTGTCATATTGATTATCTCTACTACATCCGGATCGTTATTTCTCTCTGCAAAATAAGCTGCAAGGTCTTCATCCATCTCACCAGAGAATATCTTTAACTTACCTTCATTATCCGTAACTACATATGACTTTGTTAATCCAGGTGCAGTTGTATTAACACCGGTAAATTTCACTTCATAATATACATAAACAATGTAACTACCATCTTCAATGCTCTTCTTATAATAGCATGTAATATCACGGTAATCCTCGATGTATTCTGTCTCATTCTGAAGCTGTTCCGCTGATTCTACATTAGTAGGATCACTCATAATGCTTTTAATCTTTTCTATATCAGCGCTCTTCTTGGCTGTGTAATAATCATTGAATAATTTTGCAATGTCAATATTCGTATCTTTCTCGAGATCATACACCGGTAAAGGTGTTGGTGATGGCATTGCTGTAGGCGAAACAGTAGGTGCCGGAGTTCCTGATGGATCCCCAGTAATTTCATCGGTTAAAGCAGATATTTTATAGCTTTGTGTTTCATCGCTGGAGAGAAGACCAACTTCCTCACTGGAAACCTCCTCAATTCTATCTTGAGCCTTGGTTAAATTAGCATTATCCCGGCTAATTGAAAGGGTTAACATACCAATACCCAACGTACTCATCGTAGTTAATAATATCGCTTTTTTATATTTTAGTTTCATAATTACTCCTTATTTGTAATACAGTTGACATTTTCCAGGTTGCTTATCTTCTTTTATTTCTTTCTTAACTTTCTTTTCTCGTTTTAATAAAGATCCATATTAACGTTCTTTCGTTATTAATTACCGTTTATTATAGACTTTACTATTTTATATATATATTAACAAATATCAGTAAAAAAATCAACCTATAAATTTCATTTTTTTGTAACACAATTTAACATTTTCGTAACATTTACAATTTCAAAGAACAAATCTCAATATATTATTTTATTATATTTCTGTGAGAATGAAAATAGGTATATATTTCATTTTTTCTTGGACAAGCAATCGACTTCATATTTTGACATAAAAATCAACTTAGAAATACAATCTCCCTATTTCAAAAAACACGATTATTATAAAATAACTTTACATTAAGAACTATTTATATTATAATGTCGTAGTTAGGTTACACATCTAAGGAATACGTTATTATGCACCTGTAGCTCAGTGGATAGAGCGTTCGCCTCCGGAGCGAAAGGTCGCTGGTTCGAATCCAGTCAGGTGCAATTATTATGCTATAAACCGTTCCTGTAGCACCCCTACTGTCAGGATTTTGGAGGTTCATTCTATTACAACCAAAAAGCCTTATCAAATTGATTTCTTTATTTATCAATCTGGTAAGGCTTCTTTTTACGATTGTCTACATTATATTATTATGATAATCCTATGCTAATGGCTTATCAATGATTCCATACAAAGTACGGCTCGGTATCAACTACCGAGCCGTACTTGTATAATGTTTACTTAACTATTAATTATTCCTCTGTGCTGTACAGATTAGCTAATTTTACTAAATGAGCATACTTATCTAAAGCATTCTTCTCTGCTCTTTCGAAGAGTTCATTTGCTCTCTCTGGATTCTGACGACTGAGTGAGCTGTAACGCACCTCATTCTTTAAGAAATCCTGATAGCTTGTAGAAGGAGCTTTACAGTCTAACTGGAATGGATTCTTTCCTTCTTCCTTCAAACGAGGATCGAAACGGAAGGTATTCCAGTAACCAGATGTTACTGCATTCTTTTCTTCTGTTTGAGCAGTAGACATACCACCTTTAATACCATGGCTGATACATGGAGCATAAGCAATGATAATAGAAGGTCCATTGTAGCTTTCTGCTTCTACGAACGCTTTCATAGTCTGGTTGTAATCAGCACCCATAGCTACCTGTGCTACATATACATAACCATAGCTCATAGCAATTTGTGCAAGATCCTTCTTCTTCACTTCCTTACCTGCAGCAGCGAACTGAGCAATTGCGCCGGTAGGAGTTGCTTTGGAGGACTGACCACCTGTATTAGAGTAAATCTCAGTGTCGAATACTAAGATATTAACATCCTGACCACTAGCGATAACATGATCTAAACCGCCGAAGCCGATATCATATGCCCA
>JAQZBN010000009.1 GCA_029238935.1 Herbinix sp.
TGACCGTACAGAAGCTGCCACTGATTTCAGTTGCTGTAGTTATAGCCCAGTTTGCTATTTTTGCCTTGGTAATATGGGGCTATGGATATTATATAACAAACAAGAAACCGCTTGCACTGATGAAGCACAAGGAGAATTGATATGTATATCATAACCTATGCTATAAACAGAATGAAACGAGGATGGAAGGGATGTGCAGCACTTATTATACTATCCTTTTCCTTAGTACTGTTTCTTTGTTTACTGAATGATACCATGGTTAAAAAAGAGCATCAGTTGGAGGATGTTTATAAAAATCTTGAGGTGGAGTGTGTGGTGTCCAACCTCCGTGGGACACAAACCGATTATCTAGATATCAAAGACTATATTGTATCTTTATTCCTATCGAATGAAAGTACCTATCAGGGAGTAAAGGATGAGATTCCCTTTTCTTCCTATATCAAAAACTTGAAGCTAAAATTAACGCTAAAGTACGAGCTGCTCGATGAGGAGCAGGAGCCATTTATCCCTAATATAGCAAATGCGCATAATATCATCGGTTTGACGTATCCCTCTGTGGACAGTTTCATTGCACCTGATGGAAATGTTTATATTACATATTTTGAACATTATACGGAAGCCCTATTTCAATCAGAGGAACCGGTTTGCATTGTATCCGCTGAACTATATCAGACGTTACCCAAAGATGAGGAAGGAAACTGCGAGCTGCGAATCGCAGTGGGAAGTTCGGCACATAGCGATGAAATATTCGCTGAGCAACGATTGAAGGTGGGTGGTACCTATGAAGGACAGGGTAGTAATATCTATTGCCCATGGAAAATCATTCAATCCCTATCCGTTCATGTTACGAGAATGATTTCTGCAGAAAGCCTAAGCTTTTCTGTGAAGGACAACAAGCAGCTGGATACCTTTAAGGAGTTGCTTGCCAGATATTTCACCGCCGTAGACAATACGGGTGCCTTGAAAGAGTTCACAGCTTCCGATGTTTTGCATTACTATGAATATGCAATTACCGTATATGATGGTACGTTAAATGAGACGGTTTCAAAGCTTAGGGATAATATCAAAGTTTTAGAGATTTTACAACCGGTTATCATCATGATTTCGTTTCTCCTAGGTTTCCTTGCAAGTTTTCTTTTTGTTAAAAACCGTAAGCAAGAGTTTGCAATCATGCGTTCGTTAGGTACTAAGAAAGGTATGGTATTTGGAGAAGCTTTTTTTGAACAGTTCATCTTAGGTTTCCTTGGTACTGCTCTTGGATTAATGGCTTTTTATATAAGGGACCAATTTGAGAGTATACCTCCCTGGGGCAATATTGCTGCATTTTTATTGTGTTATATGATTGGCTCGAGTTTGGTTGTATATCGGATAGTGAATGTGAAGGTTATGGCGATTTTAAAGGAAAAGGAGTAGGAAGATGGAGATCTTAAGCTTACAGAACGTGGAGTATACTTACCGTAATAAATATCAGACCGTGAATGCTGTGAATCATGTTTCCTATCACTTTGAGTCAGGTAAAATATATGCGATCGTAGGAAAAAGCGGTAGTGGTAAAACAACACTGTTATCTTTGCTTGCCGGATTAGATTTACCGACCCAAGGAGAGGTTTTCTATAAGGAGACACCTACAAAGCTCATCGATTGTGATTTATATCGAAGAGACAAGGTAACTGTCATTTATCAAAGCTATAATCTCTTTCCGCTTCTTACGATACTGGAAAATGTCATGTATCCTCTGCGTCTCAATAAGGTGGGGAAAAAAGAGGCAGAGGAAGTTGCTATCAATAAGCTGAAATCAGTTGGACTGGATGAACAGTATTATAAAAGATTACCATCGATGCTTTCCGGTGGTGAACAACAGCGAGTAGCGATTGCACGAGCCTTGGCAAGTAAAGCGGATGTGATTTTAGCGGATGAACCAACAGGTAATTTAGATTCTGAGAATTCGATAAATATCATAGAAATTTTGAAACGGTTAGCTCATGAGGAGAATTATTGTGTCATTGTGGTTACCCATGATTTAGCAATCTCAGATGAAGCTGACGTTATCATTCGTATGGCAGATGGGAAAATTCATTTAGACGAAATGTAAGACATGTGATAATAATTCATCTGATAATTATATATCTGATAATAGGACATCTTAATAATAATACATCATAATAATGCATCTTAATAATAATACATTTAATTTTATATTTACTCATAGTGCATAGATAAGAGCATTGTAGTTGGAATATTTGACGCCAACTACAATGCTTTTTCTATTCCATGGCGAAATTCCTAACCCCTCCTCTTGACTCTGTCCTTGGGGAATAGTTTATATTGGATAAAGAGGAGGTTGAATAGATGAATTTACTTCGACAAATGTTCTATAAAAGAAAAACACTCGTTATATTTACCCTAGGATTAAGTATATTGGAAATATCATTCTCATTATTTTGGAACAGTCAAGTTAGCACCCTGGTTAATCTGATTACGGCAAGATTGACTATACCAGCGTTCTTAATATTAAAGGCTGTGATTACAATGGGATTTTGTGCTGGGATATCCTACGGGGTAGGAGTAAGCACCGGATGGACAGCCGAAACTATGACCCATGATTTGCGTATGGGTTATGCCAGATATTGTATTAAACTATCTCCTCAAGAAATGCTTCATATTAACTCAGGAGAATATCTTTCGAAGCTGCAGAATGAAATATCAGAGATAACAGGTTATCTCAGCAGTAGTGTATTTCCGATTATTTGTGATATGATAAGATTTTTGGGAGCCTTTTCCTTTATGGTATGGCTTAATCCTAAATTGGCTTTCGGTACTCAAATTCCCGTAGTATTTATCATGGGGTATACGGTAATTACCAGCAAAGTCATAGGCAATGCTGCTCTAAAAAGCCAACAGGCCAATGAGAAAATGAACGGTTATTTAGATACATTAATCTCAGCGTTTCCTGTTCTAAAATTATTTCAGGCATCTTCCTATTTCATAAGTTCCTATTCAAAGGTATTGCAACAATGGGAAAATAATAATGTGAAAGAGGAGCGGGTCCGAGCAAAATTAATGACGCTGTCAGCTTTGATATCTTCTTTGCCCCTGGTAATTTTATTTCTGCTGGGTGGTTATTATGTTATTCATGAAGAGATATCTCTGGGGACACTTTATATCTTTATCAATTTATCCGGTATTGTATCTTCGGCTATGATGAATATGCCCGGACGGATAGGAGCATTTCGTCGGTTTACGGTTAATCTGGCACGGTTAAAGTCATCGGTTATCTTAGATTGAATAGAAGAATGACAATAGATCTTTATGAAGTGAGGGAAAGTATATGGGGATTAGAATGGATCAGGTAAGTTTTGCATATGGAGAACATATGGTACTAGATCATATTAGTCTTACGGTGAAGTCAGGAGACCGTATCGGCATTATTGGTACAAGTGGTTGTGGTAAGAGTACTATGCTAAAGTTATTGTCCGGACTTTATGCTTCACAAAGCGGTAGAGTAGAGGTGGAGGGAGAAACTGAAATCACAAAAATTCGTCAAAAGGTTGCCATGGTTATGCAAAATGCCATGTTGCTTCCGGTAAGTATTAAAGAGAATATCACCTGTGGACATCCAATGAAGGAAGATTGCATACAAGAAGCAATGGAAGCAGCTAAGCTTACGGAATGGATAGCAACCCTACCGGATGGGATGGATACCTTGGTTGGAGAAAGAGGTAATATGATTTCCGGTGGTCAAGCGCAAAGAATTGCGATTGCCAGAGCGATTGCAAAACATGCTTCGGTAGTACTCTTGGATGAAGCCACCTCAGCGCTGGATGCTACTACCAGTGAAGCAGTACATATGGCAATTAAAAATCTTACCAAAGGAAAAACAGTTCTCTGTGTTACCCATCATATGGATAATCTAATCAATTATGACCATATCTATCGATTAGAAGGAGGTCATCTCTTTGATTCGTGAAATCAGGCACCTCTTTCAGATTACTGAGAGGAAATTTAATTTTCTCATCTTATTAATTCTCCGTTGTCCGTTTGATACTTTGAATACAATTGTTCAAGCAAGCTTTTTAAAAAACAGTTTTGATGCAATTGCTAGAGAAAACTGGAGTGAATTGAAATCCGCATGCTTATACTTTTTTATAGAAACTTTACTGCTTCTGGTATATAATGGAACTATATGGACGTTATATGCTTCTTTTTCCGTACGATTGGTTGGCGTACTTCGAAGAAAGCTCTTTCAGAAGGTTGCAGGGCTATCCTTATCCTGTATGGAAGAGAAGACCTCCGGTGAATGGCTGACAAGGTTAAATGACGATGTAATACAGGCAAGCGCAATCTTTAATCAGCCCTTGCGGATTGCTCATGCAGCGGTTTCAATCGTAAATATATGCGTTTCTTCCGTGATCCTATCTATTGTAAATGCTGCAATTTTTCCCTTTGTGGTACTATTTATCATTCCGCATGTGCTAATCAGTCAGCTGTTTGTGGCAAATCCGGTGACCCGGATGGCTTTAAAATCCAAGGAAGCAATCTCTAATAATTCTAATGATATGAGCACACTCATTCTTTGTGCTGATACAGCTGTTTTATATGATGCACAGGATTTTCTGCTGAAACGATTTGAAGAAAGTAGTCTAAAAATACGCCAATATAATATGAAGATAAAAATACGACAAGCTATGGGTACCGGATTACTCCCTCTGATGGGAATGAGTGGCTACCTGGTAATCTTAATCATTGGAGGGAGATATATCGCCTCCGGGGCTATGACCTATGGTGATCTTACCGCTGCTTTTCAATATAGAGGGGGAATGCTGATAGGAAGCATGATGCTAACGAATAGCTTGATTAACATTAGAACAGACCTTGCGGGAATACGACGTGTCAATGAAACAATGAATTTCAAATCGGAGGAGTAGTAGGATGGAGGAACCATTATTAAAAATTGGAGAGCTTGCTGCATTTTATAATTTGTCAGTGAAAGCAATTCGTATCTATGAAAAGAAAGGGATTATTCTGCCGGCAAAGACGGATCCCATTACCGGGTATCGGTATTATTCAGCAGATCAAGTGAAACAAGTAAATGTAGTCGTAGAATTAAAGTCTCTCGGATTTTCACTGGCAGAAATTAAAAAGATTATGAACGGTAAGATGAATAAAGATCAGCTTATGTCTGCTTTGGATGAAAAGAAACTGACCTGGCTGGATGCAATCGCCCGCGCAGAATATAAAATGGACTCGATCGATACTATCATAAGCCGAATTAATAAGTCAAAGGAAGCGAGAAAGCTGGATGAATTAACCGACGAACAGAGAGCATGGTTACTGGTAAAAATGGTATGCGTGGAGGAAACTGCGGTTCAGAGTACATTAAGTGAAGCGATATGGTTATAAAGTAATGAAAGCTTACATTTGTGATGATAACATATGTAAGCTTATTTTTTATGCCAACATTAGACAGGAAGTGAGCATTGTTTCATTGAAAGAATTTGGTAAGGATAACAATCTCATTTATTATATAAAAAATTTAAATTTCTATTTTGCTAAGACACAAGATGACTTGGCTGCAGTTTATAATACATTTATTCTATATAATCCTATGGACGTGCCAAGTTTTACAGGTAAGATTTTATTATAGGAAAGCAACTGGGAGAATGTTATAATGATTAGAGAACTTAAGCAACGAAGGAGGGGGACGCCATAAAACTATTACACACAGCAGATTTACATATAGGAAAGAGAGTGAATGAGTTTTCGATGATCGAAGACCAGGAACACATATTAAAGCAGATAGTAAATATTATTGACGAGCATAAACCTGATGGTATTATGATTGCCGGTGATGTTTATGATAAAAGTATACCAACAGAAGAGGGAGTGAATCTCTTCGATCAATTTTTAACGGATTTGTATCTGAAGAATATAGCCATCTTTATCGTCAGTGGTAATCATGATTCGAGCGAACGAATCAATTACGGTGGACGCATTATGGGTAAGAACCGTATTTATATTGCAGGAACCTTTGGTGGTTCTTTAGAGAAGGTAACTTTAACCGATGAATATGGTGAAGTACATATCAGTATGCTGCCATTTGTAAAACCAGCTCATGGAGCTAGATATTTCCCAGGAGTTGAAACTTATCAGGATACCGTAGCGGCAATTATCCAGGCAGCTAGCATAAATTCCAATCAGCGAAATGTGCTGATTGCCCATCAATTTATCACCGGTGGGGACAAGCTCCCGGAACGCTGTGACTCAGAATATATCTCAGTGGGAGGAATGGATAATATTGATGCATCCGTATTCGAACCCTTTGATTATGTTGCACTGGGACATTTGCACGGAGCACAGGGAATTGGACGGGAAACAGTAAGATATGCCGGTTCTCCATTAAAATATTCCTTTTCCGAGTGTAATCATGTTAAATGCGTTACAATGGTGGAGCTTGGAAGAAAGGGAGACGTGCAATACAGTAAAATACCTTTAACTCCAGTCAGGGATATGAGACAAATCAAAGGACCGATCGAAGCGTTGACCGATAGTAAGTATTACAACCAAGCCAATACGATGGATTACATTCATGCAACCCTGACAGATGAGGAGGAACTATATGATGCGATTGGTAGATTACGCAGCATATATCCCAACATAATGCGATTGGATTTTGCCAACAGCAAGTCTGCCTGGAATGAGAATACGAAGCTGGCGGCGCAAGAAGTAGAACGGAAAACACCATTGGAGCTGTTTGAAGAATTTTATATCAATCAGAATAATGTGCCGATTTCTCAGAAGCAAAAAGGTATTATAAGTAAATTGTTCGAGGAAATGGAGGGTATAAAAGGTTGAAACCATTAACTTTAATCATGAGTGCCTTTGGCCCTTTTCAAAAGGAAGTTAGGATTCCTTTTGAAGAGTTCGGAAAGAGCGGATTATTCTTGGTCACCGGGGATACCGGTGCAGGTAAGACAACTATTTTTGATGCTATTTCCTTCGCTTTATTTGGCAATGCCAGTGGTGAGAATCGTACCACAGATTGCTTTCGCAGTGACTTTGCCGATGGTAATGATAAAACCTATGTAGAACTCACCTTTTCTCACAAAGGTAAAACCTATAAAGTAAACCGTAATCCCATGTACCAACGGAATAAGTTAAGTGGTACCGGCACGACGGAGGAAAAAGCAAATGCGACTCTTGAGCTGCCGGATGGTAGAATTATCAGTGGTAACACCAAAGTGACAGAAGCGATGATTGAACTTCTGGGTATTGATTGGAAACAATACAAACAGATCGCTATGATTGCTCAGGGTGAATTTTTGCAGCTGCTAACAGCGGGCAGTAACGAACGAGGGAATATCTTTCGAAAGGTATTCGGAACACAGATTTATGAGGAAATGCAGAAGAAATTAAAGCAGATGGCTAACTCATTAAAATATGAGTGTGAAGAGTTAGATCGTAGTATGATTCAATTTCTGAGTGGAATCGTATGTGATGTGGATAGTGTTCATTATGGTGCCATTGAAGAATGGAAGGATAAAAAAGATATCAATCAGGTGGAGAAAATCATGGAATTATTAGAATCAATGATTGCCACCGATAATCAATCTTATGAATCTGAAAAATGTAATAATCAGCTATTGAATTTGAAAGTGAAAGAAAAGACTGCGGAGTATACCGAAGCACAAAGAATTAATAAGTTATTCACTGACGTTAAGAGTAAGATGGAGGAACAGATTATACTACTTCAGCTTGGTGACGAGATAAAGGAGAAAGAATTCACCCTTCAATCAGCAAAAAAAGCCTTGTATACGGTGAAACCTTTTGATGATAATTACTGTCGAATTCATTCGGAGGGAATGAAACTAAACGAGGATATCAAGCGGCAATTGGATGAGTTAAAGAGACTGGAAAGTGATTTCTCCAAGTATTCTGACGTTCGAAAAGAAAAAGAACTTTCAAAACCAAGGATAAATGAGTTAACAGGACTCATAAGCCGACAGGAAGCTGACCTTGCAAAATATGATGCAGCTTTATCACTAGAGGAAGAGCTAAAGAAAGTGCTGGCAATGAAAGAGGTATGGGAGAAAAAACAAATACAATTCCAAGACCAAAAGGAAACGCTTTGTCAGGAACAGATAAAACGGCAAGAACAACTGGAACAATATCAGAATGTTGATGTAGAACTTCTTGATTGCCAGAATCAACATAAGCAGCTAGAAAGTATCATTGCAAAATCCCATGAGATAATCAAGGAATATCAGAATTTAGAGAATGAGATCAATGTTTTGGATATGCTACAGAAGGAGTTTGCAAAGTTCGATGAATTATATAACAATGAAAAATCCATCTATGGAGATATGGAAGCACAGTTTTTAAGGGAACAGGCAGGTATTATAGCGGCAAGTTTGCAAGAGGGTGAACCATGCCCTGTATGCGGCTCCGAAACTCATCCGAGGAAAGCAGTTCTTACGAAGGAAGCACCCAGTGAACAACAGCTAAAAGCTGAAAAATTAAAGCTTGAGGAATACCATAAGAAGTGGACGGATGCCAGTAGTAAATGTAGCAATCAAATTACAAAAGTTGAACTTAAAAAGGCTCAACTACTTAAAACCATGGAAGAGCAAGTGATTGTGAATGACTCGCTTCCAATGGAAAGTTTATATGAAGAAGTAAAAATTAAGCTAGATGCGGACAAGCAATTACTGACCACCTTACAAAATAAAGAAAAATTACTTCAACAATATATCATCGATAAGAATCTATGTCTGAAAAGATTAGCTGCAATTGCCGATGAGGCGATCCGTCTGGAGGAGCAAATCAATCATACCAAAGAAGAAGCAACAAACTCCTCCAATCAGATTAGTAGTTTCCAAGGTAAGCTATCTGCAATCAAAGAGAATTTAAACTTTAAAACAAAAAAAGAGGCAGAAGATTCTCTTGAGATGCTTCGTAAGGAATGTGCAAAACTAAGTGGAGAGCTTGAATTGGCAGAGAAGAATGTCCGTCAATGTGAGAGCAGCCTTGGTAAGAGTAAAGCTGTATTTGAGGATAATCAGATCAAGTTAACTCAAAAAGAGGTAGAAGAAAAGGCAGCTTATCAATTATTACTTGAAAAGTTATGCACTTGTGAATTTGCTGAGTTTGAAGACTATAGGAAAGCCCTAAAATCGGAAAAAGAGATTGAGGCGATAACTGAAGAGATAACGGAGTATTATAAAAGAAAAGAAAGCGTAGATCAACTGATAAAACAACTGCAGATGGAATTAAAGGATAAGCAGGAGAAGGATTTGACTGTAACTTTGTCAGAACAAATAGCTTTGGAGGAACAGAAAAGTCAGAGTGATGAAACACTACAGAAAATCTATGGTAGATTGGAGATCAATAAGGGCATTGATCGAGAGACAAGCTTAAAATACAAAGCTCAGGAAAAGACAAGGCAGGAATACGTAACGGTCAGTGACTTATCTCGGACTGCCAATGGAGAGCTTAGTAAGAAAGCAAAAATTGCATTTGAACAATATGTTCAGGCATTCTACTTTAATAGTGTAATCAATGAAGCAAACAAAAGGCTTTATAAGATGTCCAACAGCCAATATACTTTACTACGGAAGGAAGATCCTACCGATCTTCGATGTTCTTCCGGGTTAGAACTGGAGGTAATGGACTATTATACCGGTAAATCCCGTTCCATCAAATCTTTGTCCGGAGGTGAATCCTTTAAAGCAGCTTTGTCCATAGCCTTAGGATTATCCGATGTCATTCAAAGTTTTGCAGGAGGAATAGAAGTAGATGCTATGTTTATCGATGAAGGATTTGGTACCCTCGATAGTAACTCCCTGGAACAAGCCATTGAGACCTTGCATGCTTTGACGGCTGGAGATTGTCTGGTTGGTATCATATCCCATGTGTGTGAATTAAAAGAACGAATTGATAAGAAGATTACGATTTCAAAAAGCATAGACGGTAGTAGGGTATTGTTAGTGAGATGATGATTGATAACTACTCAACTCTTAATAATTAATCAATTGATTGACTAGGAGTAAGCTAAATAGCTTCATTTTCATTACTTTTCATCATCATTGATAGCTTAGTTCCATAATTTATGCAGGAAAACATCATATAAGCAAAACAAAATATTTAGATTTTTAGGGGCTTGTACAATTATACTACAAGCCCCTTTTCATTAATATGAAAAAAAATTATAAAAATTTGGATTTTGATATGGAATTATTTTCAATTTTATTGTATTATAAGAAAGCAAACAAAACACTCGTTTGGGTAGAGGTGTGACTACCCTCGGGGGAGGAAATTGGGACTTAAGAAATTGCTACAAAGCAGATCGTAGAGGTGATGGAATTGGACAAAAAGAATGAGATGCCTGCGGGGGTAGAGAAATTTTTAGCAGGGTATCAAGTGAAGAAGGAAGACATCATAGCATCGGCAGAGACAGATATGACGTTGGAGGGTGAGTTTGCGAGAGGATATATTGTTCTCACGAAAAGTAAACTTATTTTAATGACGTCAGAGCCTGATGTGACAGAGGTCTACCAGTTTAAGGGGGTTGGCAGTATCCAGGATGCCCGTTCCCAGAAAGAAAAAGCATGGGCAGCCAAATTCTTAAAAGTAGAGGAATTGGAGAGGCTGGAAGTGCTAAGATCCGTCTGTGGGGGTATTCTATATTCGACCGCGAAGAAGGATCAACCGGAGGGAGTACCGGATATACAATTAATGGCATTCACAAATTTAAAAATAGGTGATGTCCTTCGTATTGTGAAACTCTTTAATATACTAAAGGAAAAGGGAGAACTATCCAAAGAAGATCTGGCAACCGATGAAAAGGATGAATATTGTCCGAAGTGCGGAACGATGTATCCGGATAAGGAAAGAAAGATATGCCCTAAGTGTATGGATCGACGATCCGTATTCTTACGGTGCTTAGCATATTTTAAACCTTTTCGAATCAAAATTGCAGTCATGGTATTATGTTATATTGCTACAGCAGGGTTAAATTTAGTTTGGCCATATCTTAGTGGTACCATTCTATATGATAATATATTATCTAAGGACGAATCCTTTCTAGAGCTTCTTGGACAACCGGGGATGAAATTTGTAACAGCCCTTGGTCTAGTCGTCATTACGATGCTTCTGACAAAAATTACAATGCAGGTTATAGGTATCTTTCAAGGTGTACTTACTGCGACGATTGTTCCGATCATTGTCAAGGAGATGAAATCTCAGGTTTTTAAATCCATGGGTAAATTGTCGATTAGCTTTTATAATAACAGACAGACAGGAAGTCTTATGACTCGTGTTCTATCGGACGCAGAACGTGTTACCGGTTTTTATATTGACGGCTTGCCATATTTATTTATTAATATATTGACAATCACAGCAACTGCTGTCGTAATGTTTCAATTAAATTGGCGTTTGGCAATTCCTGCCTTAATCTTTGTTCCAATCCTATTTACTATAAGCTTTCAGATGCTGCCTCGCTTATGGCAATTCTATGGAAGAAGGCATAGAGCAGAACGTAGTATGAATGCAAGACTCAATGATAACTTAACTGGAGCCCGCGTAGTCAAAGCCTTCGGTCAGCAGGAAAGTGAGTTGGACCGTTTTGATAAGAACAACCGTAGAGTTCGTAATGCTGAATTATCACTTGTTGGATTTGATAATAAGTTCTTTGCATTGTACTGTACTTCCGAACGAATTGCTTCCTTAATTGTTTGGGGTGTTGGTTCTTATCTATTACTGAAAGAAACGAATATGCATTTTGGTTTACTGATTACCTTTACCAGTTATGTATCCCAGTTGAACGGTCCTTTGGATTTTATGTCCTTTGCTTTCCGTTGGTTTACCGATAGTATGAATAGTGCACAGCGTATGTTTGAGATTATTGATGCAGTACCGGATATTACGGAAAAACCGGATGCGAAGCATTTGGAAGCCATTGATGGAACGATTGAGCTTAAGAATGTAACCTTTGGTTATGAACCGAACAAACCAATTCTTAAGAACATTAACCTTAATATTAAACCAGGTTCCATGCTAGGAATTGTTGGACGTTCCGGTGCCGGGAAGTCAACACTGGTGAATCTGGTGTCAAGACTTTATGATCCACAAGAAGGTGAAATATTCTTAGATGGTATTAACATTAAAGATATAGCCTTTCATGACCTTCGTAAAAATGTAGCTATGGTTTCTCAGGAGACCTATATCTTTATGGGAACCGTTGCTGAAAATATTTCTTATGCGAATACAGAAGCCTCCAGAGAAGATATCATCAATGCAGCGGTTTTAGCCAGTGCACATGACTTTATCTGTAAGATGCCCGATGGTTATGATACCGTGATCGGATCTTCGGGACGTAATTTATCCGGTGGAGAAAGACAGCGTATCTCAATCGCTCGTGCAATCCTTGCGAATCCAAAGATATTAATCCTGGATGAAGCAACTGCTTCGGTCGATACAGAGACGGAGAAAGCAATCCAAGCTTCGATTAACTTCTTAATTAAAGACAGAACAACGATATCCATAGCTCACCGGCTTTCCACTTTGAGGGATGCGGATCGTCTGGTCGTTATTGATAATGGAGAGATCACGGAAGAAGGAACTCATTCGGAATTGGTAGAAATGAAGGGTACTTATTACAAATTGAAAGAACTGCAGACTAAAGCGTTAGCACTGCGGGGATTAGAATAGATTGGAGGAAGGAACTATGCCTGGAAAGAAGTCATTAGGAGCACCAAAGGAGAATAAAGGGGAAGACCAGGAAGAATTTAATTTAGAAAAGATGGAAAAAGAAACCGAAGAGATGTTAAGACTTCGTTTCATAACCAAGGATAATGCAGTATTTGAAAGGACAGAAGGCGGCTTCGTATCCATGAAGATCGAAGGTGAATTCTATCCAAGAATTCAAGTATATCATGCATTTCCATTTACGGATCCGGATAGTTATGTTTCCATCCGTGAGTCCGACGAAAAAGCGAAGGAGATTGGTATCATAAAGAATATTCGTAAGGATATATCGAAAGAAAGCAGAGAGATGCTGGAAGAACAGCTTCGTATCCGTTACTTTACACCAATCATTGAAAAGATTATTAACATTAAAAATGAATACGGTTTTGCGTATTTTGATGTATTGACCAATCATGGAGCCTGTCGTTTTACCATCCATATGGGTGGTGGTTCCGTTGTAAACTTGAGCGAAACAAGACTGATGATAACAGATTTGGATGGAAACCGATTTGAAATTCCGGATATCACGAAGCTAACATCACCGGAATTAAAGAAACTGGATCTGTTCCTATAGAACCCAGAGGTTATCAAAAGATTGTTTTGCATTCATTCAATCGAATACGGCAATGGTTGGCTAAGGTTTAGCCAAAGAGCCAGAAAGAGGTTAGTATGGAACTATTATTTCAACTGCCGCAGCAGACAAGGGATAATCTTTCTCTAAGCCAAAAAGAGAATATTCGTTATTGTGTACCCTATGATATAGCGGAAGATGGTAGTTATCAGGATAACGGTTATATTATAGTAACAACAAGTCGGTTGATTATTACCGATCAGAATCAAATATCCCTTCAGAAGGATTTGAAATTATTAGAAAAAATTAAATGTGAACCGTTAGTAAACAACGGTATATTAATCATTAAAGAGTTTGGTAAAGATTTAGAAAAGAGAGTAGTTCGGTTTACCATGCGTCATCTTACCAGAGTTTCTCTGGTTGCAAAAGGAGCTGAATTGCTGAGGGATGGCAGTAATAAAGCAGTTGATAACAGAGAAAGGGAGAAAACCTGTTTAAAATGTGGCAGAGCCTTACCCGGAACTAAAAAATGTCCGAAGTGTGACAGTAAATTAGTAACTGTGAATAAGTTCTGGTCTTTAATAAAGGACTATAAATTACGCTTAATTATGATCGCATTGATTGCGGTAACCTCCTCTGCGTTCAATCTTTATATTCCGCAGTACCAAAGAAGTTTTATTGATAATGTTCTAAAGGATAAAGCAGGAACAACCAATGATGTTCTGATCTTTGTTGGTGTTATGTTTCTCTTGACCATTTTGTTAATCCTGGTAGAAGTAGGAAAGAACTGGTGGTTTGTATCTCTTGGAGCAAAACTCAGCATGGATATTCGTATGAAAATGTATCATAAGATTCAGGAACTGTCCTTGTCCTTTATTATGGATAAACGACCTGGTGAGCTGATGAATCGTGTTGCCAGAGATACCGGTATGATACAGCGATTTATGCAGGAATGCTTTGGACATATGTTTTCCTGTATTGTTACAATGGTAGGAGCAACCATTATTATGACGCAGATTGATGTTACTATGATGCTGACATCAATAGTCTTTCTTCCCTTGGTATTCTTTTTATCTGCGGCATTTCGAAAGAATATCCGTAAAAGATTTCATCTTCAGTGGGTGAAGAGTGATAAGATCAACAGCTCCTTGCAGGATGTTATCTCCGGTATGAGAGTCGTGAAGTCTTTTGGTAAAGAGCAATCAGAATCTGAAAAGTTTAACCGCTTGACAGAAGAATACGCTGAAGTTCAAAAGAGAAATGAAATTTTTTGGGCATCCCTTTACCCTTTACTTACTTTTGTTATGAGTATGGGAATCTACTTTGTTACTTACTTGGGTGGCCGCAGTATTCTTGGAGGAGATATGACGGTAGGAACCTTGGTTCAGTTTACCAGTTATGCATGGATGCTCTATGGACCCCTCGGTTGGATGACACATCTTCCAAGAATGATTACGCAGATGGTTACCAGTTTAGAGCGTATTTATGATGTACTAGATGAAGAACCTATCATATCAAACAAAGAAAATGCGATCAATCACGATGTAAAAGGTGATATCGAGTTTCGAAATGTAAGTTTTGGTTATAAATCCTATGAACCTGTATTAGAAAAGATTAATGTGAAGGTGAATAAAGGAGAAATGATCGGTTTGGTTGGTGCATCCGGTACCGGCAAATCAACGATGATCAACCTGATTATGCACTTGTATGAGGTAGATGACGGTGAACTTTTGATTGATGGTATCAACATTAACGATATCGACTTGGAAACGTATCACAATCAACTTGGTGTGGTATTACAAGAAACCTTCCTTTTCTCAGGTTCGATTTTAAATAATATCAGATTTTCCAAGCCAAAAGCAACCGAGGAAGAAGTGATCCGTGCAGCAAAGATGGCCAATGCCCATGATTTTATCTGTAAAACTCCCGATGGATATAATACTTATGTAGGGGAACATGGTCATAACCTATCCGGTGGAGAACGCCAGCGTATCGCAATTGCCAGAGCAATTCTCAATAATCCGAAACTGTTAATCCTGGATGAAGCCACCTCCAGTCTCGATACGGAGAGTGAATACCTCATTCAAAAAGCATTGGAGCGATTGACAACAGGAAGAACTACCTTTGCTATTGCTCATCGTCTCTCTACCTTACGAGGTGCGGATCGACTGGTTGTAATTGATGGTCACCAGATTGCAGAAATCGGTACTCATAATGAGCTGATGGAGAAGCAGGGAATTTACTATAAGCTTGTAACAGCACAGCTTCAGATGCAGAGTCTAAATCCAGAGGAAAATGATGAGACAGAAGCCACCGTGGATGCAGAAATTGCTTAATGTACTAAAAGCAAGAGTATGATAATCTAAAAAACTATTAAACGTAAGAGTTTGATATTCGTAATAAGAACTAGATTAAACTAAATGATCAATATGTAAATTGCCTTTCACTAGTGTAAAAAGGAAGAATTTATTTCGACAGAGCTTTCTGAGAAATAAATTCTTTTTTTATTGTGCATATTGAACAAAAAGATTCGTGCGATGAAAAGAATTGTGCAATACTTTACAAAAATAAATTGTTGGAGTATCATGAAGATAGATTTAGATACAAATTATAGAAAATAAGTAGAACATTCTGGAAAAATTACTATAATCGGAAGGGAACGCAAGATAAATGGCTAATCATCTGTGAGGCTTTAGAGATATCTTATTTATCAGTAATTAAGATGTTTAGCAATTAGATGTAATGTTATTATGCGTCATTGAAAAAGAAAGGAGACTATTATGAAGGAATTAAAGACTAAACCAATTCGCTATGCTGTCGGTATGTTCGGTACTTCTATTCCAATTAATATGTTTAAGACTTATGCTGCGATTTATTATGTAGATCATTTAGGTCTTAGCACAGCTGCTCTATCTTTGGTATTGTTGATCTATACTTTTGTTGATGCTGTTGATAATCCGATTTATGGTTATTTTTCAGATCGAACCAGAACAAAATGGGGAAGGCGAAGACCTTGGCTGGTCATTGGAGCACCACTGCTGGCTCTGGGATTAATAGCATTTTATAATCCTCCGGCTTTTCAAAGTGGTAATTCACTATTTATCTACTTTTTGCTGATCTACATAGTTACCGGAACCATCGATTCCTTAGTCAATGCCAATTATGGAGCGTTATTTCCGGATCTTTTTAAGACAGATGCTCAGAGAGCAAGTACGAACGCTATGCGACAGGCATTTCAGCTGGTCGCTATGATTTTAAGCATTGCATTGACACCGGTCATAACCAGTGCAATTGGTTATCCATGGACAGCAGTGATATATGGAATTTTAGGTGCAGGAGTAATTCTATATTCAACCTTTGGTTGTTATGAAACCAAAGAATTTCTAAATACGGAGAAGCCCCAATTATGGGATAGCTTAAAGACCTTAATGATAAATAAAAAATTCTGGATTGCCGGTTTTGCCAATGCCTTCTATAGTGCTACCATGTCTTTGGTGATGGCTGCGATTCCTTTTTATGCGAAGTATACCTTGAAAATTCCGGATGGTCAGTCCTCCATTCTTTTTGCTACAGTTCTTATTATTGCTATCGGTGCGGTTGCAGTATGGGCATGGTTGATTAAAAGATATTCCGTAGTGCCTATTTGGAGAATCGCACTGATCACCTTAGGGCTTGGATTTATTCCACTTTATTTTGCATATTCATTACTTACTGCGATCTTTTCCAGTATCCTATTAGGATTTGGTTTTGCAGGAGTAATTTCAACGATGGATTTAATCGGTGCTAAGATTATAGATGAGGATTCGGAGCATTCCGGGCAACGTCGGGAAGCAATCTATTCCAGCGCATCCGGTTTTATGAACCGCCTAAACGGACTATTTACCAGTCTAGCGTTCTTTTTGGTGTATAAGATCTATGGATTTGAAAGTGGCGATCTACCTGGAAGTAACCCCGGAGAAGCTGCCAAATTCCTGTTATCCATATTTCCATTTGTATTAATCGTGATTAGCTGTATCTTCTCCAGGTTTTTATCTTTTGGACAGAAAAGCAAGGAGCAACCGAAGTCGGTACAATAGAAAGGATAGATCAGATGAGTAGGAATGATCGATATCTTATAATTAATGCCGATGACTTTGGTATATGTACAGAAACAAATATTGCAATTGAACATCTTTTCCGCGAAGGAAGAATAACTTCCACTACGGTTATGGTCTGTGCTCAAGAAGCAAAGGCAGCATTAATGATAGCAAACCATGATAATAGAATTAAGATGGGACTTCATAGTACCTTTAATTCTGATTTTACTTCTATACCCTGGAAAAGTGCTTCTGGACGGAATTTAAATTTGTCATTCGTCGATGCGGAAGGAAATTTTCCACATGATTTAAGGGAATTTTATCAAAGGGCTGAGAGGAATGAAGTAATTATGGAATTAGAAGCACAGTATCAGTTGATAAAAGAAACGGGTTACAACCCAACTCATATGGACAGTCACTGTGGAGCACTTTATGGTCTAACTGGTAAATCATTTTTAAAAGAAGCACTTGAGTTTTGTAGCAAACATCAATTGCCATTTCGATTTCCTAAATCGAAGAGGTATCTGCAAACAATCTTTGGAAAAGATCTTCCTGCATCCATTGAGGAATCCCATGGAACTGCTGTTTGCATGGCTAAGCGCTGCCAGGTAGCACTACCGGATGATATAATAACAAATCCGTGGAATGTAACAGAGATTGGTTCCTATGAAAGGTTAAAGGAATTTTATCTTAAAACAATTATTGAATGCAAGGATGGAATCACAGAGTTATTTTTACATCCATCAATGGAAAATAAACAATTTGTAAATCATACAAAGGAATGGCAAAAACGGATCTGGGAATATCAGTTTCTTCTAGATGAGGATTTCATGCAAGTGATCCGAAAGGAAGAGATTAAATTAGTATCCTGGAGCGATGCCCCTTTTCATTGGGACGAATACTAGAGAAGAATTGGAAGGTTTGGAGAGGAGACACTACAAAGCATGAATATGATTAGCATTACATTGGAACGCTTCATTCAAAAAGAGGAGGAAGGTACTTATTTTCTATTACCTTTTGAAGTCCCTGAAGAAGTAGAGAGGATGGATATTTCCTATGAATACGTCCGTTTTGCAACATGTCAAAGGGTGGATGGGTCTATCCTACAAGAGGAAATTAATATTGTTGATCTGGGATTGAACGGACCGAGCGGAACATATATTGGTTCTTCCGGAGCTGATCGAAGCAACATATATATTACATCAGATAAAAGTTCTCAAGGTTTTGCACCACAGGATACGAAAGCAGGAGAATGGAGTATCATAGTTGGAGCTTATAAGATACAGGAAGGTGGCCTATTCGTAACTTATCATATTACTTTTACGAAGAAGGAACTTAGGTTATTAAAAGGGGATACCCATATGCATACCCTAGGATCTGATGGTACGTATTCCGTAGCGGGGATTGCACAGCTGGGACATAAGCTAGGATTAGACTATATCATTATTACAGATCACAATAATTATGCCCATAATTTTCAGACGGTCGATACGGAGGGGATTACGGTAATACCCGGGACGGAGTGGACTCATTACAAAGGTCATGCCGGAATATGGGGAGTGAAAAAACCATTTGAGAATGCCTTTTGTGTTAATTCCTTAGCCGAAGTGAAGGAGAAATTGTCCGAAGCGAAAGGGAATGGTGCAATGATCGTTTTAAACCATCCTTTTTGTCCAAACTGCGGATGGAAATGGGGCATCGAAAATGTGGAATATGATGCTGTAGAAATATGGAATGGAGGTCTGCCAATCTCATATAATATAAGTTGCATGGAATGGTGGGAGGAACAACTACGAAAGGGAAGAAAAATTCCGGTGGTTGGAGGCAGTGATTTTCATCGACATGATGTGGCTAGCTTGGTTGGTATGCCTAGTACCTGTGTCTACGCAATGTCGAATACCAAAGAGGATATTATAGAAGCACTACGACAAGGTCATAGTTATATTACCATGTCTGCAAAAGGACCAGATCTATCTGTTACTTGTGGTGACAGAATATTGGGTGATATAATTGAAGCAGGTGATGAGATTAAGATACATTTTTGGGATTTACATCAACAAGATAAAATCTGTTTGATTACAGATACTGGGATGGAAGAAATCCTTTGTGAACCAGGTTTACGTGAGATAGAATTAATTAGAAAATATGATAATGTGAAGTATTGTCGCTTTGAGGTTCATCGTATTCTTGCGCCTGGTCTGCCACCAATGAAAATATTATTATCCAATCCAATTTATTATGATAAATAAATTAGGAATAAAATAATGGTAACATCGGATGCTTGAGCGATGATAGGATGAGATAGAATAGAAATGGAAATAGGAATAGGAATAGAAAGGTAGCATAGCCTTACTATCATGAGAGCGAGGAAGTATAGTATAAAGTAACAGAATAAAAAAGACTAAAAACCTGGACTAAAGCCATGAACTCAAGACATGGACTAAAAACATGGAATAAGAAATAAAGACTATAAATATGGGATAAGAAACAAGGATCGAAAACAAGGGATAAGAAACAAAGAATAATGACATAAAGAATTGATAACGAAATAAACAAATAAAAGAATTCAGAATAACGAAAAGAATAAACGATATTAATTCCTAGAAATCAAATATAAGAAATAAATTAAGAAAATAAAAATAGCAAAATATCATTGATAATAATATGAAGAAGGTGAACTATGAGAGTAGGAACATTAGTTGAATTATCAGAGCATATCGATGAAAAATTCGAAGAACTCCGTTCCATGGGAATGGAGTGCTGCCAGCTTTTGTCCTGGAATGAGGAGTTGTTTACGGATGAAATGGTGGATCGGGTAAATCAAGCAGTGAAAAAGCACAATATAACTATAACGGCCTTTTGGTGTGGATGGCCAGGTCCAAAGACCTGGGATTTCTATGATGGTCAATTAAATCTTGGGCTTGTTCCAGCGGAATACCGGTATGACAGGCTTAAGACATTAATGCACGGTTCGGATTTCGCAAAACGTATGAAAATTACAGACCTTGTAACTCATGTTGGATATCTTCCTGAGAATCCATTCGATGATAATTATAGAGGTATTATTGCAGCATTGAAAATATTAGTAGGAAAATGTAAAGAAAACGGACAAAGGTTCTTGTTTGAAACCGGCCAGGAGACACCGGTCACGTTAATAAGAGCAATGGAAGACATAGGTTATGATAATGTTGGCATTAATCTTGATCCGGCAAACTTAATTATGTATGGTAAAGCCAATCCAGTCGATGCCCTAGAGGTTTTTGGATCGTATGTTATGGGGATCCATGGTAAAGATGGAATGTATCCAACGGATGGGCGAAACTTGGGTCTTGAGGTACCAATCGGGCAGGGAAGAGTTAATTACCCTGAACTGCTTCGTCGTCTGAAAGAGATTGGATATAAAGGCGATATTACCATAGAGAGAGAGATTACAGGAGATCAGCAAAAGCAAGATATTAAAGAAGCAAAAGAATACCTGGAGAATTTAATTAGGAGACTGGAAGAATGACAAGCGATGTGAATGGAAGAATTACAATGACACCGGCTGTAGAACCGAATGAAATGCAGAAGGAACAGATAAAAAGAAAATATGGGATGTTTCTTCATTTTGGCATGAATACCTTTCTAAACCAAGAATGGTCCGATGGTAAAGCTTTGGTGACACACTATCAACCCAAGGGAATTGATGCAAGGCAATGGGTAAGAACTGCTTATGAAGCCGGAATGAATTTTGTAATTCTGATAACAAAGCATCATGATGGTTTTTGTTTATGGGATAGTAAATATACCGATTATTGTATAAGGAATGCTGATTGCAATATTGATGTAGTAAAAGAATTATCAGAAGCATGTAAAGAATATGGGATCAATCTGGGTCTTTATTATTCTTTGTGGGATGAACATGAAGCGACTTTTACCGAAGATTTTGATCCAGGTTATATTACTTATATGAAGAACCAACTAACAGAATTAATGGATGGAAGGTATGGTGAAATCATAGAATTGTGGTTTGATGGTGCCTGGAAAAAGTTATGTCCGGAGTGGCATTATGATGAAATCTATGATTTGGTTAAAAAGCTTCAACCATCTTGTCAGATTGGGATCAATCATACGATTGGAACACCGGGGCTTGGAGATCCCGATGAGAGATATATGCCGAAGAATTATCAGAACTATGATCCAATTCGTAATTTTCCCTCCGATTTTCGATTATGGGATCCGCATTTATGCCGTCCAGATGATCCTAAACTATATACTCATGATGGAAAAACGTATTATATGCCCTTCGAGCAAACCATTTGCTCCAGAGAAGGCTTTAGCTGGTTTTATTCGGATACCTATGAGGAGAAGCCGTTTACAAAATCAGAATACATAGCTGAGTGTTATCGTCAGTTGGTGGCTCAGGATAATTTAATGGTTGTAAATATGCCTCCTAATCGGGAAGGTAAATTAGTGCAGAGTGATATCGACAACTTATATCAGTGTGCAGAATTATTGGGTATTAAAAGAAGGCTATCTAACTTCCCTTCGTAAATACTGCTTTGGTGTTACACCCTTATATTTACGAAAGGTTTTAATAAAATAACTGATATCATTGAAACCGCAATTTAAGGCCACTTCGGTCATGGATTCTCTTGCAACAGATAATTGTTCGCAGGCTCTCTCAATACGATAGTAATTCAAATAATCAATCGGCGTGCGGTAAGACATAGCTTTGAAAAAACGGCAGAAATATTTTGCATTCATGCCGGCGATTTTCGCCATTGTTTCTAAAGTTATATGTTCTGTAAAGTTCATTTCAATATAACTTAATACTTTCTTAAACTGCAGCACATGTTGATAGGAACTAGGTGCTGCAGTTGTTTTTTCTTCAAAAAGATATTCTTGAAGTACTATGCCTAATAGTTGATATAGATAGCCTTGGATCAGATATTCATATCCAAATTTTTGATCAGACATCGTATGAAATAAATGATCAACCGTATCCCTGAGGATTTCTCTATCTTGTGGCAAGTGTTGGAGGATCCCAATTTCCCGTTCGATTAGACGCTTTGTTAGTTTTGCGCAGATATGATTTTCCTTTAGGAAGAGTTTTGGATCAAATACGAGGCATTCATAGATGCATTGCTCCGGAATACCGCCATGAAGTACACCATCCTGCAGAAAGAGAATATCACCCTGTTTTACTACAAAGGACTGACTATCTAGAGTAAGATGAAAAGTACCACTGAGGATACGAATAATCTCATATTCGGGATGCCAGTGATACGGCATCTGATACCGGGGATGGTTGGGATCAATATGGTAGTAAGCAATTGGAAAATCTATGGTTCCCTGTTGGCGGCGTTCTCTATAATCGAAATATTTCATAGAAATTCTCCTAAGCGAAAAAAGTGAATATTGTTATATTTTTAGTCTATTATAAGACAAGAATTTTTGCAATGATAAAATTATAATATAGATATAAGGGGTTATGCATTAATATTTTGCCATACTAGATTTCTTGATTAATATTACCTATAAAAAAGAAGTTCTTTATTGTTACTGGATTGAATAATAAAGATAGCGTTATTTGGTTAATGAACTTTTAGTTCATAATATTTGCATTAAATATATTGGGTTATTGATTAATATGACTATCGATCAATAAATACAAAACATACCTTACATTTACATTACTCAAATCTATGCTGGCTGAGGATATAACCTATTGTCAAGTGAATTTATTATAATACGAGGAGGAAATGAATATATGAAAGAAAACAGATTAATCGGAGATTATCCGGTGATTGGAATTCGTCCAACGATTGACGGAAGAAGAGGCTACATAAAAGTACGGGAATCATTGGAAGATCAGACCATGAATATGGCGAAAGCAGCAGCAAAGTTATTTGAAGAGAATTTGAAGTATTCCAATGGAGAACCGGTTAAGGTTATCATTGCAGATACTACAATTGGACGTGTTGCAGAGGCTGCTGCCTGTGCTGATAAATTTAAAAAAGCAGGTGTTGATATTACCCTGACTGTGACCCCCTGCTGGTGTTACGGAGCAGAGACCATGGATATGGATCCAATGACAATCAAAGGAGTCTGGGGCTTTAATGGAACCGAACGACCAGGTGCAGTTTATCTAGCATCCGTTCTTGCAACCCATGCTCAAAAAGGACTTCCCGCATTTGGTATCTATGGACATGATGTTCAGAATGCGGATGATACATCCATTCCATCCGATGTAGAAGAAAAATTACTTCGTTTTGGCCGTGCAGCTGTTGCAGCTGCTACGATGAGAGGGAAATCCTATCTTCAAATTGGCTCCATCTGCATGGGCATTGGAGGATCTATCATTGATCCGGCATTTATAGAAGAATACCTTGGTATGAGAGTGGAATCTGTGGATGAAGTAGAGGTCATTCGTCGAATGACAGAAGGTATCTACGATGAAACAGAATATCAGAAGGCACTTGCATGGACAAAAGAGAAATGTAAAGAAGGATTTGATAAAAATCCTCCGGAAATTCAAAAAACTCCCGAAGAAAAAGAAAAAGACTGGGAATTTGTTGTTAAGATGATGTGTATCATTAAGGACCTGATGAACGGGAATCAGAAGCTTCCAAAAGGTTTTGAAGAAGAAATGGCTGGTCATAATGCAATTGCAGCAGGTTTCCAGGGACAAAGACAATGGACTGATTTTTATCCAAACTGTGATTTCCCTGAAGCACTCCTGAATACCTCCTTTGATTGGGATGGAGCAAGAGAGCCTTATATTCTTGCAACAGAAAATGATGTGCTCAATGGCATTGGTATGTTGTTTATGAAACTTTTAACCAATCGTGCTCAGATCTTTGCGGATGTTCGTACCTATTGGAGTCCTGAAGCTGTGAAGAAAGCTACCGGTTATGATGTGGAAGGTGTAGCTAAAAACTCCGGTGGTTTTATTCATTTAATTAATTCCGGTGCTGCTTGTTTGGATGCTTGCGGTGAAGCAAAAGATGAAAACGGTAACGGTGTGATTAAGCCTTGGTATGATGTTACGGAGCAGGATCAGGAGGCAATCTTAAATGCGACTACCTGGAATGCAGCAGATAACGGATACTTTAGAGGAGGCGGTTATTCCTCCCGTTTTGTTACCAGAGCTGAGATGCCGGTTACTATGATAAGATTAAATCTCGTAAAGGGAATTGGTCCGGTTCTGCAGATTGCAGAAGGTTGGACTGTAAACTTACCGGAGGAAGTATCGGATACTTTGTGGAAGAGAACGGATTACACCTGGCCATGTACCTGGTTTGCTCCTAGAACTACAGGAGATGGTGCATTTAAGACGGCTTATGATGTTATGAACTGCTGGGGAGCAAATCATGGAGCAATCTCCTATGGGCATATTGGTGCGGATTTAATTACGATGTGTTCAATGCTTCGTATTCCGGTTTGTATGCATAACGTACCTGAAGAGAAGATTTTCCGCCCTGCTGCATGGAATGCATTTGGTATGGATAAAGAAGGTCAGGATTATAGAGCATGTGCAACCTATGGTCCTTTGTATAAATAAAGAGAGGTAGTATTTCATGAATGCAATGGAAATAAAAGAGCAGATCTGTGATATCTGCCATAAGATGTGGCAATTAGGATGGGTAGCAGCGAATGATGGAAATGTTACAGTAAAATTAGAGGATGGTACCTTCTATGCCACGCCTACAGGTATAAGTAAAAGTTTTATTACCCCTGAAAAAATAGTACATATTGATAAAGATAGTAAACTGGTGGAAGAGAGTGAATATCGTCCTTCATCCGAGATTAAAATGCATCTTCGCTGTTATGAGGAAAGAGAGGATGTCGGAGCTGTTCTTCATGCTCATCCTCCGGTAGCAACCGGTTATGCCGTAGCCAATAAAGCCCTGGATGAATATTCCATGATCGAGACCGTCATTGCTTTAGGGTCGATCCCTGTTACCCCCTATGGAACTCCATCAACCTATGAAGTACCGGAAGCAATCGCACCATATCTGGGTTCCCATGATGTTGTATTATTACAGAACCACGGTGCCTTAGCAGTAGGGGCAGATTTATTGACTGCTTATTATCGTATGGAAACTTTGGAGCTCTTTGCTAAAATCAGTCTGAATGCTCATCTATTAGGTGGGGCAAAGGAAATTTCCAGAGAGAATATCGACCGCTTGATTTCGATGCGGGAAAACTATAAAGTAACCGGACGTCATCCGGGTTATAAAAAGTACCCAGAGGGAAGTAAATAATGATTCAGTATATTAGTAGTAAGGAGGATCCCCTATGTTAAAAGGAATACCGGCTATTTTATCGCCTGAATTACTAAAGGTGTTATGTGAAATGGGGCATAGCGACAGAATCGTCATCGCGGACGGTAACTTTCCATCCCATACGATGGGAAAGAATGCAATTGTCATCCGCATGGATGGACATGGAGTTCCGGAAATTCTGAATGCTATCTTAAAAGTATTTCCGCTGGATACTTATACAGAACATCCTGTAAATCTCATGGAAGTAATGAAGGGCGACCAGGTAGAAACTCCAATCTGGGATACCTATGAAGAAATTATAGAACAACATGATTCTAGAGGAAAAGCAACGATCGGTACAATAGAACGTTTTGCATTTTATGAAGAAGCGAAGAAGTCCTACGCAATTATAGCAACTGGAGAAACTGCTCTCTATGCAAATATCATGCTTCAAAAGGGTGTAGTCATAGAGTAAAGACTGGAGGTCATAGAATGCAAACGTATTATCTTGCAATAGATATTGGTGCTTCCGGGGGTAGGCATATACTCGGAAGTAAACAGAATGGAACTCTCTGTCTGGAAGAAGTATATCGCTTTGAAAATGGGATGGAGAAAATAGATGGTAAACTCTGTTGGAATACCAAGCAATTATTCTCTTACATACTAGAAGGAATGAAAAAGTGTAAAGAGCTGGGAAAAATTCCGGTTAGTGTAGGAATTGACACTTGGGGTGTCGATTTTGTCCTTCTTAATAAGGAAGGGAAAATGCTTGGGCAAGCCGTTGGATATCGGGATCATAGAACGGAGCAGATGGATCATGCTGTGGAGCAGATGCTACCTTGGGAGGAACACTACGAGCGAACAGGCATTGCAAAGCAAATGTATAATACCATCTACCAGCTAATGGCAGTAAAACAGGAAAATCCAGAATATCTCGAGGAAGCAGATGTTATGCTTTTGACCCCGGATTACTACCACTACCTCCTGACTGGAATAAAAAAACAAGAATATACCATAGCATCTACCAGTGCACTGGTTAATCTTCGTACCAAACAATGGGATAATGATTTGATTGATTCCCTCGGTTTTCCTAGAGGTATCTTTTTGGAGTTAGAAAAGCCCGGCACCGTCGTGGGAAATCTAACGGATGATGTTCAAGAGATCGTAGGATATAACAGCAGGGTGGTTCAACCGGCTTCCCATGATACAGCCTCAGCTGTGATGGCACTTCCAACGAAGGCAGAAGATACCTTATATATTAGCTCAGGAACCTGGTCTTTGATGGGAATTGAAATAAGAACACCGAATTGTTTGAAAGAAAGTAGAGAAGCGAACTTCACAAACGAGGGCGGATATGGATATCGTTATCGTTATTTAAAGAACATCATGGGATTATGGATGATACAATCTGTGAAGAAAGAAGTCGGAGATGGCTATAGCTATGAAGAAATCTGTGAGATGGCATCTACGGTGAAAATTAACTCCTTGGTGGATTGTAACGACTCTTGCTTTCTTTCCCCAGAAAGTATGGTTGAGGAAGTACGAAGTTTTTGTAGAAAGACAGATCAGCAGGTTCCGGAGACGTTAGCAGAGCTCGCTGCGGTAATTTACCATAGCTTGGCAAAATGTTATGCAGATACAAAAAAGCAAATCGAAGAGTTAACCGGAAAAAGCTATGATTGTATCAATATCATTGGCGGTGGTTCGCAAGCGGACTATTTAAATCGCCTTACAGCAAAATATTCTGGCTGCAAGGTGCTTGCAGGGCCAACGGAAGCAACTTCCATCGGAAATATTCTCAGTGGAATGTTACAAAATGGTGAGTTCACCGATCTCTCAGAAGCAAGAGCATGTGTCGGAGCATCCTTCGGTATTAAGGAATACAGTTTTTGACGAGAACTAAAAGCACAAGTGAGGATTTATATAGGGTAGCCTAGAAATAGGCTACCCTATTTTTATTATATGTACAGATAATACAGTAAGATATGGAAGAAAGTGCTGGATCTAAATTCATACTAGATTTATTCTACTGTATTTTAGAAAGGAAGATTATTTCATTGATACAATGAATATATTGTACCAGAAGGTAGTATGACTTACTGCTGATCATACTAAAATACGTCCATTATTTTGTGATGATTAATTTTTAGTAATGAAAGAGGATGATGGGAATGAATTATAGAATTTATTTGATTACTATGGATAGAATTGATCAGCATTGGTATATCTTAAATCAAGGAGCGGAAGATATGGCTGCTCTATTGGGTGTTACGAATTTTATATGGGTTGCACCGGAAGTGAAGGATAATCAAAAGCAAATTGAATTATTAAATGAAGCAGTCGCGAATGGAGCAGATCTTATCATGTTAGCTGCAAATGACCCGGTTAAAATATCTAACGCGATTGAAGATGCGAAAGCAAAAAGCGTATTGATCATTTATGTGGATTCTCCTGCTTATGAAGAGGCGATTGTAACATTATCGACGGATAATTATGTGGCCGGACTTACAGCAGGGGAGACGATGTTAAAGCAGCTAAGAGCAGATGGTATCAATAGTGGAAAGATTGGTATCATTGGGGTGAATACCGTTACTAACTCAACAATGAACCGGGAAATAGGGTTTCGAGAAGCAATACAAGCGGCAGGGCGATATGAAATATTACCGACGGTTTACGAGTTTGGGGATCGCTTGGCTTCACAGGTAGCAGCTCTTAAAATGATCAATGAAAACCCCGATCTAGTTGGTCTATTCGGTACGAATGAAGGTTCTACCATCGGCGTTGGGAATGCAATAAAATCCAGTGGGAAGCATTTGGTTGGAATTGGTTTTGACCGTTCAGATATTATCTTAGATTTAGTGAGAGATGGAAGCTTACATGCTGTTTTAGCTCAAAATCCTTATACCATGGGTTATCTAGGAATGGCTGAAGCAGTTGCAGCATTGCGTGGCCTGGATACCGGACCACCTATGATTAATACAGGAGTGTCCATCATATCTAACCGATAGAAAATTATAAATAGAAAAATGATCCTGTGTTCGTACAAGAATAGAGGATCTTTTTATATTTGACCATCAATATTCCATATGCATAGAATGGGTGGCAATTAATGGTATTGCAATTGAACCATAGACATACGATTTTAGATAAGATAGAATATATATATCAAGATGTGTTATTTTTGGATTTATGTACCTTGAAAGGAGGAAGTAACAGATCAAATTTAATAGCCTCAACAGATGATAAAATGCGAACAATTCAGAAAAGCAGCGTAGTTTGCCCTTAATGTAACAAAATTATTATTTTGTTGTATTTATTATAAATTATAAAGTGACAATAAGCAACATTATATTGTAAAAAAATTCAAAAAACGTTAACATACCCCCAAAGAGATATATTAACGTTCTTCAACTAAAATTGTACTAGGGTATATAGTTCGTCTTTCTGATCCTGACTGACACCGATATATCTCAAAGTAATACTTGGAGAGCTATGGTTAAAGGTATCCATGATAAGTCCAACATTATAATTTGATATCTTATAAGTCCAATAACCCCAGGTTTTTCTAAGGCTGTGGGTTCCAAAGTTCTCTAGACCGATGTCCTCAGCAGCAGATTTTAAGATGCGATAAGCTTGTACTCGTCCTAGATAATCGCCTTTTCTACTCCAGAACAAATAACTATCAAAAGATAGATTTTCTTGTTTTACATAGCTTTCAATTTCTTTGCTAAGAGAACTATTTATTTTAACTTTTTTTTCTTTTCCTGTCTTTTTTTCATTCAAAATAAAATATTCACGAAATTGTCCATCTTTCGTTTGAACATCCTTTAGCTTAACAGGAAGAATGTCACTAATTCTTAGTCCTGTATTAAGTCCAAATTTAAAAAGCAAACCATATTTTAAGTCCTTATTTGCTAAATAATGGTACATTTGATCAATTTTAATCTTATCTCTGATTGGCTCAACAGTCATTTATTTCCCACCTTTATATAGTTATTGAGTATTTGTTCACCTTTAGATGCATTTTTTACTATAAATGCCAAATAATGAACGAATTTGAGTATGAATTAATAGAATTATACATCGAACTTCGAAATGCATCTACAGTCTATTTGTCTTAAAGTAACAAAATAATAATATTGTTACATAAGAAAAAAGGCCAAAGATACAAATCGGAGGTAAAGATGAACAAAGTACTTATAGTTGATGATGCAGCTTTTATGAGAATGTTTATTAAAACGATACTAATGAGTCATGGATTCAATGATATAATAGAAGCGGAAAACGGAAAAGAAGGTGTTGAGAAGTACAAGGAATTAAAGCCAGATATTGTTACTATGGATATCACTATGCCGGAAATGACTGGACTTGAGGCTTTAAAATCAATTATTGAATATGATTCAAAAGCTAAAGTTGTTATGGTAACAGCTTTGGGGCATGAAGAAATGGTGAAGGAAGCCATTCAATACGGTGCAAAATCATTTATAGTAAAACCGTTTCATACAGATCATATCGTAAAAACTCTGAATCAAATCTTGGCTTATAATCCGTGAAACGCTGGGAGGAGATGATATGAGATTGAGAAAGATAGAGGTGTCCCGTTGTTTGGATGGAGACATCATTGCTTGTGATGTGTTCCACAATAATGGAATGCTAATTCTTGTAAAAGACACCGTAATAAATGATTACATAAAGCAACAATTACATAAGCTTAATATATATGAAATCAGCGTCTATGATGCTGACTATCATAAGATTAAAGATATCGAACACTGTGATGATATGTCTGAAACATACCAAATGACAATCGCTTACTGTAAGGATATTTTCCATGGATTGATTTCTGGAAGTTTCATTAATCATCAACTGATTGCTTCTGTTATAGAGAAAATTAATTACAATACCAATGAATATAACAACATAATCCAGTGTTTATTAGAAATTCGATCTACGGACGAATATACATATCGTCATTGTGTCAATGTTTCCTTTTATTCAATGTTGATCGCAAAATGGCTCAAGTTATCTGAACAGGAGATCAAAAAGGCAACACAAGCAGGCTTATTACATGATATCGGAAAGACTAAAATTCCAAATGAAATATTAAATAAAAAGGGATCTCTGAGCACAGAAGAGTACAATGAAATAAAGAAGCATACAATTTTAGGATACGATATCATAAAAAATATAGATTATTTTGATAATGATGTAAAAAAAGCAGTATTGTTGCATCATGAGCGGATGGACGGATCTGGATACCCATTTCATTACCAAGCGGATCATTTAAATCTATACTCAAGAATTGTAGCAGTTGCTGATGTTTTTGATGCAATGACCTCGAACAGAGTTTATAAGAATAAATCTACACCCTTTGACGTATTTGATATATTTAAAACCATCGGTTACACCATGTTTGATCCTAAGATACTTACTGTTTTTATGAATAATCTGGCTACTTATCTAGTTGGTGCCAAAGTAATGCTTAGTACCGGGGAAGTTGGAAAAATAGCATTTATTCCATTGCATCAGATTACCTATCCAATCATTGAACTACCAAGTGGTTATGTTGATCTCTCGAAAGACTTCCATATAAAAATTGTATCTATGATTTAATACAAAAGGATCGCATTCACTTAAGGGTTATTTCCTTAAGAAAGAATGGGATCCTTTGATATAAGCATTCTGCGGTATTTGCCTGGTGTAATCCCCTCAGACTTTTTAAATAATTTATTAAAATAATAAACATCATGAATCCCTACCCTACCGGCTAATTGTTCTAGAGGAAGATCGGTGGTTAGTAGCAGTTCCTTCGCCTTCTGGATCCGTAACTCCATCAAATAAGTATGGAGCGCTTTTCCTGTTACTTCTTTAAATAAAGCACCAAAATATTTTGGTGACAGACCATAATACTTGGACAGGATTTTCGTATCGATTTCATTATGACAATGTAGTTTCATAAATTCCATTGCATGGTGGATTGTCTTAATATGATAATGATCCCTTTTTGCTCCGTTAGAGGTAAAACGTTCTTGTTGGATCGAAGCAATAATATGTAAAAATAAAGATTTTGTCATTAATTTTGAGGTAATATCTTCTAAATGAGAATGAAGAAACATTTCCTTAAATAATGGCTGGAGGATTTCCAGATTAAGGTTATGGAGGATGGTAGGAAAATAAAACTCAGACACAGCGTAATCAGGACGTTGCTTTAAGCTTTCAATTAAATTCATATCTTCGGAGGAAAATATGTTATTAATATAGAATTTTTCCGCTGTAAAATCAAATTTCTCATCGATCGTTACCCAATCGAAATGCACACAATGTACATGCATCATCTTATTCTCTTCGATAATCATCTGATTTCTCACATTCGGTTTAATATAAAATAAATCCCCTTTGGATACCTTGTAAGTGGCTCCGTCTAAGATAAACTTTGCCTCGCCTTGAAGACATAAAATGAATTCATGGTCATAGATAATTCGATTCGCATGAACACTTGGTCCGCGAAAAACTTCATCGTTCACATAACGAATATAGGGAGATATTTGTTTTAGATCGATCAAAATTGAGTTACTCATTAGTCCTCCTCTTTCATCTGCCCAAATTACAAAAATTGTTCCTGCGTACATTGTTTCCTTATGATAAATGAACTATAATGACGTCAAAGATAGGCCTATTATACAATTTATTTTATTCAGATGCAAGAGCTTAGGAGGTATGATATGAATAGTACGTGGAAAGATGAGTTTCAAAATCCGGGATCGGAGTTTCGCGGAGCTCCATTTTGGGCATTGAATTGTAAACTGGACAAAGACCAGTTGCTACGGCAAATTGACTATTTTAAGGAAATGGGTATGGGAGGTTTTCATTTACACTCCAGAATCGGACTCAATACTCCCTACATGGGCGAAGAGTTTCTTGAGATGATTAAGGCATGTGTTGAGAAGGCAAAGGACATTGGTCTGTTAGCATGGCTTTATGATGAAGATCGTTGGCCATCTGGATTTGGTGGTGGTCTTGTAACAAAGGAGGAGAAGTATCGAAGCCGTTATATTGTATTTTCTCCAAATAAAAAGGAGTATGATCCCAACAGTTCAAGGCAATTGCTAGCTACCTATAGGATAACATTAACCGATGGATATCTTACCAATTATGAAAGATTGGAGGAAGAAGAACAACAAGGAACGGAAGGGGATAATCTCTGGTACGCTTACCTGGAAATATCGCGTCCGGATCCCTGGTATAATAATCAAACCTACGTGGATACATTAAACCCGGAAGCAATTAAGCGTTTTATAGAAACTACTCATGATAAATATGCGGAAGCAGTTGGAGAACATTTTGGAACCACTATTCCTGCGATATTTACAGATGAACCGGAATTTATAGCAAAATCGACGCTGGGTTACCCAGAGGAGAAGAGGGATATCATTTTAACCTATACCGATGATTTCCCAATTAGTTATAAAGAGCTATATGGAGAAGAGTTTTTTGATACTCTTCCAGAAATTATATGGGAACTACCGGATCAGAAAGTATCCGTTGCTCGTTATCGATATCATGATCATATCACAGATCGTTTTGTCTGTGCTTTTGCAGATGTACTTGGAGATTGGTGTAAGGAACACAATATCATGCTGACTGGTCACATGATGGAGGAACCAACCCTACATTCTCAGACCCGTATCATCGGTGAAGCAATGAGATCTTACAGGGGCTTTGGACAGCCAGGAATTGATATCCTTTGTGATAGCCGCGAATATTCAACCGCAAAACAAGCTCAGAGTGCGGCTCATCAATACGGTTGCAAGGGTATTACCAGTGAATTGTATGGAGTAACGAATTGGGATTTCGACTTCCGTGGACACAAGCTTCAAGGAGATTGGCAGGCAGCGCTGGGTGTTATAACTAGAGTACATCATTTGGCTTGGGTTAGTATGGAAGGAGAAGCAAAGAGAGATTATCCTGCTTCTATTTTCTATCAATCACCATGGTATAAGGAATATTCCTATGTCGAAGATCATTTTGCACGAGTAAATCTTGCTATGACCCAGGGAAAACCAGTGGTAAAAGTAGGGGTTGTTCATCCGATTGAAAGCTATTGGTTAGCCTTTGGTCCGGAGAAGCAAACCGAAGATACTCGCAGACAGCTAGAGCAAAACTTTTCTAATGTGATCGATTGGTTATTATTTGGACTCATTGATTTTGACTTTATATCAGAAGCTTTGTTACCACAACAAAATGAAGATATAGTGAGTGATCTATTTAAGGTTGGACAAAGTGCCTATGATGTTGTTATCATACCGGAATGTAAGACTTTAAGAAGTACTACCTTGAAGCGATTGACATCCTTTGTTCAGGGTGGAGGTCGTGTCATATTCCTTGGGGATATTCCTTCCTTAGTTGACGCAGCACCTTCCAATGAAGTGGCAGTTTTTGCCAAGGAATGTGATTGCATCCCTTATCGTAAATCAGATCTGATTAACCGATTGGATACAGTTCGTACCGTGGATATCCAGTTTATGAATGGAGTTAGAGCTGATCGTTATCTATACCAGATGAGAGAAGAGAATAACGAAAAGTGGTTGTTCGTAGCCAATGGACGGGGTGTACATTCTACTGATATTACATATCCGGAAACCATTCGTATCATAATTCCTGGTACTTATCATGTGACTCTGTGCGATACCATAAATGGAACAACTCGTGAATTACCGGCTATGAGGACTAAGAATAACACTACCATTCTCCATGAATTACATCCTCATGATAGTCTTTTACTACATTTGGTTCCCACGGAAGAAGCATCGGAGGAAATTACAAGAAACACGAAGCATTATCATGAAGAGACTGTAGTTAAGGGGATGTTCCCAATTACATTATCAGAGCCTAACGTTTATATTTTAGACCAGGCAGAGTATGCGATCGATGAGGAAGAATTTTTGCCATCGGAAGAGGTATTACGGATCGATAATATCCTTCGTAAGAGATTTGGATATCCTCGTAAGCAAGACGCTTATGCACAACCTTGGACCCATCCACAAATGGATAAGGAGGCTGGAAATCTCCTTCGTTTACGATATCGAATCTCGTCAAAGATTGCTGTTTCACAGGTAAAACTTGCAGTGGAGAGACCGGAACTTTTAAGCATTACACTCAATGGAGTAGCGGTTTCAAACCAACCGGATGGATGGTACACCGATGAATGCATTCGTACTATTCCACTTCCTGAGATTCCAGTGGGGGAAAGCATCCTTGAGCTAACCCAGAAGTTTAACACTGAGACAAACCTAGAGTGGGCTTATCTTCTCGGAGATTTTGGAGTAGAAGTACATGGTGCAACAGCGGTTATGATAGAGCCTGTCAGAGAGCTATCCTTTGGTAGTTGGACAGATCAGGGACTACCATTTTATGGAGGAAATGTTACCTATCATTGCGAAATGATTGTTCCTGAGAAAGAATATGTCCTGCAAATCAGCAAATACCGTGCACCACTGATATCAGTAGCAGTTAATGGTGAGAAAAAAGGTAATATTGTATTTGCACCTTATTGCTTAAACCTAGGAGAATTATCCGGTTCGACCAATCTGGACATTACTGTTTATGGAAATAGAGTGAATACCTTTGGAGCAATGCATAATTGCGATGATAATTGTCGCTGGGTTGGCCCTGGAGCATGGCGTACCGAAGGCATGAGCTACAGCTATGAATATCAGCTAAAACGTTGTGGTGTATTAGCGTCACCAAGACTTTTTTCTGTTGAATAATAAAATAAGAAATGAATGAAAGATAAATACAAAAGATAAATACAAAAGATAAAGACAAAAGATAAAGACAAAAGATAAAGACAAAAGATAAAGACAAAAGATAAATATAAAAGATAAATACAAAAGATAAGTACAAAAGATAAGTACAAAAGATAAAGAGACAAAGCATTATTAACCGAATATAGTTATCCATTGGGACGTTATTTTACTAAGATTAACAGTAAAATAACGTCCTTTTTATATAGAATTGGTTGGAGTATATCAAATTTTAAACTATTGAAACGGTGAAGTTTTGATATCAGCCTTTTTGTTGGTATTACATTACTAACCTTTATCATAAAATGTACCAAGTGGACGGGGAAACCACGAAGAAATACAAAAAGTTGTAAAAGGAGAGAAGAGTATGAGACAATTCAGAACAAAAAGATGGATGGCATTACTGCTTGTGGTAATTATGATTACTTCCTGCATACTTGCCGGATGTTCCAAAGGAGGAGGGAATACAAAAGAAATTGCAGTTATGGTTCCTAGTGCGGATCATGGTTGGACAGGAGCAGTACTTACGTATGCACAGAATAAGGCAGAAGAACTGAATAAAGACGCTTCTGCCAAAGAAAAGTATTCTGTTAAAGTTTATGCAGCTACTGATGTGGAAAATCAAATCCAACAAGTGGATGACTTATTAGCCAATAAAGATAAATTGGCAGGTGTTGTAATTCTTCCATACGATAATGGGTTACAGTCTACTTTGGAAAAGATAGCAGCAGCGGATGTACCCTTCGTACAATTTGACCGTGTTATCTCCAGTTCTGTTATTGATGGAAAAGTTGTTGCTAATGTAAAGGGTGACAATGAAGGAATCGGTTATGAGACGGCAAAGAGATTTATTGCCAATGGATTATCCAAGGAGGATTATGTCTATGAAATGATCGGTGACAATTCCTCAGTTCCCGAGCTTCGGTCCAATGGCTTCAGAACCTATCTGAAGGAACAGGGCTGGACGGAGGAGGAAATCAATGCCGTAGTGGTGAAATCAGCAGCAACTGGATGGAGCAGAGACACAGGGAAGGAGCTGTTTGAATCCTGGTTTGGAAGCTCCCAATGTGATACCTCCAAAAAGCTTTGGATTTATACCCATGATGATGAGGTTGCCATGGGTGTACTAGAATCACTGAACGGTTCCGCTCTCGATGAAGCGAAAAAATCGGAATTTTTAGGTCAATTGCAAGCACTGTCTGCTTCCTCCGGTTTAGCAGAAATGTATGCAGTATTGAAGGATAAACATCAGACAATCGCACTACCAACGGATTTTGATCTATTCTCAGTAACCTATGATCCTGCCATGATCAAAGAAGCTGTGAATGTAATGGTGGATTTCTTAAATGGTGAAAAAGATATTGATAAAGATTATGTCATTCCGGTATCCGTAGTGGATGCAAAGAATGTTGGAGATTTCCAAGCATTTGGAACTTACGATGAAAAATAATGAATAAGTCTTGGTGGAAGTGCCCTGATAAAGTTATATTCAGGGTACTTCCTTAAAAGGCATAATTAATACCTCATCCTACTACCCAGGAAAGGGATATTCTATGAATTTATTAACAATGACGAATATAAGTAAAGCTTTTTATGGAGTAACAGTGCTGGAGAGTGTAAATTTTGAAGTGGAAACCGGAGAAATACATGCATTGCTCGGTGAGAACGGTGCCGGAAAATCAACCCTCATGAATATATTAGCTGGAATTTATAATAAAGACAGTGGATCTGTTGTTTTTAACGGGAAGGAGCTTACAGAAAATTCAATCAAAGGGGCTGAGCAGGTTGGGATTGCATTTGTTCATCAAGAGTTGAATATACTCAATGATCTAAAGGTGTATGAAAATTTATTTCTGGGCAAGGAGCTCACCACCCCTTATGGAACACTAAAAAAGAGGGAAATGATTCGGGAAGCAGAGGAACTGTTTCAAAAGCTAGGGGTTCAAATGAATCCATCAGCCTTGGCAAATCAGTTGGATACTAGTAAAAAGCAGCTCTTAGAGATTGCGAAAGCGTTATATTCCGATGCGAAGCTGTTTATTCTAGATGAACCTACAACAGCTTTAAATTATGAAGAAATTGCTCATTTATTTGATATTATCATTCGATTGAAAAAGGAAGGGAAATCATTTATTTTTATATCCCATAAGATGCCTGAAATCTTTCAGATTGCTGATCGGTATACCATCTTAAGAAACGGTCAGTTTATAAAAAAGGGTTCTATCAAAGAAACAACCCCAGAGGAAGTTACAAAACATATGGTGGGAGAAAATTATTTATCCAGTGAACTTTATGTAACAAGGCAGCCAGGCGAACCGGTGTTGGAATTACATAACTTATCCGGTGTTGGCTTTTCTGATATTAATTTTTCCTTAAAAAAAGGAGAAATTGTTGCTTTTACCGGTTTACAAGGAGCGGGATGCTCGGAAGTCATGCGGACAGTCTTTGGAGTGTTAAAACCAGTCTCTGGTAAGATGCTAATTCAAGGGCAGGAAATAAAATCAACAAATATAACTACTGCGATGAAACATAAAATTGCCATGGTAGCAGCGAATCGGAAGGAAAATTCCATACTTCCTGATATGACGATTTTAGAGAATATCTATGTATCAGAGCACAATATTCATTTTAGGCAGCAGCATATATGGAAACGTAGGGAGATTGTAAAATATCATAAATTAAGAACCACGTTAAATATTAGAGCTGGTAGTCCAAACAATGCGATCACCAGTTTATCAGGAGGAAATCAACAAAAAGCAATATTGGCTCGATGGCTCAATACCGAAGCGGATATACTGCTCCTAGATAATCCAACGCAAGGTATCGATGTAGGAGCAAAGCGTGAAATCTATAAGTTAATCTTAGAGTTATCAAAAGAAGGGAAAAGCATCATCGTCAATACCTTAGAAATTCCAGAGATCCAAAAAATTGCTGACCGGTGTATCGTATTTTATCATGGGAAAGTAGCTATCGAATTGGAACGAGGGGATATCAATGAAAAAACGGTAATGCTATATGCGACACATGCAGTCTATGCGAAAAGTATGTAAGAGGGAGGTCAAAGATGTCCAAACACAAGAAAACAACAACTGCGGCAAAAGCTGTGATACACCATTCGAATGAAATAGGAATGTTCAAAAACCTATGGTTGCAGTATAATTATATTATCATATTTTTTGGAATATTTATTGCCTTTGTCATAGTGAACGGCAGTCAGACAACTTGGACTAGTATCACAAATATTTTTTTACATAGCGCGATCTTAGGAACCATTGCTCTTGGCATGGGAATTGTTGTATTAACCGGTGATATTGATCTTTCTGTAGGGTCTTCCTTTGTACTAATCGGAGGAATTACAATTCTCTTTTATAATCAGGTAGGAAGTATCTTTGCTACCGCTTTGTGTGCAATCCTATTGGGAGCAGCCTGCGGATTAGTGAACGGAATGCTGGTTGGGAAACTAAAAATGCCTTCCTTTATCGTTACTTTAGCAACCATGCTGATTACTCGTTCAGTTTCTCAGTATATGATGAATGAATTGGGGGAAACGAGATATCGTATTGATGCTACGATAAAAGGTTATGATAATTTATTTGGTTTTGGTAATAGGAATGTGTTAACAATCTCGAATCTGGCGATTCTATTCTTATTACTGGCACTTTTGATAATTTATGTTACATCCAGTACGAAATTCGGAAAGAATGTTTATGCGGTCGGAAGCAATGAAAGGGCAGCAAAACTTGCCGGTGTGAATGTGAACGGAACTAGAATTATGGTATTTGTCATTTGCGGTATGCTAGTAGGTTTAGCGGCTTTCTTAAAAATAGCTAAGGATACTTCCTTTGATCCTGCGACTTCAGGAAAAAATTTTGAACTATATGCGATTGCCGCAGTAGTAATTGGTGGTATCAGTATGTCAGGGGGAAAGGGAAAAATAACAGGTATTATATTTGGTACGATGTCCTTTACGATCATAGATAAAATCATTACGGCGTTGGGTATGAACGCATTATTAAATGATACGGTAAAAGGAGTTATTTTACTGGTTGCAGTGGGACTTCAGATGGTGAAAAAAAGATCTAATAATTGATGAATCAGGAGGTATAATTATGGGAAGATTAGTAACTCTTACGACATGTCAGTGGGCGGACTTAGATATTGAGACGATGTGTCAGAAAGCAAAAGCCATGGGGTACGACGGGTTGGAGATGGCTTGCTGGGGTAATCACATTGATCCGGTGAGAGCATCAAAGGATGATGCTTATGTAGAAGAAATTCTTACGACTTTAAAAAAATACGACTTAAAGATGGAAGCGATTGCGACACATATCATAGGCCAGTGCGTTGGCGATTATAATGATCCTCGTCTTAATAATTTTGCCCCAAAAGAATTGGCAGACAAGCCTGATGAAATTAGAAGCTGGGCAATTGAAACAATGAAATGCTGTGCAATCGCTGCAAAAAAATTAGGCTGTAAGGTATTAACCGGTTTTACCGGATCACCGATATGGAAGTATCTATACTCCTTCCCCCAGACCACAAAAGAAATGATTGATGCAGGTTTTCATGAAATTTTCGATTTGTGGGTACCAATTCTTGATGTGGTTCGTGAGAATGGTTTAAAATTTGCATTAGAGGTTCATCCCGGAGAAATCGCATTTGATTATTATTCGACCAAACGATTATTGGAAGTATTTGCAGATCGTCCCGAATTTGGAATTAATTTTGACCCCAGCCACTTAATCTGGCAAGGAATTACCCCTCATGTCTTCCTTCAAGATTTTTCTGATCGGGTATACCATGTCCATATGAAGGATGCAGCAGTCAGATTGGATGGTAGGTCCGGTTTGCTTGGCTCTCACATTGATTTTGGCGATTTAAGAAGGGGCTGGAATTTCCGTTCCCTAGGTCATGGGGATGTTGATTTTGAAGAGATTATTCGTGTTTTAAATACATGCAATTATAGTGGTCCATTGTCAGTAGAATGGGAAGATAGCGGAATGGAACGGGAGTATGGAGCCACAGAAGCAGCGGCTTTTGTTAAGAAGATTAATTTTATGCCTTCGGAGATAAAATTTGATGATGCTATTGCAAACTAAAAGGAGGAGATACCATGAAAAGAACTAAATTGCGTTATGGAATGGTTGGAGGAGATTTATCCGCTTTTATCGGCAGAGTTCACAGAAAGGCGATTTCATTGGAGGAGACCGCATGCCTTGTAGCTGGATGTTTTAGTTCGAAGGAAGATAAGAATAGATCCTGTGCAGAGTTCTATAATCTAGAGGAAGATCGAAGATATCAGGACTATAGAGAAATGGCCCAAAAAGAATCCTTAAGAGAGGATAAGATTGACTTTGTTACCATCGTTACACCGAATGTAACCCACTATGAGATAGCAAAGACCTTTCTGGAATATGGTATCCATATAGTTTGCGAAAAACCTCTCTGCTTTACGAGGGAACAGGCATTGGAATTAGAAAAACTGGCAAAAGAAAAGGATCTGTTCTTTGCTGTAATGTACTCCTATACCGGTTTTGGTATGGTAAAACAGGCGAAAAAGTTAGTCGATGACGGATTTATTGGGAGAGTAGTAAACGTTAATGCCGAATACCTTCAGGAGTGGTTAATTGATGATATTGGGAAAGGGGATACAAGTACGACAAAGCTTTCCACCTGGCGGAAAGAACCAAAGATTACTGGAATTTCAAACTGTGTTGGGGACATCGGTACTCATATCGAGAATACGGTGGCTTACATTACCGGTCTGAAGCTTAAGAAAGTAGCGGCAGTATTGGATAACTTCGGACAGGAGTTGGATATGAATGCGAATATCCTGGTGGAATATGAAAACGGAGCCCATGGTGTATATAGTTGCTCCCAAGTATGTGCTGGGCATGCCAATGGTCTGGTAGTACGTATCTTTGGAACGGAAGGTGCCATTGAATGGAAGCAGGAAGATCCTAATTATCTGTTTGTGACTAAGAAAGGACACCCAATGCAGATCTATAATCGGGGCATGGGATATATTGAAGGACGGGCAGCACTGCTTAATCATATCCCATCGGGTCATCCGGAAGGACTCATGCTTGCATTTGCAAACGTATACAATGCTTTCATTCAAGCAGTTCTTAATAAATCAAATGGAGAACCTGTGACTGCTGATGAGTTGGACTTTCCGAATGTATCAAACGGAGTTGAGGGAGTTAAATTCATTCATGCCGTTATAGAAAGCAGTAAAAATGGTGCAGCATGGACGGATCTGTAGTAGAAGAAAAAGATAATAGCTACGAAGAATGTAGACAAAAGGGATAATAAAATCAGATTAGTAAAATTGTAATATTCTTATTAGTAGAGTTGCAGTTTGGGAAAATTACTCCTTAGCTGTAACTCTTTTTCTTTTATTTGCGAGAACCGTATGCGTCCAATACGATATAATAATGTATAGAAGATATAAATTAATAGCTCTGTTAGATAAAAGGATGGAAGTCACTTTTCCATCCTTTTTAAGTCTTCAATAATGAAATATTATGTCCTTATTACCAATGATACTCAATTATCTACTTATGTTTTTCTGTCGTAACAGAGAAAGAATGTGAACTCTTCGTTGTCTATTTCTTCTTCTCAGTTTATCACATACGCTTTTCAATTCTTCATAGTATTTATCATCCAGCTTGAAATAAGAAGTTGAAAGTACATTGTAGTTTGTATTTTTATAGGTAATCTTAGTAACAATAGACCCTTGCACTCGATAAGACTCAATGATTTCTTTATTCCTTTCTTCAAATAGTATAAAGCCTCCAATACGAAATTCGGAAACTATACCATCTTCATCAATTGGAATCATTCCTTCTCTGATTTCATCAATTAATTTTAAATATTTTCTTGAAGTAATTTCATATTTATCAGAGTATGTCAACCTATAATCATATAAATCAATTTTTCTTTCTTCCAAACCTGTTATGTTATAGAAAAGTATTATACCAATGAAGCTGATAATAATTGGAACTAAAATAATCATTTTCTTATTCATTCTTTAATTACCTCGTATAAGTTCATAAACACATTAAATTTACCCTCAAGAACTATATCTTTTCCAAAAATACTGATTAACACTGCATTATGTAAAATCGTATGGTCACAATCAGTAACAATTGCTAGTTAATGTTTGATATTATTATATACTATTTATTTTAATATCACTACCATAATTCACCTATATTTATTTAGGTGGTCTGTCTCTGAATTGCTTCTGTCGTACATCGACAGGCTCACTTACACTATCTAAAACAAGAGTTTTCACGATCGATCAAGAATTATAGACTAAGAATTATGGATTAAGAACGATAGATAAGTATGTAAAATTTTATATTACTCTGGAGAATTCGACAGCAATGTGGTAAACTACCCATAGTGTTTTTTGTCTGAAGAAAGTGGGAGAAGATCGATGTAATAGGGAGGCTAACGCATGGGATGCTTGGGTAATATTATTTGGTTTATCTGTGGTGGTTTTATTAGTGGGATCAGTTGGCTGTTTATTGGATGTTTATGGTGTATTACAATCATCGGAATTCCAATTGGCTTGCAATGTTTTAAGTTTGCAGGGTTAAGCTTCTTTCCCTTTGGCAAGGAGGTTCGTTATGGGGGAGGGGTTGGATCCTTGCTTTTAAATATTCTTTGGTTAATCTTTTCAGGAATACCTTTAGCCATAGAGTCAGCTGCAATGGGGGTTGTGCTATGTATAACAATGATTGGAATTCCCTTTGGTTTGCAGCATTTTAAATTAGCGAAGCTGGCATTAATGCCTTTTGGAGCAACCATAGAATGATGGAGAATAGGATTAACAGTGGTAATCGACTTCGGATTATTCATGGATATCATAACGGGACAGAATTAAGAAATATGATCCGGAAGGAATACGGCAAGCATCCAAAGGTGCTTCGGATTGAAAGCGGATTAAATCAAGGAATGACAGATTTGGTGCTGAGAGAGCTTTATACTGGACCTTGACAATCTGCTTATCTATATTATATGATGAAATGGTTTATTGCACAGTTTGGAGGATTTATTTTGAGTGATTATGCGAATGAAATAAAAAAGAGAAGAACCTTTGCTATTATTTCTCACCCTGATGCGGGTAAAACAACATTAACAGAAAAATTACTGTTATATGGTGGAGCAATTAATCTTGCGGGTTCTGTAAAAGGTAAAAAGACGGAAAAACATGCCGTTTCTGACTGGATGGAGATCGAGAAGCAGCGTGGTATTTCAGTAACTTCTTCCGTAATGCAGTTTAATTACGATGATTATTGTATAAATATATTGGATACACCGGGACATCAGGACTTCTCTGAGGATACTTACCGTACCCTGATGGCTGCAGATTCTGCTGTCATGGTCATTGATGCATCCAAGGGTGTTGAGAATCAAACGAAAAAGTTATTTAAGGTATGTGTAATGAGAGGTATTCCGATTTTTACATTTATCAATAAGTTAGATCGAGAATCAAAGGACACCTTTGAACTCTTGGATGAGATTGAGACAGTGCTTGGAATTCGTACCTGCCCGATCAATTGGCCGATTGGTTCCGGCAAGAACTTTAAAGGGGTATATGATAGGGAAACCAATCATATCACTCGGTTTTATGCTGCCAACAACGGACAGAAGGAAGTGGATACAGTTGAGGTTGATCTAGGCGATCCAAGTTTGGACGAGCTGATTGGGAAAGAAAACCACACCATTTTAACTGATGAGATCGAATTATTGGATGGAGCCAGCAGTGAATTTGATATTGATGAGGTATTAAACGGTAAATTATCACCAATCTTTTTTGGATCAGCACTTACGAATTTTGGTGTGGAGACTTTTTTAAAGCACTTTTTATCCATGACCACCTCTCCATTGCCTAGAGATTCTTCAAATGGTAAGATTGATCCTTTGGAGAATGAATTCTCAGCTTTTGTATTTAAAATTCAAGCCAACATGAATAAGGCTCACAGGGACCGTATTGCATTCATGAGAATTTGCTCTGGTAAGTTTACCGCCGGTATGGAAGTAAATCATGTGCAGGGAAATAAGATGATGCGTCTATCCCAACCTCAGCAGTTAATGGCTCAGGAGAGAAAAATCATTGAGGAAGCCTATGCCGGAGATATTATCGGTGTATTTGATCCTGGTGTTTTTTCCATAGGGGATACTCTTTGCATGACGGATCAGAAGTTTACTTATGAGGGAATTCCGACCTTTTCACCGGAGCATTTTGCAAAGGTACGTCAAGTGGATACAATGAAACGGAAGCAATTTATTAAGGGTATATCCCAAATAGCTCAGGAAGGTGCAATCCAGATATTCCAGGAGTTTAATACCGGTATGGAAGAGATCATTGTAGGTGTAGTTGGTATTCTGCAATTTGATGTTTTGAAATTCCGCTTAGAATCTGAGTATGGCGTTGAGATCCGTCTGGAACCGCTGGCATATGAACATATCCGCTGGATTGAGAATAAAAATATTGATGTCAGCAAACTAGGAGTATCTTCCGATACGAAGAAGATTAAGGACTTAAAGGGAAATCCATTGTTGCTCTTTGTTCATAGTTGGAGCATTCAGACTGCCCTGGATCGTAACAAAGGATTGATTTTATCTGAATTTGGAAAATAGCACAGGATGGGATTACATGAAAGTAATCCATGGCCTGATGAAGCAAAATTAGTATTAATAGAATATCGCTTAATAAAAAAGATACCTTTTTTTATGGAGAATTGATGTGCTCCATAAGTTAGACCTAGAAATCAAACTTATGGGGGTTACATCATATCATGGAAGGTATCTTTTTTGTGTATTATTCTTTCTTTTTGTTAAGGTTACAGCAATCCATCCTATCGTTACCAAAGGATTTTTTGTTTCCTTTGCAATGCGATCCAAATAATTATGTATTACGTTTTTTAGTTTATACCATAGATTCATAATTTTCCTCCAATTTAGTATTAATAAATATATTCAATATTCTTTTTATTATCATTTGTATAAAATTTATCTTCATTCTAGGATAAATCTATGTAGATAGTATGGAGATTTACTTATTTTAAAAAAATACAATAAATTCATGATTTCGAGTGAGAAATTTACTATGAATGAATGGGAGAGTATGGTAAAATAAGTTCGAACTGAATGAATTTTTCTAAAAGATCGATAGAAAATGATTAGGTCCAAAAGAAAAATAATTCGAAATAAAATGACATGTGGTTGACATGTCATTTTATGATATATATAATATATTACAATGCAAGCGTAACGTTAAACGATACCACAAACAGATGGTGACCATGATTTTTTAAAATAATAGTCAGAAAGGGTTAGGATATGATATTAGAAAAGTATTATGAAAATCTGGAAATGTTACACGTGGGAACAGAAAAAAATCGGAGTTTTTACATACCATATGACCTGATGGGAAATGAACAGAGAAAGATGCTGAATGGCAATTGGATGTTTCGCTATTATCCAAATCTGGATTCTGTGGAAGATTTCTTACTACATGAGATATCAATGGATGCTTTTGATGAGATCCCTGTTCCGTCAAACTGGCAGTTTCATGGCTACGACGGACAGCAGTATACGAATATTCGATATCCTATCCCCTTTGATCCGCCCTATGTACCTGTTGAGAATCCCTGTGGACTGTACATAAAGAAGGTAAACCTAACACAAGAAGAAAAGGCTAATAAGTTATTTCTGAATTTTGAGGGAGTGGATTCCTGTTTTTATGTATGGGTAAATAAGAAATTTGCCGGTTATAGCCAAGTTTCCCATTCCACCAGTGAATTTGATATTACTGAGCTTATGACCGAAGGTGAAAATACCATATATGTTTTGGTTCTTAAATGGTGTGATGGAACTTATCTTGAGGATCAGGACAAATTCCGTATGTCCGGTATATTTAGAGATGTTTATATTCTGCTTCGTCCAGAGAATATGATTCGTGATTTTACAATCACCACGAAGTTAAATGAAACGTACGACCAGGCTGAAATTACGGTTGATTTTGAGTTACATGGAAATCCTGAGATTGTATGTACTTTACTGGATGCTATGGGTAATGTACTAAATACTTCTTTCGTAAATAGTGGCAAGTTCACCTGTCAAGTTGAGAACCCGATTACTTGGAATGCGGAGTCACCTTATCAATATCAAATGACATTCGCTTCAAAGGATGAAGTGATCACTCAAAAGATCGGTATCCGTCAAATTGAAGTGAAGAACGGAATTGTATACCTAAATAATAAGAAGATTAAATTCAAAGGAGTAAACCGCCATGATAGCAGTCCTTATACTGGAGCTGCCATCTCCAAGGAGCATGCTCGAAACGATTTAAGATTAATGAAAGAGCATAATGTCAATGCCATTCGTACCAGTCATTATCCGGCTTCCCCTTGGTTTCTGGAGATGTGTGATGAATTTGGTTTTTATGTAATTGGAGAATCTGATCTTGAAACCCACGGCTGCGGTGATTTATTCTATAGAGAATATGAGGATGGGATGTCCTTAATAGCTAAGGATCCTAGATTTAAAGATGCAATTGTTGATCGCATCCAAAGAAATGTAATCAGGGATAAGAATAGAACCAGTGTTTTAATCTGGTCCTTAGGAAATGAGAGCGGTTATGGTGAAAACCTCGTAGAAGCAGGACGATGGATCAAGGCGTATGACCCTACCAGATTACTGCATTATGAGAGTAATACCATAAATAATGATAAATTTGATACCTCCATGCTGGATGTAGCAAGTAGAATGTATGCATCCACCGAGTGGGCAAAGGAGTATTGCGAAAATCCGGATCATAAGAAGCCATTTATCCAATGTGAATTCTGCCATGCCATGGGTAATGGACCCGGAGATTTAGAGGATAATATAAAGCAGATTTATCAATATGATAACTACTGCGGAGGATTTATCTGGGAATGGTGTGATCATGCCATCTATATGGGGAAAGCGGAAAACGGCAAAGATAAATTTTATTATGGCGGTGATTTTGGTGAATACCCTCATGATGGTAATTTCTGCATGGATGGCCTTGTCTATCCGGATCGCAGAGTTCATACCGGTTTATTGGAATATAAGAACGTAATCAGACCAGTACGAGTTGTTTCCTCTGACCTAAATAGTGGTAAAGTTACGTTAGAAAATAAATTGGATTTTATTAATCTAAAAGATTTTATCAAGATTCAATATGAATTAAAGCAAGACGGAAGACTTCTAGCAGAGGGAATTATCGAAGAATTTGATCTGGAACCGCATCATCAGGGAGATATCATTCTTGATTTGCCGGCAGTGACCGAAAGCAATGTATACTTGAAATTAAACTACATCCAGAAGATAGATAACATACTTACGAAGGCTGGAAATCAACTTGGCTTTGACCAAATCTGTATCTCAAAAATAAACGGTATTCCTGCTTTAACCTCCGGAAAAAATGGGGACATAAAGGTGACGGAAGAGACAAGACGTTATCTGATTGAAGGATCAGGATTTACCTATGAATTCTCGAGAATTAGAGGCTGCTTTGATCAGTTGAGTAAAGATGGTAATAACCTTCTTCTGACTCCTATGGAATTTAACGTATTCCGTGCACCTACGGATAATGATCGTAATATCATTCATGATTGGCGTAGAGCAGGGTATGACAGAGCAGTTACCAGAGTATATGAAAGTGAGATTACTCAGGGGGTTGATGGTGTTGAAATCTCTTGTAGAATGTCCATGGCTGCGGTGTATCGCCAGAATTTCTTGACCGCTACTGTTGTGTGGAAGGTTGATCGAACCGGGTATATAACATTAAGATTTGATGGTGAATTGAGTGACACATTCCCTTATTTACCAAGACTGGGTCTTAAAATGATGCTGCCAAAATCCTATCAAAAGGCTACCTATTTTGGCTTTGGCCCGAATGAAAGTTATATTGATAAGCATCAGAGTAGTTTTATGGATGAGTTCCATACCTTGGTGTCGGATCTTCATGAGGACTATTTAAAACCACAGGAAAATGGAAGCCATTTTAATTGCAGTTATGTAATGCTGTCAGATGATACTCATGAGCTGATGGTATACGGGAAAGAACCCTTCAGTTTTACTGCCTCCAATTACACTATCGAAGAATTGTATCAGAAGATGCATAATTTTGAACTTGAGGAAGCGAAAGGTGTTACTCTTTGTATTGACTATAAACAAAGTGGTATTGGATCAAATAGCTGCGGCCCTGAATTGAAAGCAAAATATCGTATGATGGATAAGAAGATTATTTGGGAAACCGGATTTTTATGGAAATAATTTGATGAGAGTGGTATATTTATAGGAGTTATAGAAATGAAAGGATGTGAATGATTGAAAAAAGAAACATTATATGAGAAGATTTATAATGATATTATAGAAGGTATTAAATCGAATCAATATCCACCGGGTAGCAGATTGCCTTCGGAGAAGGAACTGTCAGACAGTTATAATGTTAGTCGTATTACTAGTAAAAAGGCGTTGGAGATGCTGGCAGATCAGAATTTGATTGCAAGAATGCCGGGTAAAGGTTCCTATGTAATGGATGATAAGAAGGGTGAATTTTCTTTACCAGAAGTAAAAAACAATCAAAGAAGCCAGAAAAAAACCATAGGTGTTATCATGGATGCATTTGGTGCAAGCTATGGTTACCAAGTATTGCTTGGTATAGAGAGTGAATGTAAAAAGCAGCAGCTGAACTTTATCTTAAAGTGTACCTACGGAAGCAAGGAAGATGAGACGGAAGCGATCGACGAATTGATTTCTAATGGTGTTGCTGGTATTATCATCATGTGTGTGCATGACGAGACTTACAATGCTCAAGTGCTGAAATTAGCAGTGGAGAATTTTCCTATTGTACTAATTGACAGACAATTGAAGGGCATTCCGATTCCTTATGTGGGAACCAATAATTATAAAGCAGCAAAAGAATTAACGGATTGGTTATTCCAACATGGACATACGAATATATGTTTTGTGACGCATTCTTCGATGCAGACACCTACCATATTAGAGCGTCAAAGCGGATTTGTTGACAGTCATCTAGAACACAATATCCTAACCAATGAATCCATGTGGATTACAAATCTGTGTTCCATGCTTCCTACTACGAATTCCTCAGGCGAAATTGGTGAAGAAGCGGACTTAAATCAAATCAAAGAATATATATTAAAACATCCTCAGACTACAGCATTTTTTGCAGTAGAGTATTCCATTGGCCTTCTTGTTTATAAGACACTATTAAAATTGGGTCTCGATAAAGAGAAGAAAGTAGTGTTCTTTGATGGAATAGATGAAATTTATGACGCTAATCCAATTTTTACACGGATCAAACAAGGAGAATTCTTAATCGGGTTGAACAGTGTGGATTTGATTGTTAAGAAAATGAAGGGTCTGGTTGGTGCGGAGATTAGGTTAATCCCTTATGAGATTATTGAAGGGAAAGAAGATTTCTATAATTATAGATAAATGGTATAAATGATATAAAGTATTAATAAGTGCAGGTGCTATCAGAGAGTATCTGCACTTTTAAAATTAATATAGTTCTATCGGCTTTAAGCCCTTCTATCAAGAGAAAATATGGGTTAGAAGTTATGCAAAAATCAGTAAATACGAAATAGTTTTATTGACATATCATATAATGATATATATAATATAAAATGTAAGAATTCATAAGGAGTTGGAATTGAGAAATCAGCTTATGATGGGAGATTAATGTCCATGAAGTTATTCAAAATGACTGAAATGCTATGAAATAGCCAATGGAACATGGTTCATATCAGCTGTAACTGTCTGCATTATCGTAAAGTGGTGATGAGAGATACTTAAGATCCATTTCGACTCGTTTATTGAGTAGGGTGTCTCAAACATAGATTTTGATTATGTTGAGACCTCTTTTTTTGTTTCTAGAGGAATATAAAAAAAAGGAAGGATAATATTTTGAAGCAGAGCGAGAATAAGAAAGTGAAAAAGAATATACATTTAATTGCAAATGCGCATTTGGATCCGGTATGGTTATGGAGATGGCAGGAGGGCTGTTCGGAAGCCTTATCTACATTTCGTACAGCAGCGGAGCTTACGGATGAATTTTCAGGATTTGTATTTAATCATAATGAATCCATCTTATATCAATGGGTAAAAGAGAATGATCCTGTTCTATACAATAAAATTCTGGAGTGTGTAAAAGAAGGAAAGTGGAACATTATGGGTGGTTGGTACCTTCAACCTGATTGTAACATGCCTTCCGGCGAATCCATCATAAGAAATATTCAAGTGGGTAGAAGGTTTTTTAAAGAAGAGTTTAACGTAATTCCTACAACAGCCATTAACTTTGATTCCTTTGGACATTCCCGTGGCTTGGTACAGATACTGAAACAGGCAGGATATGATTCGTATATTGTCTGCAGACCAGGTGAAAACTGGTATCAGTTCCCGGATCAGGATTTTGTGTGGAAAGGCTTTGCTGATTCAGAAATTATCGTACATAGATCGGATGAGAATTATAATTCCATATGGGGGCAAGCAGAGGAAGAACTGACGAAGTTCTTAGATTACAAGAAGGAAGAAGATGTGACGCTTTTCCTCTGGGGTGTTGGTGACCATGGGGGTGGTCCTTCCCGTAAGGATTTAGCAGATTTGCAAAAAAGGATTGAAGAAGACGGAGATGTATGTATCATACATTCAACACCGGAAGATTATTTTCGTGAGTTAGCAGAAAAGAATCCTAAGCTGCATGAGATTACGGAGGGTCTTAATCCTGTTGCTCAAGGCTGTTATACCTCCCAGATTCGTGTGAAGCAAAAGCATCGGTTATTAGAAAATGAACTGTATTCTGCTGAAAAGATGGCATCTATGGCAGAAATTCAATATGGCAGAACTTATCCGAGAGAATTATTTAGGGAAGTGGAAAAAACTCTTTTATTTAGTGAGTTCCATGATGCGCTTCCAGGATCCGGTAGTCCCCAGGTAGAAGAGGATACTCTTCGGTTATTAGAATATGGTTTGGAGTTAATCTCCAGAGAGAAACATAGTGCTGCACTTACTTTAGCAAAAGAGGAAGGCAGAGTGAAGGAAGGCAGTTCTACCATCCTTTACTATAATCCTCATCCATATGATATCACCGGAGTATTTGTCTGCGAAGTAGGGCTTCCAAAACAAAACTGGACAACAGAGTTTATGTATCCGGAGGTAATGTATAACGGAGAAAGAATACCAACCCAAGCAGAAAAGGAAAATAGTAACTTCGCTATTGACTGGAGAAAGAAAGTTGTTGTTCAGGCGACACTTAAGGCTGCATCGATGAACCGGATGGATGTATTTTTTAAACCGATGGAAAAGAGACCGGTTTTCCATGAAATTGTATCGAAGCTAAAATACATATTTGATAATGGAAGAATGAAAGTTGTAATTAATACCACCAATGGATTACTGGAAGAGTATTCTGTGGATGGAATAAATTATTTAACAAAGGATAGTTTTGAGCTTGCCTCCTTTGATGATACATATAATCCTTGGGGGATCCGTACCGGTGAATCTTCGGCAAGAAGATCGTTCCAACTATTAACACCTCATGAGGGCAGCGAGTTTAGTGGCTTAAAGAGTAAAGTAATACCTTCTGTACGAGTAATTGAGGATGGAGAAGTTCGTACCACAATTGAAGCCGTGTTTGGTATGCATAATTCCAAAGCATACATCCGGTATCAGTTGCCAAAGAGTGGCACCGAGTTTGATGTTGAAGTAGGTGTTTTATTCCTTGAGAAAGAGCAATATCTAAAGCTGATGCTTCATACTCCATATACTGAACATAATTTTATGGGGCAGATCATGTTTGGAAGAGAAGAATTAAAGCAAGGGGAAGAGACAGTATCACAGAAGTGGGTAATGGTACAAGAAAAAGATAGTGATCGTGCTGTTGCAGTACTGAATAAAGGTACCCATGGAGCTAGTTGTAAGGAAGGTGAACTTGGTCTTACCTTACTTCGTAGTGCTGGATATACCGCCGCTGATTTTGTTATGGGTAAAGCACTGCAAGAAGAGCAATGGGCTCCAAGAATGGAACAAGGGGAACGCTTTTATCAGTTTAGAATCACTGCAGGTAATAGCAAAGAACTCAGTGAACATTTGGATCAGATGGCACAAGCGTATAATGAAGAACCCTATGCATTTGCATATTGCCCTCCGGGATACCAAGAGACCAATGGTGTTAGTAAAGAGGGAATTTTCCTAGGCGTTGATCAACCTGGAATTATCATCTCAGCAATGAAAAAATCAGAGGATAAGGACGGATATATCCTTCGGTTGTATGAAAGTGTGGGAGAAGATACATTGACTACCATCTCGGTATTAAATAATACGATTACAAAAGGTGTTGAATTCAAAGCTCATGAAATAAAGACATTTTATCTGTCAGTGAAGGATGGAACATTAGAAGAGACATCCATGATTGAGATGGAATAAGGTATTAGGCTAGAAATGAGTTTATTTATTTTGTTAGTAAATAAACGTTTAGTAGTTATGGAAAATATCAATTACACATGAAATTTTGCAATACGATTTTCAATAAGGTACCTGATAATTACCTGAACGTTATCAATAGCTAGATAGTTATTGTTATCAATAGCTAGAAAGTTATCTGAAGTTATCAATAGTTAGAAACTTATCAACTAGTTAACAGTAGCGAGATAATCATGATATGAAAATGATCAGAAAGCTATCAGGTACTAAACTAAGTAGGATTTTGTTAGAAGAAGGTATCATTACGCGATACATTTATAAGAAAGATGGTTTCCTTGATAACGACATTATTCTAGGAAGGGTTGTGAATTGTCGCAATATTTTGAAGAGGGAAACCGGAAGGGGGTAGAATATGAGTATCATATGCAGCCGTGTACCGGATGCAGTTCGGTTATTCACAGAAAAAACGACTGTCGTCATGGAGAAAAACGGAGATCAATATAGACATCAGGATGCAGAGGTTACATTTACTGTTCGTAACGATGAGATGGAGGTAGAATTACAATCCGAACAAAGTGAAATACGATTTATAGTACTGCGTTGGAACGGAAGATGGGAGAAAAGATATCAATTTCTTGGAGATGCTTTTGAGAGGGGCTATGGCAATTTGGAATGGAGGGGATTTGATCCCCAGCGAATTATGCCTTGGTATTTCCTGGCTTCCGATGAGAATGAGAGTAAGGGATTTGGAGTAAAGGTTCGTCCTAATGCTTTGTGCTTCTGGATGTGTGACGCTGAAGGGGTGACCTTATGGCTAGACGTTCGTTGTGGAGCCATGGGTGTTATCCTGGATGGTCGTAAGTTAGATCTAGCGGTTATTGTAAATAAGGAAAATCGTGCAGGAGAAACTGCATTTCAATTTGCGAAATCCTTCTGCAAGAGCCTCTGTGATGATCCGTTATTACCAGCCAATCCGGTCTACGGAAGTAACAACTGGTATTATGCCTATGGGAACAGCTCTCATGAAGAGATATTAAGAGATACGCAACTTTTAGCTGAGCTTACGGAAGGTTTGGAGAATCGACCATTCATGGTGATTGATGATTGCTGGCAGGAACTGGCATTGACAAAAGGTGCTGCAGGACGTCCAATCACCAGAGGAAATGAGCGTTTCCCAGATATGTCGGGATTGGCGAAGGAAATGAAAGCTAAGAATGTGAAACCTGGTATCTGGATCAGACCTCTTGAATCCAATGAGATGTTCTTGTCAGGGAATTACCGATCCCCTCGATCCAGAGAAGTAATGGATCCTTCCGTTCCGGAGGTTCTTGCTTTGATCGCTGAGGATATGGACAGAGTCACCGGATGGGGATATGAGCTGGTAAAATATGATTTTGCAACCTGTGATATCTTTGGAGGATTTTTTAGCGAAGCTCGCCCTATCTTACAACAACGGGGATGGTCCTTCCGGGACAGAAGTAAAACCTCTGCGGAATGTGTCAAGGATTTGTATCGAACCATATATGAACATTCCCATGGAGCAATCTTAATCGGGTGTAACGTGATAGGACATCTGGCAGCAGGATACATTCATCTTCATCGGAGTGGTGATGATACCAGTGGTCATTCCTTTGATCGTACCGTAATGATGGGAGTAAATACCCTTGCTTTCCGTATGTGCCAGCATAAGACTTTCTTTGATATGGATGCTGACTGTGTGGGAATTACAGAGAGAATTCCTTGGGAGGAGAATAAGAAATTCTTAGAACTGCTTGCAGGAAGTGGTACACCTTTGTTTGTTTCCGCGAAACCTGATGTAATAACGGAGGAAATGAAGCAGGATTTAAAGAAAGCCTTTCAAAGGGCATCCATCCAAGAGGATGAATTGATACCTCTTGATTGGAAGAACACTACAGTTCCAGAACGGTATCTGATGAGTGGAGAGAAGAAGGAATATACCTGGGTTGGGGAATTTGGTTTAGCATCCTATTCTTCCTTATAGATAGTGATTTCAATAATATTAGTTCTTTATATACCACGGCTTTTGTCACGCCATGCTCCGGGTGCCATACCGGTATGCTTTTTGAAAGCTTTGTAAAATACGGTAGTATCATGATAACCGATTTCCGATGTGATATAGGATAATGTTTGATCGGTATTGGCTAAAAGTTCTTTCGCTCTATTAATCCGGTATTGCTGCAGATATTGACCAGGGGAAAGGCCACAGTATTTTTTAACTAAACGGTTAATGTATTCCGTGGAAAAATGAAATTCGTCGGACAACCGATCGCAATTAACATCGGTCATATAATTGTTTGTAAGATATTGAATGACTTGTTTTGCTAATCCATGATCTGCATCTTTCGCTACCGATAGGGTGATATACTTAAGGATGTTAAGAAAGATGGATTGGTGACTTAATATATCATATGGATGATATCGTAAACTATAATCCAGTTGATCAAAGAAGGGCTTTATGAGCTTGCTATCATAAAGCCCTCTTTTTGCGATTACAATTAAATTACTATCATTCCGGTCATCCTCATTCTCTAATTGTTCTCCAACCATTTCTTCCGCATCAAAATGAATATAAAAATAGGTAGGAGCAGGACTTCCGGATAAACCTTGTTGTAGAAGATTTGGCTTTTGAACATACCATTCCCCTTTTTTTAGTTCTATTTCCTGATGATCTTCTGAAAATAGTAAGGTTCGATCTAACATAAAGATTAATACATAATAATTGCATATTCTTGTTACATGTTTTTCACCTTCATTAAAATATCGATAACTACCGGTAGTGATCTCTGGCCAGGGATTTTTATGTAAATACAGGATCTGTTCTGTTGGATTCATTATGATATGCACCATCCTCTTTTTGCATTCTATAGTTCAGTATTTGCAATTTCATATCTATATTATAAATGATAAACTAGGTCTTGAACAGATAAATATAGTTCGGAATTTGAAATATTGGAGGGTGGATATGATAAATTTAAACAAACCGGTTTTTACACCATTAAAGGTAACAGACATCAAACCTCAGGGATGGTTGTTAAAGCAATTGGAAATTCAGGCGAGTGGTTTATCCGGCAATTTGGATCAATTCTGGCCAGACATCAAGGATAGCCAATGGATTGGCGGAGATAGAGAAGGCTGGGAGAGAGTTCCTTATTGGCTGGATGGATTTATTCCATTGGCATGGCTGCTTGATCGGGAAGATATGAAGGCAAGAGCGAAACGATACATAGACTTTATCATTGAGCATCAAAAAGAAGACGGGTGGATTTGTCCCGGGAAGGATACCGAACGTCATCAATATGATATGTGGGCATTGTTCTTAATCCTGAAAGTGTTGGTACTTTATCATGATTTTACGGAAGATGCTCGTATTGAAGATGTCGTATCCAAAGCTCTTAAGAATTTAGATCGACACATTGATGGTACAACACTATTTTCCTGGGCTCAGACCAGATGGTTTGAATGTTTGATCTCAATCTGGTGGCTGTATGAACGCACCAAGGAAGAATGGTTACCGATGCTGGCATCAAAGCTTCATAGCCAAGGTTTTGACTGGATAGGCTTATTCGAGCAGTGGCCTTACAAAAAATCAGATGGTATGGGTCGATGGGGTCAGATGAGTCATGTAGTGAATAATGCCATGGCGCTCAAATCCGGAGCATTATATTCCAGATTATCGAAAAAAGAAAATGATCTGCACAGTGCAGAGGATATGGTTGCTCTTCTGGATGAATATCATGGAATGGTAACCGGGATCTTTACCGGTGATGAATGCCTCTCGGGAAAGAGTCCGGTTCAGGGAACTGAATTATGTGCAGTAGCAGAATATATGTACTCCTTAGAGCATTTGATCTCACTTACCGGAAAGGCACATTGGGGAGACCGTCTTGAGAGGATAACCTATAATGCCCTACCTGCCACCTATAGCCCTGATATGTGGACCCATCAATATGATCAGCAGGCGAACCAAGTGGAATGTAGCAGACAGCAAATCAGCATATTTAACACGAATAATGGGGATGCCAATAACTTCGGACTTGAGCCAAATTACGGTTGCTGTACGGCTAATTTAAGTCAGCCATGGCCGAAATATGCTTTAAATTGTATTATGAAAGCGGAGGATGGAATTGCGGTAGTTGTATACGCTCCTGAGAAAGCTAAGTTGGTCGTAAATAATGTAAATGTAGAAATTGATGTCCAAACGGAATATCCGTTCCGAGATGAAATTAAGTGCAGGATCAAAGCGGATCAAGCAGTAGAATTTTCGTTGTATCTTAGAATCCCAGCATGGTGTCAGGATGCTCGGATCATGATTGGAGAGCAAAGCATAAAAGGTGTTGCTGGGGAGTTTGCTAAGATCTGTAGAGTATGGAGTAACGAAGAAGTCGTTACGGTGAAATTACCAATGAAACCGGAATTGGTGGAAAGACCAAATCAAATGTATGCTGTGACTAGAGGTCCTTTGGTGTATTCTTTAGCCATTGAAGAAAACTGGATTCAAGTGAATAAAGACGTTCCGGGCAGAGAATATCCTCACTGTGATTATGAGATTTATCCGGTAAGTCCTTGGAATTACGGTTTACGATTAAACAAAGATCAAAAAGATCTGGATATTACTTTTGAGGAAAAAGGGGAAGGAGAGATGCCATTTTCACCATCCGGTGCTCCAATTGCTGCGAAAGTAAAGGGAAGTAAAATTGACTGGACCATAGAAAATGGTCATGCAACGGAAACGCCTGCAATGACTTGGGTGTCGGATGAAGTGGAAGAATTAATGCTCATTCCTTATGGCTGTACAAATCTTCGTTTGACGGAGATGCCTTTGTTATCTTAATTCACGAAGAATAAATCTACTTGTCTGACTGGATACTACAATGATATAATAGGGACATGATAAATGGTTTCTATATGGTAATGATGCCTTGCAGTTATCCCTATAGGTGAGTTTCGGTCATTTGAAGGACGGTTATAGGATAAGCTAAATGCATCAATGATGGATCGTTGTTTCGATAAGAAACGTAAGAGGGAATGAAATGAAGCAAGCAAGTCATTGTGATAATTGTACCTTATGTCAGCATAAACTCTGTGCCAGACGAGTGCCTATCTTTCAGGAGCTCAATCAGGATGAGTTAAATCATGTAGTACAGCTGATCATCCGAAAGAAATATTCCAAGGGTGAAATGATTGTATTTGAGGATGGTCTTTTAGACAGTCTCATGATCATCAACCGAGGGCAGGTCAAAGCATTTCGGGATACCCAGGAAGGGAAAGAACAGATTCTTTATATCTTTTCCGAAGGGGATTTCTTTGGTGAAAAGAATTTACTGATAACACAGAAAGCTTCCTATCACGTGGAAGCGTTAGAGGAAACATTAATTTGCATGATACAAAGCAGGGATTTTCTAAAACTGTTAAAGGAATACCCTGAGATCAGCCTTAAGATTGTAGAACAGTTATCCCATCGAATCGATCGCCTGGAACAAATGATCCGTAATATGGGTACGAAGAACATAGAAGCAAGAGTTAGTGCAGTATTGTTGGAGTTTGCGATGAAATACGGTAAAGAACAATCGGAGGGAGTACTGATTGAGCTACCCTTAAGCCGTGAAGGAATCGCTAATTATATCGGAGTGGCTAGAGAAACGGTCAGCCGGAAATTAAGCATCCTCCAAGAGGAAGGGATCATTAATATGATCGGAAATAAAAAGGTTGTAATTCTTGATAAGAAAGCTCTAGAGAATGAAGTGGAGTAGTTTCTTACATCAAATATGTATTGTGATATAAGTTATTATAAGGTAAAGGTAAGCTGCGGTAGGTATGATACCGCAGCTTATTTTGTATGACTAAGATATCTTATCGAACAGAGTATCTATTACATTTTCTTGCCTATAACTGGATTGCCCAATCGATCACAGTATGTAAAATAGAACCTGAAACTATATTTTTTGTTTTTATCATTATATATCCAAACAATAAACTTATGGGAATTAAACGAAGACAGTTTATTAACGAACTTTGAAAATTCATACCTGACATTATTAAATGATTAGGTAAATGAAAAAATGAGAATATAATAGCTGTTATTAGCAACCCCTTGCCCAAGCCCAGCCATGCTACTAGTCTCGACTGTAAATAGCCACGGAATATAATTTCTTCTCCAAAGCCGACAAATATAAATTGTAAAAACATGATCAAGCTTTCTACTGATAAGATCTGGATACCTTGATTGGTTTTTGATAAAAACTGATTAAGTACGCAAAATACAATTCCAAGGAGGAGCCCTAATATACATGATTTGATCAAATTAACTTTAGTTATGCCGATACTCGGAAGGGATTCTTTATGATGTAATACTGCCCAGATTACAATAACAGTGAACAGAATGTAAATTGACGATTGTTCTACTGTGATTCCTAATGTTGATAAATACTTAGAAAAATATGGAAAAATTACTACGTAAACAGATCCTATGATTATTACTGAAAAAATTATTATTAGACTTCGAATTGCTGATTCTTTCACTTGTTTCACTTGATCATCTGGGAAAGGAAAGGGAAATAATTCTTCGAATAATTTTACTAATAAAGCCATAACAGGACTTAATAATAACATAGCGAACCTCACATCAATATAGTATATGATAAAATACAAAATATCTTTCTCTGCTTATAATGGTATTTCTCTATACTAGATTATAAACTTTAATAACTATCTCATTTTTGATATAATTTTTATTAAATATTATTTAATTCTGTAACTCAGGATCGTTTTATACTCACAGAGAGCTAGTTTTAAGAGTAGTTATATGAATAAGCTGTTATATGAATATATGTTTATAATTGAATTTCAAAAACACAACGATCAAAACCTTCTACAATGGTCTGAACTCGTGCTACAGTGACCTTTTTCTCAAATACTTCTGAAAATAATCGCTCGAACCATCCAGCGGAACATTCACAATAAGAGGATGGCATTCCTTTCGTTGCTTTCGGGACTCCGCAATAACAGGTATCATAAGTTCCGATAATAACATTTCCTTCGTATCTTAATTTACCGCCACCGATATGATTTTGGTTTAGATGAGACAAAAAAAGATCCAAATTACCGCTTGATTGGGCATAAAATAATTTCGCCTTTTTTATTGTTGATTCGGAAAGACAGTTGCATTTTCTCATAATAGATGCAATATTTTGATTTTCTTGTATTAGCATTTCCATACAACTTTTTATGTACTTGCCTTGTTTTGCTGGTGTTGCTTTATCGCAATTACATAGGATATTCTCGGCTTTTTCGAAAATATCTGGTGAACATGTTTCTTTTATATTTCCTAATAGATTGGTTGCTTTATTTCCCATAAGGTATCCTCCGTATTTATATCTTTGTTCGAATTATTGAACTGATTTTTCATGTGAATCTAAAGTTTCGTGATCTGAGCTTTAGGATGTCGATCCGGAGAAATTAATAGTATGTTCTCTTCACTTACTTTAATAAACAATGTTAATCGTTGAATACGAAAATAATGTATCTTAGTTGACACATTGTTTTGTACATATTGATTTCAGGTTATCAATAATTCTTCAATCTAGATTATATAACGAACCAAACGAAATAACTACCATAATTTTACTTTAAACTCAATGATCTTTCAAATTTAAATATATAAATTAAAATAGTATATCTTAGATCTATTTATGAATCCCCCAAGTAAGTTTAAAGGGGTTATGGGTGCTGCAAACATACGGCTACTCATATTAATCCGAGAAGGATTTATTCATAAAAAGATTCCATTATTATAAAACCTAAAAAAGATTAATAAAAAGAATTAAAATATGACTTCAATCACAGTTTTTATTTCTCCTACGATGTATGATCAATTCAACGAACGAAACACAAAAATGAAAAACATATGGAGGATAAAAAATGGAAGCATTAAAAATTGCAGATAAAACATATTGGGTTGGAAAAGTAGATGATAGAAAGGTTCCGTTTCACCGTTTGATCTTAGAAAGAGGAACTACTTATAATAGCTATTTGTTGATGACAGAAAAGCCTACAATTATCGATACCGTTGATATCGCTTTTGGTAAGGAATATACAGATCGTTTAAGTGAAGTAATTGATTTATCCTTAATTGAATACGTCGTAATCAATCATGTGGAACCGGATCACGCAGGGGCATTGCCTTCTCTACTCGCCAAAGCGAAGAATGCAAAAATCGTATCTACAAAGTTAGCAGCCGAGCTTCTAAAAGATATGTTCAAACTTCATCAAAGAGAATTTATAGAGATAAAAGACGGAGATATCTTAGATATCGGTGGAAAGACACTGAAGTTTATTGAGACACCATATCTTCATACAGAAGAAACAATGATAACCTATTCCGTTGAAGATCAGATTTTATTCCCTTGTGATATATTTAGTACGCATATTGCTAATGAAGAACTTTTTAACGATTTAGCAAAAGGAGAGTATATCGAAGATTTTAAGGTTTATTATCAATTAATTATGTCACCTCATCGTCCCTTTGTAAGGGATATGCTTGCGAAGATAAAAGATCTGAACATTCAAATGATTGCTCCGTCCCATGGATATATTTTAAGAGAAAATGTACAAAAATTCATTGATCTCTACGATAAAATGAGTAAATTACCGGAGCAAGGTAAGCAAAAGGAAGTTACCATCGTGTATTCGACTATGACAGGCAATACCACCAAGGTAGCTCAAAGACTGGCACAGGGGTTAAAAAGTGCAGGTGTCGAAACCTCTGTATTTAATTTAAAGAGTGCTGATCTAAATGAAGTGAAAGAGAAGATATTAGATAGTGATGGTGTTTTGATAGGAAGTTCTACCCGTTACGGAGATATGGTTGGTAATGTAGAGGAATTATTACAATCCATTGGAACAGAAGAATTGAAAGGTAAAATAGGAGCTGCCTTTGGTTCTTATGGCTGGAGCGGTGAAGCAATTCTGCATATTGAGAAGTACCTGCACAAAACTGGAGCATCGGTTATTGACCAGAATTACCTTATAGGAAGTACCGGAGTAGACAGCCCTTACCTACCGATTAGAGTAAAATTTGCAAGGGAAGATGCACTGGGGAATGCAGAAGATGCTGGAAGAGTATTTGCGGAGCTGGTATTGACAAAATAAAAAAAGTAATTTAATAAGATGAGAAGAAAATCAATTTTTATGATTATACACAAATTAGGATATGTATGATACTTATTTAGATGATATGTATATAGTTAATTTTACATTTTATATGAACTGAAATTTTGATGGAACCATTACATTTGCCATAAGAAAAGAGGATGAAAATATGAAACAGTTAAATAGTTTATTAAGCATCGGTGAAATCGTAACTATGATACCAAAAGCCAGTGATGTATTTAAGCATTACCGTATTGATTTTTGCTGTGGAGGGCATAGAACTTTACTGGATGCGATAAAAGAACAGAGTATAAATCAACAAGAGATTATGGATCAATTAGAGAAAGCCTATGAAGAAACATTAAAGTATCAAAATCAAAAGGACTTTGCAAATATGCCTTCTGGAGATTTGATCGATTATATCGTAAATACGCATCATATCTATGTCAAACGTGTTCTACCGGAAATCAGTGAGTTAACAACAACGATCATGAGAGTCCACGGACCAAATCACAAGGAACTTTTTGATGTTCATAAGCTGTTCCACAATCTTAAGACGGAATTAGATCAGCATTTATTAAAAGAAGAAGTGATTTTATTTCCAATGATGAAAGAATATGAGAAACATAAATCCGATGAGATATTGAATCAAATAATTCAGGTAACCACGGAAACAGAAAATGAACATGATGCAGCTGGAGATATGATTAAGAGCCTCCGTAAAATTACGGATGACTATCAAATACCCCAGGACGGCTGTGGTACATTCGTTAGAGCGTATGAGTTATTGGAAGAATTAGAGCAGGATTTGTTCCAGCATATTCATCTGGAAAACAATATTTTATTTAAGAGACTGGGGATATTAGTTTAACTAGATGTTCTCGAGATATAAAGTTGGTTATAGGAATGTAAATTGAAGTAATAAAATTGGTTACCAAAAGCATTGAGAATGTTATATAAATAGCATTTTCAATGCTTTTTTAGTTTATGCTTAGAAACGAATAATAATTAATGATAAATTATATTTATGAGAATTAAATTAATATGATTGATAAAGTGAATAAAAACATTTAAAATAAAAATGGATATTTTGCATTTTTATGACACTTTATGTAAAAAATAACCAACTAATCATACTACATATTTGGGGGACTAGTTTCATGAAGATTAAAACAAAGATAGGTATTTTATTTTCCGTATTACTGATTATTTATTTAATAGGGGTACAAGTATTTTTAAAGGTAACCAATGGTAATTTAAATCAAAATTTCAATAATCTCACCTCTGCACTCAGTACCGATGCAGATCTAAAAGTTAGTGGACAATTAGAGAATATTACAAAACAAATTAGCCTTAGTATCGAATCAATAGAAAATCAAGTAGATGAAACAATGCTAAATGCAGCCTATGTACTGAAAGAAATGGATGCTCAAAAGACGCTTACGAATGAAGAATTGGGGGTAATATGTAATCAACTTGGAATGAGTGATTTATATTTAACTGATGAAAATGGTGTTTTTCTTGCATCAACAGAGAAAGCAGCGATAGGCCTTTCATTATTTACAATATGGGATGGATACAAGCAGCTGCTGGATGGAAAAGCAGATATATTACCTTCCACCTTAAAAATCAAAGAGGAAACAGGACAAATATTTAAATTTACAGCAATCGCAAGGAAAGATAATAAGGGTATCATAGAGGCAGCGCTGGATTCTAAAGTGGTAGAAGAAGCCTTAAATAGGTACGTAGATATTAACAACAGCAATGGGATCACCTCAATTGAAATCGTTGATAATACAGGCATGGTATTAACCCAAAACGTAAAATCAGGCTACAAATCAGATTGGACAAAAGGTCAGATAACAGAAAGTGATTTAGTACAACAAGTCTTCAAAGATGGAAAAGCTGTTATGAATATAGATGAAGTAAAGGGTGATTTATTCGCACCTGTAAACTATGGCAGTGAAATCAGATATGTAATGCATGTGGTAGTTGATACTGCTGTATATTACAGCAATGTATCTACTGCTGAAAAGAGTCTGGAGACAAGCAAACAAAACGTTAGTTCCAATATTTTGTTATATGCTGGTATCCAGTTCATAATTTTAATGTTGTTTCTAACTATCCTTTATGTCTATATAAACGTAGTATTGAAATCTATCAATAAGTTCTCATATGTTCTAAAATCGATCGGGAAAGATAATAAAGATACACTGGATAAAATCAAAGTAAAAGATACCGAGTTAATTGAAATTCAAAATGGTATTCATCATGTAACTGAAAACTATGAAGAAATAATTAATACAATTAAAACTAGTATAAGCAATGTATCTGGTCTGCAAGAAGAATACAGTGACAATATGGATCGTGTAAATGATACCATAAAACAAATATCCTCATCATCGAGTGAAATGACTGCAACGAATGAAAAGGAAATAGCACAAATTGATGAAATTACAAAGGTAATGGGCACAATGATTAATACTTTAAATAATGTAAATACTGCCACCCATTATCTGGAGGAAATGTTCCATAGCACTCACGAATATGTGAAGACAAGTGATGAAGGATTAAATAATATAACTGTCGCCATGGATAGAGTTGAAACTGAGGTTGAACATAGCCACCATAATATTAATCAATTGATTAACAGCTCTGATGAGATTGGTGAAATAATTGCATTTATTAATAATGTGACATCACAGACTAACTTACTGGCACTGAATGCATCGATAGAAGCAGCAAGAGCCGGCGAAGCAGGAAAAGGATTTACAGTTGTAGCAGACCAAATAAGAAAACTAGCCAAGGATAGTTCTAATGCTACGAACAGGATTGTTGAAATATTAGGAAAAATCAAGGAAGAGATTCAGTTAACGAAAGAAGGTAATCAGAATCAAATTATAGTAATACATAATAGTAAGTCTGAAATTGATATAGCAAAAGATGCACTGAAAGCTTTGATCGATTTTACCTTAAAATCAGGCGATCAAGTGAAACAAGTGGCAAATAATGTGGAACGATTAAAACACAGTGAAAAAACGGTAGAAGCTGTTATTGAAAAAGTTAATCTTGCAATAGAAACAAATGCTGCAAATAGCGAGGAATTACAAGCTACAATAGAAGATTTAATGTCATCCATGGATTATCTGTCCATGTCGCTTAACAGCATTACTGAAGAAATAAGTAATCTGGAAAAACTGTAACAGGATGAAAGATGTTAATGAGCTTTAGATCAGAAGGAGGTTACACTGCTCCATTGTAATGAATTTTATTATAGAATAATCAAAATGTGCTACAAGTCATGTATTGTATGGTTTGCAGCACTTTTTTGTTCTGAAACATATGGAAAAGTAATGATGAGCAATTCAAAAGAAACTAACTCAGTAACTTTTAACCTTACAACTGGAGTAATCATATATCCTGATTCTATTCATATATTAAAATAAAATATTATCTGAGGCTTTTTATGGATATATACGTAGTACAACCAGGGGATACCATTGATACTATTGCAAATAGTTATGGGGTATCAGTTGATAAATTAATTCAAGACAATGAATTAACAGATCCAGATCAACTGGTTCCAGGTGAAACCATAGTGATTGTATATCCCAGTCAAACTTATACCGTACAAGAGGGAGATACCTTAGAAACGATTGCTGCTTCTTATAATGTATCAATAACTGAGCTATTAAGGAATAATCCTGCAATAACTGAAAATAGTTCTATTTACCCGGGTGAAGTAATAACGATTAGCTATAACCGTACCGGAAATATCGCTACCCATGGTTATACCAATACTTTTATTGATAGAAAGATACTTAGAAAGACACTACCATACTTAACATATCTTACCATTTTTAATTATAGAACAATTAAAAACGGTGATATTATGGGTAGTGAGGAGGATATTGACATTATACAATTAGCTAAGGATTATGGTGTCATTCCTCTTATGCTTATTACTACTCTGTCGGTTCAAGGTGAGGTAGATATTGAATTAACCTATGAAGTATTAATTAACGAAGAACTTCAAAATAGATTATTTGATAATGTATTACATATTGTAAAAGAAAGAGGATATTATGGGGTTAATATATCAGCACAATTCATTAATGCAGAAAACCAAAGTCTTTTTAATGTCTACACCAAAAATCTTTCGGATCGCCTGAGACAGGAGGGGTATTTAACTGTAATTACGATCAATCCAAGGATAGAAACCGTTAATAACGATGTGACTTTTGAAAATATTGATTATACGATTATAATGGGTAAAGTGGATTCGGCATTATTTTTACAATATAAATGGGGTTATAGTTTTGGTCCTCCTTCACCGGTAAGTTCTATTGCTAATATGAATGTTTTTTTTAATTATATCCTTCACCAAGTACCACCTGAAAAGATTTTTGTTGGGATCCCAACTTTAGGCTATGATTGGGAACTCCCCTATGTGCCTGGATTTTCCAGGGCTAGTGCTCTGACGATTGAATCTGTTATGCGTCTGGCTCGAGTGGTTGGAGCTATCATTCAATTTGATGAAAGGTCTCAGACTCCTTATTTTCGATATGAAAACATGGGGGATAATGCACAACATGAAGTATGGTTTGTAAATGCACTAACCTTTAATTCATTGATAAATATGTTGAAGGAGAAAGGAATACTGGGATCTGGCATATGGAATATAATGACATATTTTACCCAACTGTGGTTAGTGATTAACAGTCAATATGAAATAATTAAATTAATACCTGAATTTTAATCGTAAGCAAATATGGTTTATATCAAAATATATAATAAGCATACCTTCCGCTGGAATAATAAGTTCCTCGGAAGGTTTTTTTGCTTTAATCACTGGATCTGTCATCTACAGTAGCATTGTATTTTTTGAAATTCCTATAAAAACTTTAAAAACACACATTTCATAGTTTATATGAACAGAAGAAACGACAATATCGTAGCTTCTTTCGAGTGAAAAAAAAGAGGAAGGAGGCATGTATTAAATATATGTAAAACACAGGATTACTGTTCTAAAGAATAGAACTTTTTTATATATTTTGTATATGAAGTAATAAAAAATGATCATATAAACAGCAAAATTAACAAAAATGATAAAAAAAGGGACAAATAATAAATTGTAGGTAACTAGGATTATTTGATATGAAAAGATCTGAAAAAGCAGGTATGAACACCGGAAGAAGCAGATAACAAAAAATTAAAAATCATCTCCAAGCCAAAATAATATTTAGTCGACGCATCCCTAAATTTCTGATGTTTTATCAGATATTTTTGGTGAAAAGCTGGTGATTTTTAAATAAAGGGATGGAAAGTATTGAAAAAGAAGTACTGGATATCCCGGGATTTTAATATTAAAGGAGGGTTTTGTATGAAAAAGGCAATGCGTTCATTGCTGGCATACGTTGTAGCTTTAGTTCTTATGGCTACCATGCTTGCAGGCTGCCAAAGTCCGAAGAATGACACAGCCGAGACTGAGACGAATGATACGGCGAGTGATACTGAGACTGGAACGGGGGACGATACAGCAGCTGAGACAGATACTGAAACTGGAACGGATGAAGAAGCTGCACCAACAGGAGAGATGACTGAGGTAGGAACTCCAAGAAATGAAACACTTATTGTGGAATGTCAATCACCTACAGACACACCAGGACAGTTTAATTCTTATATGCAAGGAACCACGATGGGCTTTGGTATTCATCAGCTTATGTCAGCAATGATGTGGGAAATTGATACTGTAAAAGGTGAGCAGTTTGGTGAAGTTGCGGATGGAATGCCTGTATCAAATGCTGATTTTACAGAACATACAGTTAAGATTCGTCAGGGAATTAAATGGTCTGATGGACAGGACTTAAATGCAGAAGATGTTGTATTTACCTTTAATATGATCATGACCAACCCTGGTATCAACCAGAACGCATATTACAATCAGGTATTCAAATCCGTTGAGAAAGTAGACGATTATACCGTTAAGTTTGTTACCAATGAGTCTTTCCCACGTCTAGCACAGAAATTCGGTGTTACCATTTGGGGTAATGATTTAAGAATCGTTCCTGAGCACATCTATTCACAACAGACGGATGTTACAGAGTTTAAGGATTCTGATCCTGTTGTTGCTGGTCCATATACAGTAAAGGCTTATGATGAATTAGGAAAATGGATTTTATATGAACGTCGTGAAGACTGGCAGGCTAGTACGGTAGGAGTTGTAACTGGAAAACAACCATTGGCTAAATACGTATGGTTCAGAAATCTTGGCGATGATACTACCCGCCAGATGAGTCTGATCAATAACGAAGTTGATATCCTCTGTGAAGTTACACCGGAAATGTTAGAGGTTATGACTGCACAGAATCCGAATATCGCATGCTGGTATAAAGATTTTCCTTATGCTACGAGTGATGATCCTTGCTCAAAAGGTATTCTTTTCTCCATGGGTAAAGGTGCACCTTATGACAACAAAGATTTCCGTTGGGGTATTGCTCTTGCAATGAACTTTGATGAGATATCACAAAACATATTTGACGGTATCGGTCGTTCTTCGCCGTTCCCTATGCTTACAAATACAAGTGCTTGTCAGGAGCTGTATGTTAAGCCTATCCTTCCATGGCTTGCAGATTTTGAACTTGATCTGGGCGATGGAACTACTGTAAAACCTTTTGACGATGGTTATGCAGAGAGAATCGCTGCTACTCTTAGGGAAAAAGGTTATGATATCACCACGGATCACGATGCTCTTATTGATATGTTTGGTGTAGGATGCTGGAAATACGATCCTGCAGCAGCTGAGAAGCTACTTATGAAAGCAGGTCTTGAGAAGAAGGATGATGGCTGGTATTTTAACGGTAAACCATTCACATTTAATATGACTTATCTGGCTGATACAGAAGCTCAAGCAGGTCGTGGTACTCAGGCAGCGTATGATCAGTTAACAAAATTTGGTTTTAATATTAACCTTGTCAGTGAATCCAGTGCAACATGGGATACCAATGGTGTTACAGGACAATTTGATATTGGCGGATACTGGCCTACCGGTTTCATAACCAAAGATATCTACTCCCAGATCAATGGTTGGGATGCTGATCTCATCGTTCCGATCGGAGAGAGAGGTTCAGGTCAGTCAGGTCGTTGGAATAACGCCAGAGCTACTGAGATCATTCATGAGTTGGCAAAACTTTCACCGGAAGATCCTAAATCATATGAATTAGGTATGGAATTCTTTAAGATATCAATCGAGGAACTTCCATTTATTGGTTTCCATTCTGGTGTTAAGTTTGTTCCTACAAATAGTACTTACTGGAATAACTATCCAAATGCTGAAAACCCATACAATGGTCCATGGTGGTGGTGGAGCTGCTTTAAATATATAACTACAGAGATTTCACCGGTTCAATAAAAATAATTATATTATGTTACTAATCAGAATAAAAGGCATTCTTTTACTGCCGTATATGCGATTACAGATACTCTTCGTAACTGTAATATAAATGTTATTGTTTACTGCCTGGTGACACTCACCGGGCAGTAACAGCATTTAAGAAAAGTTGTCACGAATTTACTAAAAAGGAGTGGAGCCGTTGAAATTTCGCAAATATTTTGGTCTAAGATTTTTAACTTATTTATTGACCGTTTGGATTGGTATTACCTTTATATTTTTTATACCTCGAATGTTTCCTTCCGATCCTGTTGAAAACATGATTGGTCAAATGCAATCCCGTTCCGGGCAAATGGATCCTGAACAAATGGAAGCACTTCGTTCACAACTCAGGGTTCAATTTGGTCTGGAAGGTTCCCTGCTTAAGCAATATGGAACTTTCCTTTGGGAAGGGCTATTACATTTTAATTTCGGTCCATCTCTGATGAGTTATCCCACTCCCGTAGGGGAGATCATCGGTATGTATTTGCCGTATACACTTTTTCTTTCACTGACGACTACCGTCATCGCATGGATCATAGGTAATACAATTGGTCTTCTTGCTGGTTTTCGAAAAAATAAACTTTCATCGAAGATTCTGGAGGGAATAGCCATATGTATCTATCCCGTTCCGTATTTTATTATAGCCCTGGTATTACAGATTGTATTTGCATTTGTTTTGGGATGGTTTCCTATTCAGGCTACGATAAACACGCAGGGAAATTTTGCAGTACTATTTGCTTCGCTCCTGAAAGCTTCTATTCTCCCGGCAGTGTCCATGCTACTAGTAGGTACAGGCTGGTGGATCATATCCATGAAATCCCTTGCAAGTACAACTGCGGAGGAAGATTTTGTCCTCTTCGCCCGGTACAGAGGGCTCAAAGAGGGTAAAATCGGTACAGGTTACGTATTTCGAAATTCAATTCTGACTCAGGTTACTGCTTTGGCAATGAGTCTTGGCGGTGTATTCGGAGGATCTATCATGACGGAAATTGTATTCGGATATCCGGGTGTTGGTTCTCTGGTGCAAAAGGCTATCTTAATGTCAGACTATAACATGATACTTGGATGTATCACAATTTCTATCGTAGCAATATCGACTGCAACATTGATCGTGGATTTGATATACCCGTTTATCGACCCACGGATTCGATACAATTAAGAGCAGGAGGTAGAGATTATGAAGAAATTTTGGAAAAATGCGAACTTACGATTAAAAATAGGATTACTAATGACCGCTTTTTTTGTAATTATTGGATTTATCATCTTCTTATTGCCCCATATAAATCCGTTTACATTTAATTCTTATCCGAGTAAACTAAAACCTTCGCCACAGCATTGGCTGGGGACTACGAGTATGGGACAGGATGTTTTGTGGTTATTGATTGAAGCGATACATAATTCACTCGTGATCGGTCTTATAGTAGCTACCATAGGTACTGTTGCGGGAGTATTTATAGGGCTTCTGGCAGGATTTACAGGCGGAGTGCTTGATCGGGTTCTTACTGTTATTACCGATACTTTTATTGTAATACCTTCACTTCCGATCCTTATACTTATGACATCATTTATGAAAGGATCTTCTACGGTTTTTGTTATGGCATTGGTGCTTGCGATGTTCGCCTGGGCTTGGCCAAGTCGACAGATTCGTTCGATGGCTCTATCCATGCGTGAGCGAGATTTTATCCATACTGCATGGTTTTCAGGTGAAGGTACCGTTCAAGTCGTCGTAACAGAGATACTTCCGTATGCTCTTACGTGGTCACTTTCTAACTTCATGAATGCAACTCTGGTTGCCATAGCTTCTGAATCAAGTCTTGCTGTTTTAGGTCTTTCACCCGGAAACCTTATTTCTTTGGGAAATATGATCCAGTGGGCAAGAGATCGTAACGCAATCTTTACAAAGCAATGGTTCTGGATAGGTTCTCCGATCGTAGCCACGGCTGTATTATTTATCGGACTGTTCCTTCTGATAACTGGTTATAATGATTATTTGTCAATGAAGAGAGGGAGGTAGGATATGATAAAAATTGAACATTTATCCACCTCGTATTCAACAATCGACGGACCTGTTCATGTTATTAACGATGTGGATTTTGAAATATATGATAATGAAATTTTTGGAATAGCCGGTGAATCTGGCTGTGGTAAGACGACTTTATTAAAAGCTTTGTATGATATTATAGAGTATCCTCTGGTCATAGACTCTGGAAAACTTGTACTAAGCGGACTGAAAAATGGGAAAGAATTCTCATTTGAAACAGGTCAAATAAGAAAGAACTGGTGGAACCATATTTCCTATGTACCTCAGGCGGCGCAGAGTGTTTTAAACCCGATCGTTCTGCTTAAGAATCAATTTTTAGATTCTATTCCAAAAGCGGAAATAAAGAGAGAGCCGAAAGCTATTACAATCAAGCGGGTTGCCGACTATTTGGAAGAGCTCAGTCTCTCTCCGGACTTACTCAATGCTTATCCATTCCAACTTTCAGGAGGGATGAGGCAAAGAGTGATTATTGCATTGGCTACATTTATGTCACCGAATGTGGTTTTGGCAGATGAACCAACTACCGCTCTTGACGTTGTAGTGCAGAGGGGTATCCTTATGATGCTCATGCGTCTTCAAAAGATGCTTAAGAACACTATGGTGATCGTAAGTCATGATATGGGTGTACATTATCAGTTAACGGACCGCATGGGTATCATGTATTCCGGAAGTATGATTGAGTTAGGAAAAACAGAAGAAATATTTGATAAACCAATCCATCCATATACGCAAATGTTAGTAGGAGCATTGCCGCGCGTTGGTGATAAGAGTCAGAAAACTGGTATACCGGGAAGACCTCCGGCACTTACAAACCCTCCTCCCGGATGCAGGTTTGCACCACGTTGCCCTAAAGCGACAAATGAATGCAGGGAATCTATACCGAAGTTTCAAGAAGTGGAACAGGGGCGTTTCGCTGCCTGCCATATGCTGAATAGGGGAGGAGTGTAAGATGTCTGAAAAACTGCTTGAAATAAAAAATGTCAGTAAAATTTTCCAGATTGGTGGAATACTTAGCAAAAAGAAATTGGTTGCTGTGGATGATGTCAGTATTACGATCGATGCTGGTAAGCCTGTGATACTTTCAATCGTAGGTGAGTCTGGCTGTGGCAAGTCTACGTTATGTAAGATGATACTGAGGCTGCACGATCCTGATTTGGGTGATATAATGCTTTCCGGCAAATCATATAAAGATCATAAAGGGTACGATCCTTTTCAATTCCGATTGGATGTACAACCGATATTTCAGAATCCTTATGAAGCTTTTTCAATGCGCAAGACAGTGGATACTTATCTATTCAATACGGCACTTCGGTTGAAGATTGCTAAAAATTATAAAGAGGCTGAAAAGATAGTTGATGATACATTAAAAAGTGTAGGTTTGTCACTTGAGGTTGTAAAGGGTAAATACCCTGCTCAGTTTTCTGGTGGTGAATTGCAGCGGGTATCGATCGCCAGAGCACTCATTACGAGACCAAAGCTTATCATAGCCGATGAACCGGTTGCTGCTATTGATGCGTCTATGAAGATGAATATTGTAAATCTATTTAAAGAGTTAAAGGATAAGTACAATGTTTCTTTCATCTATGTTACCCATGATCTTTCGACGGCTTATTATGTATCTGACTATATAGCAACTTTATATAGAGGCTGCGTAATAGAATATGGTCAAGCAAAAGAAATCATGGACGATCCGGCGCATCCGTATACGGAACTCTTGATGAATGCGGTACCAAGGGTAGGGGAGAAGTGGAATCAGGAATTAGTAATGCCTGACACGGAGGAGAAAGAATATGCGATTACATATTGTAAATTTGCTCCTCGTTGTGCGTATGCTACGGATGAATGCAGAAAGTCGAAGCCGGAGATGAAAGAGTTAAGCGGTGCACGGAAAGTGCTCTGTTTCCATCCGTTAATGGAAAACCGATGATTCTGTAGATTGGGATGCCGTAAAACCCATGGGTGTATTTGGTGCAGAGAGGTATGGGAATGACAGGACACAAAGGTTTAATAATATGAGATTTTGTAGCACAGCTTAGAACCCCCAATTCGAATAGGAGGACATTGGGGGTTCTACATTAGATCTGTGAACTTTGCCTACATGATTGTGTTAGGGTTGTTTCGAATAGAATATAGTTGCAAAAATAAAAATATCTCGGTACAATGAAAGTATTCAATTTACTTGAAGGAGAGAAAATTATGAAGATGAACGAAAATAAAATTATGGGCATATTGGACAAATATGACGATGTGATAAGGAGTACAGGAGCATTTTTTTTAGAAGTAGATGATAACGAAGTATGCATTACTGATTCCTGCGAAGGAGTAGATCTGATACCTTTAAATAAAGATATGTGTTCTAAGTTGGCGGCGTTATTTCAAGAACTTGGTGAAAATTTATAATAAAAACTTCTTACAAAGGATCACATTAGAAATAATGTGGTCCTTATTTATTGGTGCAACTGGCAGGCGAACGTTTCAGCTATTATAGATAAATATTAAGAATCATTATATAAACTGATGAGTGAAGTTCGTTAAGAAAATACGAAATCGTTAAATAATCATCCGCATTATAGTTAGTAAATATACATTAATAGTTGTCAATCGTACGTAATAATAGTTTCAATTGTTTATCCAATAATATTATGATATTATTGATTAATTACATAACTTTATCTCATAGAAAACTTGTTTGATTCGTTAAAACGAAGATGTAATAGGTTGGGAGGAATGGACTGATACCAATCTTAGGATTAAAGTGATGGTTCAGGTACAGGCCCAATAAGAAGCTTACAGATTTTTTGGAATAGCATTTAGGGTATGTGATTTTATTAAGATAGATTGAATTATTCTTTAGGAAAATGAAAGGTTGACAAATATGAACAGTTCCAATCAACATAAATACTTGCCCGCGTTCCTACCTGCGATGAATGCGGAAGAAACTTCATGGGCTATTATATTATTTGGTAAAAAACTATTAATGAGGATAGCAGAAGATAAATTATATATACCTGAAGTAAAAGAAGTAGCAGATATCTTAAAAGAAGATAAAAAAATGGAGTATATCGGCAGTTACGATGGTCATGATTGTTACTGCAAAAGACTAAATGAAGTAACGGAGTTACCGGAGAACTTAGAGCTGGTAGATCTGATGGAAATCACAAAAAGATCCGGGGATGCAGGTTTATTTATTCTTGCAGGGACTGCTAACCATATCTTACATTGGTATAGCATGAATCAATATTGTGGCTGTTGCGGACATGAAACAGAAGATAAAAAAGACGAGAGAGCAAAAATATGTCCTAAGTGCGGTAATATCACATATCCTCGGATATCGCCTGCTGTCATAACAGCTGTTTTTCAAGAGGATAAGATTTTGCTTGCACATAATCGCAATTTTAGAAAAGGTTTGTATAGCCTTATTGCAGGCTATGTCGAGCCAGGTGAGACATTGGAACAGTGTGTAGTACGGGAAATACGTGAAGAGGTAGGTATTAATGTAAAGAATATCCAATACTTTAGCAGCCAGACTTGGCCATTTCCTGAGTCTTTGATGATGGCTTTTACTGCTGAATATGAAAGTGGTGAAATAAAGGTTGATGAAAACGAAATAACTGATGCAGCATGGTATCAAGCGGATAGTTTACCGGAAATACCATCCACCGATAGCATTGCTGGAAAGATGATACGATGGTATAGGGAACGTTTACGAACTATAAATAAGCAATAAGAATAGGATTTATATCTAATATTTTTATAAATTATTGAGGGATTTTTTGATATGACAATAAATCCTGTTCTGATATCATGAACTATAGAATAATCTAGGAGGAAATTAATGAAAAATAGAAGAATATTATATATTTTTATAGTTTTAGTTATAACAATGCTTAATGCCTGTAACAGAATTACTTCTGATTCAGAAAACGTATATCTAATCGAAGATTATGATGTAAGTTTTACTTTCCCGGGGGATTGGGAAGATACGAAAGGAGAAGTATTTGATTTACAATGTACAGATGAGGATGCGTATGCTAGCATATTTGTCTATAATAAAATTGATCTGTCAGAAGGACAAACTACAGAAGACCTGTTCCATATACAAAATGAGGATCTTTTAGGAAAAAGAGAAAATGTTAAATTAGTATCGGAAGAGAATACCTATGAGACTGGAAATAAGCAAATTCATGAGGTGATGTATTCTGCTGAGCTAGATGGTATAAAAAACAATTACTATTTTAATTTGATAGAATTTGATGAAGAAGCAGAGGTATTTGCTTGGGTTTTATTTACTTCTGTGCCATTGGAGACAAAAATTAATATGGATACTTGGAAGAAGATCATATCTTCGGCTGAATATAGAAAATCCCAACAAACTGCAAATATGAATGTAGTCCATAAAGTGCTTCCTATTTCAAGAGAATATTTTGCTTTGAGATAATATAAACAGAATTATTAATACGATAAGAATATGGTGGTTTCATACTATGCTAGTTTCGCCTCTTTTGTTTTAGTATTGAAATACTTATGAATTAGCGAATTAAAACCATCATAAAAATTGGAATTGGTATGTAGATGAACTGGGTGGAGGATATATGATACTTGATTTATTAAACAAGAGATGTAGTGTAAGAAGCTTTGTTGATAAAAGTATTTCAGAAGAGGTGATCGATCGTATATTGGAAGCAGGTAGATTATCACCATCGGGCGGAAATGAACAGCCGTGGAAATTTGGTGTGATAACGAATAAAGAATTGATCAATCATATTTCTGATATCGCATATCATCAGCATTGGATGAAAGAAGCACCACTATTAATTGTATTATGCACCATGATTGTTGAGGATGAAAGAGGTGGAAGAGAGATTCAAAAACGTAGATTTCCATCATTCGCAGGAGAAATTGATCATCTAGGGAAAGAACTATATTCGAACCTTAATATGGAAGAGCATCAGACTAAGATAGCAGGAACGCAGATGGTATTGGCAGCTCTAGAAAATGATGTTTATTCTACATGGATTTCCTACTTTGATGTATACAAATTAAAAGAACTACTGAGGCTTCCCGAAAACTGCATTCCATCCGAAATGATTGCGTTCGGATATACGAATAATAGTATACATGGTAGAATGAAAAAGTCAGTAGAGGAAATAACCTTTTATAATTATTATGAGTAAATATACGCATCTGAAAAAATATGAATTATAAAATAAGAATCTGAAAACAATAAGCATTTGAATATAAATCTTTGAGAAAATATTTGGATAACAAAAAACGAAGAGGAGTTACCTAAATGAATTTTAAGGTATTAATACCCCAAGATATTACGGAACCTGGTAAAAATTATTTGACGCGCCATGGCTGTGATATAGAGATACTAGAGGAGTATTCGGTAGAGAGTATATGCAATCATGTTTCGGATTGTGATGCTATTCTGGCGCGTACCGCATCTTATCCAAAAGAAGTTTTTGAACATGGAAAAAAACTAAAAGTTATTGCAAGGCATGGTGTGGGTTATGATAATATTGATCTTGAAGCTGCTAATGCACATCATGTCAAGGTATGTTATACGCCTCTATCTAATTCCAATTCTGTTGCGGAACATACGATTGCATTGATATTGGCTTGTGCTAAAAATTTAGTATTTATGGACCAAAAAACTAGAAATGGTGAATGGAATCTTCGTAATGAAGTTCCTTCTGGTGATATAACCGGAAAGACCTTGGGTATCATAGGTTACGGAAGAATTGGTAAACTGGTAGCCAGGAAAGCAGCTTTCGGTTTTGATATGAAAATTATCATTTACCGAACTCATAAGCAAGGAGAAGAATTACCGGATTATGTCACAGAATGTAATTGCATTGATGATGTCTTTCTAAAAGCCGATTATGTTTCAATACATACTTCATTAAATGAAAATACGAAAAGCCTAGTCAATTCAGAACGATTATATCATATGAAAAATACTGCATTCTTAATCAATACATCCCGTGGGGCAGTAGTAGATGAGGAAGCTCTAGTGAATACTTTAAAGGAGAAAAAAATCGCAGGAGCTGGGTTGGATGTATTTATGAATGAACCTGCACCGAAAGAAAATCCGCTGTTTTTATTAGACAATGTCATTGTTTCACCACATAATGCAGCATTAACCAAGGAATCTATGGATCGCATGGGGTTGGACGCTGCGAAGGGAATTGTGGAAGTATTATATAATAGACCTGTAACATGGGCGGTTAATTAGATGCTTCTAGAGTATCATCGAATGTTCGAATGAGGAAATAGCTTTAGACCACAGATAAATAATATAACTACAAAAATGGAGCTCATTGATTGGATCTTATATTCTAAATGATTGTAGTCTATGATAAAGTGAGTGAAGCAGATGGAAGAAGCTGTAAAAATCTATTGATAACGAATATAACAGCAATTGATTATTAATGATAGGAAGTTTTGGAGCTGGTAGCCACAAAAAATGGCATACCAGCTCTACTTTATTATTGCAGGAAGTTATAGATTTTTACAAGTCAAGTTATAGATTTTGCCAGAAGAAGTTATCTATTTTACAAGAAGAAGTTAAAGATTTTGGTTAAAGATTTTACCAGATGATATTATCGATTTTACATGAAGAATATAAAGAGATTTTAGTTATAGATTTTTACAGATGAAGTTATAGATTTTTTTTTAGATTTCGCTCTTAGTTTCATATTACAGATGAAACTCGGTAACAAGATAGAAATGCAAAATAAACTTTGCAAAATATGCAAAACATACTTGACATTTTATGCAAAGTATACTATGCTAAAAGTGTAAAGCGAACTTAGCATTGAAATGGAAGGTGATCAAAGTGAAAACATGTATCAGAGAACTTCGAAAGCAACACAAACTATCTCAAGAAGAACTTGCGCTTGCTGTAGGTACTACGCGGCAGACTATTACGTCAATTGAAGTAGAAAAGTATACCGCGTCACTTGTTCTCGCATACAAAATTGCGCATTATTTTGGATTAACAATTGAAGAAGTCTTTGATTTTACAGACATTGAAATGTAATAGGAGGTAAGTATGGAGAGTTATAGAAAGAAAATTATTACTAATGTTAGGATAGGTATATTTATTATTTTGGCTGCTTTAAGCTTATGTATTTTTGATTTATTAATCAGTTTTGAACTCATATCATTTAAACCGAAAAATATCTTACTACTTAATTTTCAAACCGGTTTTCTTCTTGGCATTGGAATGGTAGCCTTAGCATCAATGGTCAAATATAAAAACGTATTAAAAAATCCAACAAGGTTGCAAACTCTGTATAATGAGGAGCATGACGAACGTATGCTTTTGATTGAGCAGAAGGCAGGAATGCCGATGTTATCTATTACATCAAGTATCATGATACTTGCTGGTATTGTAGCTGGTTATTTTAATATTATTGTTTTCTATACTTTAATTGCTGCTGGGACGGTTCAATTGATCTTTGGTTTAATAGTCAAGATTTATTATAGGAGGACTATTTAATTCTAATAACCAGCCATAGTTGAAAGACGATAGATAGTATAGATAACTAGAAATATCATTCATAGATATCATTTGCTAATATTAATTAGATACAATGAGTATCGAAAGGATTAACCATGAAAGAAAATATTGAAAGCAGTAATTTGAAATCGCAAGCACAGAATAATACACTAAATAAGGCTGACGAAATGAAAGACAGCTATATGGGTTTAGGTATGTTATTGGGAATGTTATTTGGTATCGCATTTGGAAAACTATTATTTGGTAACTTTACCATTGGAATGAGCATCGGTATGTTGATGGGAATGACAATAGGTTCATCAATAAAGAAAAAGGAATAAATATAAGCCTTTTGCCTTAGTTTACTGAGAGCAAAAGGCTCATTCTATGTGAAAAGTTATCGGATTCTGATAGGGATTAACCTTAAAGATAATAAAATCATTTCAATAAATGCTGGTGTAATTTTATAATAACTCAACCCTTAGTTGAAGAAAACTAAACTTAATTGTTATTGAGAGATCAATATGGTTTGTTATAATAAAGATGTAAAAGAGCTCTTTACTAATCATAGTTTAGTCCAGGGAGGTAATTATATGGTTTCGATCGGAGATAAAATAAAGTATTTGAGAAAGCATAAGAATATCACGCAAGAAGAGTTAGCCGATCTATTACACATTTCATTTCAAGCGGTAAGCAAATGGGAAAACGGAGTGGCACAACCGGATATCTCAATGATTCCTGTGATTGCTAATTATTTTGGGGTGACAATAGACGAATTATTCGGATACAAACTCAATGCAATGACACATAAGGAACGGTTTATACAGTTCATGGTGAACAATGGAGCATTAAAGATTAATTCGATTCAGACAGATTTTAATAAAGACTATAATTTTATGATCAATACCGAACAATTTGATACAAATGCTCAAATATCAAAAATAGGAGTATTTTTTGCAGATGCTATTCGAGAAAATAATCTAGAATTTGATACATTAATTGGATTGGCATACCATGGAATAGCATTTTCAACTGCAACGAGTACCGCTTTGTTTGATAAGTACGGCATGACGATAAATTATTGCTACGATAGGCTGGTACCGGATAGTAGAGGTCGAATCATATGTGGTCATACATTACAAGAGAATGAAAAAGTTGTAATTATTGATGACTTGATTTTTTCTGGGAAAACGTTAATAGAAAGAATAGATCAATTAAAAAAGACAGTCAATATTGATGTAATCGCTGTAATTGTCATAGCGGATTGCATGACAATGATAGATGATAAGGTAAAGACCGGTGCACAAATGATAGAAGAAAAGTATGGTATTAAAGTGTTCTCTATAATAACAAAGAATGATATTATCAATGCCATTCATAATGATGTAATTACAAGCAAAGAATATTTAGTAAAAATATAGCTTTATAATAACGATATAATAGATTTATAAGAATAGGGGTAAAAGAGACTAAAATGTAAGTCCTCTTTTACCCCTATTTTTTGTAGTATATATGGTTATCTTGAGTCTATAATCGGTTGATATTACGATCAGAGAAGGATTATTAACCATCAATTTAAAGGAAGAACCTAACTACATATTCGAAATAATTGTTACATAAATACCCGTAAGAATTGCGGTTGTTATAACACCGCAGATATTAGCACTGAGTGCATACTCCATAACAAAGCTCATTTTATTTACCTTAGAAACTTCCTTTTGTGCAACCTTGGCAGTGGTAGGAACACAAGAAACACCGGCGATACCAACAACAGGGTTGAAATTTTTCTTGGTGAAAAAGTATACTATGTAACCACCAAGAATTCCACCAATACCGGACAATAAAAGTGCCAGCATACCAAGAAGTAAAAGGATTAAAATCTTAGGATTTAATATCGTTCTTGCATCACATAAAACTCCAAGCATTAAACCAAGGAAGAATGTTGCGGAATACAGGAAGATATTCTCAATTAACTTAGCATATTTATCGAGACCGGATTCACGAATGGCGATACCAACAAAAAAGCTTAAGAATAACGGAGCTGCAACCGGAAATAGCAGACACAAAACGGTATTTGCAACCACAGCGAAGATCAACTTCTCTTTGGATGTGATTTTACTTACCTTTTCTGATTTCGTTTCAATCACTTGCCCACGAAGATGCTTTGGTATCATAAGACGAATTAAGAAGGGATATCCTCCATAGGTCAAACTAAGATACAAATAAGCAACAATAGTGATTGGTACAAACAAATCCTTTGCTAAAGTCAAAGAAGTAAAGAGTACCATTGGTCCATCGGCTCCTCCGATGATGGATACGGCTGCCGCTTCACCATTGGATAATCCAAATAATTTAGCGATCGGGAAAGTTGCTACAGTACCAAGTTCAGCAAACATAGCAATAACCATTCCAATAAAGGGATGAGCAAGTACCATACCAATATCGGTAATTACACCGATGCCCATAAATACTAAACAGGCAATTAAACCATTACTGAAGGTAAACGTATAAATCGGCTGAAGGAAATCAATTTGCATGATATTCATCAATTGGTCGGTGTCTGTAACCATTGGATCAATGAAGAGGTTACCGATTTGATTCGGTCCAAGAAACAGAACACCGGAATTAATGGCTGACATACCAAATCCCATAGGTACCATGATCAAAGGTTCCAATATATTCTTTGCTCCGAGATAAACTAACAAACAACCAAATAGTATTAGTACAATACGAAAAATAACAATTTCAGGTTCTTGAGCAAACATTGTGCCAATACCCTGGAATAAATCTAAAATATTCATAAATAACACCTGTCCTTCTTTGAATTCCTTTGTTATAATAAAGGAAATAATTTCATGCTATAATTATTCTGGAGGGAATTTACTCCTTTATTTCTGTGGGAGTTTTTGAGAAATACTTAATGGTATCTAATAGCAATTTTATTAAGAGGGATATTCCCATTGATATAACAAACCCGATTCCGAAGACTTGTAAAGGGATTAATATTGATGTTGTCATAATTGATATCTCCTTATCCAATATTTATTCATGTTAGTATTATATATTGGAATAGGAAAGATGGCGAATATATAGAATAAATACATCGGATATATAAAATAAATATATTGGAAAATAGTTACAAAGGAGATCATAATGGATTTGCATTATTTAGAGATATTTAATACGGTGGCGAAGCATGTCAGTTTTAAACGTGCATCCGAAATCCTTCACATTAGTCAACCTGCTCTATCGATCCAGATTAAAAAGCTGGAAAGTCAGACAGGTCTGAGACTCTTTTATAAAATAGGCAATAAGATGTATCTAAGTGATGATGGAATTATGCTCTATGAATATACGAAAAAAATTTTTACAATCATAGATGAGATGGAACAAAATATATCCAATCAGCAGGAGTTCATCGGTGGTACGATTCAACTTGGTGGTAGTAATACACCGGGGACTTATATTCTACCCACAGTCATTGGTGAGATGAAAAAGCTATATCCATCAGTAACGGTAAATCTTCATATTGCGGATACCTCAGAGATCACTACCATGATTGAAAATGGTACTCTGGATCTTGCAGTCAATGGAGGTAATGGTAATTATAATAGTAATATTGTTGTAGAAAAACTATTGGATGACAGACTGGTAATTGTTGCATCACCGAAGAATTCTCTTTGTGAGAAAGAGTGTGTGGATGTAGAGGATTTGTCTGAAATCAGTTTTATTGCCCATAATACAACCTCCCAACTTTATACCTGGTTTAAGAAGTTTATTGATGAATTTCAAATTCCCGAAAACATCAGTATGCATTTTGGAAGTATCGATGCGATCAAGCATGCAGTGTATGCTGATCTTGGTATATCCATTATTCCTTATTATTCAGCCAAGCTGGAGATTGAAATGGGGTTATTAAAGGAACTGAAGATGAACAAAGGAGATTTTCATTATCCTTACAGTTTAATTTATCATAAAAATAAATATCTGTCTGCTACTACAAAACGTTTTATAGAGATATTAAATAGCGTTTGTAAAGCAAATTATTGACATAAATCTTAAAGCTTATGTTTTTGATGAACAGGAATGGGTGGAAGAGAATTGAAGCTGAACTTTAGGGATTTGGTATTACCAAAAGGAGAGACTGAATGAATATACAGATTTATGGAACTGGAAAATGTTTTGATACAAAAAAGGCAGATCGTTATTTTAAAGAGCTGGGAGTGAAATTCCAAACCATTGATTTGATTAATTATGGAATGAGCAAAGGGGAATATCAAAGTGTAAAGCAAGCAGTCGGAGGGATGGATGCCATGATCAATATCGAAGGAAAAGACAAAGACCTTCTTGCATTGCTAAGATACCTGTCAGAAGAGGATAAAGAAGCAAAACTGCTTGAAAATCCCAAACTATTTCGTACTCCCATCGTTCGTAACGGGAAAAAAGCTACGGTTGGATATCAGCCGGAGATATGGAAGACTTGGGAATAACAGAATTATGAAAAAGTAAATTAGAAAGAATAATAGAAACTATAAATGCAATAAAACAATAAAAACCACACAATAAAACAATAATACAATAAAGCAATAATGAAACTGTATACACTAAAATAATAGAAACAATAGAATAACGAATAATAAAAACCTGAATTCGGTTATGATGTACATGTGGTCAATTGATAGGACAATTGTCTACATGAAATAAGTCATCCGTTTTCAGGTTTTTATTATAATTGCGAATTCTGGGAAGCAGAGTTATAATAAATATGGAAATTATTTACTTATTTGATCATGCGTATTAATTACTAAATAAAAGGGCTTATTAAAAGGATAAAGAGTATTATGAAAGTTTTGAACTGACTAGAGGACGGTTACATTGATATAGATCGAGAAGCAAGATGTTTTATCCAAAGATTTAAGTTGGTATCAAAAATATACACATAGAATGATAAAAGTTATTAAATATCCGGAAAGGCTTGGTGCAAAATCATGTATAAGGTTCTTATAGCAGATGATGAAGATAAGGTATGTAAACTAATCTATCATCTTGTGGATTGGGAGCAATTTGGCTTAACTGTGGCAGCAATGGTCAACGACGGTGTATCAGCTCTTCAATTTATTCAGGAGGAAAAACCGGATATTGTAATTACAGATATTCGTATGCCGGGATATGATGGGATTGAATTAATCCGAAAAGCGAAGGAATACAATCCTGAGATAAACTTTATCATTGTAAGTGGTTACCGTCATTTTGATTATGCTCATAATGCGATCAAGTACGGAGTTGAGGATTATTTATTAAAGCCCTTAAAAAAGGCTGAATTTATCACTACATTAACCAAGATGGTGCAAAAGAAAGAGACTATGATGCAATTGGTCCATGAAACTGAAGATTATAAGAGAAGAGTAAACCAGGGTGATCAAATGATGAAGCAGACCTTTCTTGATCGGCTTCTAATAAACCCATCCTTCATAAAATCAGGGATTACAAGAGAAATGATTAATACAGAATTTCATTGTAATTTTATAAACGGCTATTACCAAGGTATTATCATAAAGCCAGATTTGACCATAGAAAATGAAGGGGAGCAAACCTATGATCTCTTGTTGGAAAAAGGAAAGGATATCGCCGTAAAACAGTTCGCTCAATGTTATCAGGAAGTCATTATAACCATTGCAAAAGAAGGAATTATATGCATCCTTAACGATACAATGGAACAAATGCAAGGCATACGTAAATACTTAAAGCAAATCCGAAGTGATATATTACATATGAGAGATGTGTTTTTAAATGTTAGAGTTACGATAGGAATCGGTGAAGCGGTAACAGAAATCACAGAAATTGCGGCTACCCTAAGAGGAGCAAAATCAGCAGTCCTAAATCGACTTCTTCAGGGAACCGGTCATTTGTTATCCGGAATAAATGAAACACAAGGCGCTGTATCCCCTTATGATTTGATCGATAGTAATTTTCGAACTAAATTATTGATTTGCATAGAGACATTAAATAGTGATGGTATCACCTCTCTAATCAATGAACTGATGGAAAAGTTATTTCATATGAAAAAAGTTGATGGAGAACTAATCTTTACGATGTGCTGTGAAATCTATGATATCTTCGCATTCGGTATGGCAAAGGATTATAACGTGGGGAAAGATGTGATAAACAAAGAGGAGTATGAACGACAATTTTATCACTGTGATACAGTTCAAGAAGTCTTTCAGCAACTGATTGTTGTAATGACAACGAAACTGGAACAGCTTAATTTAGAAAAGCAATTAGCAGATAAGAAACCAATCCGCTTGGCAAAGCAGTATATCAAAGAAAAATACCAACAACCGATTACTTTGGATGAAATCAGTAATGAGATTGGTTTTAATCCTACCTATTTTTCTACGTTGTTTAAAAAGGAGACAGGACAAAATTTTCTCGAATATCTGACGGATACGAGAATACAGGCAGCTAAGCAGTTACTGGCAGATACGGACAGAACAGTAATTCAAGTATCAGAGGAAGTCGGATATACGGATCTAAAGTATTTCACAAAATTATTTAAGAAGTCAACCGGTTTAACACCTTCTGAATATCGTAAATTATATTATTAATCAAGGAGAGGTTTATGAAAATCAACAAACCCTTAGCAGAGAAAAGTGCATATCTTTTTCTCTGTCTGATTGGCATCCTAGGTCTGCAAACCAGTTACCTTCTTTATACCTTGATGACCTCAATGGAGAAGATGCCTTTCGGATATCTGGTCATGATAGGAATTGCTATAGTTCTTGTGATCATTCTTTCCTTTGGCTATTCTTTTGTATTTCTTCCGTATCTTAGAATTCAAAAGACTATGCGGTTATTTTGTCAGGGGCATACGTACGAGCAGCTATTTCAGATGAAGGATACCTTCTGTCGCGATATGCCTTTGATGATGCAACGGATGAATGAACTGCTAGATAAGCAAACAGCAATTAAAATGTCTAAAAAACAAGCAGAGTATCTGGCGTTGCAAAATCAGATCAACCCACATTTTCTCTATAATACGTTGGAAGCCATACGAGGAGATGCCCTGGATGCGGGGATGATGAATATTGCGGAAACGACAGAAGCCTTAGCAACCTTTTTTCGTTATACCATAACTGAGGTTGAAAATCTGGTTACCTTAGAGGACGAACTTGAAAACGTAGAAAATTATTTTATTATTCAACAATATCGCTTTGGGGAAAAACTCAATATGAGGATTAATACCGGAGAAGACTTAAGTGTACTGCAATCACAACTTCCAAAACTTACGTTACAGCCGATTATTGAAAATGCAGTGTTTCATGGACTGGAATGTAAACGGGGAGTTGGTACTATCCGCATTAATATCGAAACGACAAGGACAAAGTTATTGATCAGCATCATTGATGATGGGGTTGGGATTGAGGAGGAACAGTTAGAACTGATTAATGAAAGGCTAAATCATATCGAGATGAATTATGAAAATGATAGGGAAGAAAAACGGGGCGGCATTGCATTACGTAATGTCAGCAGTAGAATTAAGCTACTCTTTGGAGAAGAATATGGGCTTCATATCTATAGTAATCAGAATATGGGAACGAATGTCAGAATCACATTACCTTTCATCATAAAACAAAAATCATAGGAGGTGTACCTATGCTTGAGGAAATACTTCGCATTGACAATGGAAGCTTGGTGCGAAATGGTCATATGTTGCTAAAAAGTTTGTATCTCCAGGCCTTTAAGGGAGAGATTTTGGGTTTGATCTCCGATAATATTATGGAAAAGCAGGGTATTCTGGATCTGCTTGGCGGTGCGGTACCCTTTGAAAATGGTATGGTTTCTTTTGATGAAAGACGGATACAGGAGGAAGATATTACGCAAGTGTTTAAGAATAAAATTGCAGTAATTGAAAGTAAGAGTAAATTGGTTAACAACCTTACGATAGCAGAAAATATCTTTGTGGTTCGAGGAGGTTTTAAGAAATATTTTGTACATAAAAGATTACTTTATAAGCAGGCAGGAGGATTACTATCAAATTTTCACATGGCAATTCCACCGGATATGTATGCAGGCAAATTAACTCCACTTGAGCGATGTATGGTAGAATTAATCAAGGCTTATGCTACGGGGCACCGGCTCATTGTGTTCAGTGATTTTACAAGTTTTCTTAGTAATATCGAACTGGAGAAGGTATTAAATATTATCATTTGGCTAAAGAAACAAGGGGTCGGGTTCATCATGATCGAAAATTACGATGATGCTCTCATACAATATTCTGATCGTCTGGTGGTAGTTCAAAATGGAAAAACAATACGGATGTTTGATAAAGATGATACGGATATGGAGAAAATCACAGACCTTTTGATGGGAAATAAAAAATGGGAGAAAGTTGGGGAATCCCTAAAGCAATTCGATGAAAAGAGATTAGGATACAAATTAAATCCTAAAGTATTTGAATTAACGAATGTCACCTCTGAGCATATTAAGGATCTCTCGTTTCATCTACATTCTGGTGAAATGATTAATGTATTATATCAGGAGGAGGAAAGCGGTGAAGAGTTTTTTCAGATACTTAAGGGAGAGCGTAAGTGTAAATGGGGAGAGATAAGATTATCAGCAAGAGAGTATCAACCTACTGGCTTATGGGATGCGATCCGACAAGGAGTCTGTTTTATCGAAGAAGATCCAATATCATCAATGCTGTTCTATGACATGAGTGTGATGGACAACCTTTGTTTTACGATGTCGAATAAGGTGAAAGGTTTATGGATCTTTCGAAAATACAAAAAAAGCATGGAGAAGCATCTGGAATTACAATTTGGTCAGAAGATACTTCACACGCCGATGAATAAATTAGATCCGGTGACACTTCAGAAGCTTGCATATAGCAAATGGTTATTGTATCTACCTAAAATTATTGTATGTAAGAAGCCATTTTCAGCAGTGGATGTGCATATGAGAGAGGTGACAGAACAACTTTTAATAACATATGCAGAGAAAGGAATTGCGGTGATCATACTGACATCAAACAGCTTCGAAGCTCAGTTTATGGGAACTAGAATAATACAGCTGAGAGGCTCTATTTCATAACCTAATTATAGTAAATATGCATAATAAACGTAAACATAGGGGGTCAATCATCATGGAAATAACCAATATCCAAAGATTGCCCCCCTCTTTCAAAAGAGTGTCTGTTGTAGGAAATAGATAAAAATGTTAATTTATTAATAGAAAAGAGATCTTAATTTGATTTATCTTCCCAAACTGCTTACAGCAGTGGTGAAAAGGAGAATAGGGATGGGAGACTATATCGTTGAATTAGACCATATCGGGAAGTCCTTTCCCGGGGTAAAGGCTTTGGATGATGTGCAATTTCATTTAAAACCTGGAGAAGTTCATGCGTTATTAGGGGAGAATGGAGCAGGAAAATCAACCCTAATGAAAATATTATGTGGAATTTATGAAAGGGATTGCGGGGAGTTTTCTGTGGACGGGAAAGAGATTCATTCCTTTTCACCGAAAATCGCTCAAGCGCTTGGAATTGCAATCATCCATCAAGAATTAAATATGTGTTCCCACTTAACCGTGGCAGAAAATATTTTTTTAGCACGGGAAGAGTTAAGCTTTGGTCTGATCAATCAAAAGTCCTTAAATGATAAAGCGAAGCAAGTATTGCATAAATTAAAACTAAACATCGATCCCACTACCATGGTCGGAAAATTACCCATCTCTAAGCAGCAAATGGTAGAGATTGCAAAGGCTTTATCAACCAATGCAAGAATTCTTATTATGGATGAACCAACCTCTGCATTGACGGAGAATGAAATCAAAGAGCTATTTCGTATCATACGAGAACTTAAGGCAGAAGGAAAAGCGATTGTATATATATCCCATCGTTTGGAAGAACTGAAAGAAATAGTAGATCGGATCACCATATTACGGGATGGGAAGTATGTAACAACGAGAAATTTTACCGATACCTCCATTCCTGAGATTATAAGTTTCATGGTAGGAAGAGAGATAAAGGAAAAATATCCAAGAGTTGAACGGAAGCGGGGAAATAAAATATTAGAAGTGAAACATCTTCAAGCCGGAATGGTAAAAGATGTAAGCTTTGATCTATATGAAGGAGAAATTATCGGGTTTGCCGGTTTAATGGGAGCAGGACGGACGGAACTGGTAAGAGCCATCTTTGGAGCAGATCGGATAGAGAGCGGTGATATTTTTCTGGAAGGGACGAAAGTGGTAATCAAGTCACCGATGGATGCCATCCGTGTTGGGATTGTCTGTGCCCCGGAGGATCGAAAGAAAGAGGGACTTTGCACCGAATTAACCATCCGGGAGAATATAGGTCTTGCAAATCTGGATACGATTTGCAATAGGGTTGGGTTGATTCATGAGAAAAAAGAAATTGAACTTACCCACAGGGCTATACAAGATTTAAAGATAAAAACCCCTTCTATAACGCAGGAAGTGAAGAATTTGTCTGGTGGAAACCAGCAAAAAATAGTTGTGGGTAAATGGCTGGTACGTAAAGCCAGAGTGGTTATCTTTGATGAGCCGACCAGAGGGATCGATGTAGCTGCTAAGGTAGAGATCTACAATCTCATGAACCAATTAAAGGAAGAGGGGATTGGTGTTATCTTTGTCTCATCGGAACTACCGGAGATTTTAGGTATGAGTGATAAGATCATTGTCATGTGTGATGGAAGAATAACCGGAGAGATCGCTAGAAGGGATGCAACTCAGGATATTATTTTAAGCTATGCAACGCAATACCGGGTGAAGAAGGAGGTTAACGGATATGGAGGCAAATAAACAATCGATAGTAAAACGCTTTTTAGCTATTCGGGGCATGGGGCAGGTAATCTCTGTTACTGTAGCTTTGGTTATTATGATCATCGTATTTGGTATCATTAATCCAATGTTCTTCTCCGGGAATAATACCGCGAATCTGCTTCGTCAGGTAGCACCGATCCTAATCATCGGAATCGGTCAATCGTTTGTGCTGATCACCGGAGGAATTGATTTGTCGATTGGTTCTGTTGCAGGTATGTCCTGCATGATGTCAGCAACTTTAATGACAGCCGGAAAGATGAATGCAATCTCTGCATCGATTATTACCTTACTATGCTGCTGCGCTATTGGTTTTATTAATGGTTTATTGATTGCGAAAACAAAGCTTCCTGCATTCATTGCTACCCTGGGTACGATGATCATTGCCAGGGGTATTGCTCAGTTGGTCAATGGTAATATGAATACGGATAGTATTAATTCGGATGTATTTCGGGATATTTTTTATTATGGTGAATTCCTGGGAATTTTTACACCAATTTGGATCGCCTTTCTGCTCTTTGTTGTATTTGCAGTGATACTCGCCAAGACCCGTACTGGTCGTCATACTTACGCCATTGGCAGCAATTATGAAGCAGCCAAATTATCCGGAGTAAATGCGGTGGTGGCACAAACAAAGGTGTATGTCTTCTCCTCCTTTCTTGCCTGTATCGTAGGTTTTATACTGACTGCCCAAAGTGGTATGGGAAGTATGGATGCCGGAAATGGCTATGAACTAAATGCGGTTGCTGCTTCCGTTATCGGAGGTGTTAGTACAATGGGAGGTCAGGGCATGTTGTTTGGAACGGTTATTGGAGCTTTTATTTGGGGTGTACTAAATAATGGACTGCAATTTGCTGGAGCTCCGCTGGCGTTTCGAAATCTGGTAATCGGAGTAGTAGTCATCATATCCGTTTTAATTGACCGGGTTGCCAGAGGAAATTTAAGCGGAAAGAAATTATTTGCTTTAAAGAGATCAAAATAGTATATCAACCGCTGCAGCGGTTTTTGATATAGGAAAAGTATGAATTAGAAAAGAGGAGGAACTGGTATGAAAACAAGAAAGGCAATTGCTTTGCTACTTGTGATGGCGATGACAGTATCATTATTTCTTACTGGATGTGGAAAAAATAATGATGATACAACTACTTCAGCAAATGCAAACGGTGATTACAAGGTTTACTTAATTACGATGGATAAAATGGATCAACACTGGGTTTCCGTTGATAAAGGGGCTTCTAATATGGCGGATATATGTGGTGTTGCTTATAAATGGGATGCTCCCGATAAAAAAGATAATGCAAAGCAAATTGAATGTGTAAATAATGCGGTAGCCGATGGTGCGGACTTGATTTTATTAGCCGCTAATGATCCGGTAGCGATCTCTACAGCAGTAGCAGACGCAAAAGCAAAAGATGTTAAAATCATTTACGTTGACTCACCGGCAAACGAAGAAGCAATCGCTACCTTATCAACAGATAATTATGGTGCCGGAAAAACAGCAGGTGAAACCATGTTAAAAGAGTTAGATGCAGCAGGTAAGTCCAGCGGTTCCATTGGTATTATCAGCGTTAATACAGCAACCAATTCCACAATGAATAGAGAAGCAGGTTTCCGTGCAGCGATTGAAGCAGACGGAAGATTTACCCTTCTGACCACTGAATACAAAGACGGCGACGCAGCAGCATCACAGGAAGCAGCAGCTGGCTTTATCACAGGTAATGCTGATTTAGTAGGTCTCTTTGGAGCTAATGAAGGCTCAACAGTTGGCGTTGGTAATGCGATCAAAGCAAATAACGGCGGTATCATAGGGATTGGATTTGATAAGTCCGATGCAATCATGGATTTATTAAAAGACGGTAGCTTAAAAGCAGCTATGGCGCAAAATCCTTATACCATGGGATATCTTGGTATGGCTCAAGCAGTTGCAGCATTAAATGGATACAGTACAGGTCCGGCTACGATTGATACCGGTGTTGCTGTTCTTACCAAATAATAATATAAGCAGGATAGAAAGATGGAAGCTTATTCATCATTGGAAAGATGAGTGAGCTTCCACTTTATTTATATGTAAGTTAAGAATTATTCCTTCGCCATTCGAAAGTTCATTTTTCTCTGATAGATAGCCATCACCATAGCAATCAAACCAGCGGTGATTAATACGATCAATGACATAATCAGATAGGAAGAACGTAATCCAAAGAGATCAACCATAAAGCCGCCAACGATGTTACCAATAATACTTCCTATGCCTGCCTGTATAATTGTTAAGGTGCTTTGCCCCTGGGACTGCTTCTCATGTTTTACATTTTCACTAATGAATATGGCGCAGCTATAGTAGATAGTCATATATGTGATACCTTGAAACATTTGGCCAAAATAGATACAGGCAATCGCATTACCGGTGATGACAAAGATACGGATACTCATAAGGATGCAGGAGATAAAGATTAACTTCATCGGTCCAACTTTCTTCACCAACTTGTTTATGATAAAAAGAATTGGAACTTCACTCAATGCAGCAATACAATTAATTATTCCTATGGTACGACCACTGTAACCTAATTCCAAGGTATAGACGTTAATAAAAGCGTTATAAAAACTAAGTCCTACCTGACTTATGAGAGCAAAAGCTAAAACAAAATAGATTTGTTTTGTATGAAAGATACTTAATATACCCCGTTCTCTCGGATTATCCAGTTGCTTGACTTTCACTTCTGAAACGCTACGTGCTTCGTTCTCTTCTTTTGATAACCGTCTAGTAAAGAAAAATAAAATTGCATAACCAATAAATCCCAATAAAAACTGGGCAGATGGCTTTTTGGTTAGAAAACCTCCAGCAAGTATAACTGAAATGGCAAACCCTAAGGTTCCTCCCATACGGATTTTTGCAAAATCAAATTGATATTTGATCGAATTCTTTATGATAATAGCATCACTCAAAGGAACAATGGAAGTGGTAAAAGTGGTTAATAATATTGTGGCAATAAAAAAGGTAAGAAAGGTATTACCGATATAATAACTGAAGATTGCGAGACCGCTTCCTGCTGCTACGAAAGATAGTACATCCTTTCTTCGTCCCGTTCGGTCGCTGATTAATGCCCATAGTGGCTGAATAAAGATGGAGACAACAGGCCCAATCGTTAATAACATACCAATTTTTACTGCACTAATTCCGTTTTGCGAATAGTATGCACTTAAATAAGGAGTATAAACGGAAGCCGCATAAAGAAAGGTATTTATCATCAATAGGTTAAAGCCAATCGCATTGGCTGATTTCGTTTTCATAGAGTTTCTCCTTGAGGCCATGATAGGATGATTTTTACAGTAAATATATAATTTGTTATTATAACATGACGCTGGAAGGTTTACCATAGAAATATGTATGGAGTATAAACTGGCATAATATCATATTTTGCTGCAAAGATCTTAACTCAGTTATTATATAATCTATGAAAAGGAAGACTTATGTTATACAATTTTTATAGAAAAGTGTTAAAAAAGAGGCTATGCGATTTACCCACTTTTATGTTATTTTAGAATTAGTTGGAATAACACACTTAGTAATACAATGCGGGAGAGCAGTATAAATAACTTGTGGAAAGGAAGAACAGGTATGAGGGCAAAACTTATATTAAATAAGGACTTTCCGGTGGGGAAAGTTGATGAACGAATCTATGGATCCTTTATTGAGCACTTGGGAAGAGCAGTTTATGGAGGTATCTATGAACCGAACCATGAAACAGCAGATGATCAGGGGTTTCGCAAGGATGTCATAGAGTTAGTAAAGAAGTTGAATATTCCTATTGTAAGATATCCAGGGGGTAATTTTGTATCGGGTTATCGTTGGGAAGATGGAACCGGTGATAAGACGAAACGTCCGAGAAGGCCAGAGTTAGCTTGGCATGTGATTGAGACAAATGAAGTAGGGATTGATGAATTTCAAGAATGGGCAAAGCGTGCTGATAGTCAGGTAATGCAAGCAGTAAATTTAGGGACAAGAGGACCGGAGGAAGCTCGTAATTTGCTGGAATATTGTAATTTTCCAAAAGGAACTTATTACAGTGACTTAAGAAGAGCTAACGGATATGAAGAGCCCTTTGATATTAAAGTTTGGTGTCTTGGCAATGAAATGGATGGTCCTTGGCAGATATGTGCTAAAACAGCAGACGAATATGGTCGCATTGCCTGTGAGACTGCCAAGGTAATGAAAGAACTGGATCCCACGATCGAACTGGTAGCCTGCGGCAGTTCCTCCCTGGGAATGAGCACTTTTGGTAAATGGGAAGCTACTGTGTTGGAACATACCTATCCTTATGTGGATTATCTTTCACTTCATAGCTATTATGGCAATCGGGAAAATGATACGAAAGCATTCCTAGCCTGCTCCCTTGAAATGGATAAATTTATCAAATCCGTAGCTGCCATCTGCGATTATGTAAAAGCGATTAAGCGGTCAGATAAGACAATCTATTTATCCTTTGATGAATGGAATGTATGGTTCCATAGTAATGAAGCAGACAGTAAATTGGAGTGGTGGCAGACTGCTCCTCACCAACTGGAGGATGTTTATAATTTTGAAGATGCCTTGGTGGTAGGTTGCCTGTTAATCACCTTATTAAAGAACTGTGATCGTGTTAAGATGGCATGTTTGGCTCAGTTGGTCAACGTGATAGCTCCGATTATGACTGAGAATGGGGGCCCTGCCTGGGCACAGACCATATTCTATCCTTTCATGCATGCATCACAATATGGTCGGGGAATTGCTTTAGTTCCGATTGTAAAATCTGATATTTATCATACTGAGAAAATAAAAGAAATACCCTACGTAGAAGCAATTGGTACTTATAATGAAGAGAAACGGGAGTTATCGGTCTTTGCGGTGAATCGTTCCCTGGAAGAAGCTGTGGATCTGGAGATTGATTTACGAGACTTTGAGAATGCTGTTCTGACGGAACATCTTGTATTAGAGCATGTGGATTTGAAAGCGGTAAATACTGCACAAAATCCAAATGAGGTAGTTCCCCATGGAAAAGGAAACACAGAAGTGAATGCTTCCTTAGCTACTGCTGTGTTAAATAAGCATTCTTGGAATGTAATTCGATTTCATATATAATATAGTAAAATCCCGAATAAAGTATCTTAATAGGTGAAATGCTTTTAAATTGATAGTAAGGATACCTTGATAAACAGCAAAGGATCTTACACACTATAAGAATATAAAAGGGATATATAAATTAAGCAGGTAATATTGCTATATGCGTCTTAAAAGATGGATGATCTTAGAATGTGTATAAAAATAATTAACTGCATGTGTTATACCATAACATAAGAAAATTAGTCTCATCTTTGAACGGGATAACAAGATGTATTGTTTGGGTGGTGCAGGAATATGGACAGAAGTGCGAATATAAGAATAATCCAAGGGTATGAGTCCCATGAGATCGGCTGTTCCCCTGGTAAAAGTTTGATGGAGGCGTTGTTGGATGAAGGAATTTATATCAACGCCTCTTGTGGAGGAAATGGTACCTGTGGAAAGTGCGGTGTGATAGTCCTAGAAGGAAATCTATCAATTACTTCTCAGGATCATAGCTTATTTCATGAAAGTGAACTTAGAAAAGGATATCGTCTTTCTTGTCAAGCGTATCCCACTACTCCCTGTACAATCAAACTTCAAACAGGGGATGAAACAGGTTTTGAAGCAATTACCGGCTTTTCGAAGTCAGAAGTGACCGAAGAAACAGAAATCACAAAAGTTACAAAAGTTATAGAAGTTACAGGTAATCAGGAGGATGGTTATGGAATAGCCATAGATCTTGGAACTACCACAATTGCATTTGTACTTGTGAATCTTCGCAATGCTCAGGTTATCGCATCTCATTCAACAGTGAATAAGCAAAGAGCATATGGTGCCGATGTGATATCCAGAATACAAGCATCTAGTGAAGGAAAAGGGCAAATGCTTCGTAGGATTGTCCAGAAGGATTTGCTGAATGGTATAAATGAAGTTTTTAGATTAAGTAATATAGAAAAAGAATATTTAAAACATATCACAATCGCAGGAAATACAACAATGGGACATCTGTTGTTAGGGTATTCCTGTGAAAGTCTTGGAATTTATCCCTATACCCCGGTGAACATCGGTATTACGACTTTAGATTTTTGTGAAGTGTTTCAGACAGAGGATTATAACATTCCCGTAACACTGCTTCCAGGTATTTCAACCTTTGTTGGAGCTGATATTACAGCCGGTTTACTGTATTGTGATTTTGATCAAAAAGAAGAGATTTGCTTACTCATTGATCTGGGGACAAATGGAGAAATGGCGATTGGTAATAAGGAGCGGATTTTAGTATGTTCGACGGCAGCTGGACCTGCTTTTGAAGGTGGAAATATCTCCTGTGGTGTTGGAAGCATACCTGGAGCAATCTGCAGTATCAATATCCAGCCGGATGGAAACCACTTACAAACGATACAGGATCAGTCTCCAATTGGGATATGCGGTACAGGAGTAGTAGAAATTGCATCGGAACTTCTTCGGAATGGCATTATGGATGAGACTGGGTTATTAGAGGAGCCGTATTTTGAAACCGGATATCTACTGGAGGGTGTGGAGACCGATTCTCCTTCTGCATTCGGGAAAATTATTTTTACCCAAAAGGATATCAGGGAGCTACAACTGGCAAAAGCAGCGATTCGGGCGGGAGTGGAACTTCTGATCCAAAGATATGGTGTAACCTATGAAGAGATTGCAACGATCTATCTTGCCGGTGGTTTTGGATATAAGATTGACATTTCGAAAGCAGTTCATATCGGACTTCTTCCGAAAGAGTTTCTTGGAAAGATAAAAACCATAGGAAACAGTTCTTTGGCAGGAGCTTCCCTGTATTTGACCGAGAAAGGAAATGGGGATCGGCTGAATGATATTATAAGAAGATCAGAAGAGGTTTCCTTATCCAAGGACCAGGATTTTTATGATTTATATATTCGATCGATGAATTTTGAATGAATGATGTGATAGAAAACTCCTTTGTATGGATAATTATTTGGCTTGCTGGTTAAATAGTTTACCATATATTTGGAGTTTCTCTATTTGTATATTTCTGATTATATAAACGTAAGAAAATTAGTGTAATGTTGCTGATTTTATATACGTAAGAAAATTAGTGTTATGTTATACTTAGATTTCAAGATTATAGATCACAGGAAGATAGAAAATTTTATATTGGTAGATAGAAAAAAATAAGGGTTATCTTTATTTTTTTATTTGTAATATTTAAATAAAACCATTTAAAAAAAGGACAAAAAGTAATATAATGATAGAAATTTCATAATTATACCATGCTTTCCTAGAATCATGGATAATTTAATAATTATAAATAAATTATGGACAATTTACAGGAGGAATGTAATATGCAACGGAGTGACGGAATGAATTATGCACCGAAGGGAAAGCCATCCCCGGTGGTAAAAAAAGGAGAGTTCGCATTTGCAGCAATTGCATTGGATCATGGTCATATTTATGGTATGTGTAACGGGTTAACAGAAGCAGGAGCAGATTTAAAGTGGGTATATGATCCCGATCCGGAGAAGGTTGCACAGTTTTGCAAAGCATTTCCGGGGGTAAGGGCAGCGCAAAGTGAAGAAGAAATCCTAATGGATCCCGAGGTAAAATTGGTTGCAGGAGCAGCAGTTACCAATAAACGCTGCGAACTGGGTCTTCGAGTGATGGATGCCGGTAAGGATTATTTTACAGATAAATCCCCTTTAACTTCCTTAGAACAGCTGGCTGCAGCCAAAGAAAAGGTGAAAACAACCGGCAAGAAGTATATGGTTTATTACAGTGAACGACTCCATGTAGAAAGTGCAATTTATGCTGGTGATTTAATCAAAGAGGGTGCAATTGGACAAGTAATCCAGGTATTAGGATTAGGACCCCACCGATTAAATGCTAAGCAAAGACCGGACTGGTTCTTCAAGAAGGAGCAATATGGTGGCATACTCTGTGATATCGGCAGTCATCAGATCGAACAGTTTTTATACTATAGCGGAGCGAAAGATGCTCAGGTTGTAAGAAGCCAGATCGGTAATTATAATCATCCGGAGTATCCGGAGTTGGATGACTTTGGTGATTGCAATATAGTCGGAGATAATGGAGCAAGTAATTATTTTCGTGTTGATTGGTTCACACCGGATGGTTTATCTACCTGGGGAGATGGAAGAACAATATTACTAGGAACAGAAGGCTACATAGAATTACGCAAATATGTAAATGTCGGTATGTCCGCAACTCCGGATCATGTGTTCCTCGTAAATGGCAAAGGAGAGCATCATATCGAAGTATCAGGTCAAGTTGGCTTCCCGTATTTTGGCCAATTGATATTGGATTGTTTAAACAGAACGGAACATGCCATGACACAGGAACATGCATTTAAAGCAGCAGAGCTCTGTGTCAAAGCACAGATGGCAGCAGTTGAACTGACAGGAAGATAAGTACACCATTGTTAATAAGCTTTCTATCCTCAAATGGATTGAATGAAATGCCATTGACTTTCTAAGGAAAAACTACTATACTCAGATGCAATTATGAGATTAGGATAGAAGAAGGAAAATCAATGGATCGTAAAACAAAAAGAATTGGTATCTTAGGAAGAGTAGGAGTCGGCAAATCGATCATAGCATCCAACTTAAGTGAGGCTTTGGTAAGGGAAGGCTATAAAGTATTATTAATAGGAACGGATATCAGTTTAAGCTCCACTTTACTGGTGCGGGGGTTTGCTGATATCCCGTCCGTATTGCAGGATTATCGGGAAAAATATTCAATCCGTTTACAGGACTATATCATAAAGAGCCAGATTGGCGTTTATTGTATGGAGCTTGGTAGTATAGAACCGGGATCCGGCTGTTTGGCAAAAGGACTCAGTCACATTGATGAGATGTTAACGGCACAGGGTGTATTAGAGGAATATCAGATAGATTATATTCTGTATGATATTGCCGGTGATGTTGCCTGCACAGGTTTCATATTACCCATCCGGGAAGGGGTTATGGATCAGTGCTTAATTATAACAAACGGCAATATGGCATCTCTTAGTACGGCAAATACGTTACTTTCCGGGATAACGAAGAAAGGACTCATTCCCAGTAATACATGTTTGGTAGGTAATCTATCCGATGTATTTCATACAAGATCTTTTCTTACTGAGTATGCAGAGATAGTAAATATCCCGATTCTTTCCTTTATTGAATTTTCTCCTATTATGAGAGATAGCTATTTGGCTGAGAAGACAATCTATCAAATAAATCCTGAATCATCTATGGTGGAGGCATTTCGTGACATGGCACTTTCCATGATTGATATGGAGGAAAAGACCAAGATGAAACCATTTGAACAAAGAAGCTTGCTCCAATGGCAGCAAGCATGGAAAAAGAAGGAATTAGATTATAACAGGGGCATAATTGACGTTGACTATTCTTCGAATATATAAGGAGTACAAAAAATGCTTGATCTGGCAATAAATAATGGTACCGTAATCGATACCGTGTCCTTGCAACAAAGAGCCTTTCATATCGGTATTAAGAAAGGCAAAATAGTGGAATTATCGAAGGAACCATTATGTGCGCAGATCATCATTGATGCACAGAACCTGATCGTAAGTCCGGGTTTTATTGATCCTCATGGCCATATCGATGGTTATGAGTATTCCTATGAATTATCTGCATGCCAGGGTATTACGACCACGGTAGGTGGTAATTGTGGATTAAGTCCAATTAATATCAGTGAGTTTTTTGCTAAAGAAGATCAGAAAGGTTGCCCAATTAATCAGGCGGAGTTAATAGGTCATTCTTTTTCCTTACGAAAAGCAGTGGGTATCAAAGATGTTTATCAGAAGGCAGAGAAAGACCAAATACAGAAGATGAAAGAATTGGCACAAAAAGCTCTGGCTGATGGTGCCTGCGGTATTTCCTTAGGGTTAGATTATTCACCGGGTGCTTCCTTTGAGGAAATCCTTACCTTAGCGCAAGTTTGTGCGGAATATAATCGTATTCTGCCGGTACATACAAGATTATTTACCTCCTACGATATGAATTCTCTTTATGAGGTACTTGAAATCTCAAAGAGAACGGGAGTCAAATTATTGATCTCTCATTTTGTATATCAGTACGGAGAAGGTATTATGGAGGAAGCTCTTTCGATTGTGGATAAAGCAATCGCTCAAGGTATTCCAGTTACCATTGACAGTGGTATGTATACAGATTGGGCTACGGCAATCGGAACAGCAACCTTTGACGAACAAGTACTTAAAGACAATAGTGTTGCCTTTTCCCATCTTATTGTTGCAACTGGAGAATATTACGGAAATGTACTAAACCGTGAAATCTATACAAAATTGCGTACAAGTAATCCAAATGAATCAATTATATGTAGATCTGGCCATCCGGATAGTGTATATCAATGCCTTAAAAAATCCTATTGCATCCCTTCCACAGATATCGGAAATTATAAGCAAGGGGAAGGACATCCGCAAATCGCCGGAACCTTTCCGAAATACATCAAAGAAATGGTGAGAGAGCGGAAGGAATTATCGCTGGAAGAAGCCATTGCAAAAGCTACGTTGCTTCCGGCACAATTATTTGGATTTTTGGATAAGGGTAAATTGGAGATTGGAGCAGATGCGGATATAACCATCTTTGATTATTATGCGCTTGAAGATAAAGCACGCTTTCCGGGAGAAGGATTTCCGGATGCAAAGCCAAAAGGCATTCCTTATGTAATCGTAAATGGAGAATTGGTAGTAGACAATTGTGTTTATACCGGCAGAAAAGCAGGAAAAAACATTCGCTTTCTATGATTATTATCCTATAAATAAGAGGTAAGGCATATTGAGTAAAATTAAATGTTAGGTTAAAATGACCTTATAGAATTAATAAAAGATACCTATAGAATAGTAATATATGCCGACAATACAAATTTAGAAAGAAATAAATAAATGATCTATTTTAAGAGAGTGGTTATTGAAATTATCAATAACCATTCTTGTTTTATTATCGAATCGATGCACGAGGGTTATCTCGTTTTACAGTAGAAGGAGGATTGTTTTTCATACGAAGCAATTCATTCTGTCTTTTTGCTATGTATTTTGACAATTGCATATTAATATCATGTAACTTACAACCATAAATATAGGAATGAATATTTTCTTGAAACTCTTTTCGAATCACAAACCCATAGAGACTTATATTACTTATACCATCTTGAATTTTGAAATGTACTACAAGACTAAGGTCAATTTCTTCTTCAGTAACAAAACCAACTCCAGTTTCACTGATGTCTTTCACTAGAACGGTTAGAGTAGAAATTCCGGTTGGTGTATTGATGCTCATCGGCATTTCTTCCCCTATATATAAACGGTACGCGCCTCTATGGTGAAAAAGTTCTCCCTCCCCGGATAATTCTATACGATGATAGGGTTTGTTATTATATTTAATCAACTTAACCGTTACATTTTCCCATATAAATAATTTATCTTCCATTTGATAATAAAAATTTATCGTGCACTTCTCTGAAAACCCCAAAGTTTGATCATTTATTGTAAACGCTGATACCATCACGGTATTCCCATTGACAGATACGATTTCCTTTTTAAAGTTTATCGTATTACCAGAGTATTTTACTTCCAGCTCCATTATCTTTCCAGTTAAGATTTCGTTAATCAACAAGGCTACACCTCCAAGTACAGTACTAGTATAAGTATATTATAATTTATTACAATTTTCAATCAATTCTATTATTTTATGGCAAAATAGTGCAAAATATGAAATAGGAAACACAAAGCATTAAGTTTGGAGATACTATAATACAATCTGGAAGAGACGAAAAAGCTTAAGTGAGACTATAAAGACCGATACAATAAATTGATAAAAAATATTAATTATATCATTCTTAGCTTGGTTATATAATAACACATCTTATAATAAACTTCCTAAAGATATGGAAATAGTAACAACTGACTGGGGTTTTAATTAATAAAACATTGAAATAGGATAGATGAATACGTAGTGTTGTTATGTTAACATAATTAATAAGTGTGCATAGGATCAGGATAAATCGATAACATTATATTGACAAGTTTTAGGCCTGCTGTTATCATGTAAGAAACGTGGGCAACGAGGTTCCGTCACAGGAAGTCATTGCCCTTTTTCTATGTAACTTTATATAAAACCATAAGGAGTGATATTATGAAGCATTACACGAAACAAGATATTATAAGAATGGTAGAAGAAGATGACGTAGAATTTATACGATTACAATTTACTGATATGTTTGGAAATCTAAAAAATGTTGCAGTGACCACCGGTCAATTAGAGAAAGTTTTAAATAATGAATGTATGTTTGACGGATCCTCCATCGAAGGCTTTGTAAGAATAGAAGAATCAGATATGTATTTACATCCGGATTTAGATACCTATGTAACCTTCCCATGGAGACCACAGCAGGGGAAGGTCGCAAGACTGATCTGTGATGTCTATAATGTAGATGGAACGCCTTTTGCCGGAGATCCAAGATATGTCTTAAAGAGAGCTATTAAAGAAGCTCAGGAGATGGGATATACCTTTAATGTAGGACCGGAGCTGGAATTCTTTTTGTTTCATTTAGGTGAGAATGGCCAGGCAACAACAATTTCTCATGAAAGAGCCGGTTATTTTGATTTAGGCCCATTAGATCTTGGTGAAAATGCAAGACGTGAAGTGGTACTTACGTTAGAGGATATGGGAATTGAAGTCGAGGCCTCTCATCATGAAGTAGCACCGGCTCAACATGAGATAGATATTAAGTACAGTGATGCACTAGCAACTGCTGATAATATCATGACATTTAAGTTGGTAGTTCGTACCATTGCAAAACGTCATGGACTTCATGCTACTTTTATGCCAAAGCCTAAGTATGGTGTCGATGGTTCCGGCATGCATATTAACATGTCTCTTATGAAAGAGGGTAAAAATATATTCGATGATCCAAACCAACCCTTAGGGTTAAGTGAAGATGCCTATCATTTTATGGCTGGTATTATGAAGCATATTGAATCTATGACAGCCATCACGAATCCATTGATTAACTCCTATAAAAGACTGGTGCCTAATTATGAAGCACCGGTTCATATTGCTTGGTCAGCATCCAACCGTAGTCCATTGATTCGTATTCCATCCGGTAGAGGAAATTCCACCAGATTAGAACTTAGATGTCCGGATCCTGCAGCTAATCCATATTTGGCACTTGCGGTTTGTCTGAGTGCAGGACTTGATGGTATTCGTAACAAGCTAAACCCACCACAAAGCTTAGATCGTAATTTATTCACTATGACGAAAGAAGAGAGAGATACCCTAGGCGTAAAAAGTCTGCCAATGGATCTTGATGAAGCGATTCGAGCACTTGAAAGCAGTAGTTTTATTAAAGATGTTCTGGGTGATCATATCAGTAATAAATATATTGATGCTAAGAAAGCGGAATGGGATACGTACCGTACTCAGGTAACGCAATGGGAGATAGATCAATATTTATACCGTATCTAAGCTTCCAAGTTAATTTCAAAGGGAGACAAAAAGCTTGGAAACGGAGGTGAACAGATGTGCTCAGTATAATCATAGGATTTCCAAAGGCGGAAGATGCGGTTAATATAAAGAATGTACTAATACGAAATGGTTATGATGTTTGTGACACCTGTACTTCCGGTGCACAAATTATCAGTCGTGCGATTGACTTAGATGAGGGTATTGTTCTTTGCGGTTATCAATTTTCAGATATGCATTACAGTGAATTGAATAATTATCTGCCAAAAGGCTTCGAGATGCTTCTCGTTGCTTCCTCTGAAAAATTGGAGCTTTGTCAGGATAATGGTATCGTCTGTTTACGTATGCCGTTTAAAACGTACGATTTACTTAATACACTTCAAATGATGACATATCAATATCAAAGAAAAAAGAAAAAGGAGAAAGAAAAGCCTAAGATAAGATCGGAAGAAGAAAAAGCGATTATATATAAAGCCAAGCTGGTTCTTATGGATCGAAATAATATGACAGAAGAAGAGGCTCATCGTTACATACAGAAAAATAGTATGGACAGTGGGACGAATATGGTTGAGATGTCAGAAATGATTTTGAAAATGTTTTAACATAAAAAGAAGTCTTTACCATCAGGAGGGTATTTGCTATAATATTAATGGTAGGAAATGTTTCCTCATGGAAAGGCTGGGCTTATATATGAAGTTTACAAAAATGCATGGCTGTGGGAATGATTATGTCTATGTCGATTGTACCAAAGAGATGATAGAACATGTTCCGGAAACAGCAAGAAAAGTAAGTGACAGACATTTTGGCATAGGATCCGATGGACTTATCCTGATAAGACCTTCCGATAAGGCTGATTTTATGATGGATATGTATAATTATGATGGTTCCAGAGCTCAGATGTGTGGAAATGGGATACGTTGTGTAGCAAAATATGTGTATGATCATAATTTAACCGATAAGGATCACATTACAATAGAAACCTTAAGCGGAATAAAAGAATTACAGCTGCAAACCAAAGAGGGTAAGGTTACCTCTGTAACGGTTAATATGGGTAATCCAATTACAAAACCATCTCTAGTTCCGGTAATCTCGGATCAGGAGATCGTTATAAAACAACCAATTATTGTTGGTGATGCTACGTATGAAGTTACCTGTATTTCCATGGGTAATCCCCATGCCGTTGTATTTGTAGATGATACTACAACAATTCCTATTGAACAGATTGGACCATTATTTGAACATCATCCGATGTTTCCCGAACGTATCAATACTGAATTTGTACATGTAGTGGATCGTTCAACCATAGATATGAGAGTATGGGAAAGAGGATCCGGCGAAACCCTTGCCTGCGGAACCGGAGCCTGTGCCAGTGCAGTAGCTTGTATTTTAAATGATTATACGGATCATGAAGTAACAGTTCATTTGCTTGGCGGCGATTTAAGCATACGATATGATAAAATCAGTAATACTGTATATATGACCGGACCGGCTACCACAGTATTTCATGGTGAAATTGATATATAAAGGAGAGAACTTATGTTTAAGATTAATGAAAATTATCTGAAATTACCGGGAAGCTATCTGTTTTCTACGATAGGTCGCAAGGTAAAAGAATTTACCTTAGAAAATCCCGATAAAAAAATCATTCGTTTAGGAATAGGGGATGTGACATTACCATTAGCACCTGCTGTTATTTCAGCTCTCCATAATGCTGTGGATGAGATGGCCAATAAAGATACCTTCAAGGGATATCCTCCTGAACTTGGATATGAATTTTTACGCCAAGCAATTGCTGATCATGATTTTAAATCCAGAGGTGTAACGATTGCTTTGGATGAAATCTTTATTAGTGATGGTGCTAAAAGTGACTCCGGTAATATTGGTGAGATTTTTGATGTCGATAATAAGATTGCAGTATGCGATCCGGTATATCCAGTATATGTAGATTCAAATGTTATGGCAGGAAGAACCGGAGAATACCTACCGGATCTTGGTAAGTGGACCAATGTAATTTATATGCCTTGTACAAAAGAAACCAATTTTGCTCCTGAATTACCAAAAGAAGAGCCGGATATCATATATCTTTGCTTCCCTAACAATCCTACCGGTTCAACAATCACAAAAGCTGAACTACAAAAATGGGTAGATTATGCGAATAAAGTTGGCGCAGTAATTATATATGATGCTGCCTATGAAGCATATATTTCCGAGGAAAATGTACCTCATACGATCTATGAATGTGAAGGAGCAAAAACCTGTGCTATAGAGATCAGAAGCTTTTCTAAGAATGCAGGTTTTACCGGAACTAGACTTGGATTTACGGTTATCCCGAAGGAGTTAAAATCCGGTGATGTAATGTTGAATAGCTTATGGGCTAGACGCCACGGCACTAAATTCAACGGTGCTCCTTATATTATACAGGCTGCCGGTGCTTCTATTTATACAGAAGAAGGCAAGAGACAAACGAAGGAACAGATTGCATATTATATGAATAATGCGAAAGTAATCAGAGAAGGTTTATCGGCTGCCGGTTACAGTGTATCCGGTGGTGTAAATGCCCCATATATCTGGTTAAAGACACCGGATAGTATGACTTCTTGGGAATTCTTCGACTATCTTCTTAAGGAAGCGAATGTGGTTGGTACTCCAGGTTCAGGCTTTGGACCAAGTGGAGAAGGATATTTTAGACTGACAGCCTTCGGTACCTATGAAAATACCTTAGAAGCGATTGAGCGGATTAAAAGATTATAGAGATTATTTACCCTTAGGAAATAAGAGATACTTGTTTTCTGAGGGTATTTTTATGTCTAATATCAGCTAATCCTCTCTTATCATCTTTTGTATATATTGCCAAATAATAGGAATAATAACATTTGAAGATTGATAAATTTTACCTAAGCTGTTATACTTTACTATAGACTTTTTTAGGAGGACAGGATTTATGATTTACCCGTTACCATTAGAAAAAGGTTACCGAATTGGAGTGACCGCACCGTCCGATGGCATAGCGAAGGAGGTGGATTTTGCTCGTTTTGATAGTGCAGTGAAGCACTTTTATGAACTAGGATATCCTGTTACGGAGACTGCTCATGTCAGAAGAAGCGAAAAGGGAAGAAGCTGTGATGGTAATACAAGAGCAAAGGAACTTTTAGAACTAGTGCAAGACGATCAGGTGCGTGTTATCATTGCTGCCAGTGGGGGAGATTACCTGGTTGAGATGCTGTCTCATCTTGATCTGGAGGTATTGAAAGATAATCCAAAATGGATGCAAGGGTTTTCTGATATTACAGGCCTTAGTTTTACTGTGACGACAAATCTGGATATAGCGACTATTTATGCGAATAATTTTGGTAGTTTTGGCATGAAGAATTGGCATAATTCTCTTGTTCAAAATATAAGAATATTAGAAGGCCAGGATATTGTTCAGGAGAGTTTCGATTTCTTCCAAGACGGTTTCATCGAGCGAATTACCGGTCTTGAAGAATTTGCGGCGGATAAAGAAGTACAGTGGAAGATTTTGCATCCGTCAGAAGGTAAAGAGAAAGATGAGATGATGTTATCCGGCAGAGCAATTGGCGGATGCCTTGATGTTTTGTTAAATCTGGTTGGTACAAGATTTGATACCACTAAGAAGTTTGTAGAGAAATATCAATCGGATGGTATCCTATGGTATTTGGAAAGCTTTGCTCTGGGAAGCGAATCCTTGGTTCGAGGTTTGTGGCAGTTGAAGGAGGCAGGCTGGTTTCAGAATGCGGTTGGATTTATCTTTGGAAGACCGTGTTTTTATCATACAGATACAGATACAACCTATGAGGAAGCAATTATTTCTGCTATTGGAGAGTTGGGGTTACCGATCATACTGGAAGCGGATATAGGACATAAACCGCCTCAGTTAACAATGATGAATGGAGCAATTGCAACGGTTTACAGTAAGGATGGTAAAGGTAATATCACTTTTAAAAGAAGGTAGGCCTGGTGTATGGGGGAACAGCAAAAAAAAGGAGATATGGATCATAAGGTAGATGACCAGAAAGAAGAGCCGAAAGATAAAAAAAAGGAAGTATATTTGAAAATAGAAATTCCTTCCTGGAAAGAGATTAAGAGTAATATGGAACATAGGATAAAGGACAAAATTATTCCGACGATAAAAAAAATTCCTCAGAGTGATATTTTCTATTTGTTGCTTTTTTTTCCGGGAATGTTAATTTATTTAGAGATGATATTTCATTTGTTAAATTACCGAAGTTTGGATGGGAAGATCATATTGCCTATTTTATTCGCAATTCCAGTCGGTATCATTTTAACGATTCTATGTACACTATTTGAACGACGTGTGAACTTAGCCATTTTGTGGGTATTAGTAAGTATAATCTGCCTCCTGTTTAGTATGGAGCGAGTATATTTTTATGTATTTAAGGTATATTTCTCCTTCCAATCCGTAGGAATGGCAGGTGATGCAATCTCAGAATTTAATAATGACATCTTATTGGCAATCAAAGAAAATTTCTTTGGATTATTGTTGTTATTTATTCCACTTCCTGTACTTGGCTTGCTTTTATATAATGGTGCAGAGGTTGAACAAAGGAAACTTCGGCAACAGGGGTTGCTCCTATATACAGCGGTCATATTCCAGATTCTGGCTTTAGGAGTATTGCTTCTTTATGGTAGAGGGGATTATTCTCCCTTTGATTTATATCATAATACAAAAGTTCCCGAACTATGCGGTAAACAATTGGGTTTAACTACGATGGTACGATTTGATGTTGCAAAGGCGATTCGTGGTGAGAAAGAATTGGTGCTTGCCAATACACCAACAGCCAAGTGGGATGAGGGGACGGATCCTGTTATTTCAGAATCACCTAAACCGCAACAGGAAGCTCCGGTTACCATAATTCCAAGTAAACCAAATTCAACCCCGACGCCATCTCCTTTACCTACTCCAACACCCATCGATACTTCGCCTAACGTTATGGATATTGATTTTGCTAAATTGGCAGAGGGAGAATCAAATGATACCATACGAACGCTTCACGAATATTTTGCCTCTGTACAGCCTACCAATAAGAATGAATATACCGGAATGTTTGAGGGTTATAATCTCATTATGATAACAGCAGAAGGTTTCTCACCTTATGCAGTGGATAAGAATGTAACACCAACTTTGTATAAATTAACGCATGAAGGTTTTGTATTTACAAACTTTTATACAGCGCTGTGGCAGACGAGCACCAGTGATGGTGAATATGTTGCCTGTACTGGACTCATCCCGGTGGGAACCAGAAGCATGTATAATTCCAGAAACAATCTTCTTCCATTCTGTCTAGGCAATCAGTTTAATTTGCTGGGAGTGAAAAGTAAAGCATATCACAATCACACTTATACCTATTATCAGCGGAATGAAACGCACCCCAATATGGGATATCAGTTTATCGCCAATGGAAACGGTATGGAGTTAGAACACCCTGATGTATGGCCTGAATCCGACTTGGAGATGATGGAAACAACGATTGATGATTACATCAAAGAGGATCAGTTTCATGTATATTACCTAACCGTAAGTGGGCATATGAATTACACCTTTTCCGGTAACAGTATGGCATATAAAAACCGGGGATTGGTTGAAGATTTACCTTATTCCAGTGATGCAAAAGCGTATATTGCCTGTCAGGCTGAACTTGATCGTGCTCTTAAGCTTTTGCTTGAAAAACTAGAGGAATATGGAGTAGCAGATAAGACAGTAATCGCACTCAGTGCGGATCATTATCCCTATGGTTGGGAGAAGAAAAATATCGATGAAATCGCCGGACGGGTGGTAGACCCGAATTTTGAGATTTATCGCAATCATTTTATCTTATGGAATGCAGCCATGAAGGACAATATTATAGTTGATAAACCTTGTTCGAGTATGGATATACTACCAACCTTATCTAATTTATTTGGTATCACCTATGATTCTCGTTTGCTTATGGGTCAGGATATCTTTTCTGATTCGGATCCATTGGTAGTTTTATCAAATCGTAGTTTTATTACCGATAAAGTCATGTATAACTCGGAAACCGGAAAAATAACGAAGTTAATCGATGGGGATCTTCCCGATAATTATATCGTAACTTTAAATGCAATAGTAAAAAACAAATTTAAGGTTTCGCAAAGCATTTTAGAACAGGATTATTACAGGGAGGTATTTCCCAACTATCCAAAGTAGCAATTAAAATTTATTATTATATTTTTAATATTTTTACTTGCCAAGGTTAATAATATGTGTTAATATAAGTCATCAGCAAAGGTGTTGTTTCAACAATACCTTTGTCTTTTTTTAAAGAAGACATGGAAAAAGGCTAAGAAAGAGACTTTATTTTATTGAATCATTGATTGACAGGAATGGTGAGCCACCGACTGAGAGCACACCTTGGATGATAGGTAGAATAAGGAACACTCTGGAGCTCGTGAATTGAACGAATAGTAGGTTCATGCGTCGCACGCGTTAAGTGTTTTGTTATCAAACTGATATTAGTCGGTGAGATAGCAGTGAAAAGAGGAGAGCAATGCTCTCAATGCGGGTGGTACCGCGGGAAAATTAAAATTCTCGTCCCGAAGGAATGTGATTAATCATAAATCATGATCCTTCGGGACTTTTTTATTGGTTAATCCGTGGCTTTTGGCCAAATAAATAAATATGGTAAAGCTCAATGGAAGGAGAAAAAAATGGAATTTGTAACTGGAGTTAAGAAGAAGGAAACCTATGAAATCAATGATATTCTTGATAGGGAGATCACCGGTAATGTCAGTATGAACGGTGCAATTCATACGATTCGTGATATGGGTGAATTTGCATTTATCGTATTACGGAATAGACAAGGATTAGTACAATGTGTTTATGAAGAAGGAATAACAGACTTTTCTGTAAAAGATTTAAAAGAAGGTATGACAGTTTTAGCAGAGGGTATGATTCATAAAGAAGAAAGAGCACCGCAGGGTTTTGAATTACGACTTGTTAAAATGGCAGTGTTATCAGAGCCACAAAAAGATACCATGATGCCACTTCCTATCTCTAAATGGAAATTAAAGACTTCGTTGGAGACAAAGCTGGCATATCGCCCAGTATCCTTACGAAATATCAGAGAAAGAGCGATCTTTAAACTGCAGGAGGGAATCGTTAGAGGCTTCCGTGATTTTCTTTATTCGGAGGATTTTACTGAAATCAGAACGCCCAAAATTGTTGCCGGTAATGCAGAAGGCGGAGCGAATGTATTTAAATTAGAGTACTTTGGGAAGAAAGCTTTTCTAGCTCAGAGCCCTCAATTCTATAAACAAACAATGGTCGGAGTATATGACAGAGTCTTCGAGGCTGCACCGGTATTCCGTGCAGAAAAGCATAACACAACAAGACATTTAAATGAATATACCAGCCTTGATTTTGAAATGGGCTATATCAAAGGATTTGAGGATATCATGGATATGGAGGCTTCGATGCTATCCTATACGTTCTCATTCCTACAGGAAAAATACGCAAAAGAGTTAAATCTCTTAAATGTTACACTTCCTGATGTGAGTAAAATCCCTGCTGTCCGCTTTGATGAAGCAAAGGTTCTTGTTTCTGAAAAATATGACCGGAAAATAAAAAATCCTTATGACTTAGAGCCGGAAGAAGAAGTATTAATTGGCCGGTATTTCAAAGAAGAGTTTGGTAGTGACTTTGTATTTGTAACACACTATCCATCAAAGAAAAGACCATTTTATGCAATGGATGACCCAACGGATTCAAAATTCACTTTAAGCTTTGATATGCTATTCCGTGGTATGGAGATAACAACCGGTGGTCAGAGAATTCATGACTACGATCAACAGGTAAATAAGATGATTGCAAGAGGGATGGATCCGGAAGATTTTACAAATTTCCTAATGATCCACAAACATGGTATGCCGCCCCATGGTGGTCTTGGTATAGGCTTGGAACGTTTGACGATGAAACTGTTAGATGAGCAAAATGTCAGGGAGACAACATTATTTCCTCGTGATGTATCAAGATTGGAACCTTAAGAGGTAGAATGGAAAGAAAGGAACTTATAGTATGACGATTAATGAAGATACCATAAAATATGTAGCTGCTTTGGCAAAGCTTACCGTGTCGGAGGAAGAGAAGACGGGTGTAGCAAAGGATTTGGAAAAGATACTGGATTATATCGCTACCATGGATGGGCTTAACACAGAAGGTGTAGAACCAATGTCCCATGTTTCGCCGGTAAAGAATGTATTCCGGGAAGATATCATTACGAACCAAAATGACAGGGATAATTTGCTTGCCAATGCTCCAAAGCAAAAGGATGGCTGTTTTGTCGTTCCTAAAACAGTAGAATAGGTGGTGGAAGACAGATGAAGGATATTACAAGTTACTCTGCCCTAGAACTGGGCAAATTGATTAAGAATAAGGAAATAACCGTGGAAGAAGCGGTTATGGCTCAAATAGATGTGATGAAACAAAGGGAATCCTCCTATCATTGCTATATTACAATTATGGAAGAAGCAGCACTGCAAAGGGCAAGAGATGTACAAAAACTTATCGATTCCGGTGAACTTAATGATTCACCTTTAGCAGGAGTACCGGTAGCAATCAAAGATAATATCTGTACGAAAGGTACCCTTACTTCATGTGCATCCAAGATTTTATCTAATTTTAAACCTCCTTATGACGCAACTGTAATTGAGAGACTAAATAAAGCAGGAGCAGTCATCATAGGAAAAACCAACATGGATGAATTCGCTATGGGAAGTACAACGGAGACCTCCTATTTCGGAGAAACAAAAAATCCTTGGGAAGTAACCCATGTTCCCGGTGGTTCCAGTGGTGGGTCTGCCGCAGCTGTTGCTGCAGAGGAAACCTTCTATGCATTGGGTTCGGATACCGGTGGTTCCATCCGTCAACCAGCTGCTTATTGTGGCGTTACAGGGATTAAACCCACCTATGGTACAGTTTCCCGTTATGGTTTAATAGCCTATGCGTCCTCGCTAGATCAGATTGGACCAATCGGACGCAATATATCAGATTGTACTGCTGCCCTAGAGATAATCTCCGGTCATGATCCCAAGGATTCTACCTCAACGGATCAAAACTCTTTTACTTATATGGATGCATTAGTGGATGATGTACAGGGAATGAAGATTGGAATTCCAAAGGGTTATCTAGGAGCAGGTCTTGAAGAAGAAATTAAAGAAAGTATTTACAAAGCAGCAGAAGTTTTTCGCAGTAAAGGTGCTATTGTTGAGGAATTTGATCTGGATGCGGTGGATTTTGCTGTTCCTTCCTATTATGTAGTTGCATGTGCGGAAGCTAGTTCTAATCTATCCCGATTTGACGGAGTAAAATATGGATATCGTTCGGAGAAGGCAGAAGGATTACAAGACCTCTATAAGAATACCAGAAGCGAAGGCTTTGGTATGGAAGTAAAACGAAGAATGATGATTGGTGCCTTCGTATTAAGCTCCGGTTATTTTGATGCTTTTTATAATAAAGCCTTAAAGGTGAGAGCTAAGATTAATGAAGGCTTCCAGAAAGCATTTGAACAATATGATATCATCCTAGGACCAACCGCACCGGAGACTGCACCGGTATTAGGAGAAAGTCTGAGCGATCCTCTTAAGATGTATCTATCCGATATCTACACCGTATCGGTGAATCTGGCAGGACTTCCTGCAGTAAGTTTACCTTGTGGAGTAGATAAAAAAGGTCTTCCCATTGGTATGCAATTGATTGGAAAACATTACGGAGAAAAAGACATCATCCGTGCGGCTTATAGCTTTGAACAATCATATAGTTATGTAAGACCGGTTAAGCTTGGATCAAATGGTAAGGAGGTAACAATATGAAAGCATATGAAACCGTCATCGGATTGGAAGTCCATGTAGAGCTGGCAACCAAGACAAAGATATTTTGCTCCTGTACCACACAGTTTGGTGGGGACCCGAATACCCATTGCTGTCCTGTATGTACCGGTATGCCAGGAACTCTTCCTGTGCTAAATAAGCAGGTTGTGGACTATGCGATTGCGGCAGGCCTTGCACTGAATTGTACCATAACACAGAAGTGTAAGTTCGACCGTAAGAATTATTTTTACCCAGATCTACCTAAGGCATATCAGATTTCCCAACTCTATCTACCGATTTGTCGCAACGGTGGAATAGAGATTGAAACGGAAACCGGCAAGAAAACGATTGGTATCCATGAAATCCATATGGAAGAGGATGCAGGTAAGTTAGTCCATGATCCTTGGGAAGATTGTACTTTAGTAGATTATAATCGATGTGGCGTACCACTCATTGAAATTGTTAGTGAACCGGATATGAGATCTGCTGCGGAAGTAATAGCTTACCTGGAGAAATTAAAATTAATTCTGCAATATCTGGGAGTTTCCGATTGCAAGATGCAGGAAGGCTCCTTAAGAGCAGACATTAACTTATCCGTTCGAGAAGTCGGTGCAAAAGAGTTCGGTACAAGAACCGAGATGAAAAATATGAACTCCTTTAAAGCGATTGCAAGAGCAATTGAAGGAGAGCGGAAGCGTCAGATTGAATTACTGGAATATGGTAAGAAGGTTATTCAAGAAACCAGACGATGGGATGATAATAAGGATACCAGCTTTGCTATGCGTTCCAAAGAGGATGCACAGGATTATCGTTATTTTCCTGAGCCGGATTTGCCTCCCATTGATATCAGTGATGAATGGTTGCAGGAAGTAAGAAGCCGTCAACCGGAGCTTCGGGATGAGAAAATGCTCCGTTACGAGAAAGAATTTGATATTCCTACCTATGATGCCGGAATTATTACCGGAGTAAAGAAACTAGCGGACCTTTTTGAAGAGACCGTTGCAATCTGCGGTAAACCAAAAGAAGTATCTAATTGGTTGATGGTTGAGACGATGCGTTTATTAAAAGAACAGGAGATGGAAGCCGAGAATATTCTATTTACTCCGGTTCGGTTAGCAAAATTAATCCAAATGATTGAGGAAGGCAAGATCAATCGAAGCGTCGCTAAGGAAGTATTTGAGAATATCTTCAAAGAGAATGTTGATCCTTTGGATTATGTAGAAAAACATGGATTGGGAATGGTATCGGACGATGGATTGTTACGTAGTTCGATCGAGCAGATTTTATCCGATAATCCTCAGTCCATCGCTGACTATAAAAGCGGTAAAACGAAGGCCTTTGGATTCTTAGTAGGTCAGACTATGAAGGAAATGAAAGGGAAAGCGGATCCTGGAAAGATTAATCAAATTCTAAAAGAATTATTGGATGAAAAATAATCCTTTTTTGGTAATAATACGATTGTATCTTGTTATAAACTAAGATATAATTGGGTTAAGCTATATGATGAGTAAACGAACTATAAATCGAACGAAAAGGGGAGAAGATTGCATGCTGGAAAAAAGAAAAGAGAAAAGAATGCCGATAACACTATCGCTGGAAATCTCTAATCTCTATAAGCAGGATAATGTGTTGGTGGATCATTTAATTGCTCCTATCGAGGTGGTTGATATTTCCAAGTCGGGAATAGGGTTTATATCACAGAGTGTAATCCCTATTGGTTATTACTTTAATGCAAATATTAACCTCGGTAATGATTCTGATATCATTCATTGCGTTGTAAAAGTTATATGGAAAGAACAGGCTAAGGATAATTACACTCATTATGGTTGTGAATTTGTAGGTATGGCATCCATTCTATCCTATATCTTTGAAGAATATGATAAGAGTCTTGGTGAGTAAAATGTTATTCTCCTAATCGTTCTATAAGCTAGAGGGTTAGGAGCGGAATAAAAGAAGCTGTAATAGGAGAGATTACTTTCCCTATTACAGCTTTTTTATGTTCTAATATCAAAAGTATACCGGTCTAATTGAGAATGAGGTTGGTTGTGCTTTAAGATATCCTGTGTGAAATCTAGTCTTTCATAAGTCTCCTCGATCGAAGCATTTAATTGATATCCTTTTTTTTCCAACGCTTTTTCCAGCAAAGGAAGATTCTCTTTCATAATGGTTCTGGATAATGCTGATTCAAGGTAGAAGGTTGCCTTTATATTTCGCTCTTTTAGTGTAATGTGAATATCTGCGTCCCCGAGGGAAGGCATAGTAAGATGAAGAAGGACGGTGAAAGCTTCTCCAACCATTTGTTTTCCCCGCTTCCTTGAAAATACGTAAAGATCTCCATGGGCATTCTTTTCTTTCCCTTGGAGAGGTAATTGAACATAAGAAAATAACTCCTGAAGGGATTTCATAAAATTAACATTATCTTGAAGTTTATCTCCCTGGGAGGTAATCTTGGCAGCATCCTCTAACTCTGGATGGTTTTTTACCATTTCTTTCAATTTATCGATATCAGTTTGAAGGGTCTCGTAATAATTCCTAATATGATCCGCTTTTTCTAGTCGATCCGGAGTCAAAAACCAACGATGCCTTAGGCCTTCTTCCAATAATTTATGGTAGACTGGTGAACTTAGAAGGGAAGGAAGAATATCACCACCGACATGGGGAAGCTTTTGACCTAACAAAGTAATGAGTTCAGGAAGGGTAGCAGTCCCTGCTTTGATTTGATCTTTCAACTGATCCGGTAGTTCCAAAGGTTGCAGAATATCTGATAGCTGAACAAGTTCTGATTTATTGAAAATTACTCCAACCTCGCCTCTGCTTTGTTGATTTCGGAAGATGAGATCCGAGATCCGGTCAAACAATTGATATCCTGCATCCAAAAACGGCTCGGTTGCTTGGTTCTTAATCCCAATCAAAGATTGCATAAGCTCCTGTAAGGATATGGTACCATTTTGCAGTTTGGGTAAATTGGGATCCTCATTTATATGGGTGAATGCTGAATGACGATCCTCTGATTTCTGACGAATATAGTATTCTACTTGTAAGAGCTCATCCTTATTAAGATAATCTGCGGCAGGTAACTCTGATGCTAAGGGGGTATCTTCCACGGCAATATCGGATTGTAATAGGTGCAATAAATCTCCGTGTATTTGTGCACTTAATTCTGATTTCCCATTTTGAGTATTCAAAAGAGAGGTGATATTCGGAAGAAGTTCATGAAAAGCCTCACTTAGTTGGTGGGTTCTGGTCTGATATGCTTCATATTGACTTATATTTTCTTTTGTGATAGGAATGTTCAGTTTGTGCATAAGAACAAGTGCTTGCGGAGTTATTTCCTTATGACTATGAGACAGACGAATCAATTGCTGTAGGGTCTGCTTATCCACCGACATCCTCTGATTTAATAATTCAAGAACAATTGCTATGTTCTGTTCTGTTTTCGATAAACCAGCAGCAATCAAAGCTTTTTCCGCCGTTGAATCCAGTAATGGTTTGGACTCTTTGGGAATATACTGTAGTACTAACCGATCCGGATGAGCTTCGGTTACCACGAATACTGCTTCCTCACCTATGGAAAGACTGTTCACACCATGAAGTCTTGCAGTTAGTACTTGCTGACTATTCTCAACACGGATACTGACTTCCTGATACCTGTGATCAACGATTTCACCTTTGATCAACTGTCCCTGCTTCACTTCAGAAAGGTGAAATTCTCGCTGTTTCCCTTCGGAGGAAGGATTGAAAGTATTCTTAACTGAGTCATCGGATGCATAATTATACTTATTTGACGTACTTGATGTAATTTTATTCTTGTTGGAAGCGGATGAATGAGAAAAGCCTGTTTGGTTTAAATCCATCTGCAGCCCACCTTTCTTTTATACTCTATTCATTATATCGACGCCTTTTCGCCTATGGTTTATGGTTTTAGCAAAAATACTTTATCTTATACCTGAATTCCATAAAAGAATAGTACAATAATTGATTGATTTGCTAAGTTAATAATTATAACATATTTTCTAATAAAATTTTCTTGCAATTCAATTCATTATATATTATAATCAGTTCACAAAAACGACGGCGTTTTTAGATTTTACAGGTGGAATCTAAGAATGCCTATTTTTTTACCCTTTATTTGTTAAATACGTCAACAATAATTGGTTATAGTGTCAAATGATACTTTTGCCAGCAGAAACTCTTTTATACTATAATACAGTATGAAGCAGTTGGGCATCTTGGTGAGACATAATAGAATAGATAATATTTAGAAAAGAGGATTGCTTATGAAGGAAATGAAAGCAGATGTAGACCAGGTCCAGCAAAGCTTATATGATCCTAGCTTTGAACATGATAATTGTGGTATCGGTGCAGTTGTCCACATGAAGGGTTTAAAAACCCATGATACTGTAGCAAATGCTCTTAAGATTGTAGAGAATTTAGAACATCGTGCAGGAAAAGATGCAAATGGACAAACGGGTGATGGAGTAGGTATCCTTCTTCAGATTTCTCATAAATTCTTTACTAAGGCAGTAGAACCCTTAGGAATTGAACTTGGCTCGGAACGTGAATACGGTGTAGGAATGTTCTTTTTCCCGCAAGATGAGTTAAAACGTAATCAAGCGAAGAAAATGTTTGAAATCATCGTAGAAAAAGAGGGATTGAAATTCTTAGGATGGAGAGAGGTACCGAACAAACCTCAAACCTTAGGTGAGAGAGCAATTGAATGTATGCCGTTCATCCTTCAATGTTTTATTAAAAAACCAACGAATGTAAAAAAAGGCCTTGATTTTGACCGTAAATTATATATTGTAAGAAGAATCTTTGAACAAAGTAATGACAATACTTATGTAGTTTCTTTATCTAGTCGTACCATTGTTTACAAAGGTATGTTCCTTGTACATCAACTTCGGTCATTCTTTGAAGATTTACAGGACGAAAACTATGATAGTGCTATAGCAATCGTGCACTCCCGTTTCTCCACCAATACAAATCCCAGCTGGCAGAGAGCACATCCGAACCGTTTGATTGTTCACAATGGGGAAATCAATACCATTCGTGGGAATGCGGATAAGATGCTTGCCAGAGAAGAGACAATGGAATCAGAACACTTAAAGGGAGAACTTCATAAAGTACTTCCTGTTGTAAATACCGAAGGCTCTGATTCAGCAATGCTGGATAATACGTTAGAGTTTCTTATCATGAGCGGAATGGAATTGCCCCTTGCCGTTATGATTACCATTCCGGAACCATGGAGCTATGATACAAGTATCAATTCTGAGAAGAAGGATTTTTATCAATATTATGCTACCATGATGGAACCCTGGGATGGACCAGCTTCCATTCTATTCTCCGACGGTGATATGATGGGAGCCATTCTTGACCGTAACGGATTAAGACCTTCCCGTTACTATATTACCAATGATGATTATCTTATTCTTTCTTCTGAAGTAGGTGTATTAGATATACCAGCAGATAAAATCATTAAAAAAGAAAGACTTCGTCCCGGTAAGATGTTACTTGTGGATACCATAAAGGGTAAGTTAATTGATGATGAGGACTTAAAAAATTACTACGCAAGCAAGCAACCCTATGGTGAGTGGTTGGATAGCAACTTAGTAATGTTAAAAAATCTGCATATTCCAAATAAAAAAGTCGTTGAGTATAGTAATGAAGAACTGGCTAGATTACAAAAAGCTTTTGGATATACCTATGAGGACTATAAATCCACCATTCTGCCGATGGCTAAGAATGGTCAGGAAGCGGTTGCAGCAATGGGTGTGGATTCACCAATCCCTGTATTATCAAAAAATAATCCTCCATTATTTACGTATTTTAAACAGCTGTTTGCTCAGGTAACCAATCCTCCGATTGATGCAATTCGTGAAGAAATCGTTACCTCCACTTCAGTTTATATCGGTGAAGACGGGAACCTGCTGGAGGAAAAGGCAGAGAACTGTAAAGTTCTTAAGATTAATAACCCGATATTAACAAATACAGATTTATTAAAGATCAAGCATATGAAGATAAAAGGCTTTAAAGTTGAAGTGATTCCTATGATTTATTACAAGAATACTTCCTTAGAAAAAGCTATAGATCATCTCTGTGTCGAAGCAGACCGCGTATATAAAGAAGGAGCTAATGTTCTGATTTTATCAGACCGTGGTGTGGATGAAAATCACGTAGCAATTCCTTCTTTATTAGCAGTATCCGCATTACAACAACATCTGGTTCGTACAAAGAAGAGAACTGCGGTAGCTATGATTGTAGAAAGTGCAGATCCAAGAGATGTTCATCATTTTGCAACCCTGTTAGGTTACGGTGCTTGTGCGGTAAATCCATATTTAGCACAAGAGACCATCCGTCAATTGATTCATGATAATTTACTGGATAAGGATTATTATGCTGCGGTGGATGACTATAATAAAGCAGTTCTAAAAGGTATCATTAAGATTGCTTCTAAGATGGGTATCTCGACAATCCAGTCCTATCAAGGATCCAAAATATTTGAAGCAATCGGTATCTGTAAGGAAGTAATAGATAAATATTTTACCGGGACAGTGAGTCGTATCGGAGGCATTACTCTTACGGATATGCAGGAGCAGGTGGATAACCTACATTCCATGGCCTTTGATCCTCTGGGATTAAATCTTGATTTAACCTTAGACAGCGATGGCTCCCATAAGCTTCGCAGCGGGAAGGAAGAGCATCTTTATAATCCAAAAACAATACATTTACTGCAGCAGTCAACCCGTACCGGCAGTTATGATATGTTTAAAGAATATTCTAAGATTGTGGAAGAGGAAGATGCTAAGATTCATCTCAGAGGTTTATTAGAGTTTAATTATCCCGAATCAGGAATCTCTCTGGATGAAGTTGAAAGCGTAGAATCAATTGTAAAACATTTTAAAACTGGCGCTATGTCCTATGGATCTATCTCCAAAGAAGCCCATGAGACATTAGCAATTGCCATGAACCGTCTGGGAGGCAAATCAAATAGCGGTGAAGGCGGTGAAAGTCTTGAGCGTCTGACTGTAGGGGAAGATGGTATCAACCGTTGTTCTGCAATCAAGCAGGTAGCATCCGGACGATTTGGCGTTACCAGCGAATATTTGGTTAGTGCGAAAGAAATCCAGATTAAGATGGCGCAAGGTGCAAAACCAGGAGAAGGTGGTCAGTTACCTGCAGAGAAAGTATATCCTTGGATCGCAAAAACCAGACATTCAACACCTGGGGTTGGATTAATCTCTCCTCCGCCTCATCATGATATCTATTCCATCGAGGATTTGGCTCAATTAATATATGACTTAAAGAACTCAAATAAAGAAGCTAGAATTTCTGTAAAATTAGTATCCGAAGCAGGTGTAGGTACGGTAGCAGCCGGTGTTGCAAAAGCAGGAGCTGGAGTAATCTTAATCTCCGGCTACGACGGTGGTACCGGAGCGGCTCCTCGTACTTCCATCTACAATGCAGGACTTCCTTGGGAACTTGGATTAGCAGAGACACATCAGACCTTAATTATGAATGGACTCCGGTCTAAAGTAGTCATTGAAACCGACGGTAAATTAATGAATGGCCGTGATGTAGTGATTGCAGCATTATTAGGTGCAGAGGAGTTCGGATTTGCAACAGCTCCACTGGTAACTCTAGGTTGTGTTATGATGAGAGTATGTAATCTTGACACATGTCCGGTTGGCGTAGCTACTCAAAATCCGGAACTTCGTAAGAACTTCAAAGGAAAGCCAGAGTATGTTGAGAACTTCATGCGCTTTGTGGCACAGGAGCTTCGCGAATACATGGCAAAGCTGGGTATTCGGACTCTGAACGAATTAGTAGGACGTACCGATCTATTGAAAGTAAAAGACTCAAATGATTTAAACGACAGAGCAAAGAAAGTGGATTTAAGCGCTGTTCTTAATAATCCATATAGCGAAGCAGGTAAATCAGTTCATTATAATCCAGATCAAAAATATGATTTTGAGCTGGATAAGACAGTGGATGAGAGAGTGCTCTTAAAGAAATTCAAGTTAAATGATAAGCACAGCCAGAAGATTAAAGTCCAAATCTCAAACACAGATCGTACCTTTGGTACTATTTTGGGTTCAGAGATTACGAAGAAGCATGGAACTAACTTAAAGGAAGATACCTATATAGTAGAATGTCATGGTAGCGGCGGCCAGAGCTTTGGTGCATTCATTCCACAGGGACTTACGATTGAGCTGGAGGGTGACAGCAACGATTACTTCGGTAAAGGTTTATCCGGTGGAAAACTTATAGCATATCCTCCGAAGGGAAGTACTTTTAAAGCGGATGAGAATATTATCATTGGTAATGTTGCACTCTACGGTGCAACCAGCGGTAAAGCTTTCATTAACGGAGTTTCAGGGGAACGTTTCTGCGTTCGTAATTCCGGTGCAACTGCAGTTGTCGAAGGCGTAGGCGATCATGGCTGCGAATATATGACAGGTGGTAGAGTTGTTGTTCTTGGTAAAACCGGGAAAAATTTTGCAGCCGGTATGAGTGGCGGTATTGCATATGTTCTGGATGAAGATAGTAATTTATACAAAAAGCTGAATAAGGGAATGGTTTCCTTTGAAGCAGTAACAGAAAAATACGATGTGCTTGAGCTTAAGGAAATGATAACAGAGCACGTGAAATATTCAAATTCGGAAAAGGGTAAGGAAATACTAGATAATTTCTCAGAGTACTTACCGAAATTTAAAAAGATTATTCCTCATGATTACAGACGTATGCTTCAGACCATTGTACAAATGGAAGAAAAAGGCTTAAACAGTGAACAGGCACAAATTGAGGCATTCTTTGCCAATACCAGAGGATAGGAGGGGATTACAATGGGAAAACCAACAGGATTTATGGAATATGAGCGGAAAGTCGGTAAGTCCGACAAACCCAAGGATAGAATAAAACACTTTAATGAATTCCATCAAACGTTATCTAAGGATGAAAGAAAATGCCAGGCAGCTCGTTGTATGGAGTGCGGTATACCCTTTTGTCAGTCAGGTATTATGCTTGGCGGTATGACCTCAGGATGCCCGCTCAATAATTTGATACCGGAATGGAATGACTTAATCTATACAGGTAATTGGAAAGAGGCATTAAATCGTCTTTTAAAGACGAATAATTTCCCGGAGTTTACAGCTAGGGTTTGCCCTGCTCCTTGTGAAGCTTCCTGTACCTGTGGACTTAATGGAGATCCAGTTTCAATTAAAGAGAATGAATATGCGATCATTGAATATGGATTCGAGCATGGTTTAATGGAAGCAAATCCTCCAAAAGTTAGAACTGGAAAAAAGATTGCTATCATTGGATCAGGCCCCGCTGGTCTAGCTGCTGCGGATCAGTTAAATAGAAGAGGTCACATTGTAACTGTATTTGAACGTTCGGATCGCATCGGTGGGTTAATGATGTATGGTATTCCTAATATGAAGCTGGAGAAGCATATCATTGACCGTAAGGTTGCCATCATGAGGGAAGAAGGAGTTACTTTTATTACCGGTGCTGACGTTGGCTCAAACTACAAAGCAAGTAAAATTGTGAAAGAGTTTGACAGAGTTATTTTAGCTTGCGGTGCTTCTAATCCTAGAGATATCAAAGTTACCGGAAGAGAAGCTAAGGGAATTTACTTTGCAGTGGATTATCTTACTTCAGCAACCAAAGATCTCTTACAACAGGGTACTACTTTCCTTGATAAGCTTGAGAGTTTTACGATCTCAGCAAAGGATAAGAAAGTTCTCGTGATCGGTGGCGGTGACACCGGAAATGACTGTGTTGGAACAGCAGTAAGACAGGGAGCAGTATCGGTACTTCAGTTAGAGATGATGCCAAAGCTTCCGGATCAGAGGGCAGAGAACAATCCTTGGCCAGAATGGCCTAAAGTTTGTAAGACAGACTACGGTCAGGAAGAAGCAGCTTTCGTCTATGGTCAGGACCCGAGAGCTTATCAGACAACGGTAAAGGAATTTATTGCTGGTGAAGATGGTAATGTATGTAAAGTAAAACTTGTTCGTCTTGAAAGCAAATTTAACGAAGAGACGAAACGTTTCTCTCTGGAAGAGGTACTGGGAAGCGAATACGAGGTAGAAGTTGACCTTGTATTCATTGCTGCAGGATTTTTAGGCACTCAAAGTTATGTAGCAGATGCTTTTGGTGTTGAACTGGATGGAAGAACCAACGTAAAGACGGAACAAGGGAAGTATCAGACGAATGTAGATAATATATTCGTATCGGGTGATATGCACCGTGGGCAGTCCTTGGTAGTATGGGCAATCCGTGAAGGTCGTGAGGCAGCCAGAGCAGTTGATGCTCATTTGATGGGATACAGTAGCTTGGCATAATCCGGTATGTAAATATGGAATAATGATATATAGCAGGACACCTGCATGTGCATCTTTGGAAGCTGGCAGGTGTCTTTTTTATGGAGTTCTTAAGGAAATTTCGGTCTGATTTTAACAAAACCAACAAAAAACGACAGAATGCAGATAAATAATAGTTGTAATTCTGACTATTTTATATTAAAATTACGAATGGCGTTTGTTAGAATATAACAGTATTGATAACTATTATCAATAAAATATTGACAAGATAAGTTGTTAGCGATATGATATAGACAGAAAGTTCGATTCGGTGTAAAGTATCATGTGAGCAAAATGAATACCATATCTATTATGATTTCGAATGAGTTTACTATATATGGTATTGATTTTACTCACAATATACCTAATAAGCCGAATAAAACATTATACTTAATTTTAAGGAGGATTATCATGAGACAAGAATGGTATGATTTTAATCCGGGAAGCTGGACTACAGACATTAATGTGAGAAGCTTTATTCAACATAACTATACACCCTATGAAGGGGATGATTCCTTCCTGGTAGGACCTACGAAGCGAACATCTGAATTGTGGGATGAAGTAATGGAACTCATGAAGGAAGAAACTAAGAAGGGGATTATTGATGTTGAAACTTCAAAACCTTCTACGATCACTACCTTTGGAGCAGGTTATCTGGATAAAGAGAGAGAAGTTATTGTCGGATATCAAACAGATAAACCATTAAAGCGCGGCATTATGCCAAATGGCGGTGTACGTGTTGTAAAAAGTGCATTAGAAGCCTATGGTTATGAATTAGACAAGAAAACAGAAGAAATCTATACACAAAACAGAAAAACACATAATGACGGTGTATTCGATGCCTATACTGACGCGATGAAAAAGGCAAGACATACTGGTATTATTACTGGTCTTCCGGATGCTTATGGTCGTGGTCGTATCATAGGTGATTACAGAAGAGTAGCACTTTATGGTGTAGACTTCTTAATCGAAGAAAAATTAAACGAAAAGAAATTACTTGAGATCCCGATTTTAGAATCACCGGATATCCGCTTAAGAGAAGAAATCTCTGAGCAGATTAAGGCATTAAAACAATTAAAAGAAATGGCTGCTGCTTATGGATTTGATATTAGTCAGCCAGCAAAGAATTCCTTTGAAGCTACTCAGTGGACTTATTTTGCATATCTTGGTGCGATTAAAGAACAAGATGGTGCAGCAATGAGTCTTGGTAGAGTATCTACCTTCCTTGATATTTATTATGAAAGAGATCTGAAAAACGGATTAATTACCGAAGATGAAGTTCAAGAATTAATGGATCAATTCGTTATGAAATTAAGAATGGTTCGTTTCTTAAGAACTCCTTCCTATAATGATTTATTCTCCGGAGATCCTACTTGGGTAACAGAAACCATCGGTGGTATGGGCCTTGACGGTAGAACCTTAGTAACCAAGAGTAGCTATCGTATTCTTCATACTCTATATAATTTAGGACCTGCTCCGGAACCAAACTTAACGGTACTATGGTCCGTATTCTTACCAGAACCATTTAAGAAGTTCTGTTCCAAGGTTTCTATCGATACCAGCTCTATTCAGTATGAGAGCGATGATATCATGAGAGAACGTTGGGGTGATGATTATGGTATTGCCTGCTGCGTATCCGCAATGAGAATTGGTAAGCAAATGCAGTTCTTTGGTGCCAGAGCAAACCTTGCAAAGGCTTTATTATATGCGATCAATGGTGGTAAAGATGAGAAATCAGGTGAACAGGTTGCACCTATGTTTGCACCGGTAACCGGAGATTATTTAGATTATGAAGAGGTAATGAAGAAATTTGATCAAACCTTAGATTGGTTATCTGAACTTTATATCAACACATTAAATGTAATTCATTTCATGCATGATAAATATAATTACGAAAGACTTCAGATGGCGCTTCATGATATTAACATTCTGCGTACCGAAGCTTGTGGTATCGCCGGTTTATCAGTAGTAGCAGACTCCCTTTCCGCAATCAAACATGCGAAGGTAAAAGTAATTCGTAATGAAGCAGGTCTTGCAGTAGATTATGAGATCGAAGGAGAATATCCTGCATATGGTAATAATGATGATCGTGTCGATCAAATTGCAGTAGATTTAGTAGAACGCTTTATGAATAAACTTCGTAAGGTTAAGACTTATCGTGATGCGTTGCAGACGTTATCTGTACTTACCATTACTTCTAACGTAGTATATGGTAAGAAAACAGGTAGTACTCCGGATGGACGTAAGGCAGGAGAACCATTTGCACCAGGTGCAAACCCGATGCACGGAAGAGATAAGAAAGGTGCAATTGCTTCTATGGCATCTGTTGCTAAACTTCCTTATCGCCATGCACAGGATGGTATTTCTTATACCTTCTCTATCGTTCCTAAAGCACTTGGTAAAGATAGTGACGAAAGAGCAAATAATTTAGTTGGCTTATTAGACGGGTATTTCCAGAGTAAAGGTCATCACATCAATGTTAACGTATTTGATCGTGAAACCTTAATGGATGCGATGGAACATCCGGAGAAATATCCTCAGTTAACGATTCGTGTATCCGGTTATGCAGTTAATTTCGTAAGACTAAACCGTGAGCAGCAATTAGATGTTATTCATCGTACCTTCCATGAGAGATAAGAATAATATCATGTTGCTTCTGGGTGTTTTATGAAATGCTTTTGTAGGAAAGGTTGGTGGTAAGAGTGAGCAAATTAGGTAGAATACATTCATTAGAAAGCTTTGGAACCGTAGATGGTCCAGGAATTCGGTTTGTAGTGTTTATGCAAGGATGTGTATTGCGATGCCAATTTTGTCATAATCCCGATACCTGGGACACTACCAAAGGAATGGAGTATACACCGCAACAGTTAATGGATGAAATTGTATTATACAAATCATATATGAACTTTTCCGGCGGAGGGGTAACCTTCACCGGAGGAGAACCTTTACTTCAAGCTGAATATATTTTAGAAGTAAGTAAGCTTTGCAAGGAGCAAGGAATTTCCGTGGCGATTGATACTTCAGGGTTTGTATGGAATGATACTGTGAAAGAAATCTTAGAATATACTGATTTGGTATTATTGGATATTAAGAATTACGATCCGCTGGTTTATAAAACAGTAACCGGAGTATCCCTTTCACCAACTTTAAAGTTCCTGGATTATCTAAAGGAAAAGAATATTAATACTTGGGTTCGTTATGTTTTAGTTCCAAACCTGACAGATAATCTTGATAGTGTAAGGCAATTGTCCGATCATTTGGATCATTTTCCCAATGTATCGAAGATCGAGCTTTTAGGTTTTCATAAGATGGGAGAATATAAATGGAAGGAACTGGGACTGGAATATAAGCTTTCAGATACCAAAGAACCTAGTAAAGAACTGATGAAGCAGGTAAAAGAAATCTTTGAATGTAACGGAAAAGTTGTTTCAGCCAATGTGTAACTTATAATCAGCCTATTAGAGAGATTATTGCTTTTACTAAAGGAAAAGATAATATAGAGAAATAGGAAAAGATAAGATGATATCGTGATGTAATGCGTTATCATCTTTTTTTACTTTATTCGTTTGCACTGAGCATAGAATAAAGGATATACCTTATGTTGGTATGAGAAGATCATATGCAATATAATCGGTAGTTGTATCAATTGTTTAAAATCTTTGGATATTGATTAGTCGTAGTGTTTACGATCTATAAAAACATATAAAACTATAGATAGTTATAGAAATAATTCTGGTATTATAAATACGATTATTGTAAAATAGTAGGAAGTTGCTTTTGAAATGGGAGAATGATATGAAAATTTATTTGATAAGGCATGGAGAGACGGACTGGAATTTGCATGGTAGGTTCCAAGGCAGGGAGGACATAGAGTTAAACGAGACTGGGATTAAACAAGCTGAGGTTTGTGGTAAAGCACTAAATAATATTGATTGTAAAGCTATCATTACCAGCCCTTTAAAACGAGCTGAAAAAACTGCTCAGATTGTTGCTCGTTATGCAGAAGTAGAACGGTTTATCGTAGACGAAAAATTGATTGAACGGGACTTTGGTAAAATATCGGGCTTAACACCGCAGCAAAGGGAAGCATTTTATGCTAGTCAGGAGGATGCCCTGTTTGAACCAATCGATGAGCTAAAGGCACGGATGATGCAATGTATTCATCGATATGCAGAGGAATTTTATCCTGATGATATCATCATGGTTTCCCATGGAGCGTCAATTAACGCGGCATTGGCTGAAGTATCTCATGGGGTGATAGGAACCGGTGTCACAAGGCTAAAAAATACCTGTATCAATGTAATTGAGTATGACAAGAAGATCTTAAGTATATCCTCGTTTAACCAGACGGCTGAAGAATTTATAGCTAATATGGAGAGATTACCTCTTTAGTGGAGATCCATGTAAAGATAGAAAGAAACCATGATTATATCAGCATTTTGCCAGTTTATGAATAGAACATATGAAATGATTTGCAATGACTTGAAATTAATGATGATAAGGATAAGTTTGAATTGACTTGTCTTTATGAAAATGGTAGAATGAAATTCTCGCTTTTATGGGAGAAATTTTCCATGGGGTATATTTCCTATATTATTTATCTTATATTTTATAATGAGATAAAACATATTAGAAATAACCCATTCTAATTAAGAAATTGATTTGGAAATTGTCCATGGAGAAATGATACCAAGGAAAATTAAATATTGAAATGTATCGAGAGGTGTTGAAATCGATATGACGCTATAAGGATCGAGTTGGGGCTGTTCAGATTTGAATTGCGAGTGAATGCTTAATTGATTTGTGAATAAAACTCAATGGACTATTTAATGTCGTAGCGGTGGTCGGCACAAGAATACATTATTACTTGGCAAGATATTTTACAAAATATTACTACCAGGAGGAAAATATGATTCGTGTAGAACACATTTCTAAGACCTTTCAGGTCGCCCGGCGCAATGCCGGTTTATCAGAAGCATTCAAAGCATTGTTTCATAAACAGTATGAATGCATCAAAGCCTTAGATGACATCTCCTTTACAATTGATGAGGGAGAGATGGTCGGGTACATTGGTCCCAATGGTGCAGGAAAAAGCAGTACCATTAAGGTGTTAAGTGGTATTTTAACACCAACTTCAGGGAGTTGTACCATCAACGGAAGAGTTCCATGGAAAGATAGAATTGAACATGTGCAAGAGATTGGAGTGGTTTTCGGGCAAAGAACACAATTATGGTGGGATGTGCCGGTTATTGACTCCTTTGAGCTGATTCGAGATATTTACCGGATACCGGAAATAACTTACCGAAACAATTTTGAGGAGCTCATCACTCTGTTAAATTTGGAACAGATTGTCAGAACACCAGTAAGGCAGCTTTCTCTGGGACAGAGAATGCGCTGTGAGATTGCAGCTTCCCTTTTACATGACCCTAAGATTTTATTCCTCGATGAACCAACCATAGGATTGGATGCTGTATCAAAAATTGCTGTCAGAGATTTTATTCTGGAACGGAATAAAAAACACAGGACTACGGTGATTTTAACAACCCATGATATGCAGGATATCGAAACCCTAACCAAACGAATTATACTAATTGGCAGGGGAAAGATTCTAATGGATGGACATCTAGAAGAGATGAAGAAAGAATTTTCAGATACGAAACGGCTTACAATTGATTACAGCGGTAATAGACTTACTCCGTGGGAAGGCATGAAGTTAATCTCCGACGAGAAACAACATGCTGTTCTTGATGTAGAATTATTCCATCTATCCGTATCGGAAGCAATCAACCAAATTTCTAGACAGGTTGAGATTAAAGATATCACCGTAGATGGTCCATCGATCGATGAAGTGGTAGCCCGATTATATCAGAAGTATCACATATAGGGAAAAGGAGATAAATAATGAAGAAATATGGTTCCTTTTTTCGTATGCGATTTGTATCAGGTCTTCAGTATAGAGCTGCAGCCTTAGCAGGGATAGCAACTCAATTCGCCTGGGGGACAATGCAAATCTTATTATATCATGCATTTTATGAAACCAATCAAGCAGCTTTTCCCATGACCTTGGAGGCTTTATCCTCTTATACATGGCTTCAACAGGCTTTTTTAGCAATTTTCATGATGTGGTTTTTTGAAAATGAAATATTTCAGGCAATATCAGATGGAGGTATTTCCTATGAGTTATGCAGACCAATCAATATATATAACATGTGGTTTACTCGCAATGTAGCAAATAGATTATCAAGAACAGTACTTCGCTGTTTTCCGATTATCATTGTAGCGGCTTTCCTTCCTTCGCCCTATGGAATAAGGTTACCAGTAAGTTTCCATGCAGCATTTTGGTTTATCATATCGATGATTTTAGCATTTCTGGTTGTGGTATCCTTATGCATGTTTGTGTATATTGCAACCTTTTATACTTTATCTCCGCTGGGGGTGCGAATACTTGCGGTTACTGTGATGGATTTCTTCTCTGGTGCAGTAATACCACTACCTTTCTTTCCCGATAATATGAGGTTAGTGCTGGAGCTTCTTCCCTTTGCATCGTCACTCAATGTACCTTTACGAATTTATACTGGTGATATCATCGGTAGCGAACTTTATCGGAGAGTGGGAATACAAGCGATATGGCTTTTGATTCTTATACTTCTAGGCAGAGGTTGGATGATAAAGGCACTGAAACGTGTAATTGTACAGGGAGGGTGATCAGAATGAAATTATATGTGCATTATTTTGTTATTCATATTAAAAGTATTATTCAATACAAAACTTCCTTTTTCTTTACGACTCTTGGGCAGTTTCTCGTTTCTTTTAATGTATTCTTAGGAATTTACTTCATGTTTGATCGGTTTCAAGCAGTAAAAGGATATCGATATAGTGAAGTTTTAATTTGCTTTTCTATCGTGCTGATGGGATTTACCTTAGCAGAAACCTTCGTAAGAGGGTTTGACGTTTTTGCTCAAATGATTTCGAATGGAGAATTTGACCGATTACTATTACGACCGAGAAATACAATTTTTCTCATTCTGGCAAGTAAGATCGAATTAACCAGACTTGGAAGGCTGGTACAAGCTATCGTTATTTTAAGTTATGCTATGATAACCGCAGATATCGTCTGGAGCTGGGATAAGATAATAACTTTAATCCTGATGATATTGGGAGGTAGTGTCATTTTCAGCTGCCTGTTTGTTCTCTATGCCAGCATTTGTTTCTTTACCTTGGAAGGCTTGGAATTTATGAATATATTAACTGACGGGGGGAGGGAATTTGGTAAGTATCCGATTAATGTTTACGGAAAAGGAATTTTAAGATTCTGCACCTATATCGTACCCTATGCTTTGTTTCAATATTACCCTTTTTTGTATCTCACCGGAAGAACCACCAATCCTGTCTACCTGCTGTTACCTATACTATCCTGTTCCTTTGCAATTCCTTGCTATTTTATGTGGAAGTTTGGCCTGAAGCATTATCAATCTACCGGATCATGATGTAAATTGTAAAATGTATAAGGAAAAAAAGGATATACGATAGATCAATACATTGATGGAATGATGAAGCGATAGAATGACTGTATGGTAGAATGTTGGAATGGAAGAATAAAATGAGAAGAAATCATATCGTATGAAAAGAAAGCTTTTAATACGAGTGGAAGCAATAAGTACAAGAAGTAATCTTGAAATACGTGAAGTAATCATAAAGTATGAAATAAGACGTATTTTCCTATAAAAAAGCTGTCAGAATTTTCTGACAGCTTATAGGGTATTTTTTTGCATACCTCATTTTGCATCATACCACATTTTGAATTAAAAGTCTAGTAATATTTTTAAAAACTATTATGATTAGAATGTAGTTTATATCTATCATCTTAGTGATATAGGAGGAAATAAAAGTGAACAGTAACATAGAGCAGATTCCTTTGGAAACAAAGAAAAGTAATTTTGACAATGAATGGAAAGAGGAAGTAAAGCAGCTAGAGGTACGGGTTAATGTGATACAAAATAATATCGATACCTATGCATCGGAGCTGAAGGAACTTAGTGCAGAAACGAAGGAACTCTATGATAATTATCGTTCCAATAACCCGGAACTTCATAATGATCTCGTGATAGGCTTAGACTTAAAGTCTCAAGTCGAGAGGGTGTTAAAGAAAAATCTTCTCGCTTTAAAAAAACCGTATTTTGGTAGAATTGATTACAAAGAGCATGGTGAAACCAAACAATTCTCCCTTTATATAGGTAAGAATGGAATTAGTAAGAGCAGGTCGGAGATTGTCATCGTTGATTGGAGAGCACCTATCTCTAGTGTATATTATGACAGTGATATCGGAGAAAGTTCTTACCGGTCACCCTTTGGTGATCGCATAGATATCACACTGCAATTGAAAAGAACCTTTGAAATATCAGATCAAAAATTAATTGATTTTTATGATTCCGATGTAATTGCTAATGATGAGTTTCTAACAAAATACCTAAGTAAGAATAAAGAAGTTGTATTAGGTGAAATCATTGCTACTATTCAGAAGGAACAGAATGAGATCATAAGAGATATACCATGGCACAGTGTGATTGTTCAGGGTGTGGCTGGTAGTGGTAAAACTACAGTCGCGATGCATCGTATTTCCTATATTCTTTATAATTTTAAGGATAGGTTTCAACCCGATGAATTCTTCATTATAGGTAGTAATAAAATGCTTCTTAAGTATATTACCGGAGTGCTACCTAATCTAGACGTCTACAATATCAACCAACTGACCATGGAAGAGTTTTTTCTGTCATTATTGGAAGGGGATTTTAATCAGAAAAAAGGAAAATACAAGTTAAGCAATAATTTTACAAAATTAACTCAGGTAGATCAGTCAGTTCAAAAAGCAGAAATGAAACGCTTCAAAGGTTCGATACAATACCTAAAAGCATTGGAACTCTTCTTACAGAAGTACGAACAGGAATTGATTTCGATTAAGGATGTCACTTATCAAAACGAAGTGATATTCTCAAAAGAAGATATTCTCTATGTACTAAGGTTCTTTCAGGATAAACCCGTGCAAGAGAAGATTGATATGTTAAATAAACGGTTGGAAAACAAAGTTTCTAACATCAATGAGATGAATTATCAGGAGAAAGAAAAAATTAAGGTTGAAGTAAGAAAGTTTAAGAATTATTTTGGTGTACGCAACGCCAAAATTGATCTGATGGATGTTTATTCAAAATATATATCTCACTTGACAGAGTATAGAAAAGATTACTTAAGTAATTCGATAGCAGTACCAAGTGAGGACATCTTGCTTCTTATCCATCAGGAACTGAAGAATAAAATGATAGATCTGTATGATCTTGGTATGCTGACCATAATTAAGAGAAGGATAAAGTACACCAAGGATTTTGAATATGTAAAGCATATTGTTGTCGACGAAGCACAGGATTTTGGTGTAAATGTATTTGCAATCTTTAAGAAATTATTCTCTAGCTGTACCTATACTATTATGGGAGATGTATCCCAGAATATACATTACGATACCGGTATGAATGATTGGGAGACCCTATATCAAGAAGTGTTTCAACCAGCGAAGGATAAATTCTATGTTCTTGCAAAAAGCTACCGAAATACTGTAGAGATCTCTGATTATGCCAGTAACGTATTAAAACATTGCTCCTTCAAAACCTATGATATAGAGCCGATTATTCGTCACGGCAAAGAAGTGGCACTCACCAAATGCAATAGTGTTTCAGAGATTGTAGATGAGACTGTAAGAAGAATTTATTCAATACAGCAGGGCGGATACGATACGATTGCAATCATTTGCCGTACCGTAGAAGAGACCGTTCAGGTTCATCAACTCTTAAAACCTCATGTTGAGGTAGAACAGTTAGAAGAAGATATTGAGGAGATGAAGTTTACCAACGGTGTGATGGTATTGCCCATTCATATGACTAAGGGATTGGAGTTTGATTCGGTTATCATATGGAATCCTGATGAAAACAGTTACCGCTATACCGATGCAGATGCGAAGCTTTTATATGTAGCCATAACCAGAGCATTACACGAGCTTCATATCGTATACCAGGGAGAACTGTCCAAACTGCTTTTCAGTAAAGTAAATAATGAGAATTAATGAGAAACAATTATTGTACAGGGTAGTTATAAGTGTAGAGTTAAGATAAAAGATTGAAGAAATAATAATACAGATAGC
>JAQZBN010000111.1 GCA_029238935.1 Herbinix sp.
CAAAAGAAAACATTGATTTTCTTCCCATAAAAAATATGCTCCCTCCTAAGTGACAAGTTTTATTATTTTACTTGTCTACCTATAAGGGAGCATATCATAGTGTAATTGGGAGTCGGTTTTATATTGTTTATATAAGCTTGTTAATAGATTAATGTGATTAATCTAAAAAAACTAAAGATAAGCTTTGATTATATGACATATGCAAAGTGCTGTTATTATAGGAAAAAATCTTGGGAAGCAAAAATAACAATCATATTCTGAAGTATAGTAAAACTCAAACTAACCCACAAAACTTCGCTGATAACCACCACAGACTACAATTGCGCTTTCTGTCCCTTTTGTCCCCGCTTACGGTTTCGAACCTTCTTCACGCTTAGTTCTTTATCATTATAAACGAATGTTTCTGCATTCGAATCAACAGCAGTAGCAAAACTAATAAAATCATTCTTTTCTAAATCAATTGCTTTTACACCACGACCGGTCTTTTTCATTTCCCCAACCTCTGAGAGAGGGAAGCCTAAGGATAATCCTTTTTCTGTTAGGATAATAACCTTTAAATAACCTGCTAAGATATCACCGGCAGATAACGGGGTAATGCTTACAACAGTATCACCATCCTCTAACTTGGTGGAGCTGATCTGGGAACGGTTTGTCTCAAATTCTACACCGGACACCTGCTTGATGTAACCTTTTTTGGTGGTAAACATCAATTGTTCTTCGAATAACTGATCAAAGGAGGTATATAGGAGGATATTCTCCTTATCTACTTTACAAAGAGTATGAATTAACGTACCTTTATCCTTTAACTTACATCTTGGGATACTTTCTGCTTTAACCTGATACATATTACCTTCTGCAGTAAAGAGACAAAGTCGATCGGTATTTTTCATCTGGATGATATGAACATATTCCTTTAAATTATCCTCGGAGGCTCTGGAATAACTGGAGATATCAACAGATTTGGTGTAACCGAAACGGTCAATTAAGATGTAGATATCCTCAATCTTTACTTCTTCCACATAATCCATCGTGGAGGTGTTCATTAACATCGTTCTTCTTGGTGTATGGAATGCTTTTTTATATTCCTTCAAACGATTTTTGATTACTTTGTATAATTCTTTTGTGTCTCCAAGAATTTTCTCATACTCACCGATCGAGGTTAAAAGCTCGGCATTTTCGTCATGAAGCTTTAATATTTCCAGTCCGATTAATTTACTTAATTGCATCGTAAGAATTGCATCTGCCTGTCGCTCGGTGAAGCGAAGAGTAGCAGCTTCCTTCTGAGATTTCTGTGTCTTAAATTTGATATCGGTGGTATCACCCTCCATAAGACAAGCTCTTGCTTGCTTGATGGAACTACTGCCACGAAGGATTTCGATAATAAGATCAATAACATCCGTTGCTTTGATTAAACCATCTACAATTTCAAGGCGTTTCTTTGCACGATCAAGGAGATATTCATATTCTTTTGTATAGAGATCTTCCTGAAAATGAACAAACTCACCGATCAGATTCTTTAAGTTAAATACAATTGGCTGTTTTTCCTTGACAGCAAGCAGATTCACGGAATAGGTATCCTCCATTGTTGTCTTTTTGTATAATCCATTGAGTAGATTCGTCAGGTCGCGATCCTTTTTTACTTCGATTACAATACGAATCCCTTCTTTGGAGGATTCGTCCCGAATATCATAAATCTCTTCAAATACCTTGTCCTTCATTAAATTGGCTAGATTTTCAACTAGTTTTGTTTTATTACCAGCCACAGTATAAGGTATTTCAGTAATCACGATATTCTTGCGGCCGTTATCACCGTTTTCGATCTCTACCTTAGCACGGATTTTGATTTTTCCTTCTCCGGTCTCATACATCATCGGGATATCGGATTGATTGATGATGGTTCCTCCCGTAGGAAAATCCGGTGCAGGAATATATTTCATCAGTTTTTCAATGGTAATATCCGGATTATCCATATAAGCTATAACACCATCGATGACTTCATCCGGATTATGAGGCGGAATATTCGTCGCCATACCAACAGCAATACCGGTGGTTCCGTTAATCAGAAGATTTGGAATCATCGCCGGCAGGACAGTTGGTTCCTTTTCGCTTTCATCAAAGTTTGGAACAAATTCAATCAAACCTTTCTCCAAGTGATCTAAGAGCGCCATTGCACCGGGAGATAATCTCGCTTCGGTATAACGCATAGCAGCCGCGCCATCTCCGTCAATGGAACCGAAATTTCCGTGTCCGTCAACAAGAGGAATGCTTAAGGAATATTGTTCTGTTAAATGCACTAGGGCATCATATATGGAGCTATCACCGTGGGGATGATACTTACCCATGGTATCGCCGACGATACGAGCGCTTTTTCTATGTGGTTTATTTGGGTCTAGCCCAAGTTCTATCATTGAATACAAGATTCTACGTTGAACCGGCTTTAAGCCGTCTCTTACATCGGGAAGAGCTCTGGCTATAATTACGCTCATGGCGTAATCCCGGTAGCTATTTTTCATTTCCTCTGAAAAGTCCAGTGAAACGACCTGATCAGTAGTTTTATTCATTCCATTAACCTCCGACTATCGTAATACATCTTTCAATTGTTATTTCTAAATATCCAATTTTGCATATTTTGCTTCTTCCATAATAAAACTGCGTCTTGGAGGTACATTACTGCTCATCAGGGTTGCAGTGATTTCGTCTGCCTCAACCGTATCACTGATGGCGATTTGAGCTAAAATTCTGGTTTCCGGATTTAAGGTAGTTTCCCAGAGCTGCTCTGCATCCATCTCACCAAGACCTTTGTAACGTTGGATATTTGTTATTTTATTACCCGGAATTTTACGGAATTTATCCAATTCAAAATCGTTGAATATATATTCAGATTGTTTCTTGCTTTTTCCTTTTCCAGAGGTCTCATATTCTACTTTGTATAACGGTGGAAGACCTTTGTATATTTTTCCTTCCAAAATCAGTTCCGGCATGAACCGGTAAAAGAAGGTTAGTAGAAGAGTACTGATATGGGCACCGTCAACATCGGCATCGGTTAAGATAATAATCTTATCATATCGAAGCTTTGTGAGATCAAATTCGTCACCGATACCACAGCCGAAAGTGGCAATCATGGATTTAATTTCATTATTTAAAAGGATCTTCTCTAAAGAAGCCTTTTCAACATTTAATATCTTGCCTCGAAGTGGAAGTACAGCTTGTACACGACGGTTTCTTGCAGTCTTCACAGTTCCACCCGCTGAATCACCCTCTACAATATACAATTCACATTCTTCTGCTTTTTTTGAGGAGCAGGAGGCTAATTTACTTCTGGTATCTACATCACTTAACTGCTTCATAACGGCAGTTCTGGCTTTATCACTGGCACGTCTGGCATTGTAGGACTTTAAGGAATTATCGAGAATAGTTTTTAAAATCTCAATATTTTTATCAAAGTAACGGGATGCCTCACCGGTGAATACATCTTCGACAGCACTTTTTGCATCAGTATTACCAAGCTTTGTCTTGGTCTGACCCTCAAACTGGGGATCCGGATGTTTGATGGAGATGATGGAGACTAAACCGTTACGAATGTCCTTACCATCAAAATTATCATCCTTCTCTTTCAGGATATTTAATTCTCTGGCATATTGATTGATCACTCTGGTAAGTCCAGTTTTAAAGCCGGTAACTAAGGTACCTCCGTCAACGACGTTAATACGATTGCAATAAGCGTTGATTTGCTCAGAGTAACTATCGGTGTATTGAAATGCGATTTCGACTTCAATATCGCTGCTTTTTCCCTCCAGGTAGATTGGTTCACCATGTAATACCGTCATCTCCCTTGTCAGGTAGGAAACAAAACTCTTAATTCCGAACTCCTCCTGATAAGTCTTTGATGTACCTGAAACCTGATCATTAAAATTAATTAACAAGTTTTTATTTAAAAAAGCGATTTCTTTTAGCTTCTTGTGTATGGTATCGGCTTTAAATTCCACCGTTTCAAATATGGTTTCATCGGGATAGAACGTTACTTTCGTACCGGTATCGGATTTGTTACATTTTCCCACTACCGGAAGATAACCGTCTTCTAGAGGGGTAATGGCATGTCCACCATTGATATATTCGTCGCGGTATATTTTTCCGTCTCTTCTTACTTCTACGATCATGCGCTTTGATAAAGCATTGACAACAGAGGCACCTACACCGTGAAGACCACCGGATACCTTATAAGCTGAACCTCCAAATTTACCACCGGCATGGAGAATGGTATAAACAACACGGACCGTAGGGATATTCTTGGTTGGGTGAATATCAATCGGGACTCCTCGTCCATTATCGGCAATTGAAATTCCGCCATCCTTTAAAAGTGTAACATCCAACTGAGTGCAATACCCTGCCAGATGCTCATCAATACCATTGTCTAATATCTCCCAGATCAGATGATGCAATCCCCTGGGCCCTGTACTGCCGATATACATACCCGGCCGTTTTCTTACCGCTTCGAGTCCTTCTAGTACTACAATCTGACTTCCATTATATTGTTCCATAGTTTATTAAATCCCTTCTCTATGTAATCATAAGGATCATTATAACATAGAATTTTTATTTTTTCCAGTTGAATTACAATCATACGTTCGTATGACAAATGCATAAAACATAGTTCTACCAATCATATTTATATCATGCGTTTATGCATGGGTATGTATAATTATAAATAAATATTGATATTTTAAAAAAAATATTTGAAAATAGAACAGAATGATGTATAATGGGAACAATATATTTTGCAAATACATGAGACCCTGCTTCGAAGATGAAGCCTATCAGGGTCTTAAATTGTACTCTGGGTTGTTAGAGCGAAAGGAATGCTTAAATGTCGCTATTCCGATGACTGAAGGAACCGATGCCCATATAAAAGAAGAACATTTAAGCGGAATTGGTTTTCATAAACGATTAGAGAGTATTGATGATTTTATGAATGGTATAAAAACCGGTAAGGGCTACGAGTTATTAGGATTAACCATATAATCAAGAGGTAAAACTGCTAGAAAGAATTGGAGGAGTATGATATGAAGAAACCATTTGTAACACTTGACCAACTAAAGGAAATTGTAAAGGAATATCCAAC
>JAQZBN010000112.1 GCA_029238935.1 Herbinix sp.
CAAGAGGTAAAACTGCTAGAAAGAATTGGAGGAGTATGATATGAAGAAACCATTTGTAACACTTGACCAACTAAAGGAAATTGTAAAGGAATATCCAACCCCATTTCATATCTATGATGAAGAAGGAATTCGTAAGAATGCTAGACGATTAAAAGAAGCATTTTCCTGGAACAAAGGCTTCAAAGAATATTTCGCTGTAAAAGCTACTCCTAATCCATTCATCGTGGATATTTTAAAAGAGGAAGGCTGCGGAGCGGATTGTTCCTCCATGACGGAGCTTATGATGGCAGAAGCGCTTGGAATGAGTGGAAATGATATCATGTTTTCGTCCAATGCGACTCCCGAAGAAGAATTTGTAAAAGCAAAGGAAATGAATGCAATTATTAATCTGGATGATTACACCCATATTGATTATTTGGAGCGTATCACCGGCATACCTGAAAAAATCTGCTGTCGCTTTAATCCGGGCGGTATCTTTAAAACGGCCAATGGAATTATGGATAATCCGGGGGATGCAAAATACGGATTAACAAAAGAGCAAATGATTGACGGTTTTACTAAGCTTAAGAAGAAAGGTGCAAAAATCTTCGGAATTCATTCATTTCTTGCAAGTAATACCGTTTCCAATGAATATTATCCTACCTTAGCGGGTATTTTATTTGAACTGGCGGTAGAGCTTAAGGAAAAAACCGGTGCAGATATCAAATTTATCAATCTATCAGGAGGAATCGGTATTCCTTACAGACCGGACCAGGAGGAAAATGATATTTATGTGATCGGTGAAGGTGTCAGAGAAGCTTTTGAGAGAATTTTAGTTCCTGCCGGCATGGGTGATGTGGAAATCTATACTGAGCTGGGCCGTTATATGTTAGCTCCTTATGGTCATCTCGTTGCAACTGCAATCCATGAGAAGCATATTTATAAAGAATACATTGGACTCGATGCTTGTGCCGTAAATTTAATGAGGCCTGCAATGTATGGGGCTTATCACCACATTACCGTTATGGGAAAAGAAGAGGCACCTTTGGATCACAAATATGATGTTACCGGTTCCTTATGCGAAAACAATGATAAGTTTGCCATCGACCGCATGCTTCCAAAGATTGAGATCGGAGATCTGGTTGTGATTCACGACACCGGAGCTCATGGTTTTGCTATGGGATATAACTATAACGGCAAATTAAAGTCAGCAGAACTTCTTTTTAAGGAAGATAAATCGGTACAGTTAATTCGTCGTGCAGAGACAGCAGCCGATTATTTTGCTACGTTTGATTTTTGCAATTTATTCAATAAAAAATAAAATAGAAGAATACCATATTTGCAGTAATTAATATTATTTTATCAAAGAAATTCAGGGCTTTTAACCAAGTAAAATGGATGCAAATTGATGTTAATGTTAAAGGAAATATTCCATACTAAAAAGAATATTTTACATGGTTAGAAGATATGATATAATGTAACTTTGAAGCAGGTATTAACGTAGTGACAAGGTTAATATATGTTGACAAGAAACAGGTGATACGATATAATACTTTGAATGTATTGTATATTGTTAGAAAGCAATATGGAGGAAGGGTGTTTTTATGGCAGAAAAGAAAAACATATTGACCTATGAGGGATTGCGACAATTAGAAGATGAGCTTCATGATTTGAAGGTAAACAAAAGAAAAGAAGTTGCTCAGAAGATTAAAGAAGCAAGAGAGCAGGGGGATTTATCTGAGAATGCAGAGTATGATGCTGCGAAGGATGAACAAAGAGATATTGAAGCCCGTATTGAAGAACTTGATAAGATTCTAAAGAATGCAGAAGTTGTTGTTGAAGACGAGGTAGATGTTGACGTAATTAATATTGGTTGCAAGGTTCGTTTATATGATATGGAATACAACGAAGAATTAGAGTATAAATTAGTTGGTTCAACAGAAGCAAATAGCTTAAAGGGTAAGATTTCTAACGAATCACCGGTAGGTAGAGCTTTGCTTGGTGGACGTATTGGTGATGTCGTGAATGTTGATACTCATGCAGGAACCATTCAGTATAAGATTTTAGAGATACAAAGATCGAATTAAGAAATAGAAGTACAGCAAAATTACTATTTTTACTGTATATAGAGGAGAAAATGTCATGGCTGATGAAAGAATGCAGACAGAGCAGGATATTAATGAACTGCTTAAGGTGAGAAGAACCAAGTTAGCGGAGCTTCAGGAGAGTGGTAAAGATCCATTCCAAATCATGAAGTATCAGGTAACAAATCATTCCCGTGATATCATAAACGATTTTGAGAGCTTTGAAGGAAAGAAGGTTTCCATTGCCGGTCGTATTATGTCAAAGCGGATTATGGGAAAAGCATCTTTTTGCAATATCAGAGATTTACATGGAGATATTCAGTCCTATGTAAAAAGAGATGATATTGGTGAAGAATCCTATGCTGAATTTAAAAAATATGATATCGGTGATATTATCGGTGTTTCCGGTGAAATATTTAAAACCCATACAGGAGAGGTTTCTGTCAAAGCCGAAGAGATCGTTCTTTTATCAAAAAGCCTACAAATTCTACCAGAAAAGTTCCATGGCTTAAAAGATACTGATACAAGATATAGACAAAGATATATTGATTTAATCGTTAATCCGGAAGTAAGAGATACCTTTGTGAAACGTTCTCTTATCATTAGAGAAATTCGTAAATTTTTAGATGGAGATGGTTTCATTGAAGTTGAGACACCGGTTCTGGTTCCCAATGCCGGCGGTGCAGCTGCAAAACCTTTCTTCACACACCATAATGCCTTAGATCAGGATATTCATTTGAGAATCTCTCTGGAATTATATTTAAAGAGATTAATTGTTGGCGGTTTAGAAAGAGTATATGAAATCGGTAGAGTATTCCGTAACGAAGGCTTATCAGTTCGTCACAACCCAGAGTTTACATTATTGGAATTATATCAAGCATATACCGATTACTTTGGTATGATGGATTTAGTAGAGAACTTGTTCCGTACCGTTGCAACGAAGGTACTTGGAACTACAACAATATCCTATGATGGTGTTGAGATCGATTTATCAAAACCGTTTGAGCGACTTACGATGGTAGAAGCTGTGAAGAAATATGCAGGAATCGATTTTACTTTGGTAGCGGATGATGATGCTGCGAAGGCTTTGGCGAAAGAGCATCACGTTGCTTTTGAAGCCAGACATAAGAAGGGTGATATTATCAATTTATTCTTCGAAGAATATGTAGAAGAGCATTTGGTACAGCCTACCTTTATTATGGATCATCCGGTTGAGATTTCTCCGCTTGCGAAGAGGAAACCTACGGATCCAAACTACACAGAGCGTTTCGAGTTATTTATAACAAAGCGTGAGATGGCAAATGCTTTCTCTGAGTTAAATGATCCGATCGACCAGAGAGGCCGTTTTGAAGCTCAGGAAGCCTTAAGAGCTGCCGGAGATGAAGAAGCAAATCAATTAGATGAGGATTTCTTAACAGCATTAGAATATGGTATGCCACCAACAGGCGGTATTGGAATTGGTATTGATAGATTTGTAATGTTGCTTACAGATTCTGCGGCAATTAGGGATGTATTGTTATTCCCGACGATGAAGACGCTGGAGAAGTAAAGTTAGTAAAATCAAGGGTTTGAAGTGTGCTATATTCCCTAAGGACAACAAAAACAACATTTTGGACTCGTTTAATACGTGATAATACACGATAATGATGAGTTCTCTCTAAAGAGACCAACTTAATATTTTGCACTACTCGGACACTTTTCTAAAAGTTAACTTTTAGAAAAGTGTCCGTATTTCGTTGCAGATGCTATTAAAGAGTAAGTCATAGTCAATAAGGCGAAGGTAAGTTTCAAATTAACTTTACCACACTGCGGAATTTTTAAATTAAAATTAGCGGTAAACTAAATCTAACAATTGCAGAGATGCTATAGTTTCCTGTAGAAGCTTTCATATCAGTTACAGCATGGAGAATTCCGGTGTATTTCCAAGACAGTTAATCAGTCAAGACTTGCCATAAGGACCTAAGGACCGAAAGCTGAAGGTGGAGCGAGCTATGGCAGATAACAATATGGCGGAATGATAAAAAACTACCGAGGGGTTTTAGAGACTCCTTATCCTCGAAATGTCTAAAGAGGAAATGGCTCTTGTATTTTTTTTGATAATATAAGATAACTACTTTTTCTAAATCATGATTATAATACAATTTCTCATAATTATTGTGAATCGTAGGGCGTTTCAGATATTACTTAGCAAAAATGATGATGAACCTTATTATAATTAGTGTCTAGAGCAGGGTATATTTCATTAGAAGTGGATCATTAAGAGGTGTAATACAAAAAACGACCAATATCTACTGAATGGTTATAGATGGAAAATAATAATTTGCTAATATGTGCAGTTGGGTTTATAATTTTTGTGTCGTGTTTTATTGAAATGGTCGTGGAAAATGAAATCGAAGAAAGAGATATTAATCAATATGTTAGACAACAGATAATTGGGGACTTTGGGTAAGAGATATTTTTGTTGAGAGAAGGTGAATATTGGCTGATTTATTAATTGATGAAAAATACAATAATTCCCTTGATATAGAAGGTTTTTCACGTATGATGAAAGATCCATCATTTTGCTATAAATTTTATTGGCTTGAGGCAATTGTTCAGCTAATATCAGCTAACAAGACTCAGGTGTCATATGATGAAATCATAAACGAAATGATTTCCAATGCCTGGTATTCAGTATTGGAGTTTCATCTTCATTTAAGTGGTTTGTTTGGGGATGGACTAATAAAAGATAACCTTGAAAAGGCCGTTATTAGACTTCAGGGGTTAAGTAAACTACCTAACAATGCAAGTAAGATAGAGATAAAGAACAAGTTAGCTGAATATGTTGAGGACAAAGAACTCCGTAAATACAAAATGGAACTCACCAAGAAGGTACCCTATAAAGCATTATCTGGATTTGCAAATCGTTCATCTAAGAGAATAGATTTAAATAGCAGTGCTGGCAGAATGATGGCTTATTATAATGAATTAAATCGGTCTGAAATACTTTTACCTTACATATTCAATGATGATAATGGCTTGAATAGGGGAATCATCTTTAAT
>JAQZBN010000058.1 GCA_029238935.1 Herbinix sp.
ATGAGCTTGTCGTGGAAGATACCGAAGACTATATTCTAAAGGTGCATAGAATAAGTGGTACGTATGAGGCCGTTCTTACTGCTGATTTAAAAACTTATCAATATACGATTTCCTATCGTAATCCGGAGTCCGGTGAGTGGTGTGAGCTTTGATCAGTTTTAAGATAAATGAAGAATTAATAGAAAGCAATAGTATGTAAAGTTATTGTTGTAAATCAATAGTGTGTAAAATTATAGTTTATAAAGCAATACTTTATAAAGCATAAGTGAGTAAAATTACAGTTTATAAAGCAAAACCTTATAAAGCAGAACCTTATAAAGCAGAACCTTATAAGGCATTAGTGTGTAAAGTGATAATTCATAAAGCAATAGCTTATTAGCCGATATCTATAATTACATATATTGGAGAAAAAATAGATTGGATTTTATATTGTTATATAAATTATTATTTTAAGTTTGTTAATTTTAACTAGAAACCTTGCAACTATTAGCTCAAACAACATCTCAATATTAACCTTACATTCGGATACACAGATCATTAATATAGAGTGACTGTATAAATCATAAGCTTTTGTAATGAAAGAATTCATATTAAACAGGAGAATTACGATGAAGTTAATGAAACATTTATATCAAGTCAGCGGAGTATCCCTTGCCCATTCTTATGATGCGACAGCATATCTCATCGAAGGGTCGGATGGATTATATCTGCTTGACTGTGGAACACCGGACGGATATCAAAAGATAATTAGTAATATTCGGTCCTTAGGATTTGATCCAAAGGATATTAAAGCGATCTATGGGACCCATGGACATTATGATCATGTGGGAGCAGCAAAACTATATAAAGATGACTATGGTTGCAGGCTTTATCTCCATGAAGAGGATGTAAAACAAGTGGAAGAGGGAGATCAGGTTAAGACAACAGCTGAAATTCTATATGGTCGGGTATTTCCGCCTTGCCCTGTGGATGGAACCATAGGGGATGGAGACCGGTTTGACTTTGGCACAATAAAAATGGAAGTGCTTCATACCCCCGGTCATACTTTGGGTAGTGTATGCTTTGCCCTAGACTGCGAGGGCTATCAATTCCTAATTGCAGGGGATACCATATGGGGTGGTTTCAGTCATTTGATTGGATCCAACGAAGAATTGTGGAGGAAAAGCTTAGATAAGTTGACCAACCGCCATTTTGACGGATATACCTTTGGCCATGTTGGTGCCAATGTCATAGCGGATGCAGATCGAAGACTGGAGGATGCAAAAAAACAATTTGCTACTTATTATAACCCATGGTTTAAAGCTATGAAGGATACATTTATCTACTAATAATTATAAAGCAAGCAAGTGATGTGGTCGATTTTTATGGTAATCTATGAAATAATCATATTTCGCGTTATTAAATAGAAGATAATGTCGTAAATATAAGTTAGAAGGTTTCACTGTCATAATTTTCAACATAATAAGTTTCGGTATGATTTTTTTATCACATAAATTGAAGCTCAAGAATTTTATCCTATAGGTTCTGATGCCATAAGTTTCTCAAAAAGGCTTCGATTCATAGGGATTTATATCAAAGGTTTTTTACCTATGTTTTAGGTTAAATGTTCAAATTTAAAGTCTCGATATCATAGGATTTAATAGCCAAGGTCTCTATAAGTATTGAAATCATATATGAGATTGGTTTACTTGAGCATACATTGCTAAAATTTTCAGGAGGTAATGCATTGGATAAGAAAAAGCTATATATGATTGGTAATTCACATATTGATCCGGTTTGGTTTTGGAATTGGGATGAGGGGATGCAGGAAGTGAAGGCTACCTTTGCCTCCGCCCTTGACCGGATGAAAGAATATGAGGAATTTAAGTTTACTTCAACATCCACCGCTTTTTTTGAATGGATTGAGAAGACAGTTCCGACTATGTTTGAAGAGATAAAGAAAAGGGTTGCCGAAGGAAGATGGGAACTTACGGGAGGATGGTTTATAGAACCGGATTGTAATCTACCGGGGGGCGAAGCCTTTGTTAGACAGGGATTGTATTCCCAACGATATCTTAAGGAGAAGTTCGGAAAAATCAGCAAGATTGGATCGAATGTAGATAGCTTTGGTCATGGACCAAACCTGCCGCAATTCTTAAAGAGAAGTGGGATGGATCATTATGTTATGATGAGACCTAGGAGGGAAAATCCGGTCTTTCTATGGGAGAGTGAAGATGGCAGTCAAGTGAATGCAATTAGCCTGCCGGGGGAATATACTACTTGGTTTTACGAACCAACAAAGCAAAACATTGAGCTTACTCTTGCGGCTATGAAGGAGTATGACCAACTGCCATGCTGCTATGGGGTTGGAAATCATGGCGGAGGACCTACCATAGAGAACATAAAGAGTATATATGAGCTGAGGGGTGAATTTCCGGATCTTGAATTAGCGTTTGGAACCTTTACAGAATTTTTTGATCATCTAGAGAAGAATAGTTTGGAAGTGGTGAAAAAACCCTTTGAAAAGGTTAATACCGGTTGTTATGCGATGGATTCGGAGCTCAAGCGAATGAACCGGTTTAGTGAAAACCGGTTAAAAGATGCTGATATGCTGTTATCCATGGCTTATGGATGTACCGGTTCTTGGTTAATGGAAGCATCTAAGATGAAAGAGTTATGGAAGCTTTTATTATTTAATCAGTTTCATGATACCTTAGGAGGGACTGCGATAAAAGAAGCCAGAGATGAAGCATTGATGCAGTTTTCTACAGTCAGTGCAAGCAGCGGAGAGATTAAGGCACTGGCAATTCAAGCAATGATTAATACTTTGGATACCACCGGAGATGGATTTCCTTTATTCCTTTTCCACACCGGAGGACAGGAGTATCATGGTTATGTTACGGTGGAGTTAAACTGGTTCTGTCAGCATCCATTAAAATTACTGAGCCCATCGGGAGACGAAATCCCATATCAAAGGGTTCACACGAAAGCAAAAGTTAGAAATTATGTTTTGGGTGGAAGAAGAAATATTGTATTCTATGCAGATATTCCTGCTTGCGGATATGCCATGTACCGAGTGCTGATCGAAGAATCAAATTATTGCTATAACAATGAGTTTGAACTGGATCGGGAAGATCCATATACTCTAGAAAACGAATACATCAAGGTAAGTTTCGATCAGGAGAGCGGACTTTTACATTCCTTAATCGATAAACAGACGGGCTATGAAAGTCTCAAAGCGCCGGTCTCCTATCAGATCTGGATTGATGAGCGGGACACCTGGGGTGGGAAACAGGGAAGACCCTATGAATATACAGGTGAGGATATGAAGCTGCGCTCTATCGAGAAGGTGGAGAGTGGAAAGATCAGAGAATGCGTCCGAGCAATTTATGAACATGGAGGAAGCTATTTAGAGCAGCTCTATTATCTATATGCCGGGGAGCAGGAGTTGGTAGTGGAAAATCGTCTTTTCTGGGATAAGAACTGGCATGAATTTAAGATTGGCTTACCACTTGGATTTGAAATCCCTGATACCAAGGCAGAAGGCTCTTATGGAACGATTTCACGAACCATCATAGATGAGGATGAGTACTACATGCATCGTTTTCTGGATGCTGCGAATGAGCAAGGGAAAGGTCTGGCAATCGCAAATGATAGCAAATACAGTTTTAGTATGAGTCATGGCATGCTCCTGCTTACCGTTGCCAGAAGTGCGGTATATGCGCAGGGAAACGGAAGGAACTGGTATTGTCCACTGGAAAGCTATGAATATACCGATATTGGGAAGAACCAATTCACCTATGTAATCAGACCACACGGCGAAGAGCTTCCCGTGCCGGAGCTTTATCGTATGGCAAACCGAGTAAATGGAGCCTATGATTATCTATTTGATAGTTGCCATGGGGGTCTGAAAAAAGCATCTATCTTTTCCCTTGCTTCTACGGATCAAACCGGTGTTGAGATCATGTCTATAAAGAAAGCAGAGGATGATGGGGATTTGATCGTAAGAATATTAGAAACCGAAGGAAAGGATAGAGAATATACTCTAAACGTTCTTGGCAGCGGTTTTGATTTAAATATAGGACATCATGAGATACAGACCCTGAAAATAAAAATAAAAGATCCTTTGATTCGCAAGGTGAATTTTCTGGAATATGAAGATGATTAAATAATCTAATAAATCAATGGTTACTTCATAGTTGTTCTTATAAATGAATACAGGATTACATGATCCTGCATAGGATTGTGAATACCATAAAGTAGGATAGTTGTTTGTATTAAAGAAAGGTAATGGAAATGGATAAAAAATTCAAGTATCAGGATGAAAGTTTAAGCTTTAAGGAACGGGCAAAAGACATGGTTGCCCATATGACCATAGAACAATGTGCAGCCCAGATGTTATTTAGCAGTGCCAGAGTCGAAGAGGTAGGAATTGAATTCTATAACTGGTGGAATGAAGCACTTCATGGGGTGGCCAGGGCTGGTATGGCAACGGTGTTTCCCCAGGCCATTGGTTTAGCTGCTACCTTTGATGAGGAATTAATTCAAAAGGTAGCGGATGTAATCTCTACAGAAGGCCGTGCTATGTATAATATGTATCAAAAATACGAGGATTACGGCATCTATAAGGGTATCACCTTCTGGTCTCCTAATGTGAATATATTTCGGGATCCCAGGTGGGGAAGAGGTCAGGAAACCTATGGGGAGGATCCATATTTAACCTCCAGACTAGGTATAGCTTTTGTAAAAGGACTACAGGGAAATGATGAAAGATACTTAAAGACGGCTGCCTGTGCTAAGCATTTTGCAGTACACAGCGGCCCGGAAAAGATACGTCATGAATTTGATGCCATAGCAACTCCTCTGGACATGGAAGAAACCTATCTTCCTGCTTTTAAAGCCTTGGTGGAGTCAGGCGTTGAGGGTGTTATGGGTGCTTATAACAGAACGAACGGAGAGCCTTGCTGCGGCAGTAAAACTTTACTAAAAGAGCTGCTAAGGGAAAAATGGGGCTTTGATGGCTATGTTACCTCCGACTGTTGGGCTATTTCTGATTTTCATTTGCATCATGATGTTACAAGCACACCGACAGAATCTGTAGCTCTTGCTTTAGAGAATGGCTGTGATCTCAACTGCGGCAACATGTACGGGTATCTGCTTCAGGCTTTGCAGGAAGGAAAAATCACAGAGGAGATGATTCGAACCTCGACAGAGCGACTTTTAACTACTCGAATGAAGCTGGGAATGTTTGATGAAAATACACCATTTGATAAGATCCGTTATGACGTTGTAGATTGCGAGGAGCATAGGGCAATCAATGAAGAGGTAGCAAGAAAATCCTTAGTTCTGCTTAAAAACAACGGAATTTTACCCCTGGATAAAACTAAATTAAAGAATGTTGCAGTTATGGGACCAAATGCAAATTCGATCATTGCATTAGAGGGAAACTATCATGGAACTGCGAATCAATATCATACCGTATTAGAAGCAATTCGAAGAGAACTACCGAATGCAAGAGTGAATTATTCAGAAGGCTGCCATCTATACGAATACAAGTTAGAGGATCCGGGTTATGCAGGCGATCGCCTCGCAGAAGTAAAAGCGCATGTAGATATGGCGGATGTCGTAATTGTAGTGGTTGGTCTTGACGAGACTGTGGAAGGCGAAGAGATGGTTGGAAAAGAAATTTCCGGAGATAAGGATACCTTATATTTGCCACAAAGCCAGAGAGATCTCATTCGTACCGCCTGTGAGCGTAATAAACCGGTCGTTCTTGTGAACTTAACCGGTAGCGCGATTGATTTTGAATATGGAAATGAACATGCGGCAGCGATCATCCAAGCTTGGTATCCCGGTGCAATGGGAGGTAAGGCAGTAGCAGATCTGATCTTTGGCAATTATAACCCATCAGGACGTCTTCCGGTTACTTTTTATCGTGAAGAGAACCAGCTGCCGGATTTTACAGATTATAGTATGGAAGGAAGAACGTATAAATTTATTAAAGAAGATCCTCTATATCCATTTGGTTTTGGATTAAGCTATACCAGGTTTTCCTATGGTGATATGAAATTGGATACCTCAAAGGTTAGACCCGGTGAAAAAGTGACCGGTACCGTAACCGTAACGAATGTCGGTAATCGAGAAGGGGAGGAAATCGTTCAGATTTACTTGAAGGATGATGAAGCTTCCGTAAGAGTACCACATCATAAGCTTTGTGGAATCAAACGAATTAGTTTAAAACCTCAAGAATCAACGAAAGTATCCTTTGCTATTGATGCTGAACAATTTATGATCATTACCGTAGACGGAGTAAAGCAATATGAGCCGGGCAGTTTTACAGTTTATGCAGGCGGAAGTCAGCCGGATCCTTATAGTGTAGCTTTAAATGGTTGCAAAGGCATCAGTCAGAAAATAGTTTTATAGATAATATGAAGCAATGCCGAATACTTAAGGCCGCAGTTCATGCCGGCTTTACAATGATGGTATCCATCTTTTCCATGTGGACAATATGTGTATTCGTAAGTTTTTATGTGAAATAATGAAACATCGGATGATACGGGAATCTGGATTGTTATATATATGGACTTGAGTAGTTCGATTCCTGTGTCTATCCTGCGGATTACCCTGGATAATTAGCTGAAAGAAGAGGTAATATTATGAGAAGAAATCAATATGAAGAAATAAGAGACAGAGTTCTTGCGTATTTTACACAGGCTCATATTATCATTACTGAGGTGGAAAAAGCTGCAGTGGAAGTTGCTGACTTCGGACTGGAGGACTTTGAGCAGGTTGGTCTTTCTTTGATTACTTATGTGAATACGGAGCGTTGCTGTGCCAAGGAATTGGTCTTATTTCCAGGGCAGACCTGCCCGGAGCATCTCCATCCAAGTATCGGAGGATATCCTGGAAAAGAAGAGACCTTCCGTGTTCGATATGGAAAGGTTTATCTATATGTAGATGGAGAACCTACAGAAGAGATCAGAGGACATGTTCCGGAAAACGGTTCACAATATTATACAGCTGGAAAAGAAATTATCCTTTACCCTGGTCAGCAATTTACCTTGACTCCGAATACAAGACATTGGTTTCAGGCTGGGGAAGAGGGGGCTGTTGTCTCGGAATTTAGTACCACCAGCTATGATGAAGCAGACATTTTTACGGACGTCCGGATAAAGAGAATACCTTCCATCGAGGGGTAGATGATTTATTTATTATGACGATATAAAGATATTGATGATAAAAAAGCAAAATTATGATTTGGTTTTATGTAATTACAGATCAAGTACAAAAGATAAGTGAAATAGCATAATTAGGCAGGAGGAAGTATGAATACAATTCAGAATACACCAATGATATACGAGGCCGATTATGTAATCATAGGTAGTGGGTTAAGAGAAGTAATAGCTGGAATCACCCTAAGAAAAAAGGGATACAGGGTTGTGATGATAACTAGGGACACCTATCTGTTGGGAGATATCTGTAAAGGTACCATGTATGTACAAGCGGTACCTGAGGAATATAGGAATCATTTGCTTATGCAGTTTTTCCCTAAGGAAGCTTATATAACAAAAGAAGATTACAAGGATGCATGGATTCTTCATCCGGATCGTTTCAAATGTAATGCCGAAAAGATTTGTGATCGTTATGGAGTGATTTATCTTTACAATGTAACGCCACTTAAGATTATTCAGGAGAAGAAGGATAAACTACTATTTTTCATCGGAGGGAAATTTGGTGTCAGTGGTGTATCCTGCAAAGCAGTTATTGATTTTTGCAAGCAACATGAGCTTCCGGAAAGAAATCGGTTTCATGTCCATATCATGAATTTATCAAATAAAATAACACGAACTATTCAACTTGAAAGTAAAACTGGGGATATATATTCCATCATTCCGGGAGGTTATGATGAAACCCATGGAATATTACAGATATCCTGTGTGGAAAGGGAGTTTACTACAGGGACTGCGTATCGAATAGCTTGCAAGCAAAGAGCTATAGATGCTTTTATTTACTTAAAAAATAGCAATTTGCATCTTTATTTGGATATCACCTTAGGACGGTTTGCAGAGGATGCCTATTCATCGGGATATGATTATGTAACAGAATATCGTCGGGGCATCCGTGTGATAGAGAATCTTAAGTATATTGCAATATCTGATTTCTATGACGAATACGCGAATCATAATATCATCAGAGAAATAGAATCTTCCTACATAAAGCCAGTATGGCAAGCCACGAATGATACTATAACGTGGAGAAAGTATCCAGAAAGTTGTGCTATGTCCATAAAACGAAGCCATTCCAGCCAATATGATGTAATTGTTGTGGGTGGAGGAACGGCAGGGGCAATGGCTGCACTACACGCTGCACGGAATGGATTAAGCACCTTACTCTTGGAGATGAATATGGAGTTAGGGGGAACAGGAACGGTAGGAGGAGTCAGTACCTACTGGTTTGGAAAACGTTACCGTGATGTTTTAGAAGTGGATACCGAGATCCAGAGTATTTATGAAAGGTTATCCATAGAACGTCATCCAGGAATATGGAGTTCTTATGATGATTGCAATCCGGGGATCAAAAGTTTCGTATTAGCTAAGTTATGTATGGAAGCAGGAGTCATCCTACAGGAATCGACTATTGTCTTTGGGGTTTTAAAGGATAGTAATACCAATCGGGTCATCGGTGTTACCGCGGCTGTTAATGATAGAATACACAGCTATTATGGGAAATATATAGTGGATGCTACTGGTGACGGGGATATTGCAGCTTTTGCCGGTGCGAATTACACCTATGGATCGGAGAGAGATACCATCACCTACTGGGGTTCCCTGGCCCAGTATTCTACGCCTGCAAAATATCGTAATAATTTTTCATCAACCCTCATGGTGTCTGATCCCATTGATTATACCAGATTCATTCGACTGGGGCGATGCCGCGGTGAGAATACCTATGATCATGGAATCTACGTAAGCCCAAGAGAAACAAGGCATATTAAGGGACTTTATGAAGTTGATTTAAAGGATATTATCAGCTATCGAACCTATGAAGACAGTATCTATACCTGTTTTAGCAATTATGATCCTAAGGGTAAATTATCTGCAGATATGGTATATGCTGGTGTCTTACCTCCGCAGGTATCCATACAAATTCCTCTAAGAGCATTACTACCGGTAGACCATCAAGGTGAAGTAATCCCAGGTATCATAGTTGCGGGAAAAGCAATTTCCTGCACCCATAATGCATTTCCCAGTATTCGAATGCAACCGGATCTAATGCATCAGGGTACTGTAATTGGATTTCTCCTTGCATATGCTATTAAGACTGACATTGAACCGCTAAAGCTAAACCATTCTAATTTGCAAAGGTTGATTGAGGAATATACCGGGGATTCTTTGACCTTACCAAGGAATGTAATGAAGCTTCAAGAAGTGGTAAATTCGGTTTCTCTGGAAGATCGTTGCCATTGGGTGGACTATCCCTTTGATCAAGAGGTGAAAACGGAGGAACGAGTCATTCGGATTATGGTAGAAAATTCTGATTTGATCCGTCCTCTGTTAGAGGATAAATATCAAGAAATAGTAAAAAGGATAAACAACAAGGATAAAAAAAGTTTCATCGTCCACGAAGTATATACACAAATGATCCGGACAGCCAATCAGGAATTAATCGCAGGTTTTTTGCTCTGGCACGGCAGTGACACCGGAACGAAGCACATACTTCATTCCATAATAACAGAATTAAACGATATAGAAGGGTTACCGGTACGAAGAGCTTCAACAATGTGTGCGCAACTATTACCGGATCATGGGGTAATGCCGGAAGTGATATACCGTATGAATTTACTGGCTTGGTCAAAATCAGAGCAAATGATGGAACCCTTTTTACTTGTTCTTGACAAGCTAAAGAATATGAATCGAAATTACATAGACATAAAACAGGGCATTTATCATTATATCGAAGTATTTCCGTATGTTGCAGAGCGAACAGGTCGAAAAGAATTCATACCCATACTAAAGGAATTATTACAGTTTCAGGAACTTCAAGAAGTGATGCACACGGAATTCAAAGCAGCATTATTAACAGAACGACTGCTCATTTTAGTATTATCGATATTTCGCGCTTTGGCAAGATGCGGTGATCGATCTGGGTATGAAGGATTAGTAGGTTTATTAAAACAAGATAGTCTACCAATTGCATCCTCTGCATTAAAGGAACTTATGAAATTAACAAAGCTTTCCTTTGGATTGGAGGAAGATAAGTGGTATGATGTGATTAAAAACCATATAGAAGCATTTCCGATTCAAGTAATCGAAGAGAAAGTGTGGTAGAAAGTTTCATAGGAGGATAATATGTCTGCGATTGAAGTTGAACATTTGTGTAGGGACTTTGAGTATTATGAAAAAGAGAGTGGAATTCGAGGATCGGTGAAAAACTTATTTCATCGGGAGAAGAATATCCGTCATGCAGTAAAAGACGTTTCCTTTGACATAAAAGAAGGTGAAGTGGTTGGTTTTCTTGGGCCAAATGGAGCCGGAAAAACCACGACCATCAAGATGTTATCCGGAATTCTTCATCCCACTTCCGGAGTGGTTAGAGTCAATGGTTTTATTCCCTGGGAAAGAAAAAATGACTATAAACGACAATTTTCCTTTGTAGCAGGTCAGAAATCACAATTATGGAATGACTTACCTGCCAGTGAATCCTTTCATCTAAATCAATGCATCTATGAGATACCGGATACTCAGTATAACAATACATTGGAGGAACTGGTAGAGCTCTTTGGAGTGAAGGATTTCCTTAAGGTACAGGTGAGAAGACTATCTCTGGGCGAACGGATGAAGATGGAGATGATTGCCGCCTTACTACATAAACCGAAGATTTTATTTCTCGATGAACCTACCATAGGCTTAGATGTGGTGGCTCAAACCAATATAAGAGCCTTCTTAAAGAAATATAATAAAGCAAACAAAACCACCATCCTATTAACCAGCCATTATATGCGAGATATTGAGGAACTCTGTGACCGAAGTATCATCATTAATCACGGTAGTCTAGTGTACGATGGTGAACTAAGTACTATCTGTAATCAATTATCCAATCGAAGAGTAATAAACTTAAGCTTTTATCAAGTGATTCCAAAACATATACTAGAACCCTTTGGAAGTGTTACGGAATATCAAGAGAATAAAGCATCACTGGAAGTGGAAAATGACAAACTTACCTTTGTTTCGCAGAAGTTATTAAATGAATTACCAATTGCTGACTTATCCATTGAACCAATATCCATTGAACGAGGGATAGCATCTCTTTTTTCCGGAAAAGAGGTGTAACACTTGGGATCCTTTCAAAAATATAAAGCTTCTTTCTTGGTTGGATTGGTAAATTCCATGGAATATCGTTTTGATTTCTTTATGGATATTTTAAGTACGATTTTTCCTATTATTCTACAGGTCTTTCTGTGGATTGCAATGTACAATCAGTCTGCCAAGGGGAGTATGTATGGTTATACTTTTTCTGAGATGATATTATATGTGGTGGTTGCAGGGGCAGTAAGTAAGTTTACTTCCTCAGGAATTGAGGAAGTAGTAAATGAGGACATTCATACCGGAGGAATTGCCAAATACATTACAAAACCGGTATCCTACATCCTGTTTCGCTTGGCAGGAATACTTGGTCAAAAGTTCTCTTCTATGATTACGATGCTTTTATTAACAATCTCTTCCTTATTCATTTTGCAGATGACAGTAGACTTTCATATAGAACCGGTATCCGCTTTATTTTTTATACCTGCCCTTTTATTTGCAGCAGTCTTAAATTACTATATTTTCTTTAACCTAAGTATGATGGCTTTTTGGTTAACGGAAATCGGTAGTTTTTTTCATGCCATGAAAGTGGTGATCATGGTAATTAGTGGTGGCGTATTTCCTATCACGGTATTTGGAGATACCTTTCTTGCCATATCAAAGTTTTTGCCACTATCTTATACCATTAACTTCCCAATTCAAATTCTGTCCGGGCAGATTGCATGGATAGATTCATTGAACATTCTTGGACTTCAATTGCTCTGGATTATACTGCTGGCTTCCTTATCAAGATGGCTATGGAACCGGGGAATCAAAAAATATGTGGCTGTTGGAGGCTGAGAAAGGATGGGAAAGAGTGAAAAAGATCATTCATCGTTTAAAATGGTATATAAAAATTGCTTTTTTATTTGGTAAGCTTTCCTTACAGTCTCAGATGGAATACAGTCTGAATTTTATCTCAGGAGTCTGTGTGGAACTGGCTTACATGCTGATAAAGCTGGTTTATCTTTATGTTGTTATCGATACCGGAACAAAGGTTGGGTCATTAACTTCGGATATGGTGATCTTATTTGTAGGAACCTATATCTTCATGACCGGTATTTGGATGATGTTAAGCGGAGTCAATAATATACCCAATGCAGTGATTCGAGGAAATCTGGATTTATTAATGACGAAACCGGGATCGTTACAATTTTTGCAGACCTTTGGTAAGTTTAATTTTGCCATGGCTTTTCCCAATGTTACTGTTGGGTTAATATTGATTATCGTTGGCTGGATCAGAAGTGGTATCCAGTTAAATTTCACGCTGGTCGGAACTTTCCTTTACTACATGCTTGGAGGAATCTTGCTGACTTACTCCTTTGGTTTAATTTCTTCTTTATTGGTATTCTGGGTTACTTCCATGCATGCGGTATATAATATGTATGCAGCTCTTTGGGATTATAATAATATGCCCATGGAGTTATATCCTAAGGCGATCAAGCGGATCGGAACCTTTGTAATTCCAATATTTTTAGTCACCAACTGGCAGGGGATGGCTGTTCTCGGTAAATTATCCGGATTAGAATTAGTTTGGGGAATTGTATTTCCGGTTGCAGTATTTCTGTTCTCTCGAATCCTTTGGAAAAAAGGGATGAAACGCTACATCAGTGCCAACGGATAATTAGCTAGTGGCTGTTAATCATGTTTCATAGTTCTCAGTGGATGTTCTTATAATAGAAGATTGCCAGCTGAGTACGATCTCTTAAATTTAACTTGTCTAAAATAGTACTTATATTATTGCGGATGGTTCCTTCACTAAGAAAGAGCTGATCGGAGATTTCTTTGTTGGAGCAACCGTCTGCAATTTTCGTTATTATCTCAAGCTCCTTCTCTGTAATTCCATATTTATTCAGAGCCTTTTCCTCATAAGCTTTTCCAATCAGGCCGGGAAGCTTTGTAATAATTTCATTTCCATAAACATTCTGGCCTAAATATACTGCTTTTACCGATGGGATGATGCTGTCATAATTCTGCTTGAGCATATAACCTTTCGCTCCAATGGACAAAGCTTTAATGATATAGTCATCATCCAAGAAGGTGGTTAGGTATAAGATCTTTGCCTCGGGATACTTAGCAAGAATCTGTTCCCCGGCTTCCAGACCGCTCATTTCCTCCATACGAATATCCATCAGTAAAACATCAGGTCTTAGTTTCTGATACTGCTGGATAGCCTCCAACCCGTTAAAGCCTTTCCCGATTACCGTTAACTCAGGGTCAGCAGATAGGATGATTTGTAGGGAAGAACAAACTAATTTATCATCATCGATTAATAATATTTTCATTGATATACCCCCATATCTTGCCTTATGTCTCTAAAATTTAAATAGGTGAAAACCTCTATGATGTGTGTAATAAAATATAGATAAATAGTTAATGTGATACAAAAATGATTTCGTGCATAGATGTTCGTAAGTAGTTATTGGTAAATTGCTGTAGTAAATCGTTAATAATAAATCCTTCATACTCAGATCTTTAAATAACGATATATATTAGGTAAATGGAGTATTATCACTTTAATAGGATAGATCAATTATTTTGGTATGGTAATAAATATCTGAAAACCATGTTCCACGGAGATATTCAGATTTCCCCGAAGGCCTTTCACGCGGTCTGAGATATTACGAAGTCCCATTCCATCCGAAAATTCTTTATTCTCGGTATTACGCTGTAGCTTTAATATCTTATCTTCTGACAAAGTACCATTATCCTTAATTACAAGCTGATACATACCCGGATGTTCCCGTACCATGACAGATACTTTTGAAGCATTGGAATGCTTCATAATATTTGCCAAAGCTTCTTTTATGATTGCAACAAAGGAATATTTCAATAATATAGGAGGATTTGTTCTGATATCATAATCAAGATTTGCTGGACAAAAGGTAAAGTCACCAATCAATTGATTGACTTGTGCGTAAAGATCAATGGATTCGTCGTACATGTGATGAATGGTGTTTCTTATTTGATCCATTCCGCCGGATAAGGATTCTTTTAATAAAAGTAGTCCTTCCTTTGTACCTTCTTCTCTAGTTATTGTAAGTAAAGCTCCAATTTGGAGTAAGGAACGAGAGAGAAGATGGCCGATATTATCATGAATTTCTTTTGAGATACGATTTCGTTCATTTAAAGTAGCCATATTGATTTCATAATCCTGGTTTTTTATGAGACTTTGATTCTTTTCTTCTAAAAGCATTGAAAATTCAGCAGTAGTATCCCGTAGTTCATTGTAGTCTGTTTTCAGATGATACAGTTGAACTGTTTTATATTTTAAGAGATAAGCTATTACAAAAAACACAGAAGTGAATGAAATTAAGGTTTGTGAATTCTCCATAGTATTGATAATTGGAAGTAATAGAGCAAGTAGTCCATAGTATTGATACTTTGTTGTTAGAATGTCGTAGAGAATTAAGGGCAGAAATAGAAAAAAGTTCGGAAAGAAGGTACATAAGAGAAAGAATAATATGGTACCTATCACTTTTATTTTTAAGTGATCAAAATATACGAAAAGACTACTGTATAATACTACGATCAGCATAGGAATAATCGCATAGTAAATATCAAAATGCAGCAAGTATAAGGTCATGCAACACAGAAATAATAGTATTTTATCAATGATTTCAAACATAAAATCTCCCTTTCAAACGCTCTTACTAAAGTATTACATGTTAGCTATTTTCTGTCAAATATATTTTAGCTCCTTGTAAGGAAGGTGGGGGAATGGTATAATAGATCGACTTATGTTGAATGAAAAGCAAGGAGAGAATACCATGAGAATAGAAAGAGAAGATACCCTGGCATTGATAATTGATTTTCAAGAGCGTTTAATGCCTGCAATGAATGGGGCAGATGAACTTCTTCATAATACGGAAATATTAATAAAGGGCTTTCAAGTATTGGATGTTCCAATGCTTGTGACACAGCAATATACGAAGGGCTTGGGGATGACAATTCCGGAGCTGATAGAAACGATTGGTGAGGATTTTTCCTATTATGATAAATTAAGCTTTAGCTGTGCTGAAAATGAAGAAATTCTAAAGAAGATTGAGGAATCCGGCAAGAAAATTATTATTCTTTGCGGAATTGAGGCTCATATCTGTGTTCTTCAAACAGCAATTGATTTAATCGCTAAGGGATATCATGTGATTTTAGTAGAGAATTGCATTGGTTCCAGAAAAGAACAGGACAAAGCTACAGCAATAAAAAGAGCAATGGCAGAAGGGATTCTCCTTGCTTCCTATGAATCTATCCTGATGGAACTGACAAGAGTTGCAGGTACGGAAGTTTTTAAAACAATTTCTAAGTTAATTAAATAATATTGAAACGCAGAACGGAAAAGAGAGTGTAACAGCAAAGGCAGAATATGCTTTAGGTTGCTGTAGCACTCTCTTTTTGTATGAAGTCCTACTATTTTAATACTTTGTAAATTACGAAGCTATCAACAGACAATTGATTGAGGATAATGATAGATGGATAACAATTGATACCTAAAGAGGAGGGGGACTTCTTATTTAATAATATTAAATCAAAGACATTTCTTTAAAGACAAATATCAAATATCAATCTTTCAATGGATTATAATTGCTTGTTGGCATGTGTTCGCGTAAAGTTTGATTGAATGGTATTTGTCCAAAGACTATTAGATGTCAACTATTCGGTGAAGGACATATATCTAATGACATTTGTACGTGACAAGTAATCAAAGAATGACATTTGTCATTTATGTTCATGACGGGCTGCACTGTGAAGGATACTCGGTTTTTACTATAGTAGTATTAAGATCAAAAGTGATGAAAAAAGGAAAGGAAAGTAAATTATGATAGTTAAAGTAGATGGATTGGTAAAAAGATACGATAAATTAGTTGCACTGGATTATTTAAACCTAGAGGTTGCTGAGGGGGAAATCTTTGGTCTTCTGGGTCCTAACGGTTCCGGAAAAACAACAGCAATCAATTGCATGTTAGCACTGCTTAAGTATGACAAAGGTACCATAGAGCTATTTGATCGCCCTATGCATCCGAACGCATATGACATAAAAAAAGATATCGGCATTATCTTGCAGAACGTGGCAGTATTTGAAGAGCTTACCGTATATGAAAATATTTATTATTTTTGTAGTTTATATATTAAGAACAAAGCGGAGGTAAAACGTCTGACTCAGGAAGCAATACAATTTGTGTCGCTGGAAGACTATACGAATTTTTATCCGAAAAAATTAAGCGGGGGACTTCTTAGAAGACTGAATATCGCTTGTGGAATTGCACATAAGCCAAAATTAATTATTTTGGATGAACCTACTGTTGCAGTTGATCCCCAGAGTCGTAATAAAATTTTGGAAGGGATCAAAAAGTTAAATGCCGAAGGAGCGACGATCATCTATACCTCCCATTATATGGAGGAAGTAGAGCAGATTTGTACGAATATAGCAATCATTGATAAAGGAAGAGTTTTAGCAAAGGGAACCAAAGAAGAGTTAAAATCAATGATTTCCATCGGTGAGAAGATAACAATGGAAGTATTTCAGATGAATGAGAAGCAAGTAAGCGACTTACGGAAACTACCTAATATATACTCAGTGGAACATCATGAGAATACCTTAGAGATTAAATCAGGAAGAGGAAAAAATAATCTGGTTCAGGTTCTTCAATTTTTTAATGATCAGGATATCAAGTTTGGCAAGGTTTTAACAGAATTACCTACCTTAAATGATGTTTTCCTTGAGATAACAGGAAAAGAGTTACGAGATTAATAATTGGGGAAATGGAGGAAAACGATATGGGTTTTTACTTATATAAAGCTAGGTTGAAAAGTTTAATACGTAATAAAGAGAATATGTTCTGGTGCTATATGTTCCCAATTCTTTTGGCAACGTGCTTTTCCTTTGCATTTTCTTACATTGGGAAAGCAGAATCTTACTCAACGATTAAGATAGCCTATGACAATGAAGGTGCAGTGACTGATCCATTACAGGAAGCAATGGAAACAGCCAGTTTTTCTGAGAAGGTTCCAATGTTCTCTATCACGTATTGTAACAAGGAAGAAGCTGAAACGCTTCTCATTGATAAAAAGATTGACGGATATATTGTAGGAAGCATGGAACCGGTTCTACATGTAAAAGAGAATGGTCTCAATGAAACAATAATAAAAGCTTTCTTAGATAATTACAGACAAATTACCGTAACTGTTCAAAAAGTGCTGGAACTAAATCCCAAAGCGATACAGGAAGGGTTACTTGACGATGTAATGGAACATAAATCCTACGTATTTGAAGAAAAAGATCAGAAAAATCCTGATCCAATTCTAATATATTTCTATTCACTTATTGCATTTACATGTATATTTGCAGCAAACTGGGGACTCGATGAGGTGATAGGAATACAAGCGGATCAATCAACCTGTGGAGCCAGAATTAATGTATCACCTGTTCGGAAGATGAAGTTATTCTTAATTAATATTACTGCTGCTTTTACTGTTCACTGTGGAAGTTTAGTTGTACTTTTTAGCTATCTTAATTTTATTTTACATGTTGAGTTTGCAAATAGTACTTTAGGTGTATTTATTACTTGTTTCTTTGGATCTGTTGCAGGACTTTCCTTAGGAGCTACGGTCGGTGTATGGCTAAAACAAAAGAGGGAAGTAAAAGATTCCATCTTAACAGCAATTGTACTAGGGGGGTCTTGCTTGTCCGGCTTAATGATCAGTAATGTAAAATATATTATCTCCACTTATGTTCCTATATTAGGTTACATTAACCCGGTGAACTTAATAACAGATGCCTTATACAGCTTGTATTATTATGACACGTATCGCCGTTTCGCATTAAATATCAGTTTGCTTATCCTAATATCGATAATCTTTATCGTTTTATCATATCTGGGAATTCGGAGGAAGAATTATGCAAGTATTTAAGATTTACTTTAAAATATTAAAAAAGCAGTTAACTGCCATCATAATCTATTGTGTAATTTTTATTACTATAACTTTGCTGTCTACACACTATCTTATAGCAGACAATACCGAGGAATTTACAATGAAGAAGGTTTCGGTGGTATTGGTAAACCACGATGGAGATAGTGAGTTTATCAAAGGATTGTTAAGTTATATGGAACAATATGTAACCTTTGTTGATCTACCAGATAATGAAGAAGCGAGAAGTGATGCACTATTCTTTCGTCAGGTAAGTTATATCCTTACAATTCCAAAACAGTTTACCGAAAACTTTATAAAAGGTCTTGATGCAAATTTAACAGAACAGATTGCTCCAGATTCAATCGAAGCGATCTCTGTTGATAATGCCATCAATAATTATCTAAATACTGCAAGAATTTATATAAAGTATCATCCTGGAATGACAGAGGAGGAAATAAATAACTATGTGAATAAAAACATGATACAAGATACCGTTGCAAAAATTGAACAGGAAGAGAAAGACAATGACATCAAGAGGGAGCTTTATAATAAGAACTACTTTAATTATTCTGCTTATGTTCTTATCGCTTCTTTTATCATTGGTGTCAGTACTGTTATGATTACCTTCCATAATATTGATATCAGAAGAAGGCAAATCGTAACTCCGATAAGTAATCGTAGAATGAATTTTGAGTTGATTTTATCAAACTTAGTATTTGTTATGATTTACCTGGGAGTCTTTATCGCAGTGGGTTATATCAGCAATTCATACAGAAGTATCAATGCGAATACAATATTATACTGGCTAAACGCTGTTGCATTTGCTATAGCCGCATTAAGCATCAGCTATCTGATTGGAATAACGGTAAAGAGCAAAAAGTCTGTTCAGGCGATAGCAACTTCATTTTCGCTTGGCTTTGCTTTCATTAGTGGTGTTTTTGTACCACAGGAATTTTTAGGAGCACCGGTGTTAAAAGTGGCCAGTTTCTTACCTTCCTATTGGTTCGTTCGTGCAAATAATGATATTTCAGAGTTAACTAATTATAATTGGAAGGATATATCGCAGATCTTTGGATTTATGATCATTGAACTAGGGTTTGGAGCAGCGATTCTCTCAGTATCACTGGTTGTAAATAAGAGAAAAAGGCAGCAGACAAATTAAGAAAAATATCAAAATAAGAAAAGTATAATATGAAAAGTATTATATGAATTTTTAGAATAATATAATAAGAAAATCTTATGTATAAATTATAACATAAGCAAATATAGGAAAAATGAAAAGGTGTCAGAAAGTAGGAGAAGCATGTAATGGCATAGCGATGAGAGCGGTAGTGTTGTTAGTGTGGAAAATCCGAAGTTATCTGGCACTTTATTATTCATAAATTATGTAAATCAATGGAGTGAATGATATCCCATGAAATGTACAAAATAAGAACAAATGTTTGAAAGTGTTGACGGTATTCCTAAAACATGGTAGAATTACTTTATTAAGAACAAATGTTTGCAAATATGGGAGAATACAGTATGATTTTTCAAGAAAACATGTCGATTCAAAGAAAACTAGAGATTTTATCGGATGCAGCGAAATATGATGTGGCATGTACCTCCAGCGGTGTGGATCGTAAAGGGAATCAAACCGGTATGGGAAACAGCGTTGCATGTGGCATCTGTCATAGCTTCTCTGCAGATGGTAGATGCATCTCTCTATTAAAGATACTATTTACCAATGAATGCATTTTTGATTGCAAATACTGTGTAAACCGATCCTCCAATGATGTTGTTCGAGCTACGTTTACACCAGAGGAAGTATGTGAACTGACGATGGAATTTTATCGGAGAAATTATATCGAAGGTCTTTTCTTAAGTTCCGGTATTATAAATAGTCCAAACTATACTATGGAATTGATCTTTCAGACCATAAAATTATTACGAGAAGTTCATCAATTTAACGGTTATATCCATTGTAAAGCGATACCAGGTACGGATCCGGTATTAATCGAGATGATGGGCTGGTATGCCGATCGTATGAGCGTTAATCTAGAACTGCCGACGGCAGATGGTTTAAAGAACCTGGCTCCCCATAAGAATCGAAAAAATATACTAAAACCAATCAGACAAATCCAACTTCGTAGGGAAATGGACAAGCAGCACCTTGCTCTACCGAATAAGTCCATTAGCGAAGCAGGAAAATTATTACTTCCTGACCAAAAGGATTACAATGAGATTATGACTGCCAATTCGGGAGCTCTTATTTATCAGAAAAGTCCTAAGATCAAACGGAGCTTTGTACCTGCCGGTCAAAGTACTCAGATGATCATCGGGGCGACCAATGAATCAGATTATCAAATTATGTCTGTTGCAGAATCACTCTATCAGGGATTCTCACTGAAGAGAGTATTTTATTCAGCCTTTATGAATGTTAATCAAGATAGTAGACTCCCGGCTACTACGGATGGACCACCACTACTTCGTGAACATCGCCTATATCAAGCAGACTGGCTCTTACGCTTTTATGGGTTTCAAACTGCGGAACTGCTCGATGAGAAACATAGTAATTTCAATGTCCTTTTAGATCCAAAGTGCGATTGGGCTTTAAGACATCTCGAATTATTTCCGGTGGAAGTGAATAAAGCAGATCAGGCCACCTTACTTAGAGTTCCGGGCATTGGTCTGAATTCAGCCAACCGTATCATAATGGCGAGAAAACTGTAAGGGAAAGATGATGTATCCGATTAATATAGAAGAGAATTTTATAACCAGACAATTAGTAGGATTAAAGGAGAAACTGCCTTTTGGTATCGACAATAATATAACATATCAACAGTTATCATTATTTGACGTTGCAAATTTTACCTCAAACCATAAGGACATACCGATCATCCAAAGTATGGGGAGGTAGTAATGAACGATCAAGTGAGAATTTATCTTTGTGAGGACAGCATAGATGGGATATTTTCCGGAATATATGAGGCTTGGAGTTCAAGATATGGACATAATAATATAAAAATTCAAGAAAAAAGTTTAGAGCAAACCTATAATATAGAGCTTTTTTCCGAATATATTACGGTAGAAACGAACGAAGAATTATCGGCTAAGGTAGCAAAGTCAGTAAAGGAAAAGATAAAAGGAGAAGCCTATGAGATGTTATGCAGGGTTGCCCTTTCAAATCATACGGGAAAGGCCGACTTAATTTATCGATTTATGATTCTTGGGTTTCATTTTGGTCCTTCCATCATGGAACATGTCAGTGATGAAGTTGTCTCAAAGGTATATCAGTTAAATCGATATGTCGGCTATGAAGCACATCATCTGCTGGGATTTGTAAGATTTACAGAATTGGATAACGGAATTTTACTTGCAAACATTCATCCAAAGAATAATGTGTTGACTTTAATAGCACCTCATTTTTCAGATCGTTTACCGGAAGAAACCTTTATTATATTTGACGAAATACGTAAGAAAGCAGTATTACATGCGCCTGGCAGACCGTGGATTATGACTGATGTGAATGAGGGTGATTTGGATCGATTAAAAGTAACTATTACCACCGAGGATGAGTACGAGAAGCTTTGGAAAACCTTTTTTCAACATATCGCCATTAAGGAGAGAACGAACAAAAAGCTTCAACGAAACATGCTTCCCTTAAGATTTCGAGATGATATGACAGAATTTAAGCAATAAATAATAGAGTATAAATAAATACTTGAAACTTAGCTAACAACTATTAATTAAAAAATTTCTAAATTAAGAAAAATTCAAGTAAGAAATGAAAAATTAAATAGGAAGCAGACAAATTCAAAATAAGAAACAGACAAAATCAAAAAAGAAACATGCAAAATCAAAAAAAGATAACGAAATAAGCAAATTCAAAAAATAAAACAACCTCTAAATATAGAAATTAAAAATTCAAAATTATGTAATAAGCAAGTTCAAAAATTAAAAATTGAAGCTAAAATATACTTCGAAATTATATTAATCGATTTTATTTATAATCATAAATTATTAAAAGTTTATATGATTTGTATCCTTACTTAATTTTTCCTTGGTTTCGTTATTTTATCTCATATATAAAAATCAAAAAAACCAGCGTATTTTCAAGAGTTTTATGGTGTTTCGATGACTTTTTATCTTTGTATAATTGAGTGATTTCGTGTAATACTAACCAAGTAAAATGAAAAATTAATAGGAGGAGTAATTCCATGAGAAAAAAATTAGGACTATTTTTGGCATTATGTTGCCTCTCATTAGTTGCTTTTAGTGGATGTACTGCAGGTGATGATACGAATAATTCTGCAACTGAAGGTGACGATGATAACACACTTGATGATATTGAAGATGACATTGACGATGATATCACAAATGGTGGAACAAATGGCGGAACTAACAATGGTGGAACTACCGGTGGAACAACCAATGGCGGAACTACCGGTGGAACAACCAATGGCGGAACTACAACCAATGGTGGAACTACTGGAGGTACCAATAATGGTACAACTGGAGGAACTACTGGAGGAACAACTGGTGGAACAACCAATGGTGGTACAGGAACTGGTACAGGAACAGGTACAGGAACTGGTACAGGCACAGGAACTGGTAATTCTACAACCGGTGGCGGTACAGACTAATCAAGATTATATAAAGGATATGATAAAGACAGGGAAAGTTAATTATCCCCTGTCTTTTTATAACTATTTATTTTTAGCGCAATTCTTACAGATACCGGATATTTGGATTTGATGCTCTTCTACAATAAAACCTTCCTGTTCCATAGCATGTTCAATTTCATGTATGGGACAAAGAGGTAAATCAAACATTTTTTTACATTCATTACATATCACGAAATGTTTATGTTCCATACTATTTTCTTTAATGCGATAGAATACTTCACTATCATTTAGATGATACTTATCTATTAAATTTTGTTGCAATAACGAATCAATATTTCGGTATATCGTAGATTTTGCAATTTTTGGAAGTTGACTTACTACTTGTGTATAGATTTCATTAATTGACATGGGTTTATCTGCTTCTTTCAACAAAGTCAATATGATTTGTTTTTGTTTTGTATTACGTTTCGTTTCCATATAACCGCCATGCCTTTCGTTTCTATACTATAATTTTTGGAAATATAATGATAAAAATTAATTTATTTTTGCACTGATCCTAAAAATGTATCCTTTTCTAAATAATATCTTATCATGAGTTGATTACCTCTTGTAAACAAGGTATCTTTATAGAATCCGAGCTTTTGGATTAATCCGATTGAAGCGGAGTTCATGGAAGCTACTACTGCATAAAGACGATCAATACCTAGGTTTGAAAAGGAATAATCAATAACTGCCATTGCACTTTCATAACCATATCCGCGACGATGATAAGCGGGATCGATGATATAACCAAGCTCAATGGAAAAATTACCATCATTTGTTTTTGCTTCAATCCCACATCTACCAATAAGTTCGTTCGTATCCTTCAAATAGACACCCCATATACCATAATCATAAAAAGGGTAACTGTTTTTAAGATAAGCTAAAAATTTCTCCCTTTCCGAAGCATAATCTTCGGAAAAATCAGAAATATAACTCATTATCTCTGGGGTTTGATTCATCTGATAAAAGCGATCAAAATCTTCTGTTGATAGTTCACGGATGATGAGACGATCTGTTATTGCAATCGTGACCGGCAATTGATTTGCTCTTTGATACACTTTATGGATAAAATTATAATCAACTTCATCAAAGCCTTCAACAAGAATTGCTGATTTGGTTAAGTCCTGATTTCCGGAGTTTGGATTAATAAAACCAATGCTAGGAATACCCGCTAAGTAAGCAGCGTTAACACCGTTCATAGAATCTTCTATGACAATACATTCGCAAGGATCAACCTCTAGTTGCTCTGCAGCTTTCAGAAAGATATCGGGAGCTGGTTTAGGATTTGGTACTTGCATTCCGGAGACATATGTCTGAAAATATTCCCTTATGTGAAGTGAATCTAATACATCTTCAATTGTTTCTAAAGGGGATGAAGAGGCAATTGCCAGTCGAACTCCATTTTGATTTAAATTCTGTATTAAATCAATCACATCAGGTATCGGAGTATAACCTTCCTTTGCCAGAATCATGTCATTCATTCGGTTGAATTCATTTAGGAGCTCTTCCGGAGAAGCATTTATATGAAATTCTTTGATTAAAGTCTGATACATATAATAAGTAGTGGAACCGATAAAGCGATTGCAATAATGTTCAGGTAAGATGACCTGGTATGATTGAAGAGCTAGTAAGTTAGCTCTTGCATGCATGGGTTCACTATCGATAATGACTCCATCCATATCAAATATAACTGCTTTTAACAATACAATTTCCTCCAATATTCTTTCGTACGTCTTTATTTTAGCAAATACAGGAGCAATATACAATCATATTTCTATAATAAAAAACCTTTGAGAGTGATAATTCCGTTATACTATGTATATTCTACAAGAAGAAGTAACACTTAATGAAAGCGCATACAATTATTATGTTAAAAATGCTGGGAGTTTTATTCGAAGAACTTTACGAAGGTGTTATTTTCTTTCATTTGATTATACTAATAAAATAACTATAGAATTATTTGCAGAAAACCAGATAATTCTGATATACTATAAGGAAATTAGATCATAAGCAATTCAACCATACGCAAATTAGACTCAGAGATATTAATTCAGCGATTATATTATTAAGCTTATTTCACAAAACGAATAGCGGAAGATATACTCCGCTAAATTCGTTTCAATAATTTTTCAAAAAATAAGCCTGTTAAAAACCAAGCAGGGGCGTAATCAAGGCGAATGACACCTTTAATATTCAACTTTGCTTTACTGTAATCCCAAGGACATGCTCCATGTTTTTTCAGAATAATACCTGTGATATATTCTGTAAGATAAATCAATAATGCATAGACACCTCCCCGAAGGAGAGCATTCCTACGTTCCAGTTTCCTACAGATCGGGGTCAAGCAGGCTGCAAGACCATAAATAGGAAACATCCATACAGAGGTACGGCAAAGAAGTGATTTGTCTTTATGTTTGATGATGGAATTTAGACCGGTCCAGAAGCACTCCATACACCAACCACAAAAGCCACATAAGATAAAATTATTCATAAAGTTTTTTTTCATAGGCATAGTATAAGCAAAAAGTTATTTCCTATGCATTTGTTGTAAAAACAGGAAAGATATAAATGAAAAGATATAAACGAAAAGATTAAAACGTTAAGATAAAAACGATAAAGATAAGAATCATAAGATTAAAATAAAAGATAGAAACGTATATAAATATAAAATGAAAGAAGGATTTTTCAATGGAAATTGAACGTAAATTTGCTGTTAATATACTTCCCGGAAATTTAGAGCAATATGAATGTAAAAAAATTGAACAAGGTTATTTGTGTCATAATCCCATATTACGAATACGGAAAAGTAATGATATCTTTTATTTAACGTATAAATCGAAAAAAGGTATTGAAAAAAGAGAAGGTAAGAGTGCAATAGTTAATCATGAAGTAGAATTACCATTGACGGAAGAAGCATACTATGATTTAAAGCAAAAAACGGATGGTAATATGGTATGCAAAACCAGGTATTTAATCCCTCTAGAAAGTGGATTAACGGTAGAACTAGACATATTTGAAGGTAGATTAAAAGGATTAGTCTTTGCAGAAGTTGAATTTCCAAATGTTTTAGATGCTGATAATTTTACTCCACCATCTTGGCTTGGGAAGGATATTTCTACAGATAGACGATTTTCCAATCATTATCTATCACAATTAGAAAATCCTCCGGTAATATAAGAATTTCTTTATTTGCTTATCATAATTGTATATTTATAAATTATTAAACTGATATATCCATGGGATATGATGGACCATACTGTTTTCTCGGATATCAGATATTTGACTGCACATACTATTCTTGAACCGCAAACGATATTAAGAGGAGGTTTCAGATATGCCAAAGGACAGTCAACCAGATAATAAAAGAGCAAGAATGGAGAAAGCCAATGGGCAGACTCCGATAACGAAGGAAAATCAGAATAAAAATAAAAATGCCAAACGTAAATCAATAGAACACAATGATGTTTAAGGTAAGGAGGGAATTGTATGGCGAAAGCTGGAATGAGAAGACCCGATCCGAAGGAACCACACGGAACGGAAGGTAGACAAAAAATGAATATTCCGAAAAATGATGTACCTCCCGTTCCTGAATTACAAGGAAAGGCAAAGACCGGTAACAGAAAAGCTGGTCCGATTTACGACGGTAAATGAGTCAGTCTGTAATAATGACAAAACAAGAAGTATTTCTAGAAATGATGATTCATTTAACCCAGGATGAGGTACCATCGGAATATTTAAACAGAATGTCAGAGAAAGAATTGTTTTCAGAATATCCGTTAAATTTATTGTTAAAAATGAAAGATACAGAGCAATCAAAGAAATATCACCCTGAAGGCAGCGTTTGGAATCATACAATGATGGTAGTGGATGAAGCTGCTAAGGTGAGAAATCAAAGTAAGGATTATCAGGCTTTTATGTGGGCAGCATTACTTCATGATATTGGTAAGCCACCTACAACAAAAGTGAGAAAAGGTAAGATTACTTCCTATGATCATGAAAAAGTAGGAGCAGAATTAAGCAAAGAATTTTTAATGTATTATACCAGTGATCAGGAGTTTATCATAAAAGTATGTGCATTAGTACGTTGGCATATGCAAATATTATTTGTCGTTAACGATCTTCCTTATGGGGAGCCAAGAGAAATGATAAAAGAAGTAAATGTTCATGAAATATCACTTCTAAGCTGGTGTGACAGAATGGGTCGTGGAGGTGCCGATCCCACCGTAGAAGTCAGAAACGGCAAGATATTTAAAGATAAAATAAGAAAAATGCAAAATAGTAAATAAATTTTGGAGAAGAACAGAGTTTCATTGATAAATCAGTGAAGATCTGTTCTTTTTTTATGGGATATTCATGTAAATGCACAACTTCTTATGGAATATGCATGAAATCCTTTGATAAGATTGATTGATTATGCATTAAAATGTGATGTATATAAAAAAGGCACTAGATTTTTTAATATATCTATCTTATAATTAACATCAGTGAACTTTAAATACATTAGTAAACTGAAGAAATTAGTCATATTATAACGGCGATATGGATTCATAATCATCCGGTTCATAATAAATAAAAGAAGAAAAGCGAGGTTAATGGAAATGGCTGAGAGCTATATATACAAAATAATGAAAAAAGAAAGCTTGGCAAATTCAATATATCTCATGGATATATTGGCTCCCAGAGTAGCGAAAGCCTGTTATCCTGGTCAATTTGTCATAGTAAAGATGGACGAGAAGGGGGAGAGAATTCCCTTAACCATATGTGATTATGATAGAGAAGCAGGAACAGTTACCATCGTATTTCAAGCGATTGGCTCATCAACGAAATTGATGGCGGAATACGAAGAGGGAGAAGCATTCCGTGACTTTACCGGTCCCCTTGGCCATAAATCAGAATTAATTGATATGGATAGAGAGGAATTATCAAAATTAAATATTCTCTTTGTAGCAGGTGGTGTTGGTGCTGCTCCGGTATACCCTCAAGTAAAATGGATGAAGGAAAACGGATATTCGGTTGATTGCATTATTGGTGCAAGAAATAAAGACCTAATTATATTAGAAGACAGAATGAAGGAACTGGCAACCAATGTTTACATAACAACGGATGATGGTTCTTATGGCTTTAAAGGTAATGTAAATGATTGTATAAAGGATCTTGTGAATAACCAAGGGAAGCAGTATGATCTTGTTATAGCAATCGGTCCAATGATCATGATGAAATTTGTTTGTCTATTAACAAAAGAATTAGGAATTAAAACAATTGTAAGTATGAATCCGGTTATGGTAGATGGAACTGGTATGTGTGGTGCATGCCGTTTGACGATCGGTAAAGAAGTAAAATTTGCCTGTGTGGATGGACCTGAATTTGATGGTCACTTGGTTAATTTTGATGAAGCAATGAAACGTCTTCAGATGTACAAATCAGAAGAAGGACGAACCGTTTTACGTTCAAAAGAAGGCGATACACATCATCATCCTGAATGCGATTGTTCCGATAATTAATACATTTGGATGAATTGATTTTATATAGGAGGAATAAAAATGGATGTATTAAAAAGAGTTCCTGTAAAAGAACAGGATCCTAAGGTACGTGCAGGTAATTTTGAAGAAGTATGCTTAGGATATGATTTAGAAGAAGCAAAGGCAGAAGCGTCCCGTTGTTTGCAATGCAAGAATCCAAAATGTGTTGCAGGGTGTCCAGTATCCATTGATATTCCTGGATTTATCAAACAAATAGAAACAGGTAATATAGAAGATGCATTTCAAGTGATTGGTCAGTATTCAGCACTGCCGGCAGTATGTGGTAGAGTTTGTCCACAGGAATCTCAGTGTGAAGAACGATGCATTCGTGGGATTAAAGGTGATGCTGTATCCATTGGTAAATTGGAACGTTTTGCAGCAGATTGGGCTAGAGAACATAAGATAGCACCTAAGGCACCAGAGGTAAAGAATGGAAGAAAGGTTGCTGTTATCGGATCCGGTCCCGCAGGACTCACTTGTGCAGGTGAATTGGCGAAAAAGGGATATGATGTAACAATCTTTGAAGCGTTACATGAACCTGGTGGTGTATTGGTTTATGGTATTCCTGAGTTTCGTCTTCCCAAGGATACTGTTGTCAGAGCAGAGATTGAGAATGTAATGGCTCTTGGCGTTAAGATTGAAACTAATGTAATTATTGGTAAGTCTGTTACGATAGATGAATTAATGGAAGAGGAAGGATTCGAAGCCGTATTTGTAGGATCAGGAGCAGGATTACCAAAGTTTATGGGTATTCCAGGTGAAAATGCCAATGGTGTATTCTCGGCGAACGAATATTTAACCAGAAATAATCTAATGAAGGCTTTTGATGAAAGTTACGATACACCGATTATTGCAGGCAAAAAAGTTGCAGTTGTCGGGGGTGGCAATGTAGCAATGGATGCAGCAAGAACTGCTCTTAGACTAGGAGCTATCGTATATATCGTTTATCGAAGAAGTGAAGCTGAACTTCCTGCCAGAGTAGAAGAAGTACATCATGCTAAAGAAGAAGGGATTATATTTAAACTTTTAACTAATCCAACCGAGATTTTAGTGAATGAGAATGGATGGGTATCCGGAATGCGGTGTGTAGAAATGGAACTTGGTGAACCGGATGAATCAGGAAGAAGAAGACCAATCGAGAAGAAGGATTCCGAATTTATATTAGAACTTGATACAATAATAATGTCTCTTGGAACGAGTCCGAATCCATTGATTTCATCAACTACAAAGGGACTGGATACAAACAAATATAAATGTATAGTTGCGGATGAGAACACAGGTATGACCTCGAAAGAAGGTGTTTTTGCCGGTGGTGATGCCGTAACCGGTGCTGCTACAGTGATTCTGGCTATGGGTGCAGGTAAAGCTGCCGCTAAGGGAATAGATGAATATTTATCATCAAAATACGAATAGAAGAAAATACGTATGGGGAACGTATTGGAGGGCTTATGGGTGAGCAAATGATCAGTAGCACGACCGGAACAATCATGACGGGAATACTTGTTGTGATGCTTCTTTTTATGATATGTTTACTTATCGCACTTAGAAAAAGAAGAAAGAACGAGATACGGATAAATCATGCATTTCAGAAGTTAAACGAACAACATAAAGATTTAGAAACTTTATATGATTCCACGGCAGCTTCCTTACATGAGTTATCAAACAAATGTGATGAGCTGATCAAAAACCGTGAAAACATGAAAAGGTTGGCTTATTATGATTACCTGACAGAACTTCCCAACCGTGTAGCATTTACTGAGATGCTGGACAGTGTTATGCTGACATTGCGCAGCGAGGAAATCATTGCTATCATGGATATTGATCTTGATAATTTTAAAAATATTAATGATACCTTAGGTCATTCCTATGGGGATGAACTTTTAATTGATGTAACCTATCGATTAAAACAGGTCCTTGATGAGAATGATTATCTTGCCAGAATTGGCGGCGATGAATTTATTGTTTTAACACAGAATATTACAGATACAGCCTCTTATGAAGATAAAATAAAAAAGATACGAAATGTATTTAGTTTTCCGTTTGTTCTTTCTACAAAAGAATATTTTGTGACCGTTAGTATCGGGATTGCAGTTGCACCTAAAGATGGAAAGACTTCACAAACCTTAATTAAGAATGTTGACTCAGCAATGTATGTTGCAAAAGCAAATGGTAAGAATACATATTGTTATTTTGATCATTCTTTTAATGTAAAATTGACTGAGAAGATTGAAATTCAATCCGAACTTCGTAAAGCAATCGAAAAGGAAGAATTTAGGCTTTATTATCAGGCGCAAATGGATCTGGAATCTGGCAAGGTTGTTGGTTTCGAAGCATTGATAAGATGGGATCATCCCACAAGGGGATTAATTTCACCGGATGAATTCATTAGTTTAGCCGAAGAAACTGGACTTATTGTACCTATGGGAAAATGGGTTCTGTTAACAGCCTGCAGACAATTAAAGGCTTGGGAGGATGCCGGTTATTCCGATATTCATATGGCAGTAAATCTATCCGTCAGACAATTTAAAGATAAAGATTTGATTAAACTAATCTATGAAGTAATCGAAGAGACAGGGATTAGTCCGAATAAGCTGGAACTTGAGATTACAGAAACAATAGCATTAGAAGACATTGAGTATACCATAGCAACTATAAAAGAGTTGCAAAAAATTGGTGTGAGCTTTTCTTTGGATGATTTTGGAACAGGCTATTCATCTATGAATTATCTGAAGAGATTACCGGTAAATAATCTTAAAATAGATAAATGCTTTTTGGATACCCTAATGGAAGACCGAAGTGATCAAAAGATAGTTCAGACGATCATATCCTTGGCACAAAATCTGGACTTATATGTTATAGCAGAAGGCGTAGAAAAAATGGAACAGGAATCTTTCTTAAAAGAAGTAAACTGTGACAAAGCTCAGGGATTTTTATATAGTAAACCAGTGCCGAAGGAGCAAGCAGTGCAGTTTTTGCAGAAGAGAGCGTAATTTAAGATGAAACTAATCTCGCCAATTAGTTAAGGTCATAAAAATCAGGAGGAGCAAAGTTGAAACAGAATGCGTGGACGAAAAGAATGATAATTATTTTTCTGGTCGTACAATTGGTATTGTATGGTTCCTTTCTGACGATGGATTTTCTTGGCCTCTATGGTGATGTAAATAATTATATTAAATTTACGATGGTTGTTCTGTGTTTTGGCTACTCCTTGCTGTGCGGTAAAAGTACGTCAAGAGGTTTGCTTCTATCCTTGCAAGCCGCCTTATTTTTTACTGTGGTATCCGATTTGTTTATTCTGATCCTGGATTACTACTTTTATGGAGTACTAACTTTTATACTTGTACAATTGTGTTATGGTATTCGTATGGATATCAGCAGAAACCAAAATCGTTTAAAAAGAGAAAAGACTCCATTATGGAAAACAATCCTTCTTAGGCTTGGAATTCAGGCTGCAACTACGATTATTACAGTTGCGATTCTTACGATTTCAAATAGTAAGGTTGATCTTTTGTTAATCGCTACTGTATTTTATTTTACAGGTATTATTATTAATACGATTGCATCTATCCTACTTCTGGTGCAGCAACCAAGAATAAAAGATAATTGGATTTTTGCAATTGGTATGTGTCTTTTCTTGCTTTGCGATATAAATGTTGGAATATTTAATTTATCCGGATATATCGACTTACAGGGAAGTGTTGTGAAGGGAATGGTTACTGCTTCAGCGTTATTAATGTGGGCTTTCTATGCACCTTCTCAAATGTTGATAGCACTTACTGCTCGAAGAGATGATAGAAGATATCGAGATAGTCTTCATTAATTATTGTAAAAATAATGGTATATTATGTAATCTTATAATGTTGTATATTGTCGCATCAAATTACATTTGGATAAATGTTACAAAAAGAAATAATATTTTCATGTAAAAAATTGTAATATTAAAGCTTGCCATAGGCAAGCTTTTTTGTTACAATATATTCCATAAGTTTAATCGATAATGATAATTTCTGATTATGTCTGAAATATTTCTTTGCTAAAATCCCCTACGTGACGAATTTAATCTTTCAAATTGACTAATAGCTGTTCAGGAATAAATCTGAATTTGAATGGAAAGACATTGTTAGGATACATCAGACGAAAAATTAATAAGGAGGAAATACGAATGCTTCAAGTAGTTAGAGAGCAAGATCTGGATTATGATTCGTTTATTCAGGAGGTTTTGCTTAGAATGAGGGAAGTAATGGGAGAAGATTACGAGATTCAAACTGTAAAAGTAATGAAAAACAATGCCCTCGAATTCAAAAGTTTAGTTATATTAAAAGAAGGTAAGAATATAGCTCCCAATATTTATCTTGACTCATATTATAACAGCTATCAGCAAGGTACAGCTTTGGAAGAGATTATCGATCGTATCTATCTTGTATATCACAACTGTTCTGATACCGTTGTAAAAGACAGCTTCTCCTATTCCCTGCAAGAGATGAAAACCTGTATCATCTATCGACTTGTGAATTATGATAAGAATAAAAGTATGTTAAGTCAAATACCACATATTAAATTCTTAGACTTAGCAATTACCTTCCATTGTCTTGTTCGTAATGATGAAGATGGGATTGGTACCATACGGATTACAAACGAGCATTTACAATTATGGAACACAGATATCAATGAAATAAGTTCATTGGCAGGAGAAAATACCAGAAAACTATTTCCAGTATCGATTCGAAGTATGGACGAAGTAATTAAGGGTATGCTGTATGATGAATATATCAACGGCGAAGAGGATTTACCGGAGGATTGGATAGATCGTTTGTTTGAAAAAAGAGATAAAGATAAACCATCGCAGAATATGTTTATTTTATCCAATCAGCAGGGAATTAATGGAGCTACCTGCATCTTATATCCTAACATTATTCATGCTTTTGCCGATCGTATGAAATCTGATATTTACATTCTCCCAAGTAGTATTCATGAAATTATCCTTGTACCATATACGAAAAATATAAAAAAAGAATCACTTACTGAAATGGTAAAAGAAATCAATAGAACTCAAGTAGCTCCGGAGGAGGTATTATCGGATCAAGTCTATTTTTATTCAAGAAGTAATAAATCCTTTCACATTTAGCGTGTTTTTTGGTAGAAACTACAAAAGAAATTCCTTAATATAGTTTAACTAACTTTTTCATACAGAATTTTTGTAATGTTATACATATTTACTGTTTCCATATTGAAATTATTATGCTATAATATTTAATCGACAGATAAAAACATAAGTTGATAATTCAATTTGGTTTTTTATGGGCGTTAAGGTTAGTTCGAACAATACATATAATATAGAATTTGTATTATAATCGTCTTTGGGATCGTCTTGTTCGAATATTGCCTTATGCTCATCAGGTTAATATTATAAGGAGGACATTTCAATGGCAAGGAAAATGAAGACTATGGATGGAAATAATGCAGCAGCTCACGTGTCATATGCATTTACTGATGTTGCAGCAATCTATCCTATTACACCAAGCTCTGTTATGGCCGAAGTAACCGATAAATGGTCTACGGAGGGCAGAAAAAACATATTTGGTCACGAGGTTAAGGTAGTTGAGATGCAATCAGAGGCAGGAGCAGCAGGTACCGTTCACGGTTCCTTAGCAGCAGGTGCTTTAACAACTACATTTACTGCATCACAGGGTCTATTGCTTATGATACCTAATATGTATAAGATTGCAGGTGAGTTATTACCAGGCGTTCTTAACGTATCAGCTCGTGCTTTAGCTAGCCATGCATTATCTATCTTTGGTGATCATTCCGACGTATACGCATGTCGTCAAACAGGTTTTGCAATGCTTTGCAGCAGCAATCCTCAGGAGGTTATGGATCTTGGTGCAGTTGCTCATTTGGCAGCAATCAAGGGCAGAGTGCCTTTCTTACATTTCTTTGATGGTTTCAGAACATCTCACGAAATCCAAAAGATTGAAGCTTGGGATTATGATGATTTAAAAGATATGGCTGATATGGATGCAATTGATGCATACCGTCGCCGTGCGCTGAATCCAGAGCATCCTGTTTTAAGAGGTTCTGCTCAGAACCCTGACGTATTCTTCCAGGCAAGAGAAGCAAGTAATGGTTATTACACTGCGGTACCTGGTATTGTTGAAGAATACATGAATAAGGTAAACGAAAAGATCGGTACAGATTACAAGTTATTCAACTATTATGGTGCAGCTGATGCTGAGCATGTAGTTATCGCTATGGGATCTGTAAACGATACCATTGAAGAGACAATAGATTATTTATTGGATCAGGGTCATAAAGTGGGTGTTGTTAAAGTTCGTTTATATCGTCCTTTCAGCGCAAAACACTTAATCGACGCTATTCCTGAGACAGTTAAGAACATTACTGTATTAGATAGAACAAAAGAGCCAGGAGCACAGGGCGAGCCACTTTACTTAGATGTAGTAGCAGCTTTAAAAGATACTAAATTTGATAAGACTCCTATCCTGAATGGCCGTTATGGTTTAGGTTCTAAGGATACAACTCCTGGACAAATTATTGCAGTATTCAAGAACACAGAGAAGAAAAAGTTCACCATCGGTATTGTGGATGATGTTACACATCTTTCTCTTGAAGTAACTGAAAATCCTAGCACTACACCAGAAGGCACAATCAGCTGCAAATTCTGGGGTCTTGGTGCAGATGGTACGGTAGGTGCTAACAAGAACTCCATTAAAATCATTGGTGATCATACACCTTTATATGCTCAGGCTTACTTTGATTATGATTCCAAGAAGTCCGGCGGTGTTACAATGTCTCACTTAAGATTCGGTAAGAAGAAAATCAAATCAACTTACCTGATCAGCAAAGCAAACTTTGTAGCATGTCATAATCCTTCCTACGTAAGAAAATATAATATGGTTCAGGAACTTAAGGACGGCGGTTCTTTCTTATTGAACTGTGGCTGGACCATGGAAGAAATCGAGAAACATTTACCAGGTCAAGTAAAACGTTACATAGCAGAACATAACATTAAGTTCTACACCATTGATGGTATCAGCATAGGTAAAGAAATCGGTCTTGGTGGACGTATTAATACGATCCTTCAGGCAGCATTCTTTAGCCTTGCTAACATTATTCCGGTAGACGAAGCAGTAAAATACATGAAAGATGCAGCTACCGCTTCTTATGGTAAGAAGGGTGAAGCAGTTGTTGCTATGAATCATGCAGCAATTGACCGTGGTATTACTGGTGTTGTTGAAGTTAAGGTTCCGGAAGAATGGAAGAATGCAACCGATGAAGATATCCTTCCTAAGGTTTCAGGCGGAAGAAAAGAAGTTGTAGACTTTATTAATAATATTTTAGCTCCAATTAATGCTCAACAGGGTAATAAATTACCAGTATCTACTTTCCTTGATATGGCTGATGGTACACTTCCTCAGGGATCAGCTGCTTACGAGAAACGTGGTATTGCGGTTGATGTTCCTGAATGGAATCCGGAAAACTGTATTCAATGTAACTTCTGTTCCTATGTATGTCCTCATGCAGTTATCCGTCCAGTTGCTTTGACAGCTGACGAAAAAGCTAAGGCTCCAGAAGGAATGAAGACACTTCCTTTCACAGGTGTAGCAGGTCTTGAATTTGCTATGACAGTATCTGTACTGGATTGTACCGGATGTGGATCCTGTGCTAATGTATGTCCTGGAAAGAAGGGTAATAAAGCTCTTCTTATGACTCCATTGGAGACTCAGTTACATGAGCAGGAAATTGCTGAATACGGATTTACATTAGATGAAAAACCTGAAGTAGCAGAGAAGTTCAAGGATGTTACAGTAAAAGGCAGCCAGTTCAAACAGCCTTTACTTGAATTCTCCGGTGCTTGTGCTGGTTGTGGTGAGACACCATACGCTAAATTAGTTACTCAGTTATTTGGCGATAGAATGTACATTGCGAATGCTACAGGTTGTTCTTCCATCTGGGGTGGATCTATGCCTTCCACACCTTATACTGTAAATAAAAAGGGACAAGGTCCTGCATGGGCAAACTCCTTATTTGAAGATAATGCAGAGTTTGGTTATGGTATGCTCCTTGCTCAACAAGCCTTAAGAAGCAGATTAAAAGATAAAGTTGCAGCACTTACTGAAACCGCAACTGGTGATGTAAAAGCAGCAGCATCCAGATATATTGATACTTTTGAAAATGGTCGTGAGAATTCCGGTGCTACCAGCGCATTAGTAAGAGCATTAGAAGCTAGTGATGTTGCTGCTGCTAAGGATATCTTAAAAGATAAGGAATTCTTATCCAAGAAGTCACAATGGATCTTCGGTGGAGACGGTTGGGCATATGATATCGGCTTCGGCGGTTTAGATCATGTTATCGCTAGTGGTCAGGATGTTAATATCTTAGTATTCGACACTGAGATTTACTCTAATACA